>NZ_JASITC010000006.1:0-253945 GCF_030063405.1 Rhodococcus sp. H29-C3 | reverse complement strand
TGGTGGTGTTCGTGAGTTTTTCAATGGGTATGGTCCGACGGAGACGACGATTATGTCCAATATTTCGGATGCGTTGGTGGCGGGGGATGTGGTCTCGATCGGTGCGCCGATCCGCGGGATGTCCGCCCTGGTGTTGGACGGTGGACTCCAGCCGGTTCCGATCGGCGTCTCCGGTGAATTATATTTGGCTGGAATGCAATTGGCGCGCGGTTACCACCGCCGATGCAGCCTCACTTCGGAGCGATTCTTAGCGAATCCCTTCGGTGTCGATGGTTCCCGGATGTATCGCACCGGCGACGTGGTGAGGTGGATCGGCGACGACCGCGGTGAGCCCATTTCGATCGAGTATGTGGGGCGCAGTGATTTTCAGGTGAAGGTGCGTGGTTTCCGGATCGAGTTGGGTGAGATCGATGCTGTGGTGACCTCGCATCCGGGGGTCGAGTTCGCGGTGACGGTCGCGCGCTCGGGGGAGCAGGGAGTGGCGGGTGCGACGGTGCTGGTGTCGTATGTGTTGCCTGCTGCGGGTTCGGATCTGGATGTGTTGGAGATTCGGGGGTGGGTGAAGGAGCGGTTGCCGCGACACATGGTGCCTTCGCAGGTAGTCGCTCTCGACGAGTTGCCGTTGACTCCGGTGGGGAAGTTGGATCGTGCGGCTTTGCCGGAGCCTGCCGCTGTGGTGCGCCAGTTCCGCGCGCCGGTGTCGGAGTCGGAGTCCGTGGTGGCGAGTGTGTTCGAGGATGTGCTCGATGTCGATCGGGTGGGGCTCGACGACGACTTCTTCGAGTTGGGCGGCAACTCACTCATCGCAACGCAAGCGGTCGCTCGGCTTCGTAGGGTAGCTACGTCCGATGTTCGAGTGCAGTGGTTCTTCACTGATCGGACAGTCGAGGACTTGGCCAGGAGGATCGACGAATTCGATAGCGAGGCAACACATTCTGCCGGCGATGCACTCGACATTCTTCTTCTGATTCGCGACCACGGAGATGTTGCGCCTGTATTCTGCGTTCATCCGATGCTCGGATTCGCATGGCCGTATGCGGGGCTGATGTCCTTCCTGGATGAAGACCGCCCCCTCTACGGACTTCAATCTCCGGGACTCTCGATGTCGGAGGAGGTACCGACTTCGATTCACGAGTACGCGGCCCGATACGTCGTCGAAGTCCGTCGTGTGCGCCCGACGGGGCCTTATCACCTTCTTGGATGGTCGCTCGGCGGTGTCATCGCGCATGCGATGGCAGCCCAGTTACGCGAAGCAGGGGACACGGTGACGTTGACGATGATGGATTCGGTGTTGCACATCGAACGAAGCGAGTTCGAGGCGGAGTTGAAGTCCTTACTCGTTCCGGTGGGCGTGATCGAGGAAGATGAGTCGACACCGACCGTACTGTCCACCGAACAGGCTACTCGGGCCGCCGCTGCAATCGTTCAAGGTCCGGTAGAACTATCTGTGGGACAGGTGCATTCGGTCTACAAGAGTGCAGTCGCGTCTCCTGGCCAGATAAACGACTACAAGCCTGCACGTCTCGATGTGCCGCTGCTCTACTTCACTGCGGGTAGAACGCATCCCGAGGATGTCGAGGCGGCCGCACAATGGACCGATCATGTAGTCGAGGTCAGGGAGGTCGTTGTCGATGCGGCTCACGAGGATATGACCGGTGCGGAGGCCCTCGCGCTGGTCGGGCCAATCCTGAACGCGTACCTGAATACGAGCGACGGGCGTAACGGGTGATGAGACAGACACGATAAACTCTGCGGCTAGTGCAGTGCGCGGGGGGGATCGACGTAGTTCCTGCGCGTCAGCAGGTTGCACGGCCGACAGCATCCCCACACAAGGGTATGTCCGACAAGTTAGGTAATCGATTTATGCGGAGAGTCAATTCACGTCCCTCGGCGAGGGGTGCCAAGTTAGCAGTGGCGGCCGCGGCAATGGCTCTGCTGCCGCTTGCCGCAAGTGGTTTCACGGCTTCGGCCGATCCAGTCACCGACAACGGAGACCTCTACGCCTACCCGAGCGCACCCAACGGCTCGAAGATAACCCACACCAAGGTCATGGACGATCAGCATTTGATTGTCTATGTCTATTCCGCTGCGATGGACAAGGAAGTGCCGCTCGACGTATGGCGACCGGCCGACACGAGCGTTCCTCGCCCCACTCTCTACCTCCTCAATGGAGCGGGCGGCGGTGAAGACAGCGCAACCTGGCGCTACCGCACGGATGCGATCGACTTCTTTGCAGACAAGAACGTCAACGTGGTCTCGCCAGTCGGTGGCAAGTGGAGCTACTACACCGACTGGAAGCAGGCCGACCCAGTTCTCGGTGTCAACAAGTGGACTACGTTCCTCACCGAAGAACTACCCCCGCTGATCGATGCAGGTCTCGGCACGAACGGCGTGAATTCGATTGCCGGTGTGTCTTCGTCGGGCACCTCGGTTATGCAGTTGGCGATCAATGCGCCGGGGCTCTACAAGGGTGTAGCCGCATACAGTGGTTGCGCTCAGACCAGCGATCCGATCGGCCAGCAGTTCGTCAAGCTCACCACCGAAACGTGGGGTGGAGGCGACACACTGAACATGTGGGGGCCGCCCACCGATCCGATGTGGGCCGACAACGATCCTTATGTACACGCTGAAGGCCTTCGCGGCCTCGAGCTTTACATCTCCAATGGCAACGGATTGCCCGGGCAATACGACAACCTGAATGGTCCCGAGATCAACGGGAAGCCGGGCACCTTGGCGAACCAGGTCATCGTCGGTGGAGTCATCGAAGCTGCCACGAACTACTGCACCCACAACATGGCCAACCGTTTGGGCGAACTGGGTATCCCTGCCACGTTCAACTTCCGTGATTCCGGGAGCCACTCGTGGGGTTACTGGCAGGACGATCTGAAGAACTCGTGGCCCGTACTCGCACGGTCGCTCGGGGTCTGACAGCAGAGATCCAAAGAATAAGAAAGGCCCCATCCGGGAAATCTACGGATGGGGCCTTTTTCATGTCGGCGGGAAATATACCGCTACTGTCCTGTCAGGAACACGGTGCTGCGTTCTCGGTCGAGAAGGTCGGATCGAGCGCGGATTGGACGATGTAGGTAACGCGGTCATCGAAGGTCAAACCTTGATGCGGAACTACGTTGGACTCACAGCCGTCCTGAACCCACATATTCCGGACCTCGGCTGAACCGCTCGGATCGAGGAAAGTTCTCTCCGGAGGTGTGACGACTTTGTCGAACTTGGTGCCCACTACCGTGTACCGCACTCCCGGTTCGACTTCGCCGCCTGCATTGAGTCGTTGCAGGGTGGGAGAGCCGATCAATTGCTGACGACCGGCAGTGCCGAGTCCGGTCAGGCCGAAAAGTACTTCCGAGATGATCGTCTGATCCAATCCAGCAGCGGCGAGGATCAGGTACATCTGCTCGATACCACCGAAGTTGGTCCCATGATTGGTGCCACCCAGCGTCACCAGGTTCTCAACCTTGCTGCTGGAAGGATTGACATCGTCGACACCACCGTTGAACTTCAGATACTGGCGGGCAACGGTTCCGCCCTGCGAATGACCGACGATGTCTACCTTCGGCGCGCCCGTTCGAGCAAGTACCGCGTCGATGAACGTAGCCAAACGCGCTGCCGATGCTGGTATATCTCCGAGACCCCAGATCACTTGGTCAGGGTCGAGTAACGTCCGCACGGCACCGTAGTCGAGTGCGTACACGCAGTAGCCTTCGGCGGCTAATGCAGGCGCCATTGTCTGCCACGTCGTGGCCATATCCGCACCGGTGCCATGTACGAGTACCACCGGAAGGGGGTGCGCTTCGGATGGGACGCATGACCAGTCGTTCGCGCCTGCCGGAGCCGGTCCCATGTCCGAGAACTCGGGCGGCAACGGGGACCCCGAAATATCGGCCACTGCAGACGGAGCCGCCACTGCTGTACTGCCCAACGAGATCAACGCCGCGGACGCGAGAGCTATGGCGACCCTGCCTCTGTGTTTCGGCACGTACAACGACCTTTCGTTCGGTTCTACTACTGGGAGGTAGCGCTCAAAGCAAAAACCAGAGGCGAGGTTCGTCTCCGGTTCGTCTCTCACGATAACAGCGCCGGGTGCAGCTAAAACAACCTGAAAGCGTTGATAAGTGAACTTTTACCTACTATCCAGTCTCGGCCGCACGCTTGTATCCTCGGATTGCGGGGTACAGAAAAACCGCGACCATGCCCACCGCCCACGCGAGTGTCTGCAACACCGGAACCAACACCGGCCCACCCAGCGATAGGCCGCGCATCGCATCTACCGCGCACGACATGGGCTGAGCGGCTACGACGGGCTGGAGCCACGGTGGGTACGCAGCGACTGGAACGAATCCGGAATTGAAGAACATCAGCAACGTGCAGCCAATAGAGACGACCTCCACGAGAGGAGTTTGACCAGCGACGGTGGCGAGGAATGTCACCATGACCGCGAAGCCGATCCCGAACGCAATCGGTAGCAGTAAGAGCGCGATGGCAGACGGAATTCCCTGATTGAAGCGGAAACCGAGGACCATCCCCACCGCGACGATGACGATCGTCGTCGCAAACACCCGAATGGCCTCGGCCATCATGCGTCCGGCCAGGCCGGATGCTCGGTGGGTGGGCGTAGTCGCGAACCGACTGAGCAGGCCGCTCGTCTTCTCGCCCTTCAAGCCGACGGCACTGACAATCGATCCGAACATCGCACCGACCAGCGCGATCATAGGAACCGTCCCGTACACGCTCGGTGAGCCCGTCGCGGCGGAGATCGAGTTGCCGAGCACGATCCTGAACATGAGGAGCGTCAAGGCAGGGTAGAGCAGTGCCTGAATCATCGTCGACGGATCGCGAGTCCATCGGATGAGAAGCCGCTTGCACTGAATCAGACTGTGCGCCCATAGTGCGCGGGCAGAATTCTCGGCATAGTCGAGGGTCGGCTCCGGGAACGTCAATCGGCTTACCGGCGGGGTGCTACCGGGCGCGATGGATGAGGCAGTCATGAGCGCCTCGAACTAGCCCACATGGCCAGGGGAATGAATACCGCTAGCAATCCAAAAATCCATATGAGCGAGGGAAACAGTACGTGGAAACTGACGCCGCCCTCGGCCATGTCGCGCATCGAGAACGAAAATTGGGAGATCGGCTGATTCCGCACCCAGGGTCGGATCCATTCGGGAAACCCCGATTCGGGAACGAAGCCGCACGAAGCCATCCCGAGGATCAACTGGGGAAGCGTGAGCATTTGGCTGGTCGATTCCGGACTCTTCGACAGAGTGCCGATCGCGTCTGCGCCGATCGAGAGCATCGTGCTGATCGCCAACGCGAACGCGCAAAACAGGACGGCCTGTCCCAACCCCGCACTGAACCGGAAGCCGATGACGTAACCGAATGAGAGGGCAGCCGTCAGCGACACCACCGATCGGACGACTCCGGACGAGATCCGTGACACCAGCGGCACTGCGCCTACTACTGGCATGGTCTGCAATCGCATATTGAGCCCACTCAACGATTCGGACGAAGCACGTTGCGACGCTGAGATCGCTGTGAAGGCCATCGCCTGGAGCACGATGATCGGCATCAAGAACTGGGCGTAATCGATACCCTGAAGTTGCATGACGAACTTGAGTGGCAGGTAGAAGCCGACGGTGAAGATGAGCGGTGCAACGACCGCCACCACGAGCTCGCCGTGGCGCACCATTGTCCATACCGACCGAGCCGTCAGGACCTGCCATTGCACGAAGCCGGACGGCCGGCCCTGTCGTCGGACCGAGGTAGTGGACATCGAAGAACCGCTGACAAGGTCCGAACCGGATACACGCGTGCGTGCGCTCGTCGCCGTCATCGGTACTCGACTTCGGACTCGGTCCGGGTAGTTGGGGGCGTAGGCGGTCCGACCTCGGTCGAAACCGGAACCTCTTCATCACTCGAATGTGAGTGGCCGGTCAGAGTGAGGAAGACATCATCGAGCGAGGGACGGCGAAGTGCGATGTCGGCGAGGGCGATTCCAGCGGTGTCGATGCGTCGCAGGATTTCGGACAAAGTTGCAGCACCGTCCGGGGCAGGGACCGAGAGCTGCACCGCTTCCGGACCGAGGTCGACGCGATTAGCGGGGGGAAGGAGTTCGCCGAGCACGTGGGCCACATGCTGCAACTGCGACGGGTCGAGGGGGACCACTTCGCAGTAGCTGCCACCGGTTCGAGCTTTCAACTCGTCCGAGGTTCCCTCAGCGATGACGGTGCCCTTGTCGATGACGATGATGTTGTCGCTCAATACATCGGCTTCCTCGAGATATTGAGTGGTGAGCAGGACCGTGATTCCCTGTGCTTTCAGCGCTTCCACGAGCGACCAGACTCCCTGGCGGCTCCGGGGATCGAGTCCGGTAGTCGGCTCGTCCAGAAACACGACCTGGGGACGGACGACGAGACCGCACGCGATGTCGATTCGTCGACGCATGCCACCGGAATAGCCCCGGACGGGTCGCTTGCCGGTGTCGGCCAGATCGAACTCTTCGAGAAGTGCGAGTGCCCGCGTCTTCGATGCCTTCTTGTCCAATCCCATCAGACGGCCGAACAATTCGATGTTCTCTCGGCCTGACAAGGTGTCGTCGAGCGCCGCATACTGGCCGGTCATCATGATCGACCGACGCACCGATGCGGCATCGGTGACGACGTCGTGTCCGGCGACCAGAGCTCGTCCCGTGTCCGGGCTGAGCAGTGTCGAGAGGACCTTGACAACGGTGGTCTTACCGGCGCCGTTCGGGCCGAGGATTCCGAGAACCGTCCCTTTGGGTGCCGAGAAACTGATCCCGCGGAGCGCATGAACGTCACCGAACGATTTGTGGACGTCCTCCACAAGTACAGCTACGTCCTCGGATAAGGGCATCGATACTCCGTGCGGTCGGTTCTGGAGCGGGCAGAAGGGCAGTGGAGCAAATTGTGAGGGGCATCCTTCACGTCACTCATCGGGTGCACCCCGCCGAAACGTTACCTGCCGGTTGCTCCAACGCAATTTTGCGTCTAAGCCCAATCGATACCGATTTCGTCTTCTATGTCGAGTTTCCTGCACAATGATCGAATTCCGCCGTAGTCCTGAACCAATTGCTTGCGACTGCCGTCCGTCTCGACTTCACGCAGCATAAGATCCCCGCCGACGATGCCTTCTTGGTGGAGAATCGCAGACCAAGTCGAGAAATCGGTGCTGGAAAATGCGTCCATTCCGTCGGCAAGACCGTCGAGAAATATCCGACGATCTCCCGAATTCAAGGATTCGAACACAATGGCGGCCATCTCGTCGGCGATCGACGCATGGCAATACTCGTCTCGATTGTGTAGCGCGACAGTGGCGCGATTCACCGGTTGGATGATGTCGTTGTCTTCGATCAGATTCAGGTAGGACGTAATCGATATCTCGGCCACCGTCATGAATGCCAGTGAATTGAGAGCAGCGTCGTTGGAATCGACCGCACTCGCCTGAGTGGCGTGCCTTCTGCGGACTGTGCCGCTGAGTGGAAGGCACCGATCCGGCAGTGCCCAGCCCCTCTTGCGGCGCGTCAGCGCGCTCGCATTCAGGTGCATGAGTGTGTGGTACTGCTCGTCGACCATGGCTTGCGTGACGGCGATCGCCGTCATGTCGCCCATGCCGATGTCGAACGCATCCTGAGCCAGCAGGGCAAAGCCCGGATGTACGACATGCTGTTCCACGTCCATGACGTTCTTGTTGAAGGCGATCCAACCCCAAGCTCGCAACTTTGCTCTGGTGATGTCCGAAAGAGTGCGGTATACGTCGTGGTCGGCGAACGGAATCAATGCCTCGGGGTAGTCGTGCTTCGAGGTGTCGAAAAGATCGTCGAGGTCGGGCTCGCTCTTCTTGACAATGGCCCGCTTGTTCCAATTGCCTGCCAGTCGTGACACGACGGCACTCTCTACGACGTCGTCCGCGTCGAAGTCCGGTAATGACGGCTTCTCGATCATGATCGATCCCCCTCGTGTGCGGTACCACGAACGATACCGAAAAGACGTGTGCACAGAGCCTGGTAAGCAGTGTGGTTCGGCACGGCTGTGCCGGCCTGCGCCACGAAGGATCTGAAGTCGGTCTCGGACTCGGAGGAGACGATCTCGTCCAATTCTCGGAGCGATTCGGCGAGCGCGGTTCTGGCACGCCCGGCGTAGGGGTTACCTGCCTGAACATCCCAGTACACCTCCGGCTCACCGCTGGCGACGCGATCGACAAGAGCGAGCAGCGTGGTAGCCGGCGGTGGAGCGAGAGAATCGATCGATCTCGGGTCCACTTCTAGCTTCGCCAGAGCCGAACCGAAGGCCAACACAGTGGCGTGGGTCAGCGCCTGTGTCGCCGCGGCCAGTCGATCGTGCTGGTCGGCGTCGACGCGCACGACTCGACCGCCCCAGCCGGAGATTCGGCCGAGAAAGTCCTCGACTCCGCCGCCGCCGCGATGGACCACGGCGGCCACTGGGCGGCCGTTCATCCCGAGAGATGGAGCGAACATGGGGTTGATGCCCACAATCGAGCCGGGTGGGTCGGCACCGGCAACTTTTTGGGCGAACGCCGACTTGACGGACAGAGTCTCCACCAGCAGTGAGCGCGCGCCGAGTAAGGTCAATTCGCTCTCGAACGCCACCGATTCGGGTACCGCTAGTACGACAAGCGGCGTGGCTCGAAGCACCGCTCGTACTTCGGCGTCAGGGTGGACGATGTCGCCGATGAGGTGGTCGATGCCGGGACTTGCAGTGGTCGGGGCGACCGGGTCGAGAGTGAGCACCGTGTCGCCATCCGCGGCCAGTAGGGAGGCGATCAATCGGCCGACCTCACCGCTGCCGCCGATGACCACGGCATCGAACCTCTTCATACGAGCAGTATTGCCTCTTCCGGTCTCCGGCATCACTCAACGGTTGCGGGAGATCCACACCGTGATGTCGGCGTGCACCACCTCGAGTCCGTGTGCATCGGTCACGGATACGGGAACGACGAGATCGAACCCGTCTTCGATGTAGTCGTCGATCGCGTCGAAGTCGGGAAGTTCGGCCAACTCTGCGATAGCAGTCAACGATGTGGTGGCTTTCGCCAGATAGCGGACGTTCATCTCCTTGGGAATCCAGCGATGGGTCGTCGGCACGGTCGCCTCGGCGAGCATTCCCATGGCCGCTTCGGCGAGATTGCATGCGGCGATGGCGTGAAAGGTCCCGAGATGGTTTCGGATTCCCCACCACTTCGGGGCCGTCACGGTGCATTTGCCCGGAGCCATCGAGCGAACGCGGGGGAGAACAGAGCCGAAATAGGGCACGCGCACACACATCGCGAGCGAGAACACGGCCGATCCTATTGAGTTCCGTGGGAGCCGTAGCCAGGCGCGATAGGTGAGTCCGGTGTCGGGTAGCGTCGAATTCATGGTCCGACCTTACTGTTCGGTAAGTTCCTTCGGAAAACGAGTAGTGAATGTGCACCAGGCCTGATTTGTGCTCGAGTCATGTCTGCGGCATACTGGTCGGGTTGCCTGGACACGGGACGCGGTCTTTCGCGGCCGCACCTAGGTGAGTAGTTCCAAGCAGTTGGATCAAGTGTTACGAAAATGCAGCACGAAGAATCAGCACTCCGAGTGAGTGCGTCCGGTTCTGCAGCTTCGAAAGCGAAGACCCCCGGGTCGAAGATGACGAAGCAACGGTCGAAATGTGAGTAGAAATACGACACGCCCGACCGCGTGGACCGGAGAACCATGACAGATGAACAGCGGCAACGGATCGGGTAACGCCTGATCGCCAACGTTCGGTTCGTCGTGTGAGCACGAAGGCAGTTCGAGTTCGACGGCTTCCGAGTCGGCCGGACTCGGGGACTGTGCATACGAGGTGGAGCGGGCCGAACGGCCGGTTCTACGACAAGCGGCAAGAAAAGGACACTAAGCGTGGCGGGACAGAAGATCCGCATCAGGCTCAAGGCCTACGACCATGAGGCGATCGATGCGTCAGCACGCAAGATCGTCGAGACGGTCACCCGTACGGGTGCCCGCGTCGTCGGACCGGTGCCGTTGCCGACCGAAAAGAACGTGTACTGCGTCATCCGTTCGCCCCACAAGTACAAGGATTCGCGCGAACACTTCGAGATGCGCACTCACAAGCGGCTCATTGACATCCTCGACCCGACGCCGAAGACGGTCGACGCGCTCATGCGCATCGATTTGCCTGCCAGTGTCGATGTCAACATCCAGTGAGCGCGGAGACAACGATGACTGATAACAAGAATCGGCCTGCAACAGGAATTCTGGGCACCAAGCTCGGAATGACCCAGGTCTTCGACGAGAACAACCGCGTCGTTCCGGTGACTGTGATCAAGGCAGGCCCTAACGTGGTCACCCAGATCCGCACCATGGAGCGCGACGGCTACAGCGCCGTCCAGGTCGCATTCGGTGCAATCGACCCGCGCAAGGTCAACAAGCCGATCACCGGCCAGTTCGACAAGGCAGGCGTTACGCCCCGTCGTCACGTCGTGGAATTCCGCGTTGCCGACGCCTCCAAGTTCGAGGTAGGCCAGGAACTCACTGCGGCAGTGTTCGAGGACGGCGCATACGTCGACGTCACCGGCACCAGCAAGGGCAAAGGCTTCGCCGGAACCATGAAGCGTCACGGCTTCAAGGGTCAGGGAGCAAGCCACGGTACACAGGCTGTGCACCGTCGCCCAGGATCCATCGGAGCCTGCGCTACTCCCGGCCGCGTGTTCAAGGGAAAGAACATGGCCGGACGTATGGGCGGCGATCGCGTAACCACGCAGAACCTCTCGGTCCACAAGGTGGACAGCGAGAACGGGCTTCTGCTGATCAAGGGAGCAATCCCGGGCCGTCGCGGCAACGTCGTGATCGTCAAGTCTGCATTGAAGGGTGGTGCACGGGCATGACCAGCCTCGACAAGAAGACCGAAACCAACCTGACGCTGAACGTCAAGGAGCTCGGCGGCAAGACCAACGGAACCGTTGATCTGCCTGCCGCAATCTTCGACGCGCCTGCCAACATCGCGCTCCTGCATCAGGTCGTCGTTGCGCAGCTCGCAGCAGCTCGTCAGGGAACCCACTCCACGAAGACTCGTGGCGAGGTTCGCGGTGGCGGCAAGAAGCCATACCGTCAGAAGGGAACCGGTCGCGCCCGTCAGGGCTCGACGCGTGCACCTCAGTTCGTCGGCGGCGGCACGGTCCACGGACCGAAGCCGCGTGACTACAGCCAGCGCACACCCAAGAAGATGATTGCTGCCGCTCTGCGCGGTGCCCTCTCCGATCGGGCTCGCAGCGAGCGCATTCACGTCATCACCGAACTGGTTGCCGGGCAGGTTCCTTCCACAAAGGGTGCCAAAACGTTCCTCGCCGAGCTCTCGGACCGTAAAAAGGTCCTGCTCGTCGTCGGCCGCGAAGACACCGCAGCGTGGAAGAGCGTCCAGAACCTGGACGGCGTGCATCCCATTGCACCCGACCAGCTCAACACGTACGACGTGCTCGAAGCTGATGACGTCATCTTCAGCGTGGAAGCGCTGAATACGTTCATCGCAGGTCCTGCGAAGAACGAGGAGGGTAGCAAGTGACCACCATCGCCGATCCCCGCGACATCTTGCTGGCGCCGGTCATCTCCGAGAAGTCCTATGGACTGATCGAAGAGGGAACGTACACCTTCCTGGTGCACCCGGACTCGAACAAGACGCAGATCAAGATTGCTGTCGAGAAGATTTTCGACGTCACCGTGACCAGCGTCAATACGATGAACCGTCAGGGCAAGCGAAAGCGGACCCGATTCGGTTACGGCAAGCGCAAAGACACCAAGCGTGCGCTCGTAACGCTCTCCGCCGACAGCAAGCCCATCGAGATCTTCGGAGGTCCGGTCGCGTAAGCGACTGGGACTCTTCGGATATAGAGGACGAGAAGACTCATGGCAATCCGTAAGTACAAGCCGACCACTCCGGGCCGTCGTGGTTCGAGCGTCTCCGATTTCGCGGAGATCACTCGCAGCACACCCGAGAAGTCGCTGGTTCGCCCCCTGCACGGTCGCGGTGGACGTAACGCACACGGTCGTATCACCACCCGGCACAAGGGTGGCGGACACAAGCGCGCGTACCGTCTGATCGATTTCCGTCGCAACGACAAAGACGGCGTGCCGGCCAAGGTCGCTCACATCGAGTACGACCCGAACCGCACAGCCAACATCGCATTGCTGCACTTCGCAGACGGCGAGAAGCGCTACATCGTCGCACCCAAGGGCATCGTCCAGGGGTCACCGATCGAATCGGGCGCCAACGCCGACATCAAGCCGGGCAACAACCTGCCTATGCGCAACATCCCGACGGGTACGACCATTCACGCGGTCGAGCTTCGTCCGGGCGGCGGCGCGAAGATGGCACGTTCTGCCGGCGCGAGCATCCAGCTCCTCGGTAAGGAAGGCGCCTACGCCACGTTGCGTATGCCTTCCGGTGAAATCCGTCGCGTCGACGTGCGCTGCCGCGCAACTGTCGGCGAGGTCGGCAACGCCGAGCAGTCGAACATCAACTGGGGCAAGGCCGGCCGCATGCGTTGGAAGGGCAAGCGCCCCTCCGTCCGTGGTGTCGTGATGAACCCGGTCGACCACCCGCACGGTGGTGGTGAGGGTAAGACCTCCGGTGGCCGCCACCCGGTCAGCCCGTGGGGACAGGCCGAAGGCCGTACCCGCAGTAGGAAGAAGGCGAGCGACAAGCTCATCGTCCGTCGTCGCCGTACCGGCAAGAACAAGCGCTAGGAGGGAGTTCAGAATGCCACGCAGCCTGAAGAAAGGCCCGTTCGTAGACGATCACCTCCTCGCGAAGGTTGACGTCCAGAACGATAAGGGAACCAAGCAGGTCATCAAGACCTGGTCCCGTCGCTCGACAATTCTCCCCGACTTCATCGGACACACGTTCGCGGTGCACGACGGCCGCAAGCACGTGCCGGTGTTCGTATCCGACTCGATGGTCGGACACAAGCTCGGAGAGTTCGCACCGACCCGTACGTTCAAGGGTCATATCAAGGACGACCGGAAGGCGAAGAGGCGATGAGTAAGACCGAAACCGCCAATCCGACTGCCAACCCGACCGCAAAGGCAATCGCGAAGCACGTTCGCGTGACGCCGATGAAGGCTCGTCGTGTCGTGGACATGGTTCGCGGGCGCTCCGTAGAGGACGCGCTAAACATCCTGAAGTTCGCGCCACAGGCAGCCAGCGAGCCGGTCGCCAAGGTGATCGCTTCAGCAGCGGCGAACGCAGAGAACAACCTCGATCTCGATCCCAGCACGCTGATCGTGGCGACTGCATTCGTCGACGAGGGCGCGACCCTCAAGCGATTCCAGCCGCGCGCTCAGGGCCGGGCATTCCGGATCCGCAAGCGCACGAGTCACATCACGGTGATCGTCGAGAGCCTGCCCAAGACCGGCGGAACGAGTCGTAACCGTCGTAAGGGCCAGGCGTCCAAGGAAGGGGCTCAGTAGTGGGTCAGAAAATCAACCCGCACGGCTTCCGCTTGGGTATCACCACTGACTGGAAGTCGCGTTGGTACGCAGACAAGCAGTACTCGGAGTACGTCAAGGAAGACGTCGCCATCCGCAAGCTTCTTGCCACCGGCATGGAGCGCGCGGGTATCGCGAAGGTCGAAATCGAGCGCACCCGTGATCGTGTCCGCGTGGACATCCACACGGCACGCCCGGGAATCGTCATCGGCCGTCGTGGCGCCGAGGCGGACCGCATCCGCGGAGCTCTCGAGAAGCTGACCGGCAAGCAGGTTCAGCTCAACATCCTCGAGGTCAAGAACGCCGAGTCCGAGGCTCAGCTCGTGGCACAGGGTGTTGCCGAGCAGCTCAGCAACCGCGTCGCTTTCCGTCGCGCAATGCGTAAGGCCATCCAGTCGGCCATGCGTCAGCCGAACGTCAAGGGCATCCGTGTCCAGTGCTCCGGCCGTCTCGGCGGCGCCGAGATGTCCCGGTCGGAGTTCTACCGCGAAGGCCGTGTGCCGCTGCACACTCTTCGTGCGGATATCGACTACGGGCTGTACGAGGCCAAGACCACCTTCGGTCGTATCGGCGTGAAGGTCTGGATCTACAAGGGCGACATCGTCGGTGGCAAGCGCGAGCTCGCTGCTGCAGCTCCGGCTGCCGGCGGACCCGAGCGCCCGCGTCGCGAACGTCCGTCACGTCCGCGTCGCTCAGGTGCCTCGGGCACCACCGCGACCAGCACTGAGGCCGGTCGCGCTGCATCCGCCGAGGCTCCGGCCTCGTCCGAGCCGAAACAGGAGGGCTGACGATGTTGATCCCACGGCGGGTCAAACACCGCAAGCAGCACCACCCGCGACGTTCGGGTGCCGCCAAGGGCGGAACCGCTGTGACGTTCGGTGACTACGGCATTCAGGCTCTCGAGCCCGCCTACATCACGAACCGTCAGATCGAGGCTGCTCGTATCGCGATCACTCGCCACATCAAGCGTGGTGGCAAGGTCTGGATCAACATCTTCCCGGACCGCCCCCTCACCAAGAAGCCTGCCGAGACCCGCATGGGTTCCGGTAAGGGTTCACCCGAGTGGTGGATTGCGAACGTCAAGCCGGGTCGTGTGCTCTTCGAGCTCTCATACCCGGACGACACCGTTGCGCGTGAGGCTCTTACTCGCGCCATCCACAAGCTGCCTATCAAGGCACGCATTATCACCCGGGAGGAGCAGTTCTGATGGCTACCGGAACCCCAGCCGCAGAGCTCCGTGAGCTCACCGGTGAAGAATTGGTCAACAAGCTGCGCGAGTCGAAGGAAGAGCTCTTCAACCTTCGCTTCCAGATGGCGACCGGACAGTTGGACAACAACCGTCGCCTGCGCGTAGTACGCCACGAGATTGCTCGTATCTACACGGTGTTGCGTGAGCGCGAGCTCGGTCTGGCCACCGGTCCTGCCGAGGACACTGCAGGTGACGCGGCATGAGCGAGGAAAAGACAGTGACTGAAACACGCAACAACCGCAAGATTCGGATCGGCTATGTCGTCTCCGACAAGATGGAGAAGACGATCGTGGTCGAGCTCGAAGACAGGGTCAAGCACCCTCTCTACAGCAAGATCATCCGTCGCACCACGAAGGTCAAGGCTCATGACGAGAACGGTGTCGCCGGTGTAGGCGACCGCGTTCAGCTCATGGAGACCCGCCCGCTGTCCGCCACGAAGCACTGGCGTCTGGTAGAGGTTCTCGAAAAGGCCAAGTAAGTAGCAGTACACAACAAAGCCCCCGTTCGCTGTCGCGGACGGGGGCTTTGTTGTGTGTAGGCGAGCAAGCGGATTCACGGTAGGCCGCGCACAACGGCACTGTTGTCTTCGTGGGCTGACGTTTTCAGCGCAACCGTTCCGCTTGCCTCATCCTCGTGCCAAGAGGATGACCTCTTCTTCGGTCGGTGGACTCTTCGGGTGATACGACAGGCACAGCCTGGTTTTGGTGCGCACGAACGAGGATTCCTCGACCGCTGCATAGAACTCGCCGGCGGGAAGTTTGCCGATGTCGGGGATTGTGCCGCCCTTGACCCGCGCAACTTCCTTGGCAGCTTCGATTTGTACCGGTGCGTTGAGGCGACCGTAGAACTGTGTGCCACAGTTTCCCGGGATCTTGTTGTTGAGACCCTTCGGTGCCTGGGTCGCGAAGACCATCCCCAATCCGTACTTCCTGGCCTGTGACACCAGCGCAAGAGTGCTGTGGAGGCAGATCGTCGTTCGGTCGGATGGGGCGAAGTTCTGGGCCTCGTCGAGCACGAACAATCCACCGAGAGGCCTATCGCCGGCCGGGTTCTTCTTGATCCATGCGAACAGCGCCATCTGCAGCTGATTGACGAAGTTCTCCTTTTGCGATGCCGTCGTCAGCCCTGACATGTTGATGACCGAGATTCGTGCGCCTTTGCCTGTGCTGGGAGTGAGCAGCATCCCCGGATCCGCCGATGATCCCGCACCGCCGAACAAGGGATCGGTGGTCGTGGACGCTTTCAAGTTCTCTGCGAGGTCGGCAGCAATCTTCACACCGTTCTTGAGGGTGCTGGCGCCGTCCGGGAAGTTCTCGAGGAGGTCGATGAAATCGTCCAGGTTTCCCTGGGAACGGTGGCCGAAGTCGACCAGCGCTTGACGAAGTACTGCCATCATCTGTCGACTTTTGGCCGTTCCGCCTACTGCCATTGCCTGCGGAGCCAACGACGACAAGGCACTCTCCACAGCGGAGTCGAACTCGTCGGGATCGTCGATGACCTCCGCGAAATTCGGTAAAGGCTGAAAGCTCAACGCTCGACCGGCACTACGGCGAGGTGTCCATACGACCACCTCACTGTTGGAGAAGTAGTCCGAGGCCTTGGCTTCGTCGTCGCCCGTCCAAGTGCGAGCATCGCTGGGCCACTCGACGCCCAGTCTCGACAGGTCGTTGTTGGGATCGAGCACGATTGCCGAGACGCCTTTGAGTGCGCACTCCTCGAGAAGGCGACGGATGAGAACCGTTTTGCCGGAACCGGAACCGGCGAAGATGGCGGTGTGCTTACGCAGTGTCTCCAGTTCGACACTGACCTCGGGACCACCTTCTGTCGGTGTTCCCAGCGGGATCGCGGTGTCCGAGAGCGGCTGTGCTGGTGGCCCCGGCACGGCCGGTGCCGGAGTCTGTTGTCCGGTTCGCGCGGCGGTGGCTGGGAACAGTCCGGGATCGGTAGCCGGTGGGCGAACCACGGTGTTCGCTCCCGCTGCTTCGTCGAGAACCGGTGTCGTCGGAAGTACGTCGCGGAACAGGGCGATCTTGTGAGCGGGCTGTCTGGCAACCAGCCACGCCTGCAGGTTCTCGTCCTTCTCGGAGGCGAGGGCTTTCAACGCGGACAGTGCGAGCACATCGCTTTCGGTGAACGAGACGACGATCCCGCCCGCATCCTCGAATGCTTGCACCGTTTTTGCGGTCTTGGGCCCACTCGGCCATGGCGCAGACCGGAGGATCACCAGTCGTCGCTTGTCGGTTCCCTGCGTCAATCCAGCAGCAGTGCATGCCTTTTGGATCCTGTTTTGGACGGAGATCGGATGGGTAGCGGCAATCGCGCGGAATCCCCAGTGCTCTTGGTCGTCCGTGACGTCGTCCAGGATTCGCCGTATCCGCCCATGGAGGGACGGTTTGCGCCCGGGTTCGGCGTCGCGCGTGAATTTGTGCTCTACCGTTCCAGTTTCGGTGATCCAGGCATCGAGTCCAGCACCGAAAAGTGAGGGCGCCGTGTCGTCCTCGTCGTCGGCGTCGAGTGCCGAGAGATCGGCTACGGCGAGCAGCTCCGCGAATCGGGCATCGAGTTTTGCGAAATCGCCTGGGGGAGGAGGTGGCGTTGCCGGCGGCGTGACGGCTGGGTTCAGGGTTTCAAGTTCGGTGATGTCGTTGTTGCGTAGGCAATTTTGGATGTGGTCATCCACGGTGCGCAGCAGTGTCCGCGGATTGTAGAGATTCACATCGTCGAATGCTTCGGGCGCGATGGGCCACGTCGGATGTGGAGGAGTGAATCCAGCCTCTTCGTATCGGGCGGCGAAGCGTTTGGCGACGATTTCGACGCCGATCTCTCTCGTCGGAATCTGATGCAGCGATTCGGCTACGTGGAAGCGGTCTTTGACCGACTCGACCGTGTTGTCAGCGATGAAAGTCCAAGCGCTGGGTAGTAGTGAAATGACCGCTACGGTACGGACCAGGTTCTGCCGCAACCCCATCAGGCCGTGAGCTATGTTGTCGAGCTGGGTGCCCTGTTCTGTAGTGAAGACTCCTTTCGGATCGCTCTGCATGCGCGACTGCGCGATGAGGGTGTCGATCTGATCGACAGCGACGACAGTGGGAGCGCTCAGCGAAAGCAGCCACGAAATATCGACGGCCACTTGCTGTGAGGTCAGCACGGCATTGGGCAGACCCCAGTACGTCCGCTGTTCGTGGTCGAGTGCATCGTTCGACCGTAGGAACGCGTCGCCCAGATCCTGCAGGTCGAAGTCAGCGCTCGCTGCCAATACCAGTGCCCGCAGTGTGTGACGTGCTTGTTTGAGGTCCGGGTACTTGCGACGCAGTCGATCGATGAACTTCGATATCAAATCGGGGCTGACGGTGCGCTCGCCCTGCAGAGCCCGGCATTCCATGCGACCCAGTCCGACGTCGGTTCCGAGATCCCAGAGAAGCTTCTCGAGCTGGCTGTCGAAACCTGGTGTGGGCCTCTCGATGTCGGTGAGTATTCCGTGGAGGACGGAGTCCCAGAAAACTTTCTCGTCGAGCAATTCGATCAGGAAGAAGTATCCGCCGGCGCTTTGAACCTTGTCACGAACCTGGCCCAACATGTGAGTTTTTCCCGACCCGGCGGCGCCCTGGATCACCACTCCCAATGGCTTCGAGGTCGATCGCTTGTCGGCTTCGTCGAACGATCGCATGACGCTGCTCAGTGAATTCTCGTTCATTCCACCGACGTGAAGTTCGTTGGTGCGCCAGACGTCGTCGGGAGTGGGGGCCCAGGTCAGTTGAATGGAGGAGAGTGCTGCGTACTGCTCGGCGTCCAAAGTCATCAGCGGTCGATCTTCATCATGTGACGTGACTGGCCGCCGATATGGAGTGCTGCTGTGCGGTCGTCTTCGGTCAAGGTCGCCTGGTTGGCTTCGGGGATCAGGTTGATCTCCTGGGCGCGGTAGAGCGAAGTCAGAGCCGCGTCCAGCGCCGATCGATCCAAGGTCGGCAGAGCTCCGCGAAGTCGCGTCAGCGAGACCCATGCACGCGGCTCACTGGCAAGATGGCGATAACTGTTGCGAACCAGGCTTTCGGGATCGATGCTGGCGTGCTTCTGGGTCGTGCCCGCTGTAGCGGGCAGGAACACCTCGTTGGGTTCGATCCCGACGCGATCGAAGTATCGCCGCATTGCGCGCAGCAGTGTGTACAAAGTCTTGCCGCCACTGCGGCTCGCCTGTGACGGGGTGGGAGCGCCGAACTCTTGGCTTCCGCGGGCCCATCCCGTGTCCGTGAGGTCGACAACTATTCCGCGGCCGACCTTCTCGACCCCGATCAGTTCGGCCCCGAGCAGTTTCTCCCGTGACTTCGCGCTCAGTTCGGAGCCGAGGGTTCTCAGCTCTGTGAGCTTCAGTGGCCGAGATTCCGCCATCAATACGAGCAGTGTTGTCCGTTCGACGAATGTCAGCTCGGTTGTCACTGGTGTGATCCTTCTTTCGTGGCAGTAAGTGTGTTCGGATCTGAGTCTCGGATGATGCGGTGGCGGTACAGCGCAGCCTGTATCTCGTCGACAACCTGCCATACGTCTGCATGTACTCGCTCGTTGGGAATCCGCAGGACCTCGAAGCCCACGGCACGAAGAATCTCGTCACGCTTGTCGTCCTTGGCTTTACTCCATACGGACCGATGTTCGTGACCGTCCAACTCGACGGCGAACAAGTCTTCGAGCCACACGATGTCGAGGAAGTACTTCTGCGCGATGTCGTTGTATTGGAAAGGGTGATTGAGTCGCCGATTCGTGGCCCACGAACGCTTGGAAAGCTCTCGGTCGACGCTCTTCTCGACGTCGCTGCCCGGGTGAGGCCTTCCAGCGACAGCCCAATACTCGACATCGGGCCTCGTTCGAGAGCGCTGGCCGGTGTCTTCCACTTCGAGTAGTTCCCGTGGCAACGTCACGAACACGCTGGACAGTCGGTCGACGGTGGGCACTGGATTGTCGACGAGCCATACGGCGAACCCGCGGGCGGCCAGCCACTCCGACGCAGCCGCGAGGGCGCGCTGCTGCATCGATGACAGCTCGTCCGAACCCAACAGAAGCGCGACCTGCGCACGTTGCCAACTGGCACCGAGGATGCCGGCCAACCCTTCCGCCACCTCGGCGTCGGAGAACTGATGTCCCATTACATCGTTGCCGAGGGATCGTTCGGCGAGATCCGCCAGGAACGGGCCGTAGTGATCGCTCGTCGCGGCCAGCCGGCGTGCGTGGATCCGAACCGCCGCGAAATCCAGCGAGCTGCGACCGGTGATCGACGATGCGTCGGGCAACCACGCAGGGAACAGTTCGATCGCGATCGTAGTCAGCGCCGAGAGCACCTGCTCGATCACAGCTGCCTGACGGTCCCTCGGCTCGACATGAACGCGAATCAAGGCAGCGGCCGTGTCCGACAGATCCTCGAGCGCGACCGCGATCGCATCTCCGGGTGCGCCCACGAGGCAGACGGCTCGATCGAGGGGGAGACCCCACGTGTCGACGTGTCCAATTGTCATGCCATAGTCACCGGTTCGCTCCTGCGCTGCCCATACACATCGAGAAACCATACCGGTGGTCCGTTTCTCTTCTCGCATCCAGTTGCCTCTTTCGGGTTCACCGATTTGGACTCCTTCGGCTGTTTCCCCTACACTTGACCGGTTGCCTGAGGCAGCAGTGTGTCTTCGTGCCACTGCCGTCCTGGCAGCCGACCGCGCGCGTCGGGACGGAAATCCGGCGCGTAAGCAAATCCAGGTCTAGGAGAAGTTAGTGATTCAGCAGGAGTCGCGAGTACGCGTCGCTGACAACACGGGCGCGAAGGAAATCCTTTGCATCCGCGTTCTCGGTGGCTCGTCACGTCGCTACGCCGGAATCGGCGACATCATCGTAGCTACGGTGAAAGATGCCATTCCCGGTGGAAACATCAAAAAGGGCGAGATCGTCAAGGCCGTCATCGTCCGCACCGTCAAGGAGCGCCGCCGTCCGGATGGCTCGTACATCCGTTTCGACGAGAACGCTGCCGTGCTGATCAAGCCGGACAACGATCCCCGTGGAACCCGCATCTTCGGCCCGGTCGGCCGCGAGCTGCGCGAGAAGAAGTTCATGAAGATCGTTTCGCTCGCCCCGGAGGTGCTGTAAATGAAGGTGCACAAGGGCGACACCGTTCTCGTGATCGCAGGCAAGGACAAGGGCGCGAAGGGCAAGGTCATTCAGTCCTACCCGGACAATGACAAGGTTCTCGTCGAGGGCGTCAACCGCATCAAGAAGCACACTGCGGTCTCTTCCAACCAGCGTGGCGCGTCTTCGGGCGGCATCGTCACACAGGAAGGCCCGATCCACGTATCGAACGTTGCAGTAGTCGATTCGGACGGAAACCCGACGCGTGTGGGTTACCGGACCGACGAGGAGACCGGCAAGCGCGTTCGGATTTCCCGGAAAAACGGGAAGGACATCTGAGATGACTACCACTGAGAACACCGCGGGCGTACAGCCCCGCCTCAAGGCGCGCTACCGCGCCGAGATCAAAGACGCCCTGAACACCGAGTTTGCATACGAGAACGTCATGCAGATCCCCGGTGTCGTCAAGGTCGTCGTCAACATGGGCGTCGGCGACGCCGCCCGTGACGCCAAGCTGATCAACGGTGCAGTTGCCGACCTGGCAGCGATCACCGGTCAGAAGCCGGAGATCCGCAAGGCTCGCAAGTCAATTGCTCAGTTCAAGCTCCGCGAAGGCATGCCCATCGGCGCCCGCGTCACACTTCGTGGCGACCGCATGTGGGAATTCCTGGACCGGTTGACCTCCATTGCCCTTCCCCGTATCAGGGACTTCCGCGGCCTCTCCGGCACGCAGTTCGACGGCAACGGAAACTACACGTTCGGCCTCAACGAGCAGTCGATGTTCCATGAGATCGACGTGGACCAGATCGATCGTCCGCGCGGCATGGACATCACCGTGGTGACCACCGCAACCAACAACGAAGAAGGCCGTGCGTTGCTCAAGCACCTCGGCTTCCCGTTCAAGGAGAACTGAGTCCATGGCGAAAAAGGCATTGGTCAACAAGGCCAACAAGAAGCCGAAGTTCGCGGTGCAAGGTTACACACGTTGCAACCGCTGCGGCCGTCCCCGCGCAGTATTCCGCAAGTTCGGCCTGTGCCGAATTTGTGTCCGCGAAATGGCACATGCAGGAGAACTTCCCGGCGTTCGCAAGAGCTCCTGGTGATCTGAGGCCCTCGGGCCTCGTTCGACCACGTCGATGGGTGTGGGTTCCGTTCCAGGAACCCACACCCATTTTCTGTTTACCCAGTAGTAGGCATATCCGGGACCGTAGCATCGAGTGACACGTCGGCTCGATTTGGAATTGGAAGCTCACGTGTCTACACTTAACCGGTTGCCCGGGTCCCGTCGTGTCTGCACACGGCCCGAGCAGCTCGAGTTTCCAGCATGTTGCTAGAGACACTCGGCAGTGCATGTGCGCGCATCTGATGTGCCATCGATTCGTGCATTGCCGGGAGCGCAACCCCTGACCGGCAACAGTCGGTCAGGACATGTTCACTTCGCTGTAGGCCCACGATGTGACGAGTCAGGCCCTGTTCGGGGCACCAGCTCGCGCGTGCTGCATGGGAACCGCTACGAGAAAGGTGCACAGGTCACACCATGACGATGACCGATCCAATTGCAGACTTCTTGACCCGTCTGCGCAACGCCAATTCGGCGTACCACGACGAGGTGAAGCTTCCCCACTCGAAGTTGAAGGCGAATATCGCCGACATCCTCAAGCGCGAGGGCTACATCGCAGATTTCCGCACTGAGGACGCCGAGGTGGGCAAGACCCTCATCGTCGACCTCAAATACGGACCCAGCCGCGAGCGCAGCCTCGCAGGCATCCGTCGTATCTCGAAGCCCGGTCTTCGCGTATACGCAAAATCCACCAATCTGCCCAAGGTTCTCGGCGGCCTGGGCGTGGCGATCATCTCCACGTCCACAGGCTTGCTTACGGAGCGTCAGGCGGCCAAGCAGGGTGTGGGCGGAGAAGTCCTCGCCTACGTCTGGTAGGGGAGGCCACCACCATGTCACGTATTGGAAAATTGCCGGTCACGGTCCCCGCGGGCGTTGACATCACGATCGACGGGCAGAACATCGCGGTCAAGGGCCCCAAGGGTGCCCTCGAGTTGACGATCGCCGAACCCATCCAGATTGCCCGTTCGGAAGATGGCACTCTCGCTGTCACCCGTCCGGACGACGAGCGTCGTAGTCGCTCGCTGCATGGCCTTTCGCGAACCCTCGTCGCAAACCTCATCACCGGTGTCACCAACGGTTACACCACCAAGATGGAGATCCACGGCGTCGGCTACCGCGTTGTGGTGAAGGGCAAGGACCTCGAGTTCGCGCTCGGTTACAGCCACCCCGTGCTGATCGAAGCACCTGAGGGCATCACGTTCACGGTCGAGTCGCCCACGCGATTCACCATCATCGGCATCGATAAGCAGAAGGTCGGCCAGATCGCGGCCAACGTCCGTCGTCTGCGGCGCCCCGACCCGTACAAGGGTAAGGGCATCCGCTACGAGGGTGAAGTTATCCGCCGCAAGGTCGGGAAGACGGGTAAGTGATATGAGCCAGCAAACAGCAGACAAAGCGAACGTCGTGAAGCGCACTCCGCGCGGCACGGACGTGTCGACGAAGCGTCGCCTGTCGAAGGCACGCCGTCATTTCCGCCTTCGGAAGAAGATCTCCGGAACGCCCGAGCGTCCTCGCTTGGTCGTCAACCGTTCTTCGCGTCACATTCACGTCCAGCTGGTCGACGATCTTGCGGGCCGTACGCTCGCGAGCGCCTCGAGCATCGAAGCCGACGTGCGTGCACTCGATGGCGACAAGAAGGCTGTCAGCGCCAAGGTGGGCGAGCTCATCGCCAGCCGTGCGAAGGCTGCCGGAATCGACGCTGTCGTGTTCGACCGCGGTGGAAACAGCTACAGCGGCCGCATTGCGGCTCTGGCAGAAGCGGCTCGCGAAGGCGGGTTGACGTTCTGATGATGACAATGACCGAAAACGGAAGGACAGCCTGATGCCGGGACGTCAACGGCGTGACGGCGGAAGCGGCCCCGCCGGACAGAACAGTGGCCCGAACGCAGCCGGCGGTGACAACAGCCAGCGCGGTGACAACCGCGGTGGTCGTGACCGTCGTGACAACTCGCGCGGCGGAAACGCTGCCGACAAGTCGAACTTCATCGAGCGCGTGGTTGCCATCAACCGCGTCTCCAAGGTGGTCAAGGGTGGTCGTCGCTTCAGCTTCACCGCCCTCGTCATCGTCGGAGACGGCAACGGTTTGGTCGGCGTCGGCTATGGCAAGGCCAAGGAAGTTCCTGCGGCGATCCAGAAGGGTGTCGAGGAAGCTCGCAAGAGCTTCTTCCGCGTTCCGATGATCGCTGGCACCATCACGCACCCGATTCAGGGCGAAGCTGCGGCTGGTGTCGTAATGCTGCGTCCGGCCAGCCCAGGTACCGGCGTCATCGCCGGCGGTGCAGTTCGCGCCGTCCTGGAGTGCGCTGGTATTCACGACGTGTTGTCGAAGTCGCTCGGTAGCGACAACGCCATCAACGTCGTGCACGCCACCGTCGCAGCACTCAAGGGTCTGCAGCGTCCCGAGGAAGTCGCGGCTCGCCGCGGTCTGACCCTCGAAGAGGTTGCACCCGCCGGGATGCTGCGTGCACGTGCACAGGCAGGAGCGGTCAAGTAATGGCGCAGCTCAAGGTCACCCAGATCAGAAGCACCATCGGCCAGCGCGCGACACAGCGTGACACCTTGCGGACTCTCGGACTCAAAGGCATTCGCCAGACGGTCCTCCGCGAGGACAACTCGCAAAATCGCGGTCTGGTCAACAAGGTGCGCCACCTCGTAACAGTTGAGGAGGTCTAACCATGACCATCAAACTCCATCACCTGCGCCCAGCGCCCGGATCCAAGTCGACGAAGATTCGCGTCGGCCGTGGTGAAGGCGGCAAGCGCGGTAAGACCGCAGGTCGCGGTACCAAGGGAACCGGCGCGCGCAAGAATGTGCCGGCACGCTTCGAGGGTGGGCAGATGCCTCTCCAGATGCGGCTTCCGAAGCTCAAGGGCTTCACCAACCCCAACCGCGTCGTGTTCCAGGTTGTAAACCTTCGCGACATCGAGCGGCTCTTCCCCGAGGGTGGCCAGGTCAGCGTCGCTGATCTGATTGCCAAGGGCGCAGTCCGTAAAAACGAGCCCGTCAAGGTGCTCGGCGACGGCACGATATCGGTCAAGGTCGATGTCTCCGCCAATAAGTTCACGGGTTCGGCCAAGGAAAAGATCGCCGCTGCCGGCGGTTCTGTAACCGAGGTCTAGCCACATTCGACCTTGGTCGAGTGAGCGCATCGTGTGTCGATGGCCGCAGCGACAAGCCTTCACAGGCCAACGCTGCGGCCATCGCTGCCTCACCGGTATCTCTACACTGTCCGGCAGGGTGGGGCGGCGACTGACCGATAGGTCGATTGCTGCACACTGTTAGAGTTCTAGAGTTCACGGAAGTGCTTTTCCATGCAGACGATTCCTATCGTTCGCAGTCCATGGTCGAGTGTCGCCGAGGCCGGTAACGGCACCGCAGACACCGACCACCAACGCAGTCGTGCCAGGAGGATCTTTGCTTTCCGCCTTCGTGTCGGCCCTCAGGACTCCTGACCTGAGACGGAAGATCCTTTTCACCCTCGGGTTGGTTGCCCTGTATCGCTTCGGCGCTACGCTCCCATCCCCAGGCGTGGATTACGCCAACGTCAAGGCGTGTATCGATGAGGTATCAGGCGGCGATCAAGCCGGCATCTACTCGCTGATCAACCTGTTCTCCGGTGGTGCGCTGCTACAGCTGTCCGTGTTTGCAATCGGCATCATGCCGTACATCACGGCGAGCATCATCGTGCAGTTGTTGACCGTCGTCATCCCCAAGTTCGAGGAACTCCGCAAGGAGGGCCAGTCGGGCCAAGCGAAGATGACCCAGTACACGCGTTACCTGTCGATCGCCTTGGCGATCCTGCAGGCGACCGGGCTGGTGGCTCTCGCGTCCCGCGGTCAACTACTCCAGGGCTGTCAACAGGACATCATCGCCGACCAGAGCATTTTCGGTCTGATCATCATCGTCCTCGTCATGACCGCAGGTGCTGCGGTAGTGATGTGGTTCGGCGAGGTAATCACCGAGCGCGGAGTCGGAAACGGCATGTCGCTGCTGATCTTCGCAGGCATCGCCTCGCGCATCCCGTCCGAAGGCAAGTCCATCCTGGACAGCCGCGGCGGCCTTGTGTTCGGCCTGGTGTGCGTTGCTGCACTACTCATCATCGCCGGCGTTGTGTTCGTCGAGCAGGGGCAGCGTCGAATTCCGGTGCAGTACGCCAAGCGGATGGTCGGCCGAAAGATGTACGGCGGATCATCGACGTATCTTCCGTTGAAGGTCAACCAGGCTGGTGTCATCCCGGTGATCTTCGCGTCGTCGCTGCTGTACCTGCCCAACCTGATCGCGCAGCTCACCTCTGCCAGTACGGCGACGGACCCGAGCTGGTGGCAGCGAATCATCAACGAGTACCTGGTCAACCCGGCTAATCCGGTCTACATCGCCATCTACTTCGGACTCATCGTCTTCTTCACCTATTTTTACGTCGCGATCACGTTCAATCCAGAGGAACGCGCGGATGAGATGAAGAAGTTCGGTGGTTTCATCCCGGGTATTCGACCGGGTAAGCCGACCGCCGACTACCTGAACTACGTGCTCAGCCGCATCACGTTGCCGGGTGCTATCTACCTGGGAACCATTGCCGTGCTGCCCAACCTGTTCCTCGACATCGGGAGCTCGGGCGGTGCACAAAACCTGCCGTTCGGTGGCACCGCTGTGCTGATCATGGTGAGCGTGGGTCTCGATACGGTGAAGCAGATCGAAAGTCAGCTGATGCAGCGCAACTACGAAGGGTTCCTCAAGTGAGACTTGTTCTTCTTGGTCCTCCCGGTGCCGGCAAGGGCACCCAAGCCGAGATTCTTTCCGAGAAGCTGGGTGTACCGCACATTTCGACCGGCGATCTCTTTCGCGCAAACATCGGCGAGAAGACCGCCCTCGGGATCGAGGCAAAGAAGTACCTCGACGCTGGAGATCTCGTACCGAGCGAACTGACCGTCGATATGGTTCGTAGTCGCTTGGCCGAACCAGACGCCGTCAACGGCTTTCTTCTCGACGGATTCCCGCGCTCGGTGGGGCAAGCAGAGTCACTCGTCACCATCCTCGCCGATATGGGCGCAAAGCTCGATGGCGTGTTGTCGTTCATCGTCGACGAAGACGTCGTAGTTGCTCGCATGCTCTCGCGTGGGCGCGCCGACGACAAAGAGGACGTCATCCGCAACCGGCTCAAGGTCTACCGCGATGAGACTGCGCCTCTGCTCGACTACTACAAAGATCGGATCCTTACTGTCGATGCAATCGGTGAGGTCGAAGAAGTCAGCGCACGCGCGTTGAAGGCGATAGAGGATCTCGACAACTGATGGCTTTCGGTCGTAAACGTAAGGTGGTGCCGTTTCGCAGCGCGGGCGAGTTGGACGCCATGGCTGCAGCTGGGGCGATCGTCGGTTCTGCGCTGGTAGCCGTGCGTGATGCGGCCAAGCCTGGAGTGTCGACCCTCGAATTGGACAGGGTGGCCGAGGCCGTCATTCGCGACGCCGGTGCGGTCCCTTCCTTTCTGGGATACCACGGGTTCACCGGAAGCATCTGCTCGTCCGTCAATGACCGAGTCGTGCACGGAATCCCGTCGGCCGAGGACATCCTCGTTGTCGGAGATCTGATCTCGATCGACTGCGGTGCAGTTCTCGATGGTTGGCACGGGGACTCTGCGTGGACGTTCGGTATCGGAGACATCATCGAGGCCGACGCGTTGCTCAGCGAAGCGACGCGGCTGTCGATGGAAGCTGGAATTGCGGCGATGCTCCCAGGCAATCGGCTCACCGACATTTCGCATGCTATTGAAAACGGAACACGCGCGGCGGAAAAGGCTCACGGTCGCGCTTATGGAATTGTCGACGGTTACGGCGGTCACGGCATCGGTCGTGAAATGCACATGGACCCGTTCCTGGCGAACGAGGGAGCTCCGGGCAAGGGGCCTGAGCTGGTAGTGGGGTCGACCTTGGCGATCGAGCCGATGCTCACACTCGGCACCTACGAGACCGAGATCCTGTCGGATGACTGGACAGTCGTAACAACCGACGGCTCGCGAGCAGCGCACTGGGAGCACACTGTCGCGGTCACAGACGATGGTCCCCGGATCCTGACTCTGCGCCCCTGAAACGTTTCGGCTGCGGTGTCGTAGTTCTGTCGCTCGGCGTTCGCCGAGCTGATCTCAGGTGATCGGCGTCTCGATTCCACAGCGTTCCGTGTGCGGCATATCAACGCTCATGTGGACGAATTGCCCGTCTTTCGTTCACTCGCGGTTGACCTCATTTGGCCTGGTGAGGGTTTGCCGGTAACATTGATCGACGGTGCGCCATGCGCGCCGGTTGCTCGCATGCCTACGCAAGTGGGCGAACGTTCGACCGGCCGATACTGCCAGCTCAGACGATAGAAATTGCTGCTCGCGCAATGGATGTTGCCGGTTCTGAAGGTTGAAGTCGCCGGCTTCGGCTGGGCGGCGGCGCGAGCATCACGGTAGACGAATCACATATGCAATCAACCAGGTGTACAAAGCCAGGGACGCGGAGGATATGGCAAAGAAAGACGGCGCCATCGAGGTAGAGGGCCGAGTTGTCGAACCCTTGCCCAATGCGATGTTTCGCATCGAGCTCGAGAACGGCCACAAAGTACTCGCACACATCAGTGGAAAGATGCGGCAGCACTACATCCGTATCCTTCCCGAGGATCGCGTCGTAGTGGAGCTATCTCCATATGACCTCACGCGTGGGCGCATCGTTTACCGCTACAAGTAAGAGCTTCTTCGGCCAGGTCCGGTCGAAGAGAACCATGCTCGAACGTGTCGGTTTCGTTCTTTGCGAACGGCCTGGTGCGCACGAGCTACACACAGGAGATCAACGACGTGAAGGTTCATCCAAGCGTCAAGAAGATCTGCGAAAAATGCAAGGTGATTCGCCGTAACGGGCGAGTCATGGTGATCTGCGACAACCTGCGTCACAAGCAGCGTCAGGGATAACCACCGAGCACTTCGCTTTCTGCTTGGCACATAGCTAGAAGATGACCTCCCAGCACCAACCGCGACACATGCGTCGCGGCATACCCCCGGCACGGAGGCCGGGGCCCCACTGAGTTTTAAGAAGACGGTTGCTTCGAGAAGGATCTGTTTTCGGCAGTACAGAGGCACAGGGGACGGACTGGGAGCAGACCTCCGGACACGAAAAGGATTGCCACATGGCACGTCTCGCAGGTGTGGATCTTCCGCGCGAAAAGCGCATGGAGATCGCACTGACATACATTTACGGCGTTGGCCGTACCCGTTCCAAGGAAATCCTGGTTGCGACAGGGGTCAGTCCCGACCTGCGCAGCAAGGACCTGTCCGATGAAGATCTGGGCAAGCTCCGCGAGTACATCGAGGAGTCCCTCAAGGTCGAGGGCGACCTCCGCCGCGAGGTTCAGGCCGACATTCGTCGCAAGATCGAAATCGGCTGCTACCAGGGCCTTCGCCACCGTCGTGGTCTGCCCGTCCGAGGACAGCGCACCAAGACCAATGCGCGCACCCACAAGGGCCCCAAGCGCACCATTGCCGGCAAGAAGAAGGCGAAGTAATGCCCCCTAAAGCACGCGGTACAGGTCCCAAGAAGACACAGAAGACGCGTCGGAGGGACAAGAAGAACGTCCCGCACGGATCTGCTCACATCAAGAGCACGTTCAACAACACGATCGTCTCGATCACTGACCCCGCAGGCAACGTCATCTCCTGGGCGTCCTCGGGTCACGTGGGCTTCAAGGGCTCGCGTAAGTCGACGCCGTTCGCGGCCCAGCTTGCAGCCGAAAGTGCTGCTCGCAAGGCGCAAGAACACGGTGTCAAGAAGGTCGACGTGTTCGTCAAGGGTCCAGGCTCCGGCCGTGAGACCGCTATTCGTTCGCTTCAGGCCGCAGGCCTGGAGGTCGGCACCATCTCCGATGTCACCCCCCAGCCGCACAACGGTTGCCGTCCGCCGAAGCGGCGTCGGGTCTAGCGGGAAGGAAAGGTTTAGAAAATGGCACGTTATACCGGTCCTATCACCCGCAAGTCTCGTCGTCTGCGCGTTGACCTTGTTGGAGGCGACCAGGCGTTCGAGCGTCGTCCCTACCCGCCCGGCCAGCACGGCCGTGCGCGGATCAAGGAGAGCGAGTACCTGCTCCAGCTGCAGGAGAAGCAGAAGGCTCGCTTCACCTACGGCGTCATGGAGAAGCAGTTCCGTCTCTACTACAAGGAAGCCAACCGTCGCCCCGGCAAAACCGGTGAGAACTTGTTGACAATCCTGGAGACGCGTCTCGACAACGTCGTGTACCGCGCCGGTCTGGCACGCACGCGCCGTCAGGCACGCCAGCTGGTCACACACGGTCACTTCCTTGTGAACAACAAGCGAGTGGACATCCCCAGCTACCGCGTCTCGCAGTACGACATCATCGATGTCCGCGAGAAGTCCGCGCAGACACTGCCGATCCAGATCGCTCGTGAGAGCTACGGGGATCGTCCGGTGGCCGCATGGTTGCAGGTAGTTCCGAACCGTCTTCGCATCCTCGTTCACCGGGTGCCGGAGCGCGCACAGATCGATGTGCCGCTCCAGGAGCAGCTCATCGTCGAGTTCTACTCGAAGTAAGACGCACCACGCATGTGAGCTTTCGACAAGTTCACATGCGTGTGCGTCTCCATACCTGGACGTCAAATAGCGGACGTCCGTACAGGAGGAACACACAATGCTCATTTCACAGCGCCCGACGCTGACCGAAGAGGTCATCGCCGACAACCGCTCGAAATTCGTCATCGAGCCGCTCGAGCCTGGCTTCGGTTACACACTCGGCAACTCGCTCCGTCGTACCCTGTTGTCGTCGATCCCCGGCGCTGCTGTCACCAGCATCCGTATCGACGGCGTCCTCCACGAGTTCACTACTGTTCCGGGAGTAAAGGAAGACGTCACCGACATCATCCTGAACCTCAAGGGACTCGTCGTGAGCTCCGAAGAGGACGAGCCGGTCACCATGTACGTCCGCAAGCAGGGCCCAGGCGCTGTCACCGCAGGCGACATCGTTCCTCCGGCCGGCGTCACGGTGAACAATCCGGATCTGCATATCGCGACTTTGAACGACAAAGGCAAGCTGGAGATCGAGCTCGTAGTCGAGCGCGGTCGTGGCTATGTCCCTGCCGTCCAGAACAAGGCATCAGGCGCCGAGATCGGCCGTATTCCGGTCGACTCGATCTACTCGCCCGTGCTCAAGGTCACGTACAAGGTGGAGGCCACTCGCGTCGAACAGCGCACCGACTTCGATCGGCTCGTTCTCGACGTGGAGACCAAAAACTCCATCACCGCGCGGGACGCGCTCGCTTCGGCGGGCAAGACCCTGGTTGAGCTCTTCGGCCTCGCCCGTGAGCTGAACGTCGAAGCAGAAGGAATCGAGATCGGACCCTCGCCCGCCGAGGCCGATCACATTGCATCCTTCGGACTCCCAATCGAGGATCTGGACCTCACGGTCCGTTCCTACAACTGCCTCAAGCGCGAAGGTGTTCACACCGTCGGCGAGCTGGTTGGTCGTACCGAGTCCGATCTGCTGGACATTCGTAACTTCGGACAGAAGTCCATCGACGAGGTGAAGGTCAAGCTGCACTCGCTTGGTCTTTCACTCAAGGACAGCCCCGCGTCCTTCGATCCGACGACCGTGCCCGGATACGACGCCACCACGGGTACGTGGAGCGACACCGACGCCGGATCCTTCGCTGAAAGCGAAGGCGCCGAGCAGGACTACGCCGAGACAGAACAGCTGTAACCAGCTCGCTGGAGCTCTTACTAGGAGATTCAACATGCCCAAGCCCACCAAGGGCCGCCGTCTCGGCGGGTCGGCGTCGCACCAGAAGGCCATCCTGGCCAACCTCGCGACGGCACTCTTCGAGCACGGCCGCATCACCACCACCGAGTCGAAGGCCAAGCGCCTTCGTCCCCACGCCGAGAAGCTTGTGACCCATGCAAAGCATGGCGATCTCGCTCATCGTCGTGAGGTCCTCAAGATCATCAACAACAAAGATGTCGTTCATAAGCTCTTTGCCGAGATCGGGCCGTTTTTCGCCGATCGCGACGGTGGCTACACGCGCATCATCAAGACAGTTCCCCGCAAGGGGGACAACTCGCCGATGGCCATCATCGAGCTCGTCAACGAGCAGACGGTGTCCAACGAAGCAGATCGCGCTCGTCGCGTGAAGGCTTCGCAGGTTGCTCCAGCTGCGGAGGCACCTGCCGCCGACAACGTCGTAGAGGCTGTCGAAGCCGACGCGACCGAGGCCGAGGTCGAGAACGCCGAAGCTGTAGTCGAAGGCATCGAGGACAACGACGCTCACGCGTCGGACGCCGCTGATGCCGAGGCCGTGTCGACTGAAACACAGGGCAAGAAGGACTAGTTCCCTTGACCTCATCGCACGATCGAAGCGGGCCCGCCATTCCTTCCGGGGATGGCGGGTCCGCTTCTTTGCGGTCGGCTGCTCGTCTTCGCCTGGACATTGCGTACGACGGTACGGATTTCTCCGGCTGGGCCCGACAGCCCGGCATCAGGACTGTGTGCGGAGTACTGGAAGACGCATTTTCGACCGTGCTGAGGCAGCGAATCGAGCTGACGGTCGCGGGCCGTACCGACGCCGGTGTGCACGCTTTCGGGCAAGTCGCACACTTCGATGTGGTCGGAGGAATCGACGAGCCGGAGCGTTTGGTACGCCGGATGGCGAGGTTCTTACCCACCGATGTTCGGGTGAAGGCGATCTCGGTCGTGTCGGAAGATTTCGATGCGCGCTTCTCCGCGCTTCGCCGGCACTACGAATATAGGTTCAGTACCGCTCGCTACGGAGTCGACCCACTCGAAGTGCGAGGTGTGGTGGGATGGGCGCGAGAGATCGATCTCGATGCGATCCGCGATGCATCGTCGAGGTTGTTGGGCCTGCATGATTTCGCGGCCTTCTGTAAGCGTAGGGATGGCGCCACCACCGTCCGCGAGCTCCAACGATTCGACTGGGAACGCACCGGAGAGCGCGTCAGTGCATACGTCAGTGCCGACGCGTTCTGCTGGTCCATGGTTCGCAGTCTCGTAGGAGCAATGCAGGCAGTGGGTGAAGGTCGTCGTACTCCGGAGTGGACCGAGGCGCTTCTGAATACGCGATCGCGGTCGAGTGAAGTGACAGTTGCGCCTGCACACGGACTGTCGCTGATGGCGGTCGATTATCCTGCCGAGGGTGAGCTCGTCGCGCGGAACCGGGCGACACGCGAAGTTCGCTCGGCCATCACCCAGCCTGGCGGGTGCTGTTAGCCGATCGGTCGGTTGATGGTGGGACCGGGCTACTAGACTTTCACAGTGACCATGGACCCGATCGGACTTGCCGTCGTCCTAGCCAGTGTCCGGCCAGGACGCTTCGGGCCCGTCGTTGCTGATTGGTTCTTGCGGACCGTTTCGGAGCGCAGCGACGTCGTGGCTACGAAGATCGACCTGATGGATGCAGCGCTCCCCGCGGACTTGTCGCCGTCTCCTGCAGGGGAGGCGTTCGCTGCGGCGATCGGTGCGGTCGACGCGGTGGTGGTAGTTACGCCGGAGTACAACCATGGGTATCCTTCTTCCCTCAAGACGGCACTCGATACCGTGAAGTATCAGTGGCGGGGCAAGCCCATCGGATTCGTGTCGTACGGCGGACTCGGTGGTGGACTGCGCGCAACGGAGCAACTGCGTCAGGTGGCGGCAGAGCTGCACATGGTGTCGGTCCGCGACAGTGTCGGCTTTCACCGGGTACGCGCCGCGTTCGATGAGAACGGTCATACCGACGACAGTGCTGCAGTCGATGCTGCCGGCCGTATGTTGGGCCAATTGCATTGGTGGGCAACGGCATCGAAAGTTCAATCGAAAGCGTTTCCGTATCCGGGTTGAGTGAGATCGGCAGCGCTTCGCACGCTGCGGGGCCTGCCGATGAACGCGGTTTCCTGGGAAATCGTCACGAGCGTCAGCTCGGTTTCGTTTCGACCGGCGCGAACCATGATGCGGTCACCTGCGGCGCCGGGTTGGATGATGGAAAGGTCGGGATCCGACATCGGTTCGCGAGGTGGACGTTCGGTCACGGTCATCACCGTGGTGCCGTTGGGTCGCGAGCGCGCGGGCACCACGACGGCGTCGGCGAAGTCCTGCACGAGTACGTCGAATCCTCCTGTGGCTCGGTGTGGGCCGCCGTCGATGAGTAGCCTGTCCGGCGTCGCGATCGAGTCGACGAGTGGGCCCCAAGCGTGTGGTCGATCGGACCTGATCAGAACGTGTGCGCCGGTCGACAGTGCGCGAAATACGAGTTGCTGAGCCAAGTACAGTTCGCCTGCCACCAGTACGGTGTCGATGCCTTTTCCATGTACCCGTGCTGCCACGCCATGGCCTGCAGTGTCCGACCCGAGAAGCTGGCCGCACCCGGAGATCGGAATGTCCAGGCGCTCGACACTGTCGTAAGGAAGGTCTCGGATTGGTTCTGCATGGCCACGAGCGAAGATTGCGAGTGGGAGCGACGCAATCAACGCTTCACGGTGGCGCCCGTTCATCGATACCGCGCCCGGTATGTCGGGTCGGGGAGTGGCCCCCCGGTTCACGAAACGGCATGCGCCACTGATGCGCACACGGTCGGCGCTCGAACCCGGGGTCAGGCGAAACGCGATCGTTGTCGACAGTGACGGAATTGCCCACAACTGGGTCAGGACAGTGGTATCGATGGTGCGACAGTCGAACCCGAATCCGGTGTCGATCACGCCAGGAAGTGGTGCGGATCGCCAGTTCTCGGTCAGACGGTTGGCGGCGACACCCCGACACATATGGGAAGCCGTCGACTGAATCTCGCTGCGCACCAGTATCCTCGAACTGATTCCCCTCTTTTCGAGGGCGCGAGCGACTCGTTCCGATGCGACCCACACAGCACGCGATGCCCCCAGTCGTCCGCTTCCGCGCGCGTCGATCGCATCACGATTGTGTGAGATATTCAGCGTGACGGTGACCCATACAGTGCGCGTCGCCACTGCTGGAAGCGGCCCGATCAACCGTTCGTAGACGTCGGTTGCCGGTGTACCCGACGCTGTTCGCATACCGTGAGAGACGATGTCGATGCTGCTCACGGAAATATCGTGCTGAGAAAGACACTCTGCCAGTGCGGGGAGGTCGAGTCCGGTATCGGTGGATGCTTCCGCACGGCCGAGCCTTGTCATCGCCGCACTGGGAGGGTGTAGTTCGAGAACACACGATACGGTTCCACCTCGCCAGTGAATTCCGGCTGCTCGGCCATCGTCTTCTGAATAGTCTCGTGTAACACCGGGATTCGATATCGTGCGCGATGTGTAACGAGACGCCGTGGTAGCCCAGTCGAGGACCGGTCGCCCGGCGATCACCAGAAATGGAACTGTCGTTGCGGGTGCGGCGACGGACACGATTACGGCAAGCGAGGCGTCGAACGCCACCGCGATCGCCACGCCGACAGCAAGGACCGACTCGAGTGCGACCAATCTGGCGATCCTGGGAATGCGCAGCGACACGAAGTACATCGAGGAACGCGCGGGCATCTGACGGTTGTCACCCGACCCAGAACTGCCATGAGAACGTGTTGGCGCAGACAAGATTTACTTTTCCTCCCCCCGAAGGTCACGTAGTCGAGAAGCGGAGCAGCTCGTCGACTCGTGTTCGAGACTGTACCGGGTCTTCCTGCGCGCTGCCCTCGTCAGGTGCCACGGGCACAGAGGACCTTCGCTTGGCCTAGGGGCTGTAGTCTTTCGCGCGGGAAGGGCTCGTATGGGGATCGAGCCCGCAGCGCAGCAGGGGGGTCTCGTGGCGGCAACGCCCACAACCAAGTGGCAGGTCGGCGGGTATCGATTTCTCGTCCGACGGATGGAACACGCCTTGGTGCGTCGCGATGTGCGCATGCTGCACGATCCGATGCGCTCACAATCGAGGGCTTTGGCAGTAGGCCTCGTGGTGGCGTGTCTGGGTCTGGCCGGATGCGCGGCGTTGGCATTGCTTCGGCCCCAGGACAAGATCGGCGACGCGACGATCGCGGTGGGGAAGGACTCGGGTGCAATGTTCGTCCGAGTGGATGAAGCGTTTCATCCGGTTCTGAATCTTGCCTCGGCGCGGTTGATCGTCGGTAGTCCGGACAACCCGGTGATCGTGAAGGAATCCGAGCTGGCCGCACTCGATCGGGGTTCGCTGGTGGGGATACCCGGAGCGCCGTCGAGCCTGCCACCTGAGGAGTCCGGCTCGCCGGAGTCGTGGACCGTGTGCGACACACTCGACTCCACGGGTGCCGTCGCCGGTACGACCGTAGTGGTGGGGGATCCGCACTACGACGACCGAATCGGTCCACTCGACGACGCCGAAGCCTTCCTCTGGAGCACGACGAACGGAACGTACCTGGTGTACGACGGCGTCCGAGCACGGATCGATCTGGGCGATCGCTCGGTCGTGCGCGCACTCGGGCTGGAGGGAGCGCGGCCGTCGAGTGTCAGTGACGGACTTGCGAATGCTGTTCCTGTTGTTCCAGCGATCGTGCCACCGGCGATCATGCGTGCAGGCGAGATTCCGACCTACCCGATTGCGGGGAAGACGATCGGTTCGGTCGTGAAGGTATCGGGCGTCGACGTTCGGTACTACGTCGTGTTGGAAGACGGCATCCAAGCGATCACGGAGTCGACGGCGCAGCTGATCAAGTTTGCCGATTCGCAGGGCAGCCCCGAGATCGATTCCCTGAACCCCGACGTGTTGCCTTCGGCGCCGACGGTGACGGGGCTGCCGGTCGAGATGTTTCCGCGGGTGGCCCCGAAGATCGTGGATACAGCCGCCGAACCGGTCGGATGCCTCACGTGGATTCCTCAGGCTGCCCCCGACGGTGGTCCTACTGCGCAGCTGGTCATGTCGGCAGGGCGCACTCTTCCTCTCGTCGACTCGGCGCGTCCGGTGCGACTTGCGCAGGCAGACGGGGGAGGAGTGGCGGCCGATGAGGTCTACCTCGAGCCTGGCAGTGGTGGTTTCGTGCAGACCACAGGCATCGAACCGGCGAGCGTGCGACAGGACGCGTCGTTCTTCGTTGCCGATACCGGAGTTCGGTTCGGCGTGCCCGACGTCGATGCTGTCGATGCGCTGGGTCTCGGTGTTCCTGCCCCTGCTCCGTGGCAGATCGTCCAATTATTAGGCACTGGGCCCACATTGAGTCGTGCCGCGGCACTGACTGCTCACGACGGTGTCGGGCCCGATCCCGATGCGGCGAGACTCCCGGCGGGGTGACTGCTGAGGTTTCGGCGCCGGAGTGGCATCGCGATCCCCAACCCCAGTAGGAGTACGACCCCCACGAGGATGGATCCCGTCGTAGCAACCGACCGCGGCCGAAGATCCGGCGGGTCGGGTACGACGGGCGCCTGCATCGACACCGGGTCCACCGCGGCTGCCGAAGGGATTCCATCTACCTGTGCGGTTACGGCCGCCAGTGGATCGACGATTCCGTGACCGATCAGCGGATTCCAGCCATCTGCGGGCTTGTGTGCTGTGGCCTCGATACGTTCGATTACTTGCATTGCGGTCAGCTCGGGTCGGTGAGCCCGAATCAGTGCCGCTACCGCGGAGACGAGGGGAGCAGCGAAGCTGGTGCCCTGAATAGGCACAGTATTGCCCTGCCCGTCGACCGTGCCGTTGGTCAACCCGCTGCCAGTCGGAGACAGTGAGGTCATCGAGGTACCCGGCGCTGCTACGTCCACCCAGGGTCCACCGAGGGTGAAGGCAGAGGGTCGGCCGTCCGGGTCGACCGAGCCGACGGTCAGTACCTGCTCGTCGAACCACGCAGGGGTGGCGATGGTCGCGATTCGATCCCATTGCTCGGCATCGGGATCGGCTGGATCGGGTGGAGGGTTTTGACTGCGACATTGGGCTTCACCGCTACCACCGGTGTTGCCGGCGGCCGCGACGACAACTACGTTGCGGATACGAGCGGCATAGTCGATCGCCGCGCCGAGGGGCCCGTCGGCGATCCCCCTACCGCTCGGAACGCACGCGACCTCGGAGATATTGATGACGGAAGCGCCGGAATCTGCGGCGGTACGCACGGCCTGCGCCATCGTCATGACGTTGCCATATCCGGACGCGTTGTCTGCTGGTGTCTCCGCCTCCTCGTCCTCTGCAGTTCTTTCACGTTGAAATGCGTTGCTGGACTGACGTATCGACAGGATTAGGGCGTCGGGAGCTCCACCGGCGAAACCGCTGCCCGGGACAGTCTGTGCAGCGATGAGTCCCGCCACCAAGGTTCCGTGCGCATCGCAGTCCGACAACCCGTCGCCGGCAAATACATAGTCCCCTCCCGGCCGGAGGCCGGGTAGTCGAGGGTGTGGTGAGACGCCGGTATCGATGACAGCGACTATTTGACCAGCACCACGAGTGATCGGCCACACGGCACGGAAATCGAGTACGCCCTGTGCATCGGGCACGGCGGGGCCGTCCGGGGTTGGCGAAGCGGGCACACAGAGATTTCGTTGCTCGGTGGGTTCCGGTGGCGCAGGCGGAGCCGGTTCGGGGAGTAGCGCGGGGTCGACGAACGGCCTGTCCGCGGATGCCGCTCCGCCACCGAGAAAGGACGCAGCTACGACGACCGCGACACCGATCGCACCCGTCGTCCGAGGCGTCAGCGCTTTCACAATCCGCGCATCGCCGCGTACAGGCCACAGACCCAGCAGACTATGGGAACGATCGCAGCGATCGCCGCGTACTCGACTAGTTCTCCGGTGCGCCGGAGCACCGGTGAATATTCGCGTTGGGGAACGAACGATCCGAAGAGGAGTGCGATGACAGAGACACCGATGGCAGCCGCGAAGGGTGTGATCGGTCGATCGGGAATGCCAAACACCGATGCCGTCGACACCGCGAGAACGATGAACGATCCGGCAGCAACAACAGGGACTGCATGGTCGAGTTCCGCGAAAGTGCGACCGCGAAGGACGAGTACGAACGCAGTGAGCAACGCCAGGACGACTCCTGGCCAATAGATCTCGGAAATCGGGTGGCCAACAAATGCTGAACATAGCGCCCCGGCGGTCGCGGCAGCCGAACAAGCGCAAACAAAGCCGGTCAGGTAGCTACGCGCAGTGCGTGACACGTCCTCCAGATCGTGGAAGGGATTCGAATCCGCTTCGCCCTCTCCGTCGAGCGATGCACCAGCGGTCGGCACCGGAGGCAGTGGCATTCGCGCCTGCATCATCGACATCCTCGGCGCAACGGCAAGCCCCAACAACGCCACTGCGGTGGCGCCGGCACCGACTGCGGATGGTGAAAGAGAACCGAACAGCATTACCGCAGAAGCTGAAACAGCAATGCCCGAAAGCGCAGCGATACCGGTGAACAATGCCTCGCCGTGTCCACCGAGGCGGAGGGCAAGTATCGCGACGGCTCCCGCGACCGCGGCGCCGAGCATCAGATGCGCACCGCCCAGCGCACCTGGCACGAAAAGCACACCCGAGGTGAACACCAGTGGCAGAGCGCATCCCGACAAGAAGACTCCGGTTCGCTCGTCCGAGTAGGCACGTCCGACTATCGAGCCGGCGACCAAGAACAGCAGTCCGACGAATGCAGCTGCGACACCGAGGAAGATATCCGCGGTGTAACGCGGACCTTGCGACAACGGCTCTCGAAGAAGACCGAAACAGGCAATCAGCAGTGCGACGGCGACGATACCGAACCCGACCGACTGCGCAGTCCGGGGCGTCCACAGTCGACTCTCGGTAGCTCCCGACAATGCAACGGCATGCATCAGGTCGTCGAAAAGCGGTGACGGTGCGGGAGATTCGGCATCGCCGAGGACCAGGAGTTCACCGTCGCGGACAAGCGCGTCGCTCAGTGTCCGTGTTGCCTCGAGCGGCCGTTGACCGACTCTGGAAAGAACCCACGACGCCGGCCGACGGCTCTCGGTGTCCGTAGCCTCGCCGCTCACTGCTCGGCTCCCGGCCAGATCCACGATCCCCGGGATCAGCAACGCGATCGGCACATCGGTGGGAAGGGCCATGTCCACTTGCACCGCCCGGGCAAGAATCGTCAATCGGCACAGCTCCATCGGCGCTATGGGCGCGGACGTGCCGACCGAGCGGCGACGCTCCCCACCCGTGACGCGAAGACCGGTGTGGTCGACGGGCTCGACAAGGTTCCCTGTCATCAAGTTCCCCCCGGAATTGATTACGGCAAATCACCGCTGCATTCCGCACGAATGCCGGCAGCGAGAGAGTGTACCGTCCCATTGTCGTCGAGGGTGTATCAGCTACCGCGAACGAAGCTCAGGCCTGGAGCCGAGATCAGACGGGGGCCAGTTCGCTGACATCGGCGAGGAGCTCGAACGAGCGCAACCACGACTGTCGATCCACGACGCCGGAGGCAACGATCAGCTCGTCGGCGTTCGCGTGGCGCGCGAATCCGTCCAAGTACTCACGAACTACCTCGGGCGTACCCACAGCCGAATATGTCGTCATTTGGTTGATCTGGCGTCCTTGGGGCGAATCGAGCAACATATCGGCTTCTTCGTCGGTGAACTTGCGCCCGCGGCCGAGGAGCAGGCTCACTCGGCTTCGCTTGGTGGCGAGGAATTGTCGCTGAGCGTCCTCGTCGGTATCCGCAGCGATGACGTTGAGGCCGGCGATCACGTGTGGTGCTTCCAACTGCGCCGACGGCTTGAAGTCACGTCGATAAATTGAGACGGCCTGCTCGAGTGCGTCGGGTGCGAAGTGCGAGGCGAACGCGAAAGGGAGGCCGAGTGCGGCGGCGAGCTGGGCGCCGAAAAGTGAAGAACCAAGAATGTAGAGGGGCACGTGTGTCCCCGCTCCCGGGGTAGCGCGCACTCCGGGAATCAACGATTCGTCCGACAGGTATGCCTGCAGCTCTTGCACATCTTGTGGGAATCGCTCGGCCGACGACGGGTCGCGGCGCATCGCGCGCATGGTGGCCTGGTCGCTGCCGGGTGCACGTCCGAGACCGAGATCGATCCGGTCCGGGTGCAGAGTGGCCAGCGTGCCGAACTGTTCTGCGATGGTCAGCGGGGCGTGGTTGGGCAGCATCACGCCGCCGGATCCCAACCGAATACGGCTGGTGTTCGCAGCCACGTGTCCGATCAGAACGCTGGTCGCCGACGAGGCGATCGTGGTCATGTTGTGGTGCTCGGCATACCAAATGCGTTGGTAGCCCCATTCTTCGGCTCGCTGCGCGAGCTCCACGCTGGCGTCGAAACTGTCTTTGACGCTCTCGCCTTCGCCGATGAAGGCCAAATCGAGAATCGAGAGTGGAACGGACACGGTGTACGCCTGCCTTTCGCGGAGGAGCTCGAGTGCGAAGTGACACACCGGTAAGAGTGTGAGTACTCACTTCCTCCGGTAATCAACCGTGCGCGAGGTAGTCCTATTCCGCCTTGGTAGGCAGCAGGTGGTCGGTGGCAGTGAAGCACCGAATGAGTTAGCCTTTCGCGAAACATGCTGCTCGTTGGGGAAACGTGAAGTGTGCGCGGTAATGGGGATACCGACCGGTGGGGGCATCGAGGCGTGAATACTGTTCGGTTCGTTCGCGGTGCGCGGCGTGAAGTTCCGCGTACTCCAGGCGGTGAGGTGACGCTTCAGACGCCACCGGAGATACCTCGGGTGATCCCGGGAAACTTGCTGATGAAGCTCATGCCCCTGGTCATGGTGGCAGCCATGGTCGGCATGGTCGCGTTGATGTTCACCTCCGGCATGGCCGCCAACCCGATGATGCTGATGTTTCCGGCGATGATGCTGGTATCGATGCTGGGCATGGTCGCCGGTGGTGGGCGCGGCGGTGGCGCCAAAACTGCGGAGTCGAACGAAGACCGCAAGGACTATCTGCGCTACCTCGACCAACTGCGCAGGGACGTGGCAGCAACCGCGGCCAGCCAGCGTGAGGCGCTCGAGTGGTCGCATCCTGACCCGCAGATTTTGTGGTCGTATGCGGGCACCCCGAGGATGTGGGAGCGCCGCATCTCCGATCCGGACTTCTGTCATGTTCGGATAGGTCGGGGAGACCAGCGACTGGCGACGCGCCTCGTTCCCCCGGAGACCGGGCCCGTCGAAGAACTCGAACCCGTCTCTGCGGTGTCACTGCGGCGGTTCGTACGGGCACATTCCGTTGTGGGGGGTCTCCCCACCGCTGTGTCGCTTCGCGGATTCGCTGCCATTTCCGTGTCCGGAGATCGAGATTCCTCACGTTCCATGGTCCGTTCCATGGTGGCGGCGCTCTGCATGTTCCACGATCCCGACCAGTTGCGGCTCGCAGTGGTCTGCGGCCCCGACACGGTTGCGTTCTGGGATTGGACCAAATGGCTTCCCCACACTCAGCACGATGTTGCCAGGGACGGTGTCGGGACTGCACGAATGATCTATGGATCGTTCCTCGAACTCGAATCCTCGCTCGGCGAACACCTCTCGCTGCGGAACAGATTCGCCCGTGGTGGCTCGCCGTCCGCGGGAGTCCCACAGCTCGTGATCATCGTCGACGGTGGCCTACTCGACAACAGTGGAACCGATCTTCCGCGAACCGGGCTCGATGCGGTCACGATCGTCGATCTCTCCGACTTCTGCACCGCACTTGCTGCCAGTCGAGGCATTCGTCTGTTTGCCGAGAACGGTTCGATCGGCGCTGTCAGCGGCTCACGCGTCGAGGTATTCGGCGTCTCGGACGCGATGAGCGTCGCACAGGCGGAAACCGTGGCGCGAAGGCTGTCTCCGTATCGAACCGCAGTCGATGTCGGCGTCGATTCCGGCGGAGAGGATACCGAGTCGACCTCGAGCTGGAACTATCTTGTCGGAATCGCCGACGTCGGTCTCCTCGACCCGAGTCGCGCGTGGGTGCCCCGTCGTGGCCGTGATCGCCTTCGCGTACCTATCGGAATTGCACCCGATGGAAGCTCGGTGGAGATCGATCTGAAGGAGTCGGCCGAGAACGGCATGGGCCCGCACGGGTTGTGCATCGGCGCAACCGGTTCGGGAAAATCGGAGTTTCTCAGGACACTCGTCCTGGGTCTCATTGCCACACACGACCCGAACCAGCTCAATCTGGTACTCGTCGACTTCAAAGGTGGTGCGACGTTCGCCGGGCTCGAAGGAGCGCCACACGTTGCTGCGGTGATCACCAACCTCTCCGAGGACCTGTCGCTGGTCGATCGGATGAAGGACGCCATTGCGGGCGAAATGAATCGCCGTCAGGAGCTACTCCGCGATTCGGGCAACTACGCCAATGTGTCCGACTACGAGAAGTCAAGAGCTGGCGGTGCCGCGCTCGCTCCATTGCCTGCGTTGTTCATCGTTGTCGACGAGTTCTCGGAGTTGCTGAGCCAACAGCCCGAGTTCGCAGATCTCTTCGTTGCTGTCGGGCGGTTGGGGCGGTCGCTGCACATGCACCTCCTGCTGGCCAGTCAGCGCTTGGAGGAAGGGAAGCTGCGCGGGCTGGACAGTCATCTGTCGTATCGAATCGGATTGAAGACCTTCTCTGCCAACGAGTCTCGCTCTGTTCTCGGAGTTCCGGATGCGTATCATCTACCCGCGCAACCTGGCGCCGGGTATCTCAAATGCGATTCTGCCGAGATCGTCCGCTTCGCGGCGGCATACGTTTCCGGGCCCTACGTCCGCCCTCGAAACGCGGTACGGGGGAGCAGCGATAGTTCGGTGACGGTTCGACCGCGGATTTTCAGCGCTTATCCGGTGCAGATGGATGCGGTCGAACCGTCGATCGACGATATCGGTGCCCCGCACGAGGAGCGCCTTCAGGAGGAAGAAGCCAGGCGCGACAGCAGGACGGTGCTCGACGTCGTGGTCGAACGGCTGCAGGGCAGCGGTCAAGCGGCACACGAGGTCTGGTTGCCGCCGCTCGATTTGCCGCCCACGCTCGATCGGATGATTCCCGATTCGGTTCTGTCGGCGCCGGTTGCAACGATCCCGTCGCTACGGGCACCGATCGGCATAGTGGACCGCCCGTTCGATCAACGGCGCGATCTACTGGTAGTGGACTTGTCGGCGGCCCAAGGCCACCTCGCGATCGTCGGAGGGCCACAGTCCGGGAAGTCGACGGCGCTGCGGACGCTGATCATGTCGTTCGCTCTGACCCACACTCCTGGGCAGGTGCAGTTCTACTGCCTCGATTTCGGGGGAGGAACGCTAGGCGGACTCGCCTCGCTTCCACACGTCGGATCGGTCGCGAGCAGGCTCGACGTCGACCGGGTGCGGCGGACCGTCGCCGAAGTCGCGGCAGTGATCGGACGACGCGAGAGAATATTCCAACAACGGGGTATCGACTCGATCGTCGAATTTCGTCGTCGTCGCGCCGAGCAACTGATCGACGACGAGGATGGTTTCGGAGACGTCTTCCTGGTCGTAGATGGCTGGGGCAGTATTCGATCCGATTTCGAAGCACTCGAGCCTCAGCTTGCCGCGCTGACAGCGCAGGGGTTGTCGTATGGCGTTCACCTGATCCTCACCGCGTCGCGGTGGGCCGAGATCCGTCCTGCAACCAAGGATCTCGTCGGAACGAGGATCGAACTGAAGTTGGGTGACGCGTCCGATTCCGAGTTCGGGAGAGTGAAGGCCGTACGGGTTCCGGACAGCAGGCCCGGTCGGGGAATCACGAAGGAGGGGTTGCACCTCCTCGTAGGATTGCCGCGGGTCGACGGCTCCTCGTCGACCGTCGATCTCGGTGTCGGAATTCAGCATGCGGTGGCGGCGGTTGCGCAGGCCTACGTCGGTCTTTCGGCGCCACGTGTGCGCATGCTTCCCGAGAGCTTGCCGCGAGGCGAGCTCGTCGATCGGCTTGTCGGCCGCTGGCCACGCTCGCGCGGATCGGTGCCGGAATTGCGGGTTCCCATCGGAATCGACGAGGCAGAACTCGATCCGGTGACACTCGATTTCGCCGAGCAGGCGCACTTCCTGGTATTCGGTGACACCGAGTGCGGGAAGACGGCGTTGCTCGAGTCGATCTGCACTTCTCTCGTCGAGGCCAACACGCCGTCGCAAGTAAAGTTGATACTCGCCGACTACCGTCGCACGATGCTCGGCACCGTCGACACCGACCATCTCGCAGGATATGCAGCCTCGCAAGCTGTTCTGATGACGATGATGACCGAGCTCGCCGCGAAACTCGCCGATCGGATGCCTGGGCCCGACGTCACTCAGCAGCAACTTCGTGAGCGCACCTGGTGGAGTGGACCGGAGATATTCGTGATCGTCGACGACTACGACCTAGTGGCCACGTCGACGGGAAACCCATTGACCGTTCTCGTCGAGTATCTGCCACACGCCCGCGACATCGGGTTGCACGTGGTGCTCTCTCGGAGATCGGGCGGGGCATCGCGAGCGTTGTACGACCCCGTCATTTCACGTATGCGTGATCTCGTGTCGCCTGGTCTGGTCATGAGCGGCAGTCGCGACGAGGGAAATCTGATCGGTTCGGTCAAGCCGAGCGCCATGCCGCCCGGGCGTGGCACGCTGGTAGACAGGCGAGGCCAGTCGCTTGTTCAGCTGGCGTGGACAGCGCGGTGATCAGTGAAAGCAGCTACGCGGCAGTAAGTCTCGGGGACGGTCCGGTGTCGGTATTGACGGTGTCGGGTCTCGGCTCCGCGGAGTTCGAGTTTCGACCTACGGTGACGATGCGTGACGGAACGCCCGAGTACCTGGTAACCGAACTCGGGCGGGATACCCCACCGGAGGTTGCGCACGCGTACCCCATGAGCTTCGTCGAGGACGCCGAGTGCCTTGTCGGTTCGACCGTTGTACCCACGGCAGTGGTGATGCACGGTGTCCTCGGTGCATCGCTCGCTGCGGCTGGTGCACCACCGATCGTCGACGTCCTCGAAATTGCCTGTCCGTCGCACTGGGGCCCCGTCGCTGTGCGCGACGTTCGCGCTGCCGCCATGCCTTTGGCGCGTGAGGTGATCGTGGTCGATGCTGCAAGCGCGGCAACTCACTCCGTCGGTCAGCGAGCGCCTTCGTACGCCATCGTCGTCGAATTGGCCGAACTCGATTCGGTGGTGTGTGCGGTCACCGCCGACGGCCGAGGCGGCTACATCAGGACGTGCAGATGGGATGTGCAGGGCACGCGCGACTTGGGTGGTGATCGAGGGGCCGAGGCTTCGATTCTCGACCGGGTCTCGTCATTCGTTGCCACGCAACGCCATCGGGAGGGGGTGGATGTATTCGTACTGGACACTACGGCCGGCGGTGACGCAAAGGTACTCGCCGAATCGCCGTATCGCATCCATCGAATGCGCGGCGTGGACATCGTTCGGTCCATGGCGGCTCGCGCAGGGCTGTCGATTCCAGCGGACAGCCCGGGGCAGTCGAGGGTGAATCCAGCGGATGAAGTTGGTTATTCGGGCAGCTCGGAAGACGAGACGGAGGATCGCTGGGCGAGGATGACGCCCATGCCCGTCCGTGCGGCAGCCTGGCTGGACGAGTTCGATACCGGCGCGGTGTCGGGTGCCCGGCGTCGTCGGAAGGTGCAGCAGGCTGTCCTGGTGGCGGTCGCGGTGGCGATGAGTTCGGCGGTGTTGGTGGCCGTCGTCTCGATGCGTGGAGAACCGGATCGGCTCGCTGATCCCTCGCACGCGGATTCACCATCGGTGACCATCCCGTCCGCGTCGGTGCCCGGTCCTGTTACCTCGTCCCCACCGGTGACGAGCACTGCCGTACCCGCTGCCTCGGCGCCGAGAGGAGTTGAAGACGGACCGTCGACGAAATACTCCTACGGCCGCGTCGGGCTTCGGATTCCGGACGGTTGGTCGCACCGGGAGGACGCTGAGCGGTCGATTCTCGTGCCGTCGGATCTGCCCGATCGCAGAATCGTGGTCACTACCACCGTTCTGCGTCCAGGCGCATCGTTCGACGACGTTGCCGACGATCTGTCCGCGATGGTGGCTGCCCGTGCTTCCGATGGCGTGGTCGGCGATCTGATTCGGGCGAGGGACGTCGGTGGTCGAGTCGCGCTGTCGTACAAGGAATCCCCCGATGTCGACTCGACGGTGAACTGGCAGATCTTCGTCGAGGACGATCTGCAGATCAGCATCGGTTGTCAGAGTCGGCGTGGTGAGCAGCACCTGCTCGATGCCGAATGCGCCGGGGTTGTCTCCACTTTGACGGTTGCACCCGAGTGAACTGCGATCAATTCATTCAAAAATTTCCACATCCATGGAACCGAAGGGCATCGCGCGTGCGTCCAACCAGATGTAGGGGGGAATCGCACTTGCGCCGAAGGCGAACCGCTGCCCAGTTCGAGTACTCGACCGAGCACTCGGAACCGAAGACATCGAGGAGTTGACATGGCAGAAGCCAATATCGAAACCATGATCGCCGTGGCCGCAAAGGTAGACGGCCTGCGCGACCAGATCGGAGGGCTGCTGAGGCTGCTTCGCTCGGATGTCGACCTTGCGGCATCGGGAATCTGGAAAGGAAAGGCGTCGACCTCGTTCGGTCAGGTCATGACCAACTGGGATTCGAGCGCATTCAAACTCGAGAATGCGCTCGCGGGCATCAGTGAGTCGATCAAGACCAGTGGTATCGAGTACGACCAGTCCGAGCAGGACAACGTCTCGTCGATCAATGCGGTCGCAGGCACGCTGAACCTGTGATGTTCGAGCGTGCTTCACGGTTGCGAAGCACTCGAACACATCTCACGAGAGTCCACCACTTGCCCCACCGAACGGAAACGAGGAACTGACTATGGACGGCGAAATCAGATACAACTTCGGCTCGATCACCGATCTGGCCGGCGGTATGACCAACAAATGGCAGTCGCTCAACGACAAACTCGACGAGATCAAGTCGTCGATTCAACCTCTCGTTGCGACGTGGCAGGGTGCCGATGCCGACGCGTATCAAGTCAAGCAAGGGGAATGGAACTCGGCGCAGACCGAGCTCACCACGGTCCTGCAGAGCCTGATCGGCGCGGTCAACTCCGGCAACCAGAAGATGATGGAACAGGAAGCTATGAACCGGTCCCGTTTCTCGTGAGGTAGTCGTGTGGCCATGTGCCCCGGCATTGCGCTCGATGCCGGGGCCGTGCCGTGTCCGCAGGACCAGCCGCCAATACTGATCGGCACTCGACTCGGGTTGCTTCTACGTCGTCGTACCTGTGAGGTGGAAGCGTGGACCCCGTCGAAGCACGCAGGCGCATAGCCGATGCGCAGAGTGCAGCGCAAAGTCGCTTGGAGTCTTTGCGTGCACAGTTCGATGTGATCGTGGCGGGGTCCGAGTGGACCACCGATGACGACGAGCACGATCCGGAAGGATCGACCATCGCCTTCGAGCGCGCCAAGGTGATCGGGCTGGCGCGGGATGCAGAGGTCGAAGTTCGTGAGCTCGACGCAGCTCAGGAACGTGTCGCGTCAGGTTCTTACGGAGTGTGCGAGCGATGCGGTTCGGCTATCGCGGATCCGCGCTTGGAGGCGCTCCCCGCGGCTCGGCGCTGCATAGTCTGCCTCCGACTTCGGTGAAGGCGTTTTGACCTGCTGTAGTTACAACCGGTATTGTCCCACGATGGCGTGGATGAGATCGTCGCGCGCGTTGTGCGGCGATCACTTGCTCTCGGGTCTCAACTGGCCGCCGAGGGGATACACACGTCTTGGCCAGCAGCGACATCATGAAGACAGGAATTTTTGTGTCTACATACAGCCCTAAGGCCGGGGACACCACCCGGACTTGGCATGTGATCGACGCTACGGACGTTGTACTCGGTCGGCTCGCCGTCCAGGCAGCCAACTTGCTCCGTGGCAAGCACAAGCCCACCTACGCAGCCAACGTCGACGGTGGCGACTTCGTCGTCATCATCAACGCGGAGAAGGTTGCCATCAGCGGTAACAAGCGCGATGGCAAGCTCCTCTACCACCACTCCGGCCACCCGGGCGGTTTGAAGTCGCGCACGGTCGGCGAGGTTCTCGACAGGACCCCCGATCGTCTCGTGGAAAAAGCCGTCATCGGCATGATCCCCAAGAACAAGCTCGGCAGTGCCATCGCGGGCAAGCTGAAGGTCTACGCGGGACCGAACCACCCGCATACAGCTCAGCAGCCCGTTCCGTTCGAGATCAAGCAGGTGTCCCAGTGACGGCGCCGGAGGGAAATGACGTGACGTCGCAGGAGAACACCGAAGAGGTCGTCGAGATCGCCGCGGACGAGTTCGTGGCCGTCGAAGAGCCTGAGGTAGTCGAGGAGATCGAAGCCGCTGCTGCAGCGCCTGCACCGATCCTGTTCGATCGCCCGATCCAGACGGTCGGTCGTCGTAAGGAAGCCGTCGCTCGCGTGCGGTTCTCCTCGGGCAGCGGTGGGTTCAAGCTCAACGGCCGTAGCCTCGAAGACTACTTCCCCAACAAGGTGCACCAGCAGCTGATCAAGGCTCCGTTGGTCCTCGTCGATCGGGCAGAGTCCTTCGATATCGTCGCCCTGCTTCACGGTGGCGGCCCGTCCGGACAGGCAGGCGCATTGCGTCTGGCTATCGCGCGCGCCCTCATCGAGCTCACCCCGGAAGACCGTCCGCCGCTCAAGGCTGCCGGCTTCCTCACGCGTGATGCGCGTTCGGTGGAGCGCAAGAAGTACGGTCTGAAGAAGGCACGTAAGGCGTCGCAGTACTCCAAGCGCTGACGTTCTTTCCAGTTCTACCCGCGAGGGCAGGCGTCCAGAATTCTCGGATGCCTGCCCTCGCGGCGTTTGAAGATCAATTTTTATTCTGGCGAAGGGGGACGAACTCCAGATGACTCGACTGTTCGGTACCGATGGTGTGCGGGGGCTGGCCAACGGCTTGTTGACTCCGGAGTTGGCGGTGAAGGTGGCCAGGGCTGCCGCAACCGTCTTGACGCAGGCTTCAGCGACGGAACGACCCGTCGCGGTGGTGGGTCGTGATCCTCGAGCGAGTGGTGAGATGCTCGCAGCCGCGGTGACTGCAGGCCTTACGGCGTCGGGAGTCGACGTGCTCGACGTCGGGGTCCTCCCGACACCTGCCGTTGCGTACCTGACATCGGCGCGCGGTGCGCAACTGGGTGTCATGATCTCCGCGTCTCATAATCCGATGCCGGACAACGGAATCAAGATTTTCGCGGTAGGCGGACACAAGCTCGACGACGACGTCGAAACTCGAATCGAGACCCTCGTAGCCGGAGACGGTGCCATGCCCGCACCCACCGGTTCGGGTATCGGCCGCGTCCGAGTGATGATGGGTGCTGCCGAGGAATATGCGGCGCATCTCGGCTCGGCACTGTCGATTCGGCTCGACGGCGTCACCGTTGTCGTCGATTGTGCGAACGGTGCTGCGTCCGCCGTCGCGCCCTCGGTGTACGCGGCAGCGGGAGCGAGGGTGATCGCGATCAACGCGGACCCGGACGGCCTCAATATCAACGACAGCTGCGGATCCACGCATATGGAAGAGCTACAGGCAGCCGTGGTGTCCCATGGAGCGGACTTGGGCATCGCTCACGACGGTGACGCCGACCGATGCCTCGCCGTCGACGCCTCCGGGCACATTGTCGATGGCGACGCAATCATGGCGATACTGGCCATCGGAATGAAGGAATCCGGCGAGCTCACCGACAACACGCTGGTCGCGACCGTCATGAGCAATCTCGGTTTGCACATTGCGATGCGCGCCGCTGATATCGACATGCGCACCACAGCAGTAGGCGACCGGTATGTTCTCGAGGATCTTAGAGCTGGGGGCTACGCCTTGGGGGGCGAGCAAAGTGGCCACGTTGTCATTCCCGGGTTCGGGACCACCGGTGATGGAACCCTCACCGCGTTGCGAATCATGGGGAGAATGGCCGAGACCGGTCGTTCTTTGGCCGATCTGGCCTCGGCAATGACCACACTTCCGCAGGTGCTCATCAACGTGAAGGTATCGGACAAGACAGCTGTGGCGACGGCGCCTGCGGTGCTCGAAGGTGTGGCCGAGGTCGAGCGTATTTTGGGGGATACAGGTCGAGTGTTGTTGCGGCCCAGCGGTACCGAACAGTTGGTACGGGTGATGGTGGAGGCGGCCGAGCCGGACCTCGCCCGTCGACTCGCCGAGGAGTTGGCGAATCGGGTCGGGCAGGTCTGACTCGGGCCGTCCCCGAGATCAGTGTTTTCGGTCGGATCAGTCCGTCAGAGCACGAAGCGCGGTCAACTGTGCGACACGTCCTGCGGTGTTTTCTGCCAGAGGTTGGACGTTCAGTGTGGTGACACCGGCCTCGGCGAATGCCGCGACGCGTTCCTTCACGTAGCTTTCCGGACCGATCAGGTTGATGGCGCGCACGAGCTCGTCGGGCACCGCAGCCGTCGCTTCTTCCTTCTTGCCTGCCAGATACAGGTCCTGAATCTTCTCGGCCTCGGCTTCGTAACCGTATCGTCGAGCGAGGTCGTTGTAGAAGTTCTTTCCCTTGGCTCCCATTCCGCCGATGTACAGGGCGAGGTGAGGCTTGACCCATGGGAGGTACTTCTCAGCGTCCTCGCCGATGGCGAGCGTCGGACTTGCGAAGACCTCCAGGTCGCCCAGGGACGGGTCTCGCTTGGCCTTGCCTGCACTCAGCGCGTCGCCCCACACTTGGTCCGCTTTTTCCGGGAAGTAGAAGATCGGCTGCCAGCCCTCGGCGATTTCTGCGGTGAGCTCGACGTTCTTGGGTCCGAGTGCAGCGATGACTACCGGGATCTTTTCGCGCACAGGATGATTGATCAATTTGAGCGGCTTGCCCAGGCCTGTTCCCTTGTCTGCAGGCAAGGGGATCTGGTAATGCTTGCCCTGGTGGACGACCTTCTCGCGGCGCCACACCTGACGGCAGATCTCGATGACCTCGCGGGTCCGAGCGATGGGTGCGTCGTACTTGACCCCGTGGAAACCCTCGACGACCTGGGGGCCGGACGCGCCGAGGCCGAGAACGAAGCGACCGTCGGAGACGTAGTCGAGGCCGGCTGCAGTCATGGCAGTCAATGATGGTGTGCGGGTGTAGATCTGGAAGATGCCCGACGCGATCTTGATCGTGGACGTCTTCGCTGCCAGGAAGCCGAGCTGGCTGACGGCGTCGAACGAGTATGCCTCGGGAACGAAGATGATATCGAGGCCCGACTTCTCGAGTTCTTCTACCTCGGCCACGGTTTCTTTGAAACCGCCCGAGTAGTTGAGCGTGGTTCCGATATGCATGAGACTCCTCGCAGGTGTGAGCGTGTTATCTGTAACCCGAGCTGTATACCTGGGACGTTACCGGTACCGGAGGGAACCGATCCCACGCGGGCTGCGTCGAACAGGACAGGGGTATTTCGCCCGACGGACGTGGAAGCGTGGTGTGCGAGATGTGTGACGAGTTGGACATCGATGCGGCTGCAGTCGGTGCTGTAGCCGGAGCTTTCAGCGATAGCGCCCAGGCAATTGCGTCGGCTGCAGAAATTGCGAGCGGGTTCACTTTCGGTCCGACGGTCGCCGGCCGGAACTACGGCGACCTCGGTGTGCGTATTGCAGCGGCCGGCGAACGTGTGGGGTCGTCGCTACGACGCTGGAGTGAGGCGTCCGAGGACAACGCCGACCGGTTTCGCACCAGCGTCGACGGATATCGATTTTTCGACGATGCGCTGTCGACGGGTCTGCACGATCCCCGAATCGAATCGACCCGATGACATCACCGACGATGCCGGGTGTGGAGTCTTTGGTCTCGGTCGACAGCCTTCTCGACGGCGGTACCCGTGGCTTGCTGTATTTCGAACGTCACCTCCCGACGCTGAATCGGATCGATGGTTCTCTCGAGTGGACGTACGCCGAAATGTGCGCACGCTACGACGAGCAACGAGGGCTGGATATTGCGGCCTTGACTGCCGATGCCGAAGCGTTGGGCAGAGTGCTCGAGGTTGCACGCTCGCAGATCGAGGAACAGCGGCGTCTGTCCGCGGTGCTGGACCGTTCGTGGTCGGGCACAGCCGGTGAGGCGGCGATGTCGGACGTGGAATCGGACCTGCAGTGCGCACTCTCGCGTGTGAACTCGATCGATCAGCTGTACCAATCCATGCACACCGCAGTCGATGTCATCGGCGAGATCGTACGGGACAAGGCGACCGTCGTGGGATCGATCGACTTCTCTCGCGTCGGCGGCAAACCGATCGAGTCGATCGAGGCGATCTCGTACTTCGCCGGTCTCGAGCTCGATTCCTTCCAAGGTGTCGGGCCGGTCGCGAATGCGTTTCTGGCTACGGTCGAGACTGCGCTGCCGGAGATCGCGAAGGTGGTCGACACGCGGACACCCCTCGACAGTGTCGGACTGGGCAAGGTTCGAAAAGTCTGCGATGCGTGGCTGAACGAAGTTTTCCGGCCCGCGGTCACGGAGACCTGTCTCGCATTCGTGGAAATCTGCACGGCTACGGACACCGGCGTTCGAGACCTCTTGGCAGTCGTGGCGAACACAGCGGAGGCCATCGAAAATTCCGAATTTCGGTCCACCGACATCGACGACTCGGCTGTGAGCCGACTGGACCCCGAGTGCCGAACTGCACCCGACGATCTTCCGGAATGTGGCCCGGGCACGATGCCGCCGCCGGAACCGCAGCAGTCCGCACCGCAGCAGTCCGCACCGCAGCACTCGGCCCAGCCGCAGTCCGCACAGCCGCAGGCCGCACTTCCGCAACAGGCTGTGCCGACAACAGCCCCTGCGACCAGCAGCATGCCAGCGCAGCCGCAGCCGCAGCAGAGCCCGGACATCGACACCGGAAGTCGCACTGGCCCCTCCGGTTCAGCAGGCTCGCCCGACTCGGCGGCAGCAATCGAGTCGGCGGTGCAACGTGCACTCGAACCGCTCACCGCCGATATTCGCTCGGCCATAGATCGCATTCTTGATTCCGAAGCTGGTGAAACACCGGCCCCTCTAAACGGTCGAGGGGAGGCGCTGAGCTCGAACAGCTTTGTTCCGGAACAGGATTCACCGGCTTTCGTGGAGCCGCCGGAGGCTGACGCGGAACCAGCGAACGCTGGCACGCAATTGCCGACTGCTGACCCGGCGGAGCCGGACCCGGGTGGAATGTCACCAGAACGAGGGCACCTCATGGCCGAGTTGGATGGGCACAGCGCGAAGATCGCTGTGGCGGAAAATGGAACGTTGTCATTGGAACTCGGTAACCCCGACGGCGGAGTACGTCGATTCGAACTTCGGATGGGTCCGCTCGGGCTTCCCGTGATCGTCGAGACTCTCGAAGCTCCGCCCGTCGTTACCGGCTCGGCTCCGGAACAACAGACACCCGAGCTAGCTAACCCCGAGCGAGCTATCCCCGAACAGGGAGATCCCGACCGGCCTACGGGTGAATCGAACGTCGAGAAGCCGGAGGTGGAACCGGAGGAAGGGCCCGACCCAGAGCCTGCACCCGCCGTACCGGACCTCGGTACGTCCGAAGACTCCGAACCCGAATATTTCGAACCTGGGGTGTGCGCGCCGGACCGGGGGAGTGCCGAGGGTGAAGCCGCCACGATGGAACCCCCGATAGAGCCCCCGATGCAAACTCCGTCGCAGCCCCGGACACCGGCAGAGGGTCCGGCACCTTCAGCGGCGGAGCAGGGCCCAGAGGGGCCGTCGTTGGACTCGGGTGCACACCTTGCCGAAGCCGGGCCGCTGTGACCGGCGGTGGGGGCACGTGGAGGAGCGAAATCCAACGCGTTCGGGCCGAGCACCGTGCCGCACTGGATCGGGTGTCGGATCGACTCGACACGATTGCGCGCACTACGGCCGGTGTCGGGCCGTCACCGGCCGCAATTGACGACCACGGCCCGCGTCCGGGGCCGAGTGGAGTTTCTAACGAGAACGTCGAGGAAGATCGATCCGTGAACGCGTACCGGTCGTATCTGTTGCCGGCGAACCTCGATACGCGGGTGCAGGCAGCAGTCCAGGCAACCTGGGCCGAGGACAACCCGCCTTCGAGCTGGCTGAGGTGAAGAGGATCAGCGACCGATCACTGCACGCACTGCCGAGATTGCGCTCGGCTTCGGCTGCTCCGCGATTGGTGCGTGGGGATCGATTACTCGCGTGTTCTTCAATTCCGCTGCACCGGCGAGTTCTTCGTACTTCTTGTCGCCGGAGAGGTGGAACAACAGGAATGCAGTCAGTAGCGCGCGGACGACCTCGACTGTCGACCTCTCGGTACCGCCGAAGCCGAGGGGGCTGAGCAGCCGTCTTCCTTCGACCATGCCGTCGGAAGACGCTTTGTCGATGCGTCGAAATGTCGAGGGCCCTCCCCATGCGCCGGCGAGCGCGAGTGTGTTGTCGTTCAACGAATCGGTCATGGCTGCATCTCCCAGCACCAAACCGGGCACCGGCAAGGATTGCGCTGCGGTCTCCGCGCTCGGCACCGTCGGTGCTGGAAAGAGCGCGGCTACGGCTTTGATGTCCGAGCGTGATGCGGCTGCGAGAACTGCAACGCTCGCTCCCATGCCGTGGCCGGCTACGGCGAGTTTGTCGGGGTGCACACTGATATTGCCGGTTCCCAACCGCACTCCGGTCATGATGTCGAGCACTGTGCCGAGGTCGGCGGCAAGGCCGCGGTGTGACGGAAACGGCCCGCGTTCGGTGTCGGGCGCCGCGGCGACGATGCCCCACGACGCAAGGTGCTTCAGGGTGTTCGTGTAGTGGTCGCCGCGCAACAGCCAGCCGTGCCCGAAAGCGACTCCGGGCAGGTTGTAGCCCTCCGCCGGGGTGTAGACGACGCCGGGTTGCCCGGCGAGGGCGAGGTCACCGCGGAGCACTTCGTGCGGACCGCGCTTGCTGAGTTCTGCTGCGAGCTTCTTAGGTGTCGCCACGGATGTAGACGCTATCGGATCGGGTGTGATCGGCGGGGGTACGGGGCCGAGTCGGGGTTCTCGCGTTCTCCCGCGAGGATCTCCGCCGGTCTCCGAGTACCCTCAAGCACCATGTGCGGAATCGTGGGATACGTCGGCCACCGCCAAGCTCTGGGTGTAGTGGTCGAGGCGCTTCGGCGTATGGAATACAGGGGATACGACTCAGCGGGGATTGCGATACTCGACGGTGCTGGGAACACCGCTGTCGAACGCAAGGCGGGTCGGTTGGCGAATCTGGAGGCCGAACTGGAAGAAGTCGGCGCCGAGAGGTTCGTCGGGTCGACGGGGATGGGTCACACCCGGTGGGCAACTCACGGGCGGCCGACAGATCGAAACGCACATCCACATCGTGACGTGTCGGGGTCGGTCGCGGTCGTGCACAACGGAATCATCGAAAACTTCGGTCCACTTCGCGCCGAGCTCGAGGCCCGGGGCGTCGAGTTCTCCAGTGACACCGATACCGAGGTCGCAGTCCACCTCGTCTCGTGCGCGTATGAAGAGGGCCCGACGAAGGGCGATTTCGTCGCTAGCGCGAAGGCGGTGTTACGCAGACTCGAGGGCGCGTTCACTCTCGTGTTCACCCATTCCGATCATGCCGACACTATTGTCGCCGCGCGTCGCTCGACGCCGCTGGTCGTAGGCGTAGGTGTCGGCGAAATGTTCGTGGGTTCGGATGTGGCTGCATTCATCGAGCACACTCGCGAGGCCGTCGAACTCGGCCAGGATCAGGTAGTCGTCATCACTGCCGGTGGATACGAGATCACCGACTTCGACGGCAACGTAGCGTCGGGACGCCCTTTCCACATCGATTGGGATCTGGCTGCGGCCGAAAAGGGTGGTTACGACTACTTCATGCTCAAGGAGATCCAGGAGCAGCCCGCAGCCATCGCGGACACCTTGCTCGGGCACTTCGAGAATCAACGGATCGTCTTGGACGAGCAGCGGTTGTCGGATCAGGAGCTACGCGAGGTCGACAAGATTTTCGTCGTGGCGTGCGGAAGTTCTTATCATTCCGGGCTGCTTGCGAAGTACGCCATCGAGCACTGGACGCGGCTTCCGGTCGAGGTGGAACTCGCCAGCGAGTTTCGCTACCGAGATCCGGTTCTCGATCGATCCACTCTCGTGGTCGCGATTTCGCAGTCCGGCGAAACCGCGGACACGCTCGAAGCCGTACGCCATGCGAAAGATCAGGGCGCGCGAGTTCTAGCCGTGTGCAACACCAACGGCTCGCAGATTCCGCGCGAGGCCGACGCAGTCCTCTACACGCGAACAGGTCCAGAGATCGGCGTCGCGTCGACCAAGGCGTTTCTCGCTCAGGTCACTGCCAACTACCTGGTCGGGCTTGCCCTGGCGCAGGCTCGCGGAACGAAGTACCCCGATGAAGTCGCACGGGAGTTCGCAGACCTCGAAGCGATGCCCGTACTCGTGCAGAAAGTGCTCGATTCGGTGGAGCCGGTGCGTGAACTTGCACGAGAATTGGCCACTTCGCCGACGATTCTGTTCCTCGGCCGCCACGTCGGATATCCGGTGGCACTCGAAGGCGCCCTCAAGCTCAAGGAACTCGCGTACATGCACGCCGAGGGCTTCGCTGCAGGTGAACTCAAACATGGTCCCATCGCGTTGATCGAGGACGGGTTGCCCGTAATCGTGGTCATGCCCTCGCCGAAGGGGCGCGCGGTCCTTCACTCGAAGATGCTCAGCAACATTCGTGAAATCCAGGCGCGTGGTGCTCGAACAGTAGTGATCGCGGAGGAGGGTGACGACACTGTCCGTCCCTTTGCCGACCATCTGATCGAGATCCCGGTGGCTCCGACTCTTCTGCAGCCACTGCTCTCGACTGTGCCGTTGCAGGTCTTTGCCGCCGAAGTGGCTCAGAGTAGGGGATACGACGTCGACAAGCCGAGGAACTTGGCGAAGTCCGTCACTGTCGAGTAGCGGCAAACTGGGTGAACGTCCGACGGGAGACTGCTTATGCGGCACTATTTCACGCCTGATCAGGTTCGTGACGCGGAGCGACCGCTCCTCGAGGCGTTGCCGCCGGGCGTTCTGATGCGCCGTGCAGCCTACGGTCTGGCGACGGTAGTGGCGCGCGAGTTGGTTGGTCGGACAGGCGGGGTCGTCGGCCGACGGGTGAGCATTCTGGTCGGGTCGGGTGACAACGGCGGCGACGGGCTGTGGGCGGGCGCCATGCTGCGCGCCCGTGGGGTAGCGGTGAGTGCGGTCCTGCTGAAGCCGGACCGCACGCACCCGGAAGGCCTTGCGGCATTTCGACGCGCCGGCGGCAAAGTGGTGGCTGCACCGGACAATCCCGACCTGGTCATCGATGCCATCGTCGGAATCTCCGGCACCGGGCCGCTTCGATCCGATGCGGCGGCCATCGTTGCCGCACTCGACGCTCCGATCGTATCCGCGGACATTCCCAGCGGTGTCGATCCGACGACGGGCAGCGTGGATGGTCCAGCTGTTCGAGCTGCGGTGACCGTAACCTTCGGTGCGCGCAAACCCGTGCATGTCCTAGCGGTGCCGTATTGCGGCAGAGTCGAACTCGTAGAGATCGGGTTGAGCATGCCCGATCCGTACATTCGTGCCTTCGAGCCTGCCGACGTCGGCGCCCTTTGGCCGATTCCTTCTGCCGAGGACGACAAGTATTCGCAGGGTGTCGTAGGGATCGCCGCGGGCAGTGATCGATATCCGGGGGCTGCATTGTTGTGCACCGGAGCTGCGGTGGCCGCGACATCGGGGATGGTGCGGTACGTGGGTAGCGCGGCCGCAGAGGTTGTCTCTCACTATCCCGAGGTCATCGTCTCTGCCGATCCGGCAAGTGCTGGACGCGTCCAGGCATGGGTGGTCGGTCCAGGGTTCGACACCGGGGAAAGGTCGAGGGAGTGGTTGTCCGACATCCTGTCCTCCGATCTGCCCGTGGTGGTCGACGCAGATGCCCTGACCGTTCTGGCGTCGGAACCAGATCTGGTTCGGTCGCGCTCGGCACCGACGTTGCTCACACCGCATGCCGGTGAATTCGAGCGGTTGGCCGGCCGGGTGCCCGGCGCCGACAAGGTGTCCGCGGTACGCGATCTGGCATCGAATTGGGGTGTGACCGTTCTGCTCAAGGGCCGAGCGACGGTGGTCGCCGACCCGGATGGCAGGGTCCTCGTCAATGATGCGGGCGGATCAGCGGCGTCGACGGCAGGGTCCGGAGATGTTCTGTCCGGAGTGCTGGGGGCATTGCTGGCTACCGGACTCGAAGCCGCCGTTGCTGCTGCGTGTGGGGCCCGGGCACACTCTCTGGCGGCGGCGAAGGCCGCGCATGGGTCCAACGGCGAGTTCGCGGCACCGATCTCGGCTGGTCCTCTCCTGTCCGCGCTCCCCGAGGCCATCAGGATTCTTCGCTCCGTCGCACTGTGAAGACTTTTATGGACGGCCGCGCAGTGTTTTCGGTCACGATCGGCGCGAAGTGGAACGAGGACCTCGGTGCACCGAGTACAGAGCGATGTGTTGCGAGTGGCATCATCGAACGTTGTGGACAGTGAACTCGTGCCGGTAGTCGATGTGGCAGCAGTCAGCACACAGGACTCCTACTCCGGTACAGGTGCGACTGCCACCATCGATCTCGACGCGATCGCCCACAACGTCGCTGTTCTCCGTGAATACGCTGGTGACGCATCGATGATGGCCGTCGTGAAGGCGGATGGCTACAACCATGGTGCGCTGGCGGTTGCAACAGTGGCGCTGAACGCGGGAGCCGAAGAGTTGGGTGTCACGACACTCGACGAAGCGCTCACGCTGCGAAGGGCCGGCATCACTGCCCCGATTCTTGCCTGGCTGCACCGACACGACACCGACTTTGCTCCGGCAATCTCGGCTGGGGTCGAGATCGGCGTGTCCTCGGCCACCCAACTGTCGGCAGTAGTAGCCGCTGCTCGCATTGCGCACGTCCCCGCAGTCGTCACGTTGAAGGTCGACACCGGCTTGAACCGAAACGGCATCCCCGTCGAGCAGTGGGACGAGGTGATCGAGGCACTGGGTAGGGCCGTCGCGGAGGAGTCCGTTTCGTTGCGCGGAATCTTCTCTCATCTGGCGTGCGCGGACAGTCCGCAGCATCCTGCCAACGATCGCCAAGCGGAAAATTTGCGTGCCGCTCTCGCTCGCGTGCGGGCAGCCGATATGCAGCCAGAGAAGGTGCATCTGTCCAATTCGGCGGCCACTCTCACTCGTCCCGATCTCCGTTTCGACATGGTCCGTCCAGGTATTGCGATGTACGGTTTGTCGCCGATACCGGAACTCGGTGATTTCGGTTTGCGGCCCGCGATGACGGTGTCGACACCGGTAGCGTTGGTGAAGAAGGTCGGGGCCGGTGACGGAGTGTCCTACGGGCACACGTGGACCGCCGAAAAGGACACCACGGTTGCGCTCATCCCGATGGGATACGCCGATGGGCTCGTCCGCAATCTGAGCGGGCGTTTCGACGTGCAGATCGGTTCGCGCCGGTTTCCCTCGGTTGGGCGGGTATGTATGGACCAGTGCGTGGTGGATCTCGGGCCGAGCGGGTCAGGGGTCACCGAAGGCGATACTGCGGTCCTCTTCGGATCCGGTGACGGAGGGGGACCACGTGCACAGGACTGGGCGGATCGGTTGGGCACCATCCACTACGAGATAGTCACCGGAATTCGGGGCCGAGTGCGCAGGTCGTACAAGGGCATCGGCGCGGGACCACCGGAGATGAGAGCGGGTGAGGTGATCAGATGAATTTGCTCGGAAATCTAGGCATAGTCAACAGCGTCGGGTTGGCCCTGCGCGAAACGATGCTGCGTTCGAACAAGGATCCTCTGGCCAACGAGAATCTCGAGCTGATGGACGCCGATCGGGGATCCATCGTCACCGCCGACGACGGAGTTCCGCTCGCAGTTCGCGAAGTCGGGCCCACCGACGCCCCCATCACCGCGGTATTCGTACACGGGTACTGCCTCCATATGTCTTCGTGGCACTTTCAGCGCCAGGCGTTGGAGCAAGAGTGGGGCTCGTCCGTCCGAATGGTCTTTTACGACCAGCGGGGCCATGGCAAGTCCGGTGAGCCGACGCCTGAAAGTTGCACCATCGAGCAGCTCGGGTCCGATCTCGACGCCGTCATCCGCGCAGTCGCACCGCGCGGTCATCTCGTACTCATCGGTCACTCGATGGGTGGAATGACGATTCTGTCGTTGACGCGTCAGCGTCCGGACCTGGTCAAGGACAGGGTCGTCGGCGTTGCCTTGCTATCGACGACAGCCGCTGGACTGGCCGAAACCGGCTTGGGTAAAAGCCTGAACAATCCCGTCATCGACGCATTTCGCTTTGCTGTCCGCACTTCGCCCGGCGTGGTCCAGCTCGGACGCGGGGCCGTACGGGCGCTGATCTCGCCGGTGCTTCGTGCGGCGTCATACGGAACGCGGGTGAGTCCGCGCTTGGTCGCCTTCTCTCAATCGATGATCGACGACACCTCGGTAGTCACGATCGTCAACTTTCTGAAAACCCTCGAGCTACACAACGAAAAGGATGCGCTGGTGCACTTGACCCGCATTCCGGTGACCGTCATGTGTGGCGACGAGGACTGGATCATTCCGCTCGCGAGCTCGTTGGCGATGGCTCGAGCCCTGCCCGAAGCCGAAGTCGTTCGGGTGCCTCAAGCAGGTCATCTCGTGCAGCTCGAGTTTCCGGACAAAGTCAATGCCGCCCTGGTTCGCCTCCTCACCCGTGCCGACGCTGTGCGGGCACGTCGTCGAAGCGGACGGCGCGGAATTGGCTGAGTGCCCGCCGCCGTCCACGTTGCATTTCGATGGACGCTCACTGATCTTGCCGACGGCGGCCGACACGGAGGACTTCGGATACCGGCTGGCTCAAACCCTCGTCGCCGGCGACCTCGTGATCCTCGATGGACCGCTGGGTGCGGGAAAGACCGCGATGACGCGTGGCATCGCGTCGGGTCTCGGGGTGCAGGGCAGGGTCAGCTCGCCGACATTCGTCATTGCCCGCGAGCACCGGGCCGGGATTCGGCCGAACGGTGCTGCCCCCGTGTCCTTGATTCACGTGGATGCGTACCGGCTGGGAATGACGGGGCAGTCGTCTCTCGACGAACTGGACGCGTTGGACCTCGACACCGATCTGGAAGCGGCTGTGGTCGTCGTCGAATGGGGCGAGGGACTGGTCGAGCAGCTCACCGACTCTCATGTTTCGGTACGTATTCGGCGCGACCTCGACACCGATGACAGATCCGTCGAATTGAGCCGAGTCCAACGTTCGGTGCAGGACTGACGGTGCCGCGGCAGGCCCGTCGTGACATGCGGGTACCCTGAGAAACCGTGCTCGTTCTCGCTGTCGATACCTCCACGCCCGCAGTCACCGCCGGTGTGGTCCGCGTCACCGACGGGCAGCCGCATGCCCTGTCCCAGCGAATCGTGGTCGATCCTCGGCTTCACGCCGAGGTGCTCACGCCCAACATTGTCCAATGCTTGGCCGAGGCCGCCCTCACTCCGCAGGATCTGCAAGCCGTAGTCGTCGGTGTCGGTCCTGGCCCGTTCACCGGTCTTCGTGTCGGAATGGCTACTGCCTCCGCATTTGCCGACGCACTGGGCATTCCGATCTACGGTGTCTGCAGTCTCGACGCGATTGCCGCCGAACTTCCCGACGAGCCCGATCTGGTGGTCGTCACCGATGCCAGGCGTCGCGAGGTGTATTGGGCGCGGTACCGACATGCGGTCCGGTACGCAGGCCCGGAGGTCGTTGCTCCTGCTTTGCTCGATGTTGCCGGGGCGAGTGGGGCTGCTGGATCTCCGTTACATCTCGCGTTGTTCGAAGTTCCTGTACGAGAAGTGGTGTCGCCGTCGCCGCAGGGGTTGGTACTGGCGGCTCTCGAGCAACTGGCATCCTCATCCGCGCCGGCACCGATCGTGCCGCTCTATCTTCGCCGGCCGGACGCGAAAACGCTCGAGGAGCGGGCAGCAGCGAAGACGGTGACATCATGACCGTGATTCTTTCGCCACTGACCATGGCCGATGTCGAGCGTTGTGCCGAACTCGAGAGCGTGTTGTTTCCTGGGGACGACCCATGGACCGCGCAGGCTTTTCTGTCGGAACTTGCTGCGCCGCACAATCATTACGTTGCCGCGCGTGAGGGCGGCACGCTGGTGGGTTATGCCGGGGTCGCCTTGCTGGGCCAGGGGGAGTCGGTGGAGTCGGAAGTACACACCATCGGGGTCGATCCTCTCTCACACCGCCGCGGCATCGGAGGGGCATTGTTGGCCGATCTGCTCGCGGTTGCCGACAGTCACGGTGGACCGGTATTCCTCGAAGTGCGTACCGACAACGAACCGGCTATCGAGCTCTACACCCGTACCGGGTTCGTGGTGGTCGGGACTCGACGAAAGTACTACCAGCCGAGCGGTGCGGACGCGTACACGATGCGGCGCGAAGTCGGGAATGGAGGCACGCTCTCGTGATCGTGTTGGGCATCGAAAGTTCTTGTGACGAAACAGGTGTGGGTGTCGTCCGCTGGCGTGATTCCGGTGTGTGCGAGTTACTCGCAGACGAGGTCGCGTCCAGTGTCGACGAGCATGCTCGGTACGGCGGTGTCGTCCCCGAGGTAGCCTCACGCGCGCATCTCGAGGCGATGGTTCCGACCATGCGGCGTGCGCTGGCAACTGCCGACATCGATCGGCCCGACGCAGTGGCCGTGACGATCGGCCCCGGATTGGCAGGTGCCCTGCTCGTCGGCGTCGCCGCAGCCAAAGCGTATGCGGCCGCATGGGGTGTGCCGTTCTACGCCGTCAACCATTTGGGTGGGCATGTAGCGGTCGATACCCTCGAGCACGGTCCGATGCCCTCATGCGTCGCGCTTCTGGTATCCGGCGGGCATACGCACCTGCTGCACGTGGACGACCTCGGTGCTCCGATCGTCGAGTTGGGCACCACTGTCGACGACGCAGCGGGTGAGGCGTTCGACAAGGTTGCCAGGTTGCTCGGTTTGGGTTATCCGGGCGGCCCGGCGCTCGATGATGCTGCGCGTGAAGGTGATCCGCATGCTATTGCGTTTCCGCGAGGTATGACGGGTCCGCGCGACGCGAGGTACGATTTCTCGTTCTCCGGGGTGAAGACGGCGGTGGCCAGGTTCGTCGAGGCACGTCGACGCGCAGGAGACAGCATTCCCGTCGCAGACATCGCTGCGTCCTTTCAGGAGTCCGTGGCCGATGTGCTGACCATGAAGGCAGTGCGCGCGGCTCAGGATGTCGATGTGAACACGCTCGTGTTGGGGGGCGGAGCCACCGCGAACTCGAGAATTCGATCGATGGTTGAAACTAGGTGCAGCGCAGCGGGATTGACGTTGAGAATTCCGAAGCCTCGGTTATGCACCGACAATGGAGTGATGATCGCCACGCTCGGCGCGCACCTGATAGCGGGTGGGGCAGAGGCATCCGATCTGCGAGCGGCGACCGACCCGGGGCTCCCGGTGTCCACCAGCCTGATCTCTGGCCGCGCCTAGTTCGTGGTGGCCGGCTGATTCGTTGTCACTGGACCCGAGGTCGGTTGCACAGGTGCTCCTGCCGTGCTGTCTGCAGTGTCATCCGAGGGTGAAGCCGGGTTCGCTGGAACGATTGCGGGCGGAGACCACACGGTCGGTGGGGGCGTCAACTCCGGCGGCGACGGAGGAGTAGGTGTCCCGCCGGCGTCCGCCGTGGGGACACCAGGCGGGAGAACCGGAACGGACTCGCTCGACGTCACCGAAGGTACTCCGGTCGGGGTCGTTTCGGACGGGGTGGCCAGAGGCGGGGTGGCCAGAGGTGGGGTGGCTTGAGGCGGGGTCGACTCAGGCGGTGTGGATTCCGGAATACTCGGAGTCGGCGAGGGCGGCGCGATCGTGGTGCTGTCGGGGAGCGGAACGATCTCGCCCCAATTCGGCAGAGTGGGAAACGGAATCAACGGAAGATCCGGCGCCGGGTGCAGCGTCGGCGTCGATGCCGCCGGCCAACTGGTGGGCGTCGGCGCCACGTCGGTGACGCTGCTGCGCTCGGATGTGGCCGATGCCGATGCCGACATCTGGGCTGAAGTCGGATTCCCGGTCGAGACCTCGGTGGAGGTTGTCGTGGCCCGCGGATCGGCCGCGCTGATGGTGGTGCCGTCGACGATCGAGGCTTTGCTCTGATCGCTCTGTTGCTCTGACGGAACTTCGGTGCCTGCCGGGGAGTAGCCGGTGTCATCGGACGGGGTCAGTGCCTGAATTCCGTAGACGAGGACGATACCGGCGACGAGGAAAGCTCCGACCAACGCTCCGGAGTAACGACCGACCGATCGAACCGGCGATCCGGCAGTGGCACCGACCGTGGGGTAGAGACCCTGAGCAGCGGTCAGGGCGACATGCGCGGCACCTGTAGCAAGGACGGCATCGGGTTCGTCGACGGTAAGAACCGGAAGTCCGAGTTCGGACTCGACGACGGTCCGCACGAGCGGTATGTGGGCGCCGCCGCCGATGAGTACCACCGCTTCGGGTGCACGGCCCGTCCGGTCGGCCGCCTGCGTGATACGACGCACCAACTTTGTCACCGACGGGCGGATCAGCGCGTCGAATTCCGTCCGAGACACCGTGGTCGTCACCCCGTCGTGGCTGATGGATGCCGAGTCGTATGTCGACAGGTGTTCTTTGACCGTGCGGTACCGCGCAGAATCGTTGCTGCGGTTGTCCTCTCGCGATCGACTTTCGCGTTCCGGTCTACCGCGTACGAGCTCCTTGACGAGATTGTTGACCGCGTCACCACCGAATTCGTCGCGGGGTTCGTAGGCGTGGACGAGGCCGGATTGGGCATCGATGATCGTCACGGTCGAGCCCGAGGCGCCCAGGTCGACAACCGAGACGGTGCCGTAGCGCGCAATGAGCCCGGAGTCGGCAAGGAATGCGTGGGAAGCCGCGGATTCAGGAATCAACGAGACAGCACGGCGTGAACTGCTACATGCCGAACGAATGGACGAGGATTGTTCGGGAGTGCGATACGACACGGCGATGGTGTCCGGCTCACGCCGTCCGGTCGAATGTGCGCCTTGCCCGGCGGGTGCAGGAGCCAGGGTCGTCATCAACTCTATTGCCGATGTGACCAGCTGACCGATGTCCGTATTTGCTTCACTGTCTGCGGACACCGTGCGGTATTCGACGGTGTGCGAACCATCTTCGTCCACCACGACCAGGGCAGCGCACACAACCTCGGTTCCGGTAGAAACCCCTATTCCAACCTTCATCGTGCACCTCCCCACCCTGTTCGAAATCGACTACGTGTCCCGACGCTGTTGCGGCTCCGTTTCGCCGCAACCCGATACTGCATCAGAAGTTCACCATCGGAACTATATCGTCTCGTTATCCGAACGTTACAGAATTTTTCGAAAAAACGTGAACTTTCGCACCGAGATACCGCTATGACAAGGAGGTCTGCGTTTCGATCAATTCTCTCGAGGGGCGAATTTGGCTGGTTCTACGCCCTATTCCCGGCTGGGCGAGAAGGAACGGCGTGTACTTCTGTGCCGCGCACTGTTTCGACCCGTCGTCACAGCAGTCCTTTTGACTGCCTTCTACTTCGTCGCCCCGATGAACGGTGCCGCCGACGTCGGGTCCCTCACCATCCTTGCCGTCGTACTGATCGGGGTCGGCGTCGTGTTCGCATGGCAGGTCGCGAAAATTCTGAAGGCCGACTATCCGACAATCCAGGCGATCGAAGCCACTGCGGCAATCGTTCCGATATATCTCATCGGTTTTTCCACCGTTTACTACCTGATGGCCGAAGCGGCGTCCGACAATTTCACCGAGCCGGTGTCCCGGATGGGCAGCCTCTATTTCACCCTGTCCGTGTTTTCCACCGTGGGGTTCGGTGATATTGCCGCATCCACCGATTCTGCCCGCGCTGTCGTTTCGCTACAGATAGTGGGGAATCTGGTGATCATCGCGCTCGGCGGCCGACTCCTGTTGGCCGCGATCAGGCGAGGGCAAGCGCGAAACGTCGGCTGATCGGTGCGCGAGGCAGGGTCGAGTCTTCGACGTCGGAGAACCCAGACCTTGAGTGCTGGCACTCGCGTGTATAGAGTGCTAGTTGGCACTGAGTGAGTTCCCGGCACCCGCGACGACGGGAACGAGCGCAGAGCTACGAACGTAGAAGATGCACAACAGCACGATCAAACACAGCTGTCCGGGGATCCGACCCCGGACGCGCACCCCGTAACAATGGAGGGCTCAACGTGGCGAGCGTGAAAATCAAGCCGCTCGAGGACAAGATCCTCGTCCAGGCCAATGAGGCCGAGACGACGACCGCCTCCGGTCTGGTCATCCCCGACACAGCCAAGGAGAAGCCTCAGGAAGGCACCGTCGTCGCAGTCGGCGAAGGCCGTGTCACCGAAAAGGGCAACCGGATCCCGGTCGACGTCAAAGAAGGCGACACCGTCATCTACAGCAAGTACGGCGGCACCGAGATCAAGTACGCCGGCGAGGAGTACCTGATTCTGTCGGCACGCGACGTGCTGGCCGTCATCGCCAAGTAAGTCATATACGCACCCCGCCCCGGAACCCGATTCACTTCGGTCCCGGGGCGGAGTGCGTTCGATCGAGTCCCGACTCGAAGGAGAAACACCGAAAACATGGCAAAGCAAATCCGATTCAACGAGGAAGCTCGCCGCGCCCTCGAGCGTGGAGTCGACAAACTCGCCGACGCGGTCAAGGTGACGCTCGGACCCCGTGGACGGCACGTTGTGCTGGCCAAAGCTTTCGGTGGCCCAACGGTCACCAATGACGGTGTCTCGATCGCCCGTGAGATCGACCTCGAAGACCCGTTCGAGAACTTGGGTGCCCAGCTCGTCAAGAGCGTCGCGACCAAGACCAATGACGTCGCAGGCGACGGAACCACCACCGCAACAGTGCTTGCACAGGCACTCGTTCGCGGCGGACTCAAGAACATCGCCGCCGGCGCGAACCCGATAGCACTCGGATCGGGAATCGCCAAGGCTGCAGACAAGGTTGCCGAGGCGCTCCGCGCTGCCGCTACTCCGGTCGAGGGCAAAGAGGCCATCGCCCAGGTTGCGACAGTGTCTTCACGCGACCCCGAGATCGGCGAACTGGTCGGCGAGGCACTCACCCGTGTCGGCTCCGACGGCGTGGTGACGGTCGAAGAGTCCTCGACTCTGAGCACCGAACTGACGGTCACCGAAGGTGTGCAGTTCGACAAGGGCTACCTGTCGCCGTACTTCGTGACCGATCTCGATGCACAGCAGGCTGTTCTCGAGGACGCGTACATTCTGCTCTTCCGCGAGAAGATCACCTCCCTTCCCGACTTCCTTCCGTTGCTGGAAAAGGTCGCCGAGAGTGGCAAGCCACTGCTGATCATCGCCGAGGACATCGAGGGCGAAGTTCTCTCGACACTCGTGGTGAACTCCATCCGCAAGACCATCAAGGCCGTTGCCGTCAAGGCACCGTTCTTCGGTGATCGTCGCAAGGCGTTCCTCGACGACCTGGCAGTGGTGACGGCAGCACAGGTCATCACAGCCGATGTCGGCCTCAGTCTCAAGGAAGCAGGACTCGAGCTTCTCGGTCAGGCGCGTCGCGTCGTCGTCACCAAGGACGACACCACGATCGTCGACGGAGCGGGCACTCAGGTCGACATCGATGCACGTGTCGGACAGTTGCGTCGCGAGATCGAGAACACCGACTCGGACTGGGATCGGGAGAAGCTCGAGGAGCGCCTCGCGAAGCTGTCCGGTGGCATTGCGGTCATCAAGGTGGGCGCAGCAACCGAGACCGAGCTCAAGGAACGCAAGTTCCGCGTCGACGACGCGGTCAATGCGGCCAAGGCTGCGGTCGAAGAAGGCATTGTTCCCGGTGGAGGGTCGGCGCTGACGCAGGCTGCGCTTTCGCTCGTGGACAATCTCGGACTGACGGGTGACGAGGCTACCGGTGTCGCAGTCATGCGTACGGCCCTGAATGCGCCGCTGTTCTGGATCGCAGCCAACGCTGGTGTCGACGGTTCCGTCGTGATCAGCAAGGTCGCCGAACTCCCCAAGGGCCACGGCTTCAACGCCGCGACTCTGACCTACGGAGATCTACTCGCCGACGGCGTGGTGGACCCGGTCAAGGTGACTCGCTCGGCAGTCGTCAATGCTGCCTCGGTCGCACGGATGATTCTGACGACCGAAAGCGCGATCGTCGAGAAGCCGGTCGACTACGAGGAGCCTGCGGGCGGGCACGGCCACAACCACTGATCGACACGCTGTACGAACAAACGCGATGGACCCCCTCCGAAATGGAGGGGGTCCATCGCGTTCTTGTTGCGCTTCGTCGCGAGCTCTCCGGCTACACAGCGATTCGACGGCGGGTGTGTCGGACGTGGATATCCCGCTCGTTCTCAGACATTCCTCCCCAGATTCCGTATGGTTCGGAAACGCTGAGCGCATGTGTACGACATTGTGCGAGTACTGGGCAACCGCGGCACATTTCCTTGGCGCGCATCTCTCGCTGAGCGCGAGCGCGTCCTCGCTCCCCATCCGGGTGGAAGAACATCGACGAGTCGACTCCACGGCACAGGCCGTGCATCTGCCAGTCCCAGATGTCGGCATTGGGCCCAGGGAGGTGGTTCGGCTGTGGCATGGCTACTCCTAGGGTGCGGCTCGCGTCCTTCGTGAAGTCGGCGAGTGTGGAAGAGCGGCAAGCGGGGCTGGCATCGGTGTCGACGTGAACTTTTCTTTACAAGGCCCGTGAGAAGAACTGAGCATGATTGAAGTTCGGGTCGGTACGCGTGCACCGACTTTGTCGGAACATCCACAACGTTATGTGAGTAGAGGAAAACGAGTCAATAGTTTCTCATCGTGTCGATGTGCATAGGCAATCGCGAAACTTTTACTTGTTGGTTATTTACTTCGGAACAATCTCGTGCATGGCGGAACGGTCGAAGAAGCCGCCGTGCCGCAGCGCCGACGGGTGTGTCTCCACCCTCGTCATGCAACACAGGGTCGTGCACCCCGGTGGGCCGCCACGGGATCAGTAGTGAGAACTGACCGGAGAATTCCAGCATCCTTGCAGCTAGAGCGGCTGAGGCTGCGCTACACAAGCGTGAGAGTCCCTCGCAAATCTGCGCGCGTGAACGATTCGGGCGTCAGTCGAGTTCGAAACGAAGGTAGAGAAAGCGTTGGTCTCGTCCATATCCAGCACGTTCTCTTCGGGACCAGGTGCTGGCCGGCGTAAAAGAGGTACCGTTTAACCTTCTGTTCACACACGGTCTGCATTGCTCACGCATTCATCGCAGAATAAATTGTTAATTCTGTGAAACAAATCGCGGAAAAGTTCGAATTCAGTTTGCGAAACAAGGAAATGGTCGAGCTGTCCGGAACAAAAACCACATTCCCTTGTGCTCGGCGGTATCAAGCCTTCGAGCCCGGGTTTTGCCCGAAGGTACTCTTGCTCGGTGCACCTGGCCGATACAGAACGTGTCCCGACGGCGGTCGACATTTTACGGGGTGCCGCGTTCGGGGCGAATCCTGGTTTGTGGCCGCTCCCGTCGGCGCACGACCCGACTTCGACGTGGCTTCGAGCGATCGTGCTGGGGGGACAGGGGCGGTACGCGCTGGGTCGCGCCGAACTGGACTCGCTCGAGAACGTGCTCCCGACGGGGCGCACCGTGCTCTCGCTTGCTGGGTCGACACGCGGGTCGTGGTCGAGACAGATCGGTGATCACCGTACTGCGACGCGATTCGACGGGTTCGCCATTGCGCGAGTGGGCGTGGCCGGCGGAGTCGAGTGCCCATTGCTGGTCGAGGCCCGATGCGATGCGCTCACCGGGCTGGCCGCCGATGCACTGGGTTCGGGGCGATTCGCCTTGTCCTCGGCATTTCTCGACAGATGTAGTAATACGCTCGCGCAGTACTCGAGCTGGGATCTGTGGCGACCACAGCTGAGACTTCGATGGGTCGCGGCAGAGCTGGCGATGTTCTCGGGCGACGGCTCCGCGGCTGTGCGACACGCACTCGATGCACGCGAACGTGCGACCGATATCGTTTCGTTACGGCACCGAGTGAAAACCGAGCTGATTGTCGCCGCCGCGTACAGCTCGGTGGGGGACCTCGACGGTGCGCGCGCGCTGGCCTACTCGGTGCTCGATGCCTGTTCGGAGCTCGGACTTCTACCATTGCGGTGGGCGAGTGCCATGCTGTTGGACGGCATCTGCGAGGGGAGCGCCGCAAAGAAGGTCGTCGCCGAGAGTGCTGCACTTCTCGGCCGACGGGGTGGCGACGTTATCGCTGTGTGACGTCACGGACCGAGCGGTTCGATTATGAACGGGGAGGGTAGCTATCCTTACTAGGTTCCACCTGCGGGTGGAAGCGCCAGTCGATCCGGGCGGCGTCACTGTAACGCGGGGAATCCTTGAGCGATGAACAACACGGGTGAGGAGTTGGACTCCTTCGTCGTTGCTGCTGCGCAGGGCGAAAGAGCTGCGCTCTCCCGGGTATTGGAAATCATTCGTCCACTGGTCGTGCGGTATTGCCGCGCCCGAGTGGGGTCCGCCGAGCGTGGTCAACTCTCGGCAGACGATGTAGCGCAGGAGGTCTGCTTGGCAGTCATGACCGCCTTGCCTCGCTATCAGGATCAGGGCAGACCGTTCATGGCCTTTGTGTACGGCATTGCCGCTCACAAGGTTGCAGATGCACACCGAAGCGCGTCACGTAACAAATCGGACCCAGCCGCCGAAGTACCAGATGTCGTCTCCACTGAACACGGACCCGAGCAGCGCGCTCTGGAATCCGAGTCGAGCCGACAGATGACTGCACTGCTGGGAACCCTCCCGGCGAAGCATCGCGAGATTCTCGTGCTTCGCCTTGTCGTCGGATTGTCGGCAGAGGAAACTGCGGCAGCAGTCGGGAGTACTGCAGGCGCTGTCCGCGTGGCTCAACATCGAGCCCTCGCGAAGTTGAAGAACGAAGTTGTGAAAGCGGGTGAAATGTATGGCTAGGAACAACGGCCGTGATGGCATTCCCCGTATCGGTCGACCCGACGGGTCGTCGTCCCCATCGCCCGGAAATGACCCATACACCGATGCGGGTCCCGTCGACATCGCTGCAGTGCGTCGTGACGACCAGTTCATCGAGGCACTTCGGAGTGATGGCCCGGTCTCCACGGACAGTGCAGACGAGTACCGCCTCGCGTTGCTGTTGGCCGGTTGGAGAGCCGAGGTCAACTCGCCTGCGCTGCCCAGCAGCCCAAGCGTCGACGAGGTCGTGGTTGCTGTCGAGCAGGAGATCGCTGCTGCGGATCTGTCTCGGAGAAACTCCCGTCGGGGTCGATCCAGTTTCCTACGTCCGGTTGCCGGTGCTGCCGCAGCTATCGCCGTCGTGATGGGCGGGTTGGTCGTTTTCTCGTACAACTCCGCGCCGGGTGATCCGCTGTGGAGCGTCAAGTCGGTGGTGTTCGCTCAGCAGGCGGATTCGACAGTGGCACAAATCGATACGACGTCCAAGTTGGAGCAGGCTGAGCAATTGATTGCCGCCGGTGATGTCGAGGGCGCTCGCACTCTGCTCAACGGAGCGACTTCGACAACGGATTCGGTCACCGACCAAGCCCAACGATCCGATCTCGAAATGTGGCTGCACCGTCTGATGGATCAACTGCAAGCGTTGATCCCTACGCTTCCTGCTCTTCCGCCGTTTGTACCACCCGCGACGGATTCGATCTTGCCGCTGCCGGAGAATGTTCCGTCCGACATCCCGCCGATGCAGGTGCCGACGCAGGAGTTGCCGCTTCCGCCGGTGCAGACGTCACCGGTCGAGGTGCCGCCACCGGTGGCTACCCAGACCGGATCACCGGCGACATCTGCACCGCCCGTCACCGAGACCGCGCCGCCGTCCCCGACGGTCGTCAAGGAACCGAGTCCCACCACGGCAGCTGCGAGTGGGTCGAACGGTGGGGAAGGCACGTCGCAGCCGCGCGCGGAGACACTCGACGGCAGTTAGGTCCAAGCGCAGACACGTCCGAGAAGACGGACACGAAAAGACAGGCCCGGCACGAAGTTCTCGTGTCGGGCCTGTCTCGGTTGTCGTGGGGACGAGCTCAGATTTACGTGTAGGTCAGCTGTCGAACCCGTCGCTGTGTAGGGCATCGTTCATCGAGGCATCTGCGAAGCCACGGCAGTAGTCCCACGTCACATACGCGTCCGGTACCGGGTCGTATGCGGGCTCGTGGGGGCGGACCGTACCGTCGACCAGCAGTTGGAGCAGGTTCGCTCGCAGCATGTCCCAGTCGTGGTAGTGGTCTTGCTGACAGTCTTCGCAGCACACGACGAGACCACGAATACCGCGGTGGCCGAGAAGTGCTTCGTAGACGGCCAGATCAGCCAGATCCTCCTCGACGGCTAACCGCTCCTGAGGATCCAACGGCTGTCCCGGCTCGATAGCGTCGAGGGCGGCCGATGGGTCGGCGGGGTCACCGGCGAACGGATCCGGAGGTAAACCTGGAGGCAATTGATCGCGCACGCCTCCACGGTACGCAGGACTGGTGGGTATGCGCCAGCCGTTCACGTTCGAGTTGCCGACAAACATGCTCGATTCGTCTGATTTCGCCGGTTCCGGCCCGCCTCACAGAGCGTCTGGGGCGGCTTCACAGTGCGCGTTCACGCTGGCGGTGCGGAGCCGATACCATGGCACAAGGCGCCGCGGCCGAGCGCGCGCACGCAACATGTACTCCATCCGTTCTCTTTCCACACGCACCTCGCGTATCGCGTATCGCGTCTCCTCGACGCGGCTCGATGCGCACCCAGGCTCTAGGGAGGGCCAGATCCACATGAGTAGTCCAGGAGCCCATGTCCGTACCGGTGGCGACGATCCCAACAAGGTCGCCATGCTCGGTCTCACCTTCGATGACGTCCTACTGCTGCCCGCTGCGTCAGATCTGATTCCGAGCGCAGTGGACACGTCGAGTCAGATAACCCGCGACATCAGACTTCGAGTTCCCCTCGTCAGCTCGGCGATGGACACCGTCACCGAGGCGCGCATGGCCATCGCCATGGCGCGCGCAGGTGGAATGGGCGTGCTGCACCGCAACTTGTCGCTGCTGGATCAAGCTGCGCAGGTGGAGACGGTCAAGCGGTCCGAGGCAGGCATGGTGACCGATCCGGTGACATGCAAGCCCACCGACACTCTCGCCGAAGTCGATGCGATGTGTGCTCGGTTCCGTATCTCCGGCCTGCCGGTGACCGATGAGACCGGTGCCCTGGTCGGCATCATCACCAACCGCGACATGCGTTTCGAGGTCGACCAGAATCGCCGAGTCGACGAGGTTATGACGAAAGCACCTCTGATCACCGCCCGTGAGGGTGTGACGGCGGATGCAGCGCTGGGGCTCCTTCGACGTCACAAGATCGAGAAGTTGCCGATCGTCGACGGGCAGGGTGCGCTGACCGGTTTGATCACGGTCAAGGATTTCGTCAAGACGGAGCAGCATCCGTTCGCCACCAAGGATCGCGACGGTCGGTTGCTCGTCGGTGCCGCGGTCGGTGTCGGTGAGGATGCATGGGCGCGCTCGATGGCGCTGTCCGACGCCGGTGTGGACGTACTCATCGTCGATACCGCACACGGCCACAACTCGCAGGTCCTCGAGATGGTCAGCAAGCTCAAAGCCGAGGTCGGCGAACGCGTTCAGATCGTCGGCGGCAACATTGCCACTCGCGCTGGCGCGTTGGCCTTGGTCGAAGCCGGAGCGGATGCGGTGAAGGTCGGGGTCGGACCCGGATCGATCTGCACCACTCGCGTCGTTGCGGGTGTGGGCGCGCCTCAGATCACGGCAATCCTCGAAGCCGTTGCAGTCTGTAAACCGCACGGCGTTCCCGTGATCGCCGATGGCGGACTTCAGTTTTCCGGCGACATCGCCAAGGCCCTTGCAGCGGGTGCGTCGACCGCGATGCTTGGATCACTTCTGGCAGGTACCGCCGAGTCGCCCGGTGAGCTGATTCTGGTCAACGGCAAGCAGTTCAAGAGTTACCGTGGGATGGGTTCGCTCGGGGCAATGCAGGGCCGTGGTGCTGCCAAGTCGTTCTCCAAGGATCGCTACTTCCAGGACGATGTGCTGGCCGAGGACAAGCTTGTTCCGGAGGGCATCGAGGGGCGCGTGCCGTACCGAGGGCCGTTGTCTCAGGTAATTCATCAGCTCACCGGTGGTTTGCGTGCAGCCATGGGGTACACCGGGTCCAACTCCATCGAGGAATTGCAGAACGCGCAGTTCGTGCAGATCACCGCTGCGGGCCTGAAGGAAAGCCATCCGCACGACGTCACGATGACTGCGGAAGCTCCCAACTACACCTCTCGGTGATGCGCCGCGCCGATCCGGCGTGCTGAAGCACTTCACCTGTAACTCACGAGAAAGGGGCGCACCCGTGCGCGACCTCGTTGAAATCGGCATGGGCAGAGAAGCCCGGCGCACCTACCAGCTCGAGGACGTCGACATTGTGCCGTCCCGGCGTACACGGTCGTCGAAGGAGGTCTCGACGGCCTGGCAGCTCGATGCATACCGCTTCGACATTCCGGTGTTGGCTCACCCCACCGATGCTTTGGTGTCACCTGAATTCGCTATCGAACTCGGTAAGCAGGGTGGGCTCGGAGTCATCAACGGCGAAGGATTGTGGGCTCGGCACACCGATGTTCAAGCGAAGATCGATGAGTTGGTTGCGATCGCCGGAAGTGATTTCGACGCCGATGCGCCGGTAGCGTTTCTGCAGAAGCTGCATGCGGCTCCGCTGCAGCCTGAACTACTTGCCGCCGCCATCGCGCAGGTTCGTGCCTCTGGGGTGACGGTGGCAGTTCGGGTGAGTCCACAGAGCGCGAGAAGCTTGACTCCTGCACTGGTTGCGGCCGGCATCGATCTTCTGGTGATTCAGGGCACGATCATCTCCGCCGAGCACGTCGCGCGCAGCGACGACGAACCATTGAACCTCAAGACGTTCATTGCAGATCTCGACGTTCCCGTGATCGCGGGTGGCGTCAGTGATCATCGCACTGCGCTGCATCTGATGCGGACCGGTGCGGCGGGCGTGATCGTCGGGTACGGCTCTGTGGAGGGCGGCACGACGACGGGTGAGGTGCTGGGCATCGGAGTGCCGATGGCGACTGCGATTGCGGACGCCGCTGCCGCACGGCGGGACTACCTCGACGAAACCGGCGGACGCTACGTCCATGTGATCGCCGACGGTGACATCACCACTTCGGGTGGGTTGGCGAAGGCCATCGCGTGTGGTGCGGATGCCGCGGTGCTCGGTGCTCCACTCGCTGCAGCAGCGGAGGCTCCCGGTAGGGGTTGGTACTGGCCGTCGGCGGCCGCGCATCCATCCATGCCTCGCGGTGCACTGTTGCCGGTTGCGGCAGGAGAGCGCCCAAGCCTCGACCAGGTGCTTCACGGGCCCTCGAGTGAGCCGTACGGTTCGATCAATCTTGTCGGTGGACTGCGTCGTTCGATGGCAAAGTCGGGCTATTCCGATTTGAAGGAGTTTCAGAAGGTGGGCCTGAACGTCAGAGGCTGATCTTCGTCGCTACCGAGAGGCGCGCACCCTGGCTCACCGGGTGCGCGCCTTTTTAGTGCCGTTTTCGAGGTAGATCGGCCCCGAAGATGGTGATACCGGCGGTTACAGCTAAAGTATCGAGTGTCAACTGTCACAGCCCTGTGGTCAGGTCGCGCTTTCTGTCACCTATTATGTGGTCTCGATCACATCGAGGTGTGGCGGGTTCGGCACGCAAGGCTGGTTGCGGCACGTACGAGGTGGAGGTCGAAGGATGCGTAAGACCGATTACGACGTTGTGATCGTCGGATCAGGCTTCGGTGGCAGCGTCACCGCGTTGCGGCTCGTGGAGAAGGGCTACAGTGTCGGGATTCTCGAAGCCGGTCGCCGGTACGAGGACAAGGACTTCGCCAAGACCAGCTGGGACCTCCAGCGTTTTCTGTGGGCGCCCAAGCTCGGGTGCTACGGCATTCAGCGTGTGCACTTGTTGCGTGACTGCCTGATCCTCGCGGGCGCGGGTGTCGGTGGCGGTTCGCTCAACTATGCCAACACGCTCTATCAGCCGCCGGAGTCGTTCTTCAAGGACAAGCAGTGGGCCCACATCACCGACTGGAACAGTGAGCTCACCCCGTTCTACGACCAGGCCACGCGCATGCTCGGGGTAGTCCGCAACCCCCACATGACACCTGCAGACGAGGTCATGAAGTCCGTCGCCGAGGACATGGGCGTTGGCGAGACGTTCATCCAGACCCCGGTCGGTGTGTTCTTCGGTGACGAGGCGGGCAAGAAGGTCGCCGATCCCTACTTCGGAGGTGTGGGGCCTGAACGCACCGGCTGTATCGAGTGCGGCGAGTGCATGACCGGGTGCAGGCACGGGGCAAAGAACACACTCCTGAAGAACTACCTCGCGCTCGCGGAGCGTGCCGGAGCCGACATCATCCCCATGACAACCGTGAGTGGTCTCCGGTCGCTTCCGGACGGTACGTGGGACGTTGCCACCGAGCGGACCGGAGCGTGGATACGCAAGGGTGCCAGGACGTACACCGCCGCCCACGTCGTCATGGCCGCAGGGACCTGGGGCACCCAGAATCTGTTGCATCGTATGAAGGACGACGGCGCTTTGCCATTGCTGTCGAGCACGCTCGGTGAGTTGACTCGTACCAACTCCGAATCCATTGTCGGCGCTGCCAAGTTGAAGGTCGATCCGGCGATGGATCTGACGCGCGGCGTGGCTATCACGTCGTCGTTCCACCCGTCGCCGAACACGCACATCGAGCCAGTGCGATACGGCAAGGGTTCCAACGCGATGGGCTTGCTGCAGACCCTGATGACCGACGGGGGAGGACGTATCCCGCGGTGGCTGAAATTCCTCTTCACTGCGCTCGCACATCCTCTCGACTTCGTGCGAATCGTCAGCGTCAAGAATTGGAGCGAGCGCACCATCATTGCTTTGGTGATGCAGAACCTCGACAACTCGATCACCACGTTCACCAAGCGCGGTCTCTTCGGACGCAAGGTCTCGAGCAGACAAGGCCACGGCGAGCCGAATCCGACGTGGATCCCCGAAGGCAACGATGCGACGCGTCGGGTAGCGAAAAAGATCGGCGGCGTTGCCGGCGGAACGTGGGGTGAGCTGTTCAACATCCCGCTCACTGCCCATTTCCTCGGCGGCTGCGCGATCGGCTCGGATGCCGAGCACGGAGTCATCGATCCGTACCAGCGTGTGTACGGTTACCCGACGATGAGCGTGGTCGACGGCTCGGCCGTATCGGCCAATCTCGGAGTCAATCCGTCACTCACCATCAGTGCGCAGGCAGAGCGGTCCGCGGCGTTGTGGCCGAACAAGGGCGAGCAGGATCTGCGTCCACGTCAAGGTGAGCCGTACCGACGGATCGACCCGATCGCGCCCGTCAGCCCAGTTGTCCCTGTATCGGCGCCGGCGGCGTTGCGTCTGCCGATCGTGGAGATTCGATCGTCCAAGACCGCCATGTCGGAAGGTGCGTGATCCTTGGTCGCGTCGTCCCGGTCGAGTGGCTGCGTCGCTCTCCCGGGCCTTCCCACTAAGCTGATCGGGTGACCGCCACGCCGCAGCCTGATCCAGCCCAGCCCCGCCCCGTACTCGTCGTCGATTTCGGTGCTCAATACGCGCAGCTCATCGCGCGTCGAGTCCGTGAGGCACACGTGTACTCGGAAGTGATCTCACATACGGCAACCGTCGAAGAGATCGCCGCGAAGAATCCGATCGCCCTGGTGCTGTCCGGTGGCCCGTCGAGCGTGTACGCAGAAGATGCACCGGCTCTCGACGCCAAGGTCTTCGACCTCGATGTGCCGGTCCTCGGTATCTGCTACGGATTCCAGGCCATGGCCCAAGCTCTCGGTGGCACGGTGTCGCACACCGGGACGAGGGAGTACGGACGCACTCAACTCTCCGTCGACGGCGGAGTCCTCCACGGCGGCCTACCTTCGACGCAGCCGGTCTGGATGAGCCACGGTGACGCAGTCACCGAGGCACCCGACGGATTCACCGTCACCGCAACCAGTGCCGGTGCGCCCGTTGCTGCGTTCGAAAACACGGAGAGGCGTCTTGCCGGGGTGCAGTATCACCCCGAGGTGATGCACTCGCCCCACGGCCAGCAAGTCCTTCGTCGATTCCTCTACGAGACCGCGGGAATCAAGCCCGATTGGACGGCAGCCAATATCGCCGACGCGCTCGTCGAACGAGTACGAGAGCAGGTCGGTGACAGTGGTCGCGCTATCTGTGGATTGTCGGGAGGCGTCGACTCCGCAGTGGCAGCAGCACTGGTGCAGCGCGCAATCGGCGACCGGCTGACCTGTGTGTTCGTCGATCACGGTCTGTTGCGTGAAGGCGAACGCGAGCAGGTTCAGCAAGACTTCGTTGCTGCTACCGGCGCCAAGCTCGTCACTGTCGATGCCGTGGACACTTTCCTGGGTGCGCTCGAGGGCGTGTCCGACCCGGAGGAAAAGCGCAAGATCATCGGCCGCGAGTTCATTCGCAGCTTCGAAGGCGCAGTGTCCGAGGTCCTCGGCGAGAACGCCGAGCAGGGGAGCGGCGTCGACTTCCTCGTGCAGGGAACCTTGTACCCCGATGTCGTCGAGTCCGGGGGCGGTTCCGGAACTGCCAACATCAAGAGCCATCACAATGTCGGTGGTCTGCCCGACGATCTGCAGTTCACCCTCGTCGAACCGCTCCGTGCGCTGTTCAAGGACGAGGTCAGAGCAGTGGGGCGTGAACTGGGCTTGCCGGAGGATCTCGTCGCACGCCAGCCGTTCCCGGGACCGGGACTGGCCATTCGCATCGTCGGTGAAATCACCCGCGATCGACTCGCCACGCTGCGTCATGCCGATTCCATCGTGCGCGAGGAACTGACGATGGCGGATCTCGACAACCAGATATGGCAGTGCCCGGTCGTGCTGCTCGCTGATGTGCGCAGCGTCGGTGTTCAGGGAGACGGTCGTACCTACGGCCATCCGATCGTTCTTCGTCCGGTGTCGAGCGAAGACGCGATGACAGCAGACTGGACGCGGTTGCCGTACGAGGTCCTCGAAACGATTTCGACCCGGGTGACCAACGAGGTACCGGAGGTCAACCGAGTCGTTCTCGATGTGACGAGCAAGCCGCCGGGCACCATCGAGTGGGAGTGAAAATGGTGCTACTGCTTACCTTTTCGTCCAGGGGTAAGCAGTAGCGCCGTTCCCACCACGATCGCCGCTACTACGAATACCCAGCGGAACTGCACATTGCCGAGCGAGACGATGGCGCCTGGGCCGACAAGTGCGCAGACGCTGACTATCGCTGCCGCGAGTCCGACGAGGAAAAGTAGAGCGGACGGCCGTGTTCGGGCTCGATTCTCCAGGGTGGTGTCGTCGTCGCTGTCGCCGTACTGCCAGGATTCAGCCACGGAGTACCTCCAAATTGCCGGCCCGCGCTGATCCCTCTATGGTCAGGATCGACGAGTTATCGGGCGAGTTGCCTTGCTGCACACCGGTGGGGCCGCACTTCGTGCTGGCCGCGATGGACGTGCAATCGGTTCGGATGTTCATCCAGTCAGGAACGGAAATTTTCGCGTTCCCTGCCGTGACGTCGACAGAGATCGTTCGGTCCTCGGTGAGGTCCAGACCGCGCAGGTCGAGTTGGAGATCGCCGCCCTGCACGGTGTATTCGGATTGGAGTTCTGCCATCGTCGTCGGTCGATATTGTTGTTGGCCCGCGTACTGGCTGTCGAAGGAGATAGGTCCGATTATCGACGCGAACACCACGAATGCCACCAACGGGCCGGTCACGATCAGGAGGCCGTAACCCTTTCGCAGGAATGCGCCGAGAATCAAGCCGGTCGCGACCACCGCGAGGGCGACTGCGGCGATCCGCGCCGGGGTGAGCCACGTCGATTCACTGCTTGCAGCAATGGCTCCGGTAAGAGCTGCGGCCAGCAAAGCGAGTCCGATGAAGCTCGATGTCCACCGTGAGCGCTTCTTCTTCTCGATGATCTCGGGCGCAGTTGCTGCTGCGGGTTCGGGGAGGTCCCAGGCGAACGGAGCGACTCCGAGCGGATCCCACGAAGGGGGTGTCGGTGGCTCGGAAAGATCTTGCGGAAGAGTCGATTTGGTGAGATCAACCTCCGTCGCCGGTGGTGGAGTGGGGACATAACTCTTGGGAAGCGTCGTGTACGGGGTATACCCGCCTCGACCGGCGTCATGCTGCCCAGGGCGATGCTGCACTGCTCCCCAGTAGTTCTGCTGGGCGGACGAGTTATACGGCGAGGAGTTGTACGGCGTATTGAAGGAGATCGGAAAATTCGACTGTGGGTAGGCAGAGGCTCCGCCTGGGAAATAGGCAGAGGCTCCGCCTGGGGGATAAGCGGTGGATCCGTCCGGGAGGAACTCAGGCGGCTCGGGACGGCGCTGGTGCAGAAGCCACAGGCCGCCGAGGAGGGCGAGCGTACTGACCAGCCCCGAACCGTCGAGACCGAATCCGGCGGGACCGATCGTCGTGACGGCGATGATCAACGCAACTACCAGAACGATCGTCTTCGTGCTGGTGCCCTTGCCGACCAGTGATTGTGCCGCAGAGGCGGAATCACCCGCTTTGCTCAACAGCAACCATGCGGCGAGGTACAGAACGATTCCGGCGCCGCCGAAGATCGTCCCGACGACGAGTGCGACACGAATGAGAACAGGGTCGACGCCGTAGCGGTATCCGATGCCGGCCGCGACACCCGCGATATGGCCCCTCTGTGGCAACCGGTAGGGGCGGGTGCGCCACATCTGTTGGAGCTGCTCGGAGACGGTTGCATTGCTCATGTAGACCATCGTGGCGGGTTGCTGCGTCGAGCACATCAGGGATAGCCCTGATATTCACGTCGGGTAGGAATGAATCGGCCTTCGATGGAGGTTGTGCTTGTCAGAAAGTCATTCGCACAACGAAGGAGTTTTTCAAGTGAAAATCGGAATCATCGGCGCAGGATTCATCGGTGGCACACTGACGCGGCGGCTCAGTGCGCTCGGGCACGAGGTACGGGTATCGAACTCGAGGTCCCCTGAGACCCTGTCCGATCTGGCAGCGGAGACCGGCGCACACGCAGTGTGGAGTTCCGAAGCGGCCTTCGATGCCGATCTGGTGATCGTGAGTATCCCGCAGAAGAACGTTCCCGACCTGCCCGCAGGCATCCTCGACGCCGCCAAAGACGGTGCCCCGATCATCGAGACCAACAACTACTACCCTCAGCAACGTGACGGCCTCATCGCCGACATCGAGAACGGCAAGCCGGAAAGCGTCTGGGTAGCAGAACATCTCGGCTCGCTCGGTGCCGATGTCATCAAGGTGTTCAACGGAATCTACTGGAAGCACCTACTGGAGAAGGGGCAGCCGAAGAGTACAGCCAGTCGGATCGCGCTCCCTGTTGCCGGTGCAGACGGACCCGGCAAGGCCTTGGTGTTCGACGTCGTCGATCAGCTGGGCTTCGACCCTGTCGACGGCGGCACGCTAGCGGATTCGTGGCGTCAGCAGCCCGGTACTCCCGTGTACGGAAAGGACTTCGATGCGGACGGCGTGAAGGTAGCGCTGGCGGAAGCCACAACGGATCGCGCACCGGAATGGCGCGCTGAATCTGCATAGAAAGATCTGCATAGAGATCAGGGGAGACCCTGATGCGCGGGATGGTCGTTTCGTGCCAGGATCGAATCGTGCACCCTGTCGACCCGCTCGCTTCCGCCAGAAGCTACGAACCCGCCAAGTTCCATCGGCGTGGCGGTGGACGCATAGTGGGCGGAGTCGCCGGCGGTGTTGCCGACCATCTCGGTGTGGACGTGTTCAAAGTCCGCGTTGCATTTGCATTGCTGGCGATCATGGCGGGGGCGGGAATCCTCGCGTACGGCCTCCTGTGGATTTTCAGTCCGGTCGGAACGGACGTGGATCGTCCGAGTAGCGCCGAACGACAGCGGGCTCTAGGGCTCGCCGCCATCGGGCTCGGTTTGGCTGCCGGGTTGGCGTGGCTGCTCGACGGAACTGCTGCGTCGGTCCTTGCCCCGATAGTGGTCGTCGTTGTCGGCGCAGCGCTGGTCTGGCGCGAATTCGATTCCGAGGGACCGCGTTCGATTCTCGGTATGCCGAAGAAGCCGACGGTGCTCAGTTGGGCACGTGTGGTCGGCGGCGCGACGCTGATCGTCCTCGGACTCGGTGTCGTCGTTTTGGCTCGGGTCGACTTGGCCTCGTTGCGTTCGTCGTTGCTGGCAGTGATCGTCACGCTGGTCGGTGCCGCGTTGTTGACGGTTCCGGTCTGGCTGCGAATGTGGCGGGCGCTGAACGCCGAGCGGTCTGCTCGCATCCGCAACGACGAGCGCGAAGAAATCGCTTCTCATCTGCACGACTCGGTGTTGCAGACGCTGGCGCTGATACAGAAGCAGTCCGATCATCCGCAGGAAGTAATGCGATTGGCACGCGGGCAGGAGCGTGAACTGCGCAAGTGGTTGTTCGAAGATCGCGACTCCGACCACACGAGCCTCGCCGAGGCATTGAAGACGATCTCGGGTGAGGTCGAGGACCAGTACGGCGTCACGGTGCGTCCCATCACCGTCGGCGATGTGCAGCTGGAGCTCGAAGATTCCGATTCCGGTTTGCCCCGAGAGCATTTCACCGCGCTGCTCGGCGCGACTCGCGAGGCGCTGGTCAATGCGGCGAAACATTCGGGCGAAATCAACATCGATTTGTTCGCCGAAACCGAGCCCCACCGAGTGACCGTGTTCGTTCGTGATCGCGGCAGCGGATTCGACGAGAACCTCGTACCGATGGGCCGTCAGGGACTCGCCAAGTCGATTCGGGGGAGAATCGAGCGACGCGGCGGCGAAGTCTCGATACGCTCCACTGTGGGAAAGGGAACCGAAGTTCGGATCTTGATGCCCCGCGAGCACACCTCGACGACTTCTCCGAACAACGACCGGACCGAGCCGACAAGCCAATCGATACCGCAGGAGCAGCCCAGGTGACCGACACCTTTCGTGTCTTTCTCGTCGACGATCATGCAGTTTTTCGTTCCGGAGTTCGCACCGAGTTGGGTCGCGAAAGTGACATCGAGGTCGTGGGGGAAGCGGGCGGAGTGGCCGACGCGGTTGCCGGTATCGAGTCGACGAAGCCCGATGTCGTGCTGCTCGACGTCCACATGCCCGACGGCGGCGGCGTCGCCGTTCTCGAACGCATCACCACCGGTCCTGTCTGTCTGGCGTTGTCGGTCTCCGACGCGGCCGAAGACGTCATCGCCGTCATCCGTGCAGGTGCGCGGGGTTACGTCACGAAGACGATCTCAGGGTCCGAACTCGCCGACGGGGTACGACGCGTTGCCGGTGGGGACGCCGTGTTCTCCCCGCGTCTCGCAGGCTTCGTGCTCGACTCGTTCACGGGTAAGTCGAATGTCCCCGAACCGCCACTCGATCCCGAACTCGATTCACTCACCCCTCGTGAACTCGAAGTTCTGCGTCTGCTTGCGCGCGGTTATACCTACCGTGAGATCGCCGAGGACCTGTTCATCTCGGTGAAGACCGTCGAGACGCATGCTTCGAACGTGCTACGTAAGACGCAGCAGTCCAATCGCAATGCGTTGACCAGGTGGGCTCACAAGCGTCGTATCGATTGATCATTTCTCAGAGTAGGGCGATGATCAGCACGATCACGAGTCCCACAGTGACGATCAGTGCAGCGAGGACGGCCTCGGGCGGGACGTCGATCCGGTCGTCGACTATGTGATCTATTCGATCGAGTACCACCTCGAGTGGATTCTTCTTCCGCGGAGGATCGAACGGTGGTGGAGCATACGGGGTCGGCGTCTCACCTTCGGTTCGATCGCTGAACCGAACGGCAGGAAGGCCGGCAATCGTGTTTCCGAATTCTCGCGAAGGGCGTCGCGATTCCGATACCGGGGTGGAGCGATGAGCCCAGGCCGGAACGACCCCGCTGGCCGATGTCACCGGGACTCCACGTAATTGGGTGATGTTTGCTCGGCCGCTGATCGCATGTCGAATGATCTCGTCGCGTGCCTGAGCCATGGTCGGTCTGCGAGCAGGATCGGGTTCGAGCATGTGCAGCAGTGGCTCGGTCAGGTCACCGCATCGAGTGGGCGGAATTATTTGGCCCCTGGCGACGCGATGCAGCAGTGCGATGGAGTCCTGGTCGATGTCGAACGGCGGTTTTCCTTCGATCGCGGTATAAAGCGTCGCCCCGAGAGAGAAGACGTCACTTGCTTCGGTGGGATCCTGTCCCCGGGCCACTTCTGGAGCGAAATAGGCAGGAGTTCCGGTGATGACACTCGAATCCGATTCCTCGACATCACCTTTGGCGCGCGAAATACCGAAGTCGCTGATCTTGACGACACCGAGGGTGCGTCCACGATCGGCGATCAGGATGTTGCCCGGTTTGATGTCGCGATGGACGATACCTGCCTCGTGTGCTTCGGTGAGTGCGTCGGCGACTTGAGCGCCGATCTGCGCAACTTCGTACGGTGGCAGTGTTTCGGCGGTGTTGAGTGCCTGCGCGAGGCTCCTCGACGGCATGTATTCCATCACGAGCCAGGGCTCGCCGTCTTCGATCGCGACGTCGTGCATGGAGATGGCGTGCAGACTCGACAATCGCGCTGCGATCCTGCCTTCACGCATGGCTCGATTGCGCACTTCGCGTGCGGCGCGATCACTGAGGCGTGCAGTGGACGTGACTTGTTTGACAGCCACTTTCCGGTCTAGCAGCGTGTCCTGAGCAAGCCAGACCGCGCCCATTCCGCCCCCACCCAGCTTGTACGCGAGTCGGTACCTGCCTGCGAGTAGGAAGTCGGGTCCGACGACCCTGACGGTGCGCTGCTTCTCGGTCACGATCACAGGTTAGTTGACTATCGACGTCCGTGCCGACAGCACTGTCGGCAGTCCGTTGTCGACCCCTCCACCTGGGCTTTCGCGTCCGTCTTGACGTGGATCGCCGCAGCGGCTTTACTGGATAGGAATTCGAAAATGTGTTCGAAGGGTAAGACTTCCCCGCTGCCCCGAGAGCTGGTTCGAGTGTACTTTTTTCGCCAATTTCCGGGGAGTACGCATGACTTTTTCTACCGGTGCTTCCATGAGTGCTACCGACTCCTCATCAGAGTTGTCCCAGTCTGAGGTGTCCCAGTCCGAAGCGTCCCTGACGGAAATGACGTTGTCCGAACGCGTCGAGCATCTGAGGCGACGCATGGCATCGGTTCCAGCACGTGGTGAGACCCGCTCCGTCAGGCAACCTATCGAACCCGTCATCCGGCCCCGCGTCGAGCCGGCAACATCCGCCCCGCGGGGGGTTGACCCTGTGCGAAGCAAAGCGGTACTGGCGGTCCCTCCTGCACTGGCGGCCATGCTTCCTTACGGCGGCTTGGCACGCGGGTCCGTCGCCGCGGTCTCGGGCGCAGGTTCGCTGCTGCTCGGCATGGTGGCGGCGGTCACCGCGTCGGGTGGGCATGTCGCAGTGGTGGGGCAACCGCGGTTCGGTTTGCTCGCAGCTGTCGAAATGGGTGCAGAACTACGGAGATTGGCCGTCGTACCCGATCCGGGGGATGACCCGGTCGAGGTAGCGGCAATTCTGTTGGACGGGCTCGATCTCGTCGTGCTCGGTCTCGGCGGTCGTTCGGTGCCTCCTTCGCGTGCGCGTGCGGTTGTCGCACGGGCGCGCAGCAAAGGGGCGACGCTTCTGGTCACCGACGGCCACTGGGACGGTGTGGAGTTACGTTTGGATGCGGAGGTGCGCAGCTACAACGGATTCGGCACCGGAGTTCGCTCGGGGCGTGGGCGTTTACGGAATCTACAGTTGGAGGTACGTGCGCAGGGCAAAGCGATGCGGCCGCGTAGTACGTGCTTCGATCTTCGTCTCGAGCGCGGCCGTATCGAATGGTCGGTCGCAGCGCAGGTAGACAGTACGACAGACAACGGAAGTACCGAGACGGATCTTGCGGTCCTGGCATGAGCCGCGTCGTAGCGCTGTGGTGTCCGGACTGGCCTGCCGTCGCAGCTGCGGCGGTGGCCGATCTGCCGGCGACTCATCCTGTGGTGGTCACCTCGGCCAATCGGGTGATTGCATGCTCGGCACCGGCACGGGCGGCAGGGGTCCGCCGAGGCTTACGTCGTCGTGAGGCACAGGCGCGATGTCCGGATGTGTATGTGGCGACGGCAGATTCGGATAGGGATGGGCGCTTGTTCGAGCCGGTCGCGGCGGCCATCGATGCTGTCGCGCCAGGTGTGGAGGTGTTGCGTCCGGGTTTGTTGATTCTGAGTGCGCGTGGGGTGAGCAGATATTTCGGGTCGGAGCACAAGGCTGCCGAAAGATTGATCGATCAGGCTTCGGGTGCGGGGGTTGAATGCCAGATCGGAATCGCCGACGAGTTGACGACGGCCGTCATTGCAGCTCGTCATGCTGCAGTCGTCCCTCGGGGCGGTGCTGCGCGTTTTCTCTCTCCACTCCCGGTTGCCGAGCTTGCAGCGGAGCCGAGCCTTGCCGCAGCGGACCGTGGAGAGTTGATAGACCTGTTGCGTCGCTTGGGTTTACGAACTATCGGTGATTTTGCGGCGCTCATGCCAGGGGAGGTGGCATCCCGGTTCGGGTCCGATGCGGTTCTCGCTCACCGCAGTGCGCGAGGTGAGCCGGAGCGTCCACCGTCGGCGCGTGCGTTGCCGCCCGATCTGAACGTGGAACACCGCTGCGACCCGCCCATCGATCGCGTCGACGCCGCTGCGTTCGCCGGCCGAGGTATGGCCGAAAAGCTACACCGCACGCTTGCCGCGGCGGCTGTGGCCTGCACCCGACTCCTCGTTCATGCATCCACCGGAAACGGTGAGAATCTGTCGCGTATCTGGCGGTGCGCCGAGCCGCTGACTCCGGAAGGAACCGCAGATCGGGTGCGGTGGCAATTGGACGGGTGGCTGACCGGGCGCAGCGAGAGTCGTCCGACGGCAGGAATCATTCTTCTGAGGCTCGAACCGGTAGAGGTCGTTGCGGCAGGTGAGCTGCAGCTGGGCTTGTGGGGAAGTGTCGGTGACGAGGACGAGCGTGCTCGGCGGGCGCTGGTACGAGTACAAGGTCTCCTCGGTGGTGATGCGGTCAAGGTAGGGGTACTCAGCGGGGGACGTGGGCCGGTGGAGCGAGTGACGCTTCGTTCGCTCGGCGATGAGCTGGTCCCGCTGCTCGATCCCGCTGCCCCGTGGCCGGGCAGGTTGCCACATCCAGCTCCTGCGGCAGTAATGCAGACACGCCCAGAGGTCGCTCTGGAAGACGGCGGCGGCAACGGTGTACACGTCACCGATCGAGGTGGTTTCGACACGGCACCCGTGGGGCTTCGGTGGGGTAGCAAGAGGTGGACCCTGCACGGGTGGGCCGGCCCGTGGTCCCTCGACGAGCGTTGGTGGGATCCGGTCGTGGGTAGCCTCGGTGCGCGTGTGCAGGTGCTTCTCGAGGAGAACCGCGCTCTGCTGTTGGTGTACGAGAGAAGTGTTTGGCGAGTCGAAGGCATCTACGAATAAGGTGGAAGAGAGCGCGGCTACTCTCGGGACTGTGAGTATCGACGTGGAATTACTCGATGTGTCCGGCGTCGACATCGCCTACCGAGATTTCGGTGGAGCCGATCCTGTTCCTACCGTGTTGGTGCACGGCATGGGCGGTGACAGCAGCACCTGGGACCGTTTCGCCGGCGTACTCACCAGTGCGGGTCGTCGGGTAGTCACGGTCGATCTGCGCGGACACGGACGCAGTGCACACGCCGACGACTACTCGTTCGATGCTTTCGGCGGCGATGTTGCGGCTGTGCTCGACCATCTCGGGCTGGCGCAGGTAGATCTGGTCGGGCATTCATTAGGCGCATACGCAGTGTCGGTGGTGGCGCAGCAGCGCCCCGCATCGGTTCGGTCCCTCGTAGTCGAGGAGATGCCTATTCCGATTCGGCCGGGAGATGCGCCACCGTCGCTCACCGGCCGCCTGCCCACCATCACCGAACTCTGGCACGCGGGTTCCAGCATCGTCAGGCATCCGCGCGCTGTCTTCGCATTCGACCGTTCGATGACCAAACCTGCTCTTGCTCAGTTTCGCCGACCCAACGCTCAGTGGTGGTCCCGGTTGCCGGACATCACTGCCTCGACACTCGTGCTTCGCGGTGGCCCGGGCGGGATGGTCGATGCCGACAGGCTCGCCATGCTCACCGGTGAGATCCGCTCGTGTCAGGTTGTGGCATTCGAGACCGGTCACAGCATCCATCGTGACGACTACCAGTCATTCGAGAGCGTCGTGCTCCCATTCCTGATGCGTGATCGAATCTGATTCTCGCGCTCTAGTATCTGCAGATGGCACTTACGGCGCAGGATCGTCCACTCATCGCTTGGACGATGATATTCGCTGTCTCTCAAGCCAATATCCTGCGTCTGTTGGGGCCTGCGGGCCCTCGGGTTCTACAGATTCAGACTGCATGGTCGGCACTCCGATACCGGCAGATCCTCGACAGCATGGACGCAGCCGCCACTGCTCGATTTCGGAGTCACTACTATCCCGATTTCGTCCATCCGGTGATCTATGCGATGGCTTTGCGTGCCGGGGCTTCGCGTCTGGGCGAACTCACCGACCTGACACCCGCCACGGCGAAGGCACTGGCCATAGCTCCGATTCTGTCCGCGGCGGGTGACTACGTCGAGAACGTCGCGGGTCTGTATCTGCTCGATCACCGCGAACAGATCACCGATTCGGAGGTTCGAGCCACGACAGCGGTCAGCGTGACCAAATGGGTACTGGCACTGGGGACTCTCGCGTACCTCGCCGGCGGGTTCGGTCGAGCAATGACAGCTGTGGGTAGAACTGGACATCACCAGTAGGTGCCCGGCACCAACCGGCCGAGTCGGCGCGCCAACTTGCCTACTCGTGCACTCGGACGGGACGGGTCGTGCGGTGGCGAGGTCAGCGGTACGAGTGAAGGCTGTGTAGGTGCAACCTCGCCTTTGGATGCAGCGGACTCCGGGAAACGACGGTAGAACTGATGCATCGTACGGTCCTTGCTTTTGGGTGTGAAGATGCTGCCGAATTGACCGAGAGTGCCCAGCGGGGTGTCGATGCGCTTCGGCTTTCGGGCGAGTGCCCGGATCACCATCGCTGCTGCCTTCTCCGGTGATACCACCGGGCCGGCATTGCCGGAACCTGTCGGGGTGATCATCGGGGTGGCCACCAGCGGCATGTGGATCGTAGTGAATGTTATTCCGTCGGATAGTGTCTCGGCTGCGGCGACGTCAGCGAAACCGTCGAGTGCGGCCTTGCTGGCTACGTAGGCGGCGAATCGAGGAGCGTGACCGAGCACTGCTGCGCTACTGACGTTGACGACGTGCCCGAAGCGGCGTTCGCGCATATGCGGAAGCAGTGCCAGGACGAGGCGAACAGCACCGAAGTAGTTGACGGCCATGGTGCGCTCGAAGTCGTGCAGTCGATCGGTCGAGCGGTACAACGATCGACGGATGGACCGTCCGGCGTTGTTGACCAGCATGTCCACGTGATCATGTTCGCTCAGAATGGTTTTCACGGTCTGTTCGACCGACTCGGTGTCGGTGATGTCGCAGGTGTACCCGAAGGCATCACCACCCCGAGCGCGAATGTTCGCCACGACGGAGTCGAGTTGTTCGGTACCGCGGGCAAGCAGAATGACGGTCGCACCTTTGCGTGCTGCCGCTTCGGCACTGGCCTTTCCGATGCCGGAGGATCCACCGGTGATGATGATGTGTCGTCCGAAAAGCGGGCCGCGAGCATCGTCGCGCCGCGCGCGGTTCGGGTCCAGGTGCGCGCGCCAGTGCTGCCACAGACGGTCGGCGTAGGTCGCCAGCGGTGGTGGGGTGATTCCGCTGCCCGACAGTGCTTTCTGGGTCGCTGCCGAGTCGAAGGTCGTCGGGAAGGTGAGATGTTCGAGCACTACAGGTGGTATGCCGAACCTGTCCAGGAGAGTGTTGCGGCCGGTGCGGACGATGTTGGTCTTCGGTGCTACGACGGCGGCAGCAACGGCTCCGGGAATGTCGATGACCTTCGCTCTCGAACCTGCGGCGTTGGAGAATGCGCGATATACCTCGTGCATCGACTGCGGTTGCGTGTTGACGAGGTGGAACACTCGTTGACCGTCCTGGCCACGATGGATCAATTCCACGATCGCAGCGGCGACGTAGTCGACCGGCACCAGATTGGTGGCCCCGATCTTCGGAACCGTGATGGGAAGCGCGGTAGGCAGTGTGGCCAACGCGGCGAAGAGGGGGAAGAAGAAGTACGGGCCGTCGATCTTGTCGATCGCCCCGGTTTCGGAGTGCCCCAGCACGACCGACGGTCGATAGACGCGCCAATCGACCGAGGATTCGCGCACGATCTTCTCGGATTGGAACTTGGTGCGGTGGTACGGGGTTGGGAAGCCCTGTCCTTTGTCGAAGTCCTCTTCGGTGAACGTGCCTGCGTAATCTCCGGCAACGGCGATCGAGGAGATGTGGTGCAACCGGGCTCCGGTCCGCTCGGCCAGTGCCACCACCGCGCGGGTGCCCTCGACGTTGGTCGATGCTTGTTCGTCACCGGCGGTCATGTCGTAGATGGCGCCCAGGTGAACTATGTGGTCGATGCCGTCCGGGATGGCATCCAATCCGAGATCGGGTTCGGTGAGATCGCCGATCAACGGGTGAATCCGGGTCTTGTCGGCGAGCATGTCGACCTGCCGTTCGAGTTTCCCGAGTGACTTCTGGCGAACCAATACGTGAATGTCGGCCGCTGGGTCGCGCTCGAGCAACAGCGGGATCAGATTTTGCCCGAGGAAACCCGTACCGCCGGTGACAATGTAGTTCGACATGGACACAACTTACTCCGAAGTAAGTTGACGGGCCAGGTCGGTGGAACCCGCCAGGGTGACCGGCGGCGGCGCTCAGTGACCGATACCCACTTTCTCGTGCACCTTCTTCATCCACGCCGGAGCCCACCAGTTCGCTTCACCCATCAACTTCACCAGCGAGGGGACGAGCAGCATGCGGATGATCGTGGCATCGACGATGAGCGCGAGAATCATGCCGAACCCCAGGAACCGCATGATCGACAATTCGGAGATGGTGAACGCGCCGGTGACGATGATGAGGATGAGCGCGGCCGCTGTCACGATTCTTCCGGTGCGCTGGGCGCCGATGACGACCGCCTCCTCTGTCGATGCCCCGCCTGTGCGCGCCTCGACCATGCGCGACATCAAGAACACTTCGTAGTCGGTCGACAGGCCGAAGACCACAGCGAGGATGAGGACCACGAAGGTCGCCTCCAGCGGCGCGGGCGTCACCCCGAGAAGATCTGCGCCATGTCCTTCCTGGAATACCCAGGTGAGCACTCCGAAGGTCGCGCCCAGGCTGAGTCCCGCCATGAGGACTGCCTTGATCGGCAACACGATCGATCCGAATGCCAGGAAAAGCAAAATGAGGGTCGAGACGACCATGATCGCAATCATGACCGGAAGCCACGCGGCGATCGCCGCATTGCCGTCGTCGACAAGTGCCCGTGCGCCTCCGACGAGCAGCTCGGTGCCATCCGGTGGTGTCATCGCGCGCAGCCCCGCCACCGCAGCACTGGCTGCATCGGCTTCGGTGCGCCCGTCGCTCGGTTCACTGAAGCTTGCTTCCAGAGCGACGACATCGTCTGTGGATCCGATGAACGACACTCGAGCGATGCCGTCGACGGATTCTGCTCGACGGGTGATGTCGGCTATCGGCGCGCCCTGCGGTTTGGATCCATCGAGGCCCCGGAGTACGACCGTTGCGCTCTCACCCGAAGATTGGAACTCGCTGCCGAGGGTTTCGACGGCGACGCGAGCGGGATCGTCCTTGGGGAGCGCGGTGTAGTCGACTTCGCCGAGTGCGACCTTCAGTATCGGCGCCGACAGTACGAGCAGTCCCGCAATGATCACTGCCGCTACGATTCCCGGCTTGCGCATCACTCGGGTCACGACGCCGCCCCAGAACTTCTGGGCGCGCGCCTCACCTCGATCCGACGCCGTTCTGCTCCACGTCAAAGAATTGATGCGTGGTCCGAGGATCGCCAGCAACGCGGGCACTGCTGTCAACGACAGGATTGCGGCGCTGGCTACAGCGGCCATGGCCCCGAAACCCAGCGACTTGATGACCGGTTGCGGGAAGACGAGCATGCCGGCAAAGGCGCAGATCAACAGCAAGCCCGAGAAGACGATCGTTCGGCCTGCCGTCAGAACTGTACGAATCGCTGCATCGGCCGGTGTCGCACCGTCGCGCATTTCTTCTCGATATCGACTGACGATGAACAGCCCGTAGTCGATGGCGAGCCCGAGACCCAGAAGCGACGCGACGTTGATGGAAAACGAGCTGACTTCCGTGAACGAGGTAAGAACACGCAGAATTGCCAACGCGCTCAGGACGCTCAGGATGCCGACGAAGACCGGGACCGCGGCGGCGACGACGCCACCGAAGATCACGATCAGCAGAACGAGCGTGATGGGGATGGCGATGGCTTCCGAGCGAACCAGATCTTCCTGGAGCGTCTGGCTGAAGGAGACTCCGACCACGGAACCACCGGCGAACTGGGAGGTGACGCCCGGTACCTCGAGCTGCGGTGGGATCTCTCCGAACGTGGCGAAGGTGATGCCGGAGTCGGGGCCGAAGGTGACCGTCGCGAGTGCCTTGGTTCCGTCTTTCGAGACCAGGAATTGCTTCGTCCCGGTATCGGCTGTCCAGTAGGAGGTGACGTTCTCGACTGCGTACTTGTTCTGGAAGCCGTCGAGAACCGAGGTGACATCCGGGGCGATGTCGTCGATGTTCTTGCCTTCGGGCGCGGTGTAGATGGCGACGATATCGGGGGTTTGCTGCCCCAATCCTGCGACGAGCTCCGATACCTCCGCAGCTTCACTACCGGGGTCTATGAAACCGCCCTCGCTGAGCTTGCCGAAGACGCCGAGTCCCCATATGCCGCTCAGTGCTACGACCACCACAGCGATGAAGAGCACCCATCGCTTGTGGGAGACGACGAACGAGGCCCAACGATTCACATTCTTCTCCGGCTCTTTCGGCTGCTGTATGTCACGGCGAGCCTAACTGCCTCGTGAGACAGATTGATTTGTGTCGTAGCCGCGGGGTCTAATGGAACATATGTTCGAACGAAAGTGAGGTGTCGGTATGGGATGGAACGACGGTCCGCCGACGTGGTCGGAAATGGAACGGGTGTTGTCCGGCCGTCCCTCGCATCCGAAGGTCGTGGACATCGTCGGAGACGGTGGTGACAGTCCTGCGTGGTCGCGCAAGCGGGTGGCCTACGAGAAGACGATATCGAAACCTGCAACGACCACGGCGTACGCGGAGCTACACGCACATTCGGCTTTCAGCTTTCTTGACGGTGCCAGCCAACCGGAGGAGATGGTCGAAGAAGCAGTACGGCTCGGGCTCGAAGCCGTCGCCATCACCGACCACGATGGCTTCTACGGTGTCGTGCGCTTCGCCGAAGCAGCAAAGGCGCTGGGCATCAAGACCATTTTCGGCGCCGAGTTGTCGTTGGACACGACGACGTCGAGGACAGGTGCGTTGGATCCGGAGGGCACTCATCTGCTGGTTCTCGCTCGTGGGCAAGAGGGGTACCGACGGTTGTCGCGTGAAATTGCCGCAGCTCACCTTGCCGGGGGAGTCAAAGGAAAGCCACGTTACGATTTCGACGCCCTGTCCGAGGCTGCGGGTGGGCATTGGCAGATTCTCACCGGATGTCGAAAAGGGCATGTTCGACGGGCGTTGGACGCCGGTGGCGTCGAGGCAGCCGGTGCGGCTCTGGCGGATCTGATCGAGAGATTCGGTGCCGACCGAGTGACCGTGGAACTGACTCATCACGGCATACCGGAAGACGACGAGCGCAACGATACGCTCGCCGAATTGGCACGGAGATTCGGTCTTCCGATCGTTGCTACGACTGCGGCGCACTATGCGACTCCGCGGAGCGGGCGTTTGGCCATGGCGATGGCAGCGGTGCGTGCACGGAGCGGTCTGGACGACGCCGCGGGGTGGTTGGCGCCCACGGGAGGTACGTATCTGCGATCCGGCGCGGAGATGGCTCGATTGTTCGAGCATCATCCCGGTGCGGTTCGTGGTGCCGTCGAACTGGGTCGAGAGTGTGCTTTCGATCTGCACCTGATCGCCCCACGACTACCGCCGTTCGACGTGCCTGCGGGCCACACCGAAGCCAGCTATCTACGTGCCCTTACCTTCGACGGTGCTGCGCGCAGATACGGCACGCCCAGTACGCACCCGGCCGCCTACGCGCAGCTCGAATACGAACTCGACATCATCGAGCGGTTGAACTTTCCTGGGTACTTCCTCGTGGTGCACGACATCGTGGACTTCTGCAAGACACACGACATTCTCTGTCAGGGAAGAGGTTCGGCAGCGAACTCGGCTGTCTGTTACGCCATCGGAATCACGAACGTCGATCCGGTGGCGAACAAACTTCTTTTCGAGCGTTTCCTTGCTCCGGAACGAGACGGCCCTCCGGATATCGATGTCGACATCGAGTCCGACCGGCGCGAGGAAGCTATTCAGCACGTGTACGAGAAATACGGGCGTGCGTACGCGGCGCAGGTGGCGAACGTGATCACGTACCGAGGTAAGTCCTCGGTACGTGACATGGCACGTGCTCTCGGGTTCTCGCAGGGGCAGCAGGATGCCTGGAGCAAACAGGTCACCCGGTGGTCGGGAGTCGGAGATCAGGCAGACAGTGGCATTCCGAAGTCTGTTCTCGAACTTGCCCAGCAGATCGAAGGCTTCCCCCGGCATCTGGGTATCCACTCGGGCGGAATGGTGATCTGCGATCGCCCCATTGCCGATGTCTGCCCTGTCGAATGGGCAACGATGGCCAATCGTAGTGTATTGCAATGGGACAAAGATGATTGTGCTGCAGTAGGTTTGGTGAAATTCGACATGCTCGGTCTCGGTATGTTGTCAGCGTTGCACTACATGATCGATCTTCTCGTCGAGCACAAAGGGCAACGCATCGACCTCGCGGACATCGATTTGAGTGAGAAAGCCGTCTACGACATGCTGCAGCGGGCCGATTCGATCGGCGTGTTCCAAGTGGAGTCGCGGGCCCAGATGGCGACGTTGCCGCGGTTGAAGCCGAGTGAGTTCTACGACCTGGTGGTCGAGGTCGCACTCATTCGACCGGGTCCGATCCAGGGTGGATCCGTTCATCCGTACATCAAGCGCCGCAACGGACTCGAACCCGTCACCTTCGATCACCCGTCGTTGAAGAAGGCTCTCGACCGCACCCTCGGAGTGCCACTCTTTCAGGAACAATTGATGCAGATGGCCATCGATGTGGCTGGATTCAGCGCTGCCGACGCCGATCAACTTCGTCGTGCGATGGGGTCGAAGCGTTCGCCGGAGAAGATGAACCTGCTACGTGATCGCTTCTACGACGGAATGCGAGACTTGCACGGCATCACCGGTGACACGGCCGATCGAATCTACGAGAAGCTTTCTGCCTTCGCCAATTTCGGTTTCCCCGAAAGTCATTCGCAGAGCTTTGCCTCGCTGGTCTTCTATTCGTCGTGGTTCAAGCTTCACCATCCTGCCGCGTTCTGCGCCGGTCTCCTGCGTGCACAACCGATGGGGTTCTACTCTCCGCAGTCTCTGGTGGCGGATGCTCGACGGCATGGAGTGCGTGTGCACGGTCCAGATGTCAATGCCAGTTCCTGGTACGCGGATCTCACTGCCGAGGGTCTCGAGATTCGGATGGGACTCGCTGACGTGAAGTACATCGGGCGGGATCTTGCCGAACGCATCGTCGACGCACGCAAAGCAGGCGGTCCGTTCGTGTCGTTCCTCGATCTCACGGGACGAGTCGAACTGTCCACTACGCAAGCGGAATCACTTGCTACCGCAGGAGCATTGGGGTGTTTCGGGATCACCCGTCGGGAAGCGCTCTGGGCGGCAGGCGCAGCAGCAAGGGAGAGGCCGCATCTACTTCCCGGGCTCGGTGCATCCACTCGTGCGCCGGTATTGCCTGGGATGAGCGATCTCGATATGGCTTCGGCGGACGTCTGGGCAACTGGAGTCTCACCCGATTCGTACCCGACTCAGTTCTTTCGCGAACAGCTCGATGCGCTGGGGGTGATTACGGCGAATCGTCTACTGCAAGTTCCCGACGGGGACCGGGTCCTGGTCGGTGGTGCCGTGACGCATCGGCAGCGCCCGGCTACGGCTGCCGGGGTCACGTTCGTCAATCTCGAAGACGAAACGGGGATGGTCAACGTGGTGTGCTCGGTGGGAGTATGGGCCAAATACCGGAAGTTGGCGCTGACGGCTCCGGCATTGCTTATCCGCGGGAAGGTCCAGAACGCCGAAGGAGCTGCGACGGTGGTGGCCGATCATCTGCAGCTCATGGACCTACGGGTGATGTCGAAATCTCGAGACTTTCGTTAGAGACCGGGCAGGATAATCTGACGCGATGACAGCACCTGCGTTCGGTGAGATGTGAAACTGCTTCTGCTCGCGGACACCCATGTCCCCACTCGGGCTCGGATGCTGCCCGGGCAAGTGTGGACCGCCATCGACGACGCCGATGTGGTGATTCATGCCGGCGACTGGGTAGATGTGACCATGTTCGGGGAGATTTCTGCCAGGTCGAAGAGGCCGATCTCGTGCTGGGGCAACAACGATGGTGACGACCTCCGTGCCCGGATGCCCGAATGCGCACGAGTTACATTGGACGGGGTTCGGATTGCCGTCGTTCATGAGACGGGCAGCTCAGCCGGACGCGAACAGCGGATGGCAGCGAAGTACCCGAGCATCGATGTTTTGGTGTTCGGACACAGTCATATTCCGTGGGACACCGTGACGGATACCGGTGTTCGGCTGCTCAACCCGGGCTCACCGACCGACAGACGTAGGCAGCCATTCTGCACCTATATGACAGCCGAAATCAACGACGGGATTTTGCACGACGTCGAACTGCATCGGCTCGAGCCACGCCTTCGATCACGCGCTCGCTGACTCGGGGACGTCGCGCGCCTGATCCACCAGGTCGTGCACCAATCGGATGATGACGTCCATGTCCGACATGACTCCGGTACGCAACTCATCCTGCTCGGCAGGGGACAGGGCCGGTCCATCGTGTCCGTCGAGGGCCATCAGGACATCGATCTTTCCCCGAAGCGTATGCAGGGGGCCCATCAGTTCCTCTGCCGCGTCGGTGATCAGACGGTTTTGACGCGCGCCGGATTGGGCCAGGGCAGCAAGCATGTCGTTGAAGCTCGTCGCCAGTGATGCAAGCTCGTCGTCACCGGTAACGGCGATCGGTTGCAAATCACCGGTGCGGGCTACCCGTTCGGTGGCGTTGCGCAAGCGTTTGACCGGACGCAGTCCGGTCCGAGCTACTGCTGTTCCGGCGATCCCGGCCAAGACGATGAGAAGGGTCCCGATCGCGACAAGCGCAAGCGTCAACTTGCCGAGTAACGGCGCGTTGGACTGTAACGACTCTGCCACCATGACCGTTTCGCCCGATACGGTCCGTTTGGCCGACAGCATGTACCCGCGCACCTCGCGGAGCGATTGATCGGTCGAGCCGGTTGCGACCGACTGTTCGGCGGCATCGAGAGTGCCGTCAGTATTGGTGAACGGCCGCGATTCTGCGGTGAAGGTCACGAGTTCGCCGTCCGAGGTCACCAACGCAACTTTGATCGCGGGCCCGTCGGTCGTGCCGACTCCGAACCCGAAGAAGGTCGAGGGAACTCCGGACGTGGCACTTGCGATGAGCGCATCGGCATTTCGAGACACTCGATCGGCTACCTGGGAGCGCAATGCTTGTTCGGTGACCAGGTAGATGGCCAGCGCGCTCACGGCAACCGCGAGTGCGGCCAGACTGATGATGAGAACTCGGATCCGGCTGTGGAGCGAGAAGTTCAATTGCCGACCCCGAGGTGCCATCGCCGAACAGACGATGCCGTAGGCAGTGAACGCGACATCGCTGAAGTATTACCTCCAGTGCTGAGAACTGTCTGAGAGCAACTCGCCGCGGAGATCAGTCCCCAGAATGCTCGTCTTCGCCCGTTGCGATAGGTGCGCGGCGGGCCTTTTCGAGGACCTCGGTGGTCTGTCCGCCGTGACTGCCCGGTCCGACATGAGCCTCGGCGCGCATTCGCTCCACCATGTGTGGGTAGTGGAGTTCGAACGCTGGACGCTCGGAACGTATTCGCGGCAGTTCCGTGAAGTTGTGCCGCGGCGGTGGGCACGATGTGGCCCACTCCAGCGAGTTGCCGTAACCCCACGGGTCGTCCACAGTGACCACCTCGCCGTAGCGATAGGACTTGAAGACGTTCCACACGAACGGCAGTGTCGAGGCTCCGAGAACGAACGCGCTGATCGTGGAGATGATGTTGAGTGTGGTGAATCCATCGGAAGAGAGATAGTCGGCGTAGCGACGCGGCATGCCCTCGGCGCCGAGCCAGTGCTGGACCAGGAAGGTGCCGTGGAAGCCGAGGAATGTCAGCCAGAAGTGCCACTTGCCCAATCTCTCGTCCATCATTCGGCCGGTCATCTTCGGAAACCAGAAGTAGATGCCCGAGAACGTTGCGAACACCACCGTGCCGAAGACCACGTAGTGGAAGTGCGCCACCAGGAAGTAGGTGTCGGTGACGTGGAAGTCGATCGGCGGGCTGGCAAGCAGCACTCCGGAGAGGCCGCCGAAGAGGAAGGTGATCAAGAAGCCGATAGCGAAGAGCATCGGGGTCTCCAACGTCACCTGACCTCGCCACATCGTGCCGATCCAGTTGAAGATCTTCACACCGGTCGGTATCGCGATCAAGAACGTCATGAACGAGAAGAACGGCAACAGCACCGCGCCCGTGGCGTACATGTGGTGAGCCCACACCGCTACCGAGAGGGCACCGATAGCGATCGTTGCGTAGATCAAGGTGGTGTATCCGAACATCGGCTTACGCGAGAAGACCGGAATGACCTCGGAAATGATGCCGAAGAACGGCAACGCGATGATGTACACCTCGGGGTGGCCGAAGAACCAGAACAAGTGCTGCCACAACAACACTCCACCGGTCGCCGGGTCGAACAGATGCGCACCGAGATGTCGATCGGCCGCTACCCCCAACAGTGCCGCCGTCAACAACGGGAAAGCAAGAAGAATCAGAATGCTGGTGACCAGGATGTTCCACGTGAAAATGGGCATCCGGAACATCGTCATACCCGGCGCTCGCAAGCAGATGACCGTTGTGATCATGTTGACAGCGCCGAGAATGGTGCCGAGACCGGCGATCGCGAGACCCATGATCCACAGATCTGCACCGACACCCGGCGAATACACCGCACTCGAAAGCGGGGTGTACGCGGTCCAACCGAAGTCAGCTGCACCACCGGGGGTGATGAAACCGGATGTAGCGATTATCGCGCCGAACAGGTAGAGCCAATACGAGAAGGCGTTCAACCGCGGGAACGCCACGTCCGGCGCACCGATCTGCAGCGGCAGGATGTAGTTGGCGAAGCCGAACACGATCGGCGTCGCATACAGCAGCAGCATGATCGTGCCGTGCATGGTGAACAGCTGGTTGTACTGCTCCGTCGAGAGGAATTGCAAGCCCGGCACCGCGAGCTCGGCACGAATGAGCAACGCCATCAAGCCGCCGATGAGGAAGAACGAGATGGAAGTCGCGATGTACATGATCCCCAACACCTTGGGATCTGTCGTCGTCACCGCCTTGTGAATGAATGAACCTTTCGGTCCCATCCGCGGCGGGAAAGGCCTCACCGCCTCCACAGTGCCAGTGGGCTTGGGCTCAACAGCGGTCACTGATCCTCCTGACGATGGAAGTGACCATAATCATAAACCGCTGGAGGGGGAGTTACTACCTTTTGTCGTAGATCAGGTCCGGCCCGAGCGCGCCTCGTGCGGGTGCACGAGGCGCGCCAAGGGTCAACTTCCGAGGATGCAGAACTGTCCGGAAGCGAGGTTCAACGCGAGAGACAGTGGCCCGACGCAGTCGACGCCGGCAGCTTCGGCGGTTGCACCGGAACCCCAACCGGCGATCGCGATGGTGGTCGAACCTGCGTCCGCCCAGGAATGTGCGATGCCGCCGCCGATTGCGCCCGCGTAGGACGTGCCGCCCGCGCGTGACGCGCCGAGGGCCGTTCCGAATCCTGTCGCGTAGGTGTTCGAGGTGCCGCCGGTTTCGGCGACACTGACGGCCGTTCCACTATCTGCTGCCGTGGCGGTCGAACGCGATCCTTCCGCGGCCGTTGCCCCACAGCTCGCGGTTCCGTCGACGAGAATTTGATTGGCCGACGGTGGAGATACGCACGTCACCGGAGCTGCATTTGCGACGCCGGCTCCGGCGAATCCGGCAGCAACGACGCCGCTGGAAACGGCGAAAACTGCTGCGGTGCGGGACAATCGACTAGCCGACCGCGAAAGGCCCTGTGATGTCGAGGTGAACGATGCTGAGCGGACGAGCGAAGAAAAAGCGGAGAACAACAGGGGCTCCTTCAAGGAAACGAAATGGGTCGGTGCGGCACACCGTACCCCGGTTCTGCGCTGCGGTCATCAGTGAATTATCCCTACTCCATGTAACGATTCGGCACGACTTCGCGGGCCTCGTTCGCTGTCGATGAGTTGCCATACGATCCTTCGATGAAGGGCACTCTGCTCGTCGCATCGGCGGGGTCGTTCGTTCTCCTCGCGGGGCGCAGCGGGAGCAGTGGGGAAGGGTAGGTTCGAGCGTCGGATTCGACGTTCACTGCCCCAAGGGTTGGCGCGCGAACCGGAGTCCAGCGGATCGACACGGGGGCAGGCTCCGGAGTACATGGATCGTAAAGAGGTTGTGCCAGGACAGGTTTACATCACAGTGGACGATCCGAGCTGCGCGCGACGCTTAGGGGGATCGCCTGAAGGCCTTGATCTTGGGAGCGGTCACTACCGCGGATCTGCTCGAGGCGGAATCTGCTGTGTCGAGTAGGCGGGGAGAGCTGGACAGTCTGACCTCGCAGAGAAGCTGCGTCGCGGACCAGGTGGATCCATCAACGGTCACGGTCCCATCAGGCACCGAGGACCTCACGGCGTCACCGGGGCCGGACAACTTCTGGGACGGAATCGTCGCCGGATGGAATTCGCTTGTCGACACCGGGAGAGACGCGCTCGTGGCCCTCGGGCGGGCTATTGACGTGGCTGGGAACTCTCACAGTGGGTGCTCCGGTCGTCTACGTCATCGTCAGGATCGTCCGCCGCGGCACCATCGAGAGGGTCGAACCAGAGGGGCAAGTCAGGGGAGGATGTCGAAGACGCAGATCCGACGTGACCGTCACACGCTCCCAGCAAATCCGTGTTGGCGCCATGCCTCGTACATGACGACGGCTGCCGCGTTGGCAAGGTTGAGCGATCGTCGACCCTCGATCATCGGAATACGCAGTTGCTCGGTGACCAGCGGATCGCCGAGCACTTCCTCGGGGAGGCCGGTCGGTTCGGGACCGAAAAGCAATACATCACCCGGTAGATACGACACGTCCGCGTGAAACTTGCTCGCATGCGCGGTGTAGGCGAACACCCGTTCCGGCGCCAGTGCCTCCCAGGCGGCAGTCAGGTTTTCGTGGACGGTCACCGAGGCGAGATCGTGGTAGTCCAGGCCTGCTCGTTTGAGTTTGGGCTCGGACATGTCGAAGCCCAGCGGACCGACCAGGTGTAGTTCACATCCGGTGCCGGCGACGAGTCGGATCGCGTTTCCGGTGTTCTGGGGAATACGCGGCTGAAAGAACATGAGGCGAAACACCCGGCTCACTCTGCCATCAGCGCTACCGGGAACAATGGCAGAGGTGCACGAGAAACAGATTATCGGCGAGGACTACTCCGACGCGAGACTCGACCAACAGCAATGGGACGACCGTGAGTACGTGGCGTGCAACTTTCGAGACGCCGACCTCAGCGGCGTGAAGACCTCCGCGGTGGTCTTCACGGAATGTGATTTCACCGGCACGGATTTGACCGAATCAGTCCATGTCAACGCGGCTTTTCGCTCCTGCACCTTCGCGCGGACTAATTTGCAACACAGCGTTTTCCGTCATTCGACCATGATCGGCTCGACGTTCGTCGATTGTCGGATGCGCCCGTCGACTTTCGACGAGGTCGACTTCACGTTGGTAGGACTGGGGGGAGCCGACATGCGTGGGATGGACTTGACCAACTGCCGCATGGTCGAGGCGAACTTGGTGAACACCGACCTGCGCAAGGCCATCTTGCGTTCGGTGGATCTCAGTGGCGCACGAACCGTAGGCGCCAAGATGCAGGAAGCCGATCTTCGTGGGGCTCGGATCGACGCGCACCTCTGGATGTCTGCCACGGTGACCGGTGCCCGGATCGAGCTGACACAGGCAGTCGCCTACGCCCAGGCGCACGGGCTTTCAGTAGAGGGCTGACTACTTGCGGACCGGCGTCCGCTCCACCTGCCGACACCTGGAACAATGGTGACCGTGACTGCGACGATTCTGGACGGCAAAGCAACTCGCGACGAGATCTTCGTCGATCTCACTCAGCGAGTGACAAAGCTACGAGAACACGGGATCGTTCCCGGGCTCGGCACGGTGCTGGTGGGTGATGATCCCGGCTCGGCGGCGTACGTCCGCGGCAAGCACAACGACTGCGCCAAGGTCGGTATCACCTCGATTCGGCGTGATCTGCCTGCGGATATCTCACAGGCGGAACTCGACGCCGTGATCGACGAGCTCAACGCCAATCCCGAGTGCACCGGATACATCGTGCAGCTTCCGCTTCCGAAGCATCTCGACGAGAACGCTGCGCTCGAACGGATCGATCCATCCAAGGATGCCGATGGACTGCACCCGATCAACCTCGGCAGACTCGTCCTGGGCAAGCAGGCTGCGTTGCCTTGTACTCCACGTGGCATCGTCCACCTCCTCCGTCGCTACGACGTGGCGCTCGATGGGGCCCATGCTGTGGTCATCGGTCGAGGGGTGACGGTGGGCCGTCCTATCGGTCTGTTGCTCACTCGCAAGAGCGAGAACTCCACCGTCACTCTGTGCCATACCGGGACCAAGGACCTGGCCGCGGAGGTTCGCCGCGCCGACATCGTCATTGCGGCTGCGGGTGTTCCCGGGATCGTCACCGCGGACATGATCAAGCCCGGTGCCGCAGTGCTCGACGTCGGGGTTACTCGAACGGATGAGGGACTGCGCGGGGACGTTGCGCCCGAGGTGGCCGAAGTTGCCGGTTTTCTCTCGCCCAACCCGGGTGGAGTCGGGCCGTTGACGAGAGCGTTCCTCCTTTCGAACGTGGTCGAGCGGGCCGAGCAGGCCCTCGCAACCACCACAGAAGCGGTCTGACCTTCGATGTGGTCCCAGATTCGCAGGAACCTGCCGCTCGTCATCGTGCTCGTTATCATTGCGGCGGCGCTCGTTCTCGTTCTTGCGGATCGGTGGCGCCGCGGCGCCTTCGTATTCGGTGTGGCGACGATAGCGGCCGCAGGCTTCCGGTTGTGCATGCCGGAGAAGAGCGTCGGCCTGCTGCAGGTCCGAAGCAGAACCTTCGACGTCTCGGCTATGGCGCTGGTCGGGGGAGCCATCGTGTTGCTGTCGGCGTCGATCGATCCCCTCGGCACCGACTGAGTATTCGTCCGGTCGAATACTCAGCTGGTGCGACCCGTCGACATGCGCGCATGCTTCATCGTCTCGCCGAGCAGTGCGGATACTGCGCTGGCTTCGGTCAGAAATCCGTCGTGGCCATCACGTGACTGAATGACCTCGAGACCGCGGCATTCCGGGAGGCCGCGAGCGAGTTCCTTCTGTAGCCGCAATGGATAGAGCCGATCGGAGTCGACGCCGCCGACGATAGTCGGGACGGTGGCCATGGCCAAGGCAGCGTCGAATCCACCTCGCCCACGTCCGATGTCGTGCCGGTTCATGGCTTCGGTCAGCAATACGTAGGTGCTCGCGTCGAAACGGTCGACCAGCTTGCTCGCCTGGTGCTGTAGGTAGCTTTCGACCGAGTACCGTCCGCCCTGCCACGGATCTTCTTCGCCTTGACCGGAGTTGGCGAATCTCAGGTCGAGCTCGCTCTCGGTTCGGTAGGTCAAGTGTGCGATCCGGCGCGCTATGCCCAGTCCGACCCGTGGGGCCCGGCCGGTTCCGTGATAGTTGCCGCCCTGCCAGTCGGGGTCGGACTTGATCGCCTCGATCTGAGTTGTCTGCGTACCGATTTGGTCGGCAGTTGCGCGACCTCCGACCGCGAGCACCAGAGCTGACGCGACGCGGTCCGGGTATCCCACTATCCACTCGAGAGTGCGCATGCCTCCCATGGAGCCGCCGACAACGGCTGCACACCTTTCGATGCCGAGTACGTCGGCGAGAGCTATCTCCGCGGACACCTGGTCGCGGATCGAGATCTCCGGAAAGGCACTGCCGTACGGGACTCCGCTCGAATTCAGCGAAGACGGTCCTGTGGTCCCACCGCAACCACCGAGCACGTTGGAGGCGATGACACACCACTCGTCCGTGTCGATCGGAGCGCCGGGCCCGACCATCCCGTTCCACCATCCGGGCAGGGCATGAGCGCCTCCGGCAGGTCCGGACACATGCGAGTCCCCGGTCAACGCATGCTCGACGAGCACCACGTTGTCGCGATTCGGGGACAGCTCACCCCAGCGTTGAACGGCGATGGTCACCTGTGGCAGTGACGCGCCGTTCTCGAGGTCCAGCCGACCGATGTCGATGTAGCCGAGCCGTCCGTCCGGCGTAGGAAAACCTGCGGCCGAACGGACGTCGTGCACTGAGCCGATGGTCAAGACGCCGCCGCAGCGAATCCGCGCTCGAGATCAGCGACGATGTCGTCGATCCCTTCGATGCCCACCGCGAGGCGCACCAGTCCCGGAGTGACGCCCGCCGCGATCTGCTCCTCGGGTGACAACTGCGAGTGAGTTGTCGATGCGGGATGAATCACGAGGGAGCGCACATCACCGATGTTAGCGACATGGCTGTGCAGGCTCAGTGCGTCGACGAACTTCTTGCCGGCGTCGATGCCGCCCTTCAGTTCGAAAGCGACGATTGCGCCCTGCCCCTTCGGTGCCAATTCCTGGCCACGTTCGAACCACGGGGAGGACTTCAGGCCTGCGTAATTGACACTCACTACTTCGCTGCGGGCCTCGACGAAGGCCGCTACCTTCTGCGCGTTCTCGACGTGGCGTTCCATCCGAAGGCTCAGCGTCTCCAGTCCCTGGCTGATCAGGAATGCGTTGAACGGTGCGACTGCGGCCCCGATGTCTCGAAGCAGTTGGACCCGAGCCTTGAGGGCGAATGCCGGTGCACCGAGGTCCGCGAACACCACGCCGTGATAGCTCGGGTCGGGAATGGTGAAGTTGGTGTGGCGCCCTTGGGTCCAGTCGAAAGTGCCACCGTCGACTATGACGCCTGCGATAGCCGTGCCGTGGCCACCGAGGTACTTGGTGGCCGAATGGACGACGATGTCGGCGCCGTGCTTCAGCGGCTGGATGAGATACGGCGTCGCGACAGTGTTGTCGACGATGAGTGGAAGGCCGTTTTCGTGTGCGATCTTCGAAACTCCGGGAATGTCGAAGATGTCGTTCTTCGGGTTCGAGATCGTTTCGCCGTAGAACGCCTTCGTCTTCGGTGTGATCGCGGAGCGCCATTGCTCGAGATCGTCCGGATCGGAGACGAAGCTGACGGTGATACCCAGTTTCCGCAGCGTGTAGTGGAAAAGGTTGTACGTCCCGCCGTACAAGCGCGGGCTCGAGACTATGTGATCGCCTGCTTCGGCGATGTTCAGAATTGCGAGAGTCTCGGCAGCTTGTCCGGAGGCCAAGAGCAGCGCCGCGACGCCACCCTCCAGCGCTGCGATGCGCTGCTCCACGGCATCCTGCGTCGGGTTCATGATGCGGGTGTAGATGTTGCCGGGCTCGGTCAGTCCGAAGAGCGCGGCAGCGTGGTCGGTGCTGTCGAAGGTGTACGACGTCGTCTGGTAGATCGGTAGCGCGCGTGCGCGTGTGACACCGTCAGCGTTCTGGCCTACGTGGATTTGCTTGGTTTCGAAGCTCCACGACGCGGTGGGATCCTCGATGGGTGAGCCGGCGGCATCTACGACGTCGGGTGTGTTCTCGCTCATGGTGGGTAACTACTCCGTTTTCGATTCAAGAGTGCGATTCGGCTGGGGCTCGGCGTAGCGAGCCGGGCGGGGCGTATCGAAGCGACAACACATCGTGAACCTCCTAGGGGCTAGCAACCGAGCATGGTTGCGCTCGATTGTTGGGTTCGCCCCTGGGCGAACCCGCGCTTGTTCTCCGACTACGCGAACGCAGTCGACTAACCAGGTCTTCTCACCCGGGGCACCCCACCGCGGTTGGAGGGTTGCCGGCCAGCAAGCCGGGGCTTTGACGCTGGCACTCATGACCTTCGCAGAATCCTAGCGTGTCCTCCGACACGTCGAATAGCGACACCGTCGCGAGTGTCGATCGGGCTGCAACCAGGGCGCACAGTGGTCGGCGGTCGGAGCTACGACGAAAGGGCCACCGGCCATGCCTGAGCGGCCAAGCAGTACGCTTGTCTTGTTTCCTCGCACGCTCACGCACTGCGCGCGCGGCGTATACGTTCGAAGTCGAGTACACGCACTCGGCCCAGCAGTGAAGAGGCGTAACACGGGTGGGACCGCCGATCGACCCACAACCTCGGTTCTGCGGCAACACCGGCAGTTGAGGAAGACCACAACGGCATACTTCCCAGGAGGACGCGAACCCCACATGTCCAAGATCAAGGTCGAAGGCAAGGTCGTCGAACTCGACGGCGATGAGATGACACGCATCATCTGGCAGTTCATCAAGGACAAGCTCATCCATCCGTACCTCGATGTCGATCTCGAGTACTACGACTTGGGAATCGAATCCCGGGACAAGACCGATGACCGGGTCACCGTCGATGCTGCGAACGCAATCAAGAAGCACGGCGTCGGCGTCAAATGCGCGACGATCACTCCGGACGAGGCTCGCGTCGAGGAATTCGGCCTGAAGAAGATGTGGCGTTCGCCCAACGGGACTATTCGCAATATTCTCGGTGGCACCATCTTCCGCGCACCGATCATCATCTCCAACGTTCCGCGACTGGTTCCGGGCTGGACCAAGCCGATCATCATCGGCCGTCACGCCTTCGGCGACCAGTACCGCGCCATCGACTTCAAGGTCCCCGGACCCGGCACCGTGACCATCACCTACATCCCCGAGGACGGCAGTGAGCCGATCCAGCACGAGCTGGTCAGGTTCACCGAGGAGAGCCTCGGCGGCGTCGTGCAAGGTCAGTACAACTTCAACCAATCGATCATCGATTTCGCCCGTGCGTCGCTCAACTACGGTTTGCAGCAGAATTACCCGGTGTACTTGTCGACCAAGAACACGATCCTCAAGGCCTACGATGGCCAGTTCAAGGACACCTTCCAGGACATCTACGAAAAGGAATTCAAGACGGAGTTCGACGCTGCCGGACTGACGTACGAGCACCGTCTCATCGATGACATGGTCGCGTCGTCCATGAAATGGGAGGGCGGATACGTATGGGCCTGCAAGAACTACGACGGCGACGTCCAGTCGGACACCGTCGCGCAGGGCTTCGGTTCGCTCGGCCTCATGACGTCGGTACTGCTCACGCCGGACGGTAGGACCTGCGAAGCAGAGGCTGCGCACGGCACGGTGACTCGCCATTTCCGTCAGCACCAACAAGGCAAGCCGACATCGACCAACCCGATCGCATCGATCTTCGCGTGGACTCGAGGTCTCGAGCACCGCGGCAAGCTCGACAGCACTCCCGAGGTCATCGGCTTCGCTCAGGCCTTGGAGGACATTGTCATCAGGACCGTCGAAGGTGGCCAGATGACCAAGGATCTTGCCGCGCTCGTCGGAGGAGATCAGGGCTATCTCTCCACCGAAGAGTTCCTCGGCGCACTCGACGAAAACCTGCAGAGGGCTCTGAAGTAGCCACGTGAAACAGCTGAGCACCTGCTCGGGTGAGGACAATCACCGGGCATGGACTCGAAAATCGGGTGCACGCGGGATGAGAATCGAAGAAGGGGACGTTCCCTACGAGGGTCGTCCCTTTCTCGATGTCCGGCCGTGATCATGCTCCCATCTCGATGAAAAGGTTGTTCTGCTGTGAGTGTCACCGATTCGGCGTTCGCCAAGAATGTCACCGCTGTGCGCGAGCGGGTGTCGAACGGTCCGGTCGGCGGTCGCAGAACGTTGTCCACTCGGCGAAAATTCGCGATGCTTGCCCTGTCCATCGGCGGCTTCGGCATCGGCACCACAGAGTTCGTCTCCATGGGCCTGTTGCCCGAAATGGCGACGACCATGAACGTATCCGAGCCGAGCGCCGGACATCTCATCTCGGCCTACGCGCTCGGTGTGGTCATCGGAGCTCCCGTCATCGCAATACTGGCGGCACGGGTACCTCGCCGGGTGTTGCTGCTCGCCTTGATGGTCGCATTCACCCTCGGCAATCTCGGAACGGTCTTCGCTCCGAGTTTCTACGAGTTGATGGCGTCGCGTTTCGTTGCAGGCCTACCGCACGGCGCCTATTTCGGTGTCGCGGCGTTGGTCGCCGCGCACTTGGCGGAGCCGGGGAAGCGTGCCAAAGCGGTCGCCATGGTCATGATGGGTCTGTCGATCGCCAACGTCGTCGGGGTGCCTGTGGCGACCTGGGTCGGGCAGTCCTTCGGATGGCGCAGCGCCTTCGACATCGTCACGGTCATCGGTGCCTTGACCGTCGCTGCGATCGTTGCGTGGATGCCACGCCTGGACGGAATGCCCACCACGCGGGCGATAACCGAGCTCGGTGCCTTGGGGCGTCCGCAAGTGTGGATGACGCTGATTATCGCCGTCGTCGGTTTCGGCGGGATGTTCGCCGTGTACACCTACATCGCAACTACTCTCACCGACGTCTCGGGCCTGTCGAAGGCTTTCGTACCCGTTGCGCTGATGATCTACGGGCTGGGTATGGTCGCCGGCAACTATGCGGGTGGCCAGATTGCGGACCGAATGCTGATTCGGGGGATGTACATCTCGATGACCGCAATCGCCCTCAGTTTGTTCGGTTTCGTGTTCGCGGCACAGAACCCGTATACGGCCTTGCTGTTCGTGTTTCTGATCGGCGCATCCGGTTCGTCGATGGTGCCCGGTTTGCAGACCCGACTCATGGACGTCGCAGCCGATGCCCAGACTCTTGCCGCTTCGCTCAATCATGCCGCGTTCAACCTTGCCAACGCGATCGGAGCAGCCGTCGGTGGTGCAGTGATTGCTGCCGGCTTCGGATACACCGCTCCTGCGGCTGTCGGCGGTGTGTTGGCGCTCGGTGGCATGGTCGTGCTGACTGCTGCGGTCATGATGCAGAAGAAGTCCGACGCGAAAGCCGCGCTCTAGCCGCAACCCACCAGATGGGTTGTGATTGCGCGGAGCGATCTTCACTGAACCTCCACATTTCCCGTCGTTCCCCTCCATAGCCGACCTCTAGGGTCAGGGGCATGAACCGCACAGTCCTGGTCGTCGATGACGAACCGACTATCTCCGACGCTCTTGCCGCGCGCCTACGTGGTGAGGGCTTCGACGTCGTGACGGCTGCTGACGGTCCCACCGCAGTAGAGGTGTGCGCGAGAACTCGGCCCGATGTGGTGGTGCTCGATGTGATGCTTCCAGGCTTCGACGGGCTCGAGGTGTGTCGGCGAATTCAAGCACAGCGTTCGGTGCCGGTCCTGATGCTCACCGCGAAGTCCGACGAGACCGACATGTTGGTCGGCTTGGGTGTCGGTGCGGACGACTACTTGTCGAAGCCCTTCAGCATGCGCGAGCTGGTTGCCCGCGTTCACGCGCTCGTCCGGCGCTCGGAGCGCGTGATGGTCGATGGATCCGCTCCCACGCGTATCGGTTCCATTCGGATCGATCACGATGCACGCCGAGTATCGGGCGCCGACGGTGAAATTCATCTGACACGAACCGAATTCGACATTCTGACGTACCTTGCCTCTCGCCCCCGGACCGCCGTCGGTCGTGACACGCTGCTGGCAGAGTTGTGGGGATGGGAGGACTCGGCGAGTAGCCGTACCGTCGACAGTCATGTGAAGGCCCTGCGACGCAAGCTCGGTGGAGCCCTCATCAGAACCGTGCACGGCGTCGGGTACGCGTTGGAGGTGCCGCGATGACCTCCGTGGCCAACGCCTTGGCGTCGATGACACGTAGGTTGCCGCGCCCGCTCGATTCGCTTGGTTCGTTCAAGTTGAAGGTGTCCTTGATCGTGGGTTTGGTGCTGGCGGCGGCCAGTATCACGTTCTGGTTCGGGGCCGGGTGGCAGTTTCGTTATGCGTTGCTGGCAGCACTTTTCATCTCGCTGGTGGCGACGCAGGTTGTGGCACACGGGATGACGTCGCCGTTGCGAGAAATGACCGTGGCTGCGGGGGCGATGGCACGAGGAGACTATTCGAGACGGGTACGCGCTACCTCTCGGGACGAGATCGGGCAGCTCGCTACAGCCTTCAACACGATGTCGACAGATCTCGAAGCAGCCGAGAAGTATCGGCGAGAGCTGATCGGGAACGTCTCGCACGAGCTGAAAACCCCTATCGCAGCGTTGCGAGCGGTACTGGAAAACCTGGTCGACGGGGTCAGTGAACCCGATCCGGCAACCCTATCCGTTGCGCTGCGACAGACGGAGAAGCTCGGTGACCTCGTGACCGAGCTACTCGACCTGTCACGGTTGGAAGCAGGCGTACTCACCCTCCACGAGGAACTCTTCGGCGTGTACGACTTCCTGTCGGACACGACGAAGGGGCAGCCCCGCGTGCACATCGACGTGGTGCCGCCGACCCTGTCGATCGTTGCCGACAAAGCTCGACTGACCCAGGTCGTGAACAACCTGGTGGACAATGCCGTTCGGCACGCGTCGTCCGGAGCGGACGTTGCCCTCTCGGTTCGGCAGGTCGGTGGCAATCTTCTGTTCGACGTGGTCGACGACGGCCCGGGTATCGCACCCGAAGAACGATCGAGGGTGTTCGACCGGTTCACTCGCGGTGGTTCCACCGATGGTGGCACCGGGCTGGGTCTGACGATCGCCCGCTGGGCGACCGAATTACACGGCGGCACAATCGAAGTGCTCGATCGTAGCCCTGGATGTCATATCCGGGTATCCATTCCTTGTAACTGAAACGGACATCAACTCACCACCACCGCGGCTTACCCGTGCTGTGGAGCTCTGTCATGCCTGCAATAGAAAGAGGTCATCTCGTGATCATCGTAGACAAGACCGAAGGTGTTGTGAGAAAACAGAACTGGTCCCTGTGGCCGGGCCGAGTCTGGCCGGCACGACGTTACGCGGCAGCCCCGCGCAGTGTCTTGATCGGCGCGCTGGTCGTCGGGTGCATCGGTGCGGTCGTTCTCGGTGATCGCGGGGTCGGCTACCCCATCACTGCCGTAGCAATCATCTTTGCGGCACTACGTGCATCGAAGGGTGCACCGACGCGGTGGCAGCTGGTCGGTGCTGTGGGAGTCGTTGCCTTGAGTTCGATCGCCGCTTTCAGTGCTGCGGAGTGGCTAGTGACGCTCGCCGTCGTAATGGCCGTGCTCGTCGCTGGGGTCGTGCTATCCCGCTCGTGGACGTGGACAGGCGTCGCTCTCGGTGCACTGATTCCCTTGCTGGTGCCGGCCCGAGTACTGCGTTGGTGCACCCGCGGATCGCGAAGGATCGACATGAGGGGACTTGCGCCTGGTCGAGTGTTTCGCGTCGCAGCCACGACGGCCGTCCTATTCCTCGTCTTCGCAGGTCTTTTCGCCGGAGCTGACCCGCAGTTTGCCGACGTACTGTCCAGTGCGACACCGACAGTGCGACTCGACAGCGGGTTCACCCGGATTCTCCTCTTCGCACTGGTTGCCGCGGGGACACTTGCGGTGTCGTACGTCGTAGCCAATCCGCCCCGCTTCGATGCTCTGGCTCGGCCGAGTGCGGGATCACTCCGGCTGTGGGAGTGGACTGTCCCGCTGGGATCGTTGGTCGTTCTGTTCACGATGTTCGTCTTCGTTCAGCTCCGAACCCTGTTCGGTGGGCAAGCACACGTCAGGACCACAGACGGATTGACGAACGCCGAATATGCACGCCAGGGGTTCTGGCAGCTTCTCGCGGTGACGGTACTGACTTTGTTGGTGCTTGCGGTCACGATCCGAAAGGCGTCGCGCGTGTCCGGATCCGACCGCCTCGCACTGCGTCTGCTGCTCGGCGTGCTCTGCGCACTGTCCTTGGTGATCGTCGGATCGGCACTTCATCGCATGTCTCTGTACGAACAGCAGTACGGATACACGACGCTGCGGGTGTTCGTCACCGCGGCGGAACTGTGGCTCGGATCGGTGTTCGTTCTGTTGATGGCCACCGGAGTATCGATGTCCGGCCGATGGCTACCCCGAGCGGTTGTGGGAAGTGCAGTTCTGACCGTCCTTGCGTTGGCAGTGATCAGCCCCGACGCCTATATCGCCCGGCAGAACGTAGATCGATTCGAGCAGACGGGAAAGATCGACACGGCATATCTTTCACGTCTGTCCGCTGACGCCACCGAAGAACTCGACCGACTCGACGAGCCGTACCGCAGTTGCGCGATCGGCAACGCGGTAGGAGCGCAGCGGAGTTGGAACGAATGGAATCTGGCAGATGCCAAAGCCCGTCGCATACTGACCGAACAACCGCAACGACAGTGCACAGACCATGCAGTGCGGTGACATCTCGAAGCGTCGAACTACGCCCTGCGTGGTGAGGGCTTCGACGTACTGATAGCTGTTGACGGTTCCACTGCAGTAAAAGTGTGCGCGAGAGTTAGATCGCCAAGTCCCACGGCGCACAGCAACTATTTGCCCACCGCCGCTCCCACAGACGCCGGAGGATGTACTCCTGGCCAGAATGTGTGGCGGCAGTAATGTGTGGCGGCAGTCTGGCCACGTCTCATGGACTGTTCTCGAGAATAACCACCGAGGACCCGAGTTTCTCAGCTCAGATAGGCGCGATGTCCGCCACGCGTGCTCGTGGGCTGCCCTCGAGTGCAGGAGACTTGGCCGGATCCGGCCATACCTGAGTCTCCAGGAACTGCTGAAAGCGCTGCGCGGCTTCGACAGTGGCGAACTCGAGATCGATGAACACGTAGTGAGGGTCGTCGATGGGCTGCATTATTTTCTCGGCAAGTACGCCGCCGTCTTTGCGCCGCTCCGCGAACCGCCCGAAGGCGTCGTTCCAGGTGTCGAAGTCGGTGATGGAATGCTCGATACGCAGGGTAGCCATGGTACCTCCGTAATGTGCGTTGGGCGCTGCTCTCAATACTAACGCCGAAAAAACCCAGTCGTCGCCGATGTGGTGCCACCTGTCGAGCAGAACCGGTGAAAGAGACCTCGCTCCGCCAGGACCCGAAAAATGACAGCTGTCCCAGAGGAGTCGAGTTGGAACGAATGGAATCTGGCAGATGCCAAAGCCCGTCGCATACTGACCGAACAACCGCAACGACAGTGCACAGACCATGCAGTGCGGTGACATCTCGAAGCGTCGAACCAGCCCGGAGAGCTATGTCCGTAGAACCTTCGCCATCGCACGGCCCTTCGCCAACTCGTCGACCAACTTGTCGAGGAAACGGATCTTCTGCATCAGCGGATCTTCGACTTCTTCGACGCGCACCCCGCACACCTTGCCGGTGATCAGCGACGTACCAGGGTTCATCTCCGCGTCGGCGAAGAAGTCCTCGAACGTCGTTTCGGCGGCCAGATGAGCGTTCAACGCGGCTTCGTCGAAGCCGGTGAGCCACTCGATCACCTGATCGAGTTCGGCCTTGTTGCGCCCCTTGCGTTCCAACTTCTTCACATACAGCGGATACACGGACGCGAAGCTCATGGTGAAGATCCTGTGCATGTGTTCGAGTGTAGTTTTACGAGCTGTCATTGCGGGCTTCCGGAGATACCGTTGAGCAAGTTAAGGTCGAGACTCGCTTCTGCGATGCATCACTGTTTCACCACTGAACGAGGAAGGGGCGAGAAGTGAAGTTCGTCCACCTCGCTGCGACTTACCTCGTTCTACTCGTGGTACTTGCCACGGTCCAAGATTCGGTGTTCGCTGCCGCATTCGAACTCGTGCTCGCAGCCGTCGTCGTCACAGTCGTGGTGATCTCGGGCCGGCGTGGTCTCATTCTTCTACTTCCGCGGACCGATCGCGGCCCCGAGCACGAGCAACGTCGACTTCGGGGGTCGTTCCGTAGACAGTATCGGCCCGACGAGCCAGGTCGGCCTATGCCGCGAGCACCCGGTGCCGTGGTGGGGGCGCTCTGAGTCGTCGAGTTCTCCCACTCCTTCGCTTCTGCACTTGCGAGGAATCCACGGGAGAATTCATATGCTTGTCATTACGGACGCCACCAGGCGTTTCGGTTCGCTGACCGTATTCGGCGGCATCAATTTCAGGGTTGACGAAGGTAGCGCGTGCGCGATAGTCGGGTCCAACGGTTCCGGGAAGACGACCCTGCTGCGATGCATAGCAGGAGCGGACAGGCTCGACGAAGGCACGATTTCGCTCTTCGCGACGAATGTCGACGAGGCCTCCCAGATTTTTCGATCTCGGGTGGCGTCCGTTCTCGACGACCCGGGCACGTTTCCGCACCTGACGGTAAGCGAGCATCTTCAGCTCGTCGCGGCTGCACACGGGGCACTGAACTCGTACGAGATTGCGACGGAGGTTCTGGAGGGAGTGGGGCTCGGACGCGCCGCCGATCAGCTGCCCGCCACCTTGTCCAGCGGCCAGAGACGCAGGCTTGCACTGGGTTCGGTGTTCGTGCGCCCGCGCAAGATGCTCGTGCTGGACGAGCCCGAGCAACGCCTCGACACAGCAGGCAGGAAATGGCTCGCGGCCGCGCTCGTCCGGGAGAAGCAATCGGGTTGCATCGTCGTGATGGCCTCACACGATCGTGAACTCGTCTCCGCAGTTGCGGATACGACTCTGGACGGTGACGTGTGGCCACGATAGAGCTCGCTCGAACATATCCTTCCGCGCCGTCGATTCGCCGCCGGGTCCGCAAGTGGCGCCGAGAACGTCAGTCGGTCGACTTAGGCGATCACCTGACGGTGTGGGGATTGCCGATCTTCGTCGGTGCCGGGTTGCTCTGGTGGCTGATCGGGCAAAAATCGGGAGCAATGTTTCTCTCCGATGCGCTACCGGGTGGTGCGGCGAAAGTCGAGGTCGGGTTCGGTATCACGATGATCGCCTTCGCTGCGTTGATGAAGGCGATCTCGGAACTCGGTCCACTCGCGATCGGCCCTGCGAACAGGCATTGGCTCTACTCGTCGCCGGTCTCCCGCGGAGCGTTGTTGGCACCTCGATTCGCGATGGCCACCATATTCGGTGCGATCGGCGGGCTTGTTCTGGTACGAATGTCGACGCTGTTCACCACAATCCCGGTTCCGTGGTGGTGGTGTGGCCTGGTCGGTGCGGCGTTCGGCGCGGCATCAGTCGGATTCGGCGTCGTTCGACAGCAGGACAGGCGTGCCGCCTTGTTTTATCGAGTGGCAATTGCAGTGATTGCTTCGATCGGAGCGATCTGTTGTGCAGGAGTGTTCCTTCCGATCCCGAGGGTTTCGCCGCACGTTGTTTTCGCTCTCGCTGTCGGCGCGATCGTCGTAGCGGGGATCGGAGTAGCACTCGGGGCATATCGCCTGCGCCACCTGGACGCTGTCTCCCTGAGCGCTGGATCGGACCTGCTCACCGCCCTGCGTGTATCGACGACCATGATCGACGGCTCGATACTGTCGGACGAGTTGGCATCGAGGACGTGGCGGCTCATAGGGGCGTTTCGGTCACGCCGGTTTCGCTGGAACGGCACAAAAGTGCTGATCGAAGCGGACTTTCGCCGTGTGCACCGCGATCGTGGTGCGGTTCGCTTGCTCGCCTACATGTGTGTTCTGCCGTATGTGTTCGGTGCGACGGTGGGCGCAGCGGTGATCCCCGTCGTGGTGCTTCTGTCCGCGGTGGCAGTCGCCGGCCGGTTCGGGCGAGGGTTGAGAGATGTGAATGCGTCGAACACCTTTCGAGCAGTTTTCGGTGGTAGCGACGCCGGGATCAGGATGGCACACCTAGCGATGCCGGCTGCGGCAGTCTCGATCCTTTTCATGGTGTGCTTACCGATTCTCTGGCACGCTTCCGTGATCGCGGTGACGGTCATCCCGGTAGTTGCGCTGCTGGCGCTGTACAGATCGGCGAGTCGGCCGCCACTCGATTACGGTGGCCTGATCCTCACGACGCCGTTCGGCCAGATTCCGGTGGACATGATTCGTCAACTCGTGCGGGGACCGCTCGTCGTCGCTGCGGCAGCATTCCTGCAATTTGCCGTCGGTATGTGAAGCGATGGTGGCGGTGACGTGGAGTGTCGCAGGGCTCGGATACGGTGCCCCACGTGCCTATCACCGTATCCACAGTCAATGTCAACGGAATTCGTGCTGCCACGCGAAAAGGAATGTTGCCATGGTTGGAGGCGACCGAAGCCGACGTGATCTGCCTGCAGGAAACCCGTGCGAACGACGGCGAGTTGACCAAGGCGCTGGCACCAGCATTGGACAGTGGCTGGCATCTGGCGTCGGCAGAACCGTCGACCAAAGGCCGTAACGGTGTGGCCGTCCTCTCGCGTACCCCTCCGGACGCCGTTCGCGTCGGGATCGGCGCAGAGGAGTTCGCGGAGTCCGGCCGCTACATCGAAGCGGACTTTTCCGATGTGACGGTGGCAAGTCTGTACCTGCCGTCCGGTGAGGTCGGAACCGAGCGTCAGGACGAAAAGGAACGTTTCATGGCCGTCTTCGCGAAATATCTTGCGAAGACGGCGACGTCCGCGATCGCCGAGGACCGTGATGTCGTCGTATGCGGAGACTGGAACATCGCGCCCACCGAGCTCGATATCAAAGCGTGGAAGACCAACCGGAAGAAGTCCGGATTTCTGCCCGAAGAGCGCGAGTGGGTGGCTGCCCTCCTTACCCCGACGTCCCCGTGGACCGACGTCGTGCGCGAGCTCAACCCTGAGGTAGAAGGCCCGTACAGCTGGTGGTCGTATCGCGGCAAGGCCTTCGACAACGACGCGGGCTGGCGGATCGACTACCAGTTGGCAACGCCGTCGCTGGCCGAGCGCACCAAGGACGTTGTCACCGAACGAGCCGAGGCGTACGACCAGCGTTGGTCCGACCACGCCCCGGTCACCGTTCGCTACCGCTAGAACCTGCGCGAAATTCGGTTGTCACCACATGAAAAGATCGTGACCATGTCTGCCCCCGCCACCACCGATACACCGCAAGGTCCGCGACAGCGTGTCCTGTCCGGAATCCAGCCGACTGCCGATTCGTTCCACCTCGGCAACTACCTGGGGGCAGTACGTCAGTGGGTGGCGCTCCAAGACGATTACGACGCTTTTTACTTCATTCCGGATCTGCACGCCATCACCGTTCCGCAGGACCCGAAGGTGTTGCGCCAGCGGATTCGGATTGCTGCTGCGCAATTGTTGGCAGTGGGGATCGATCCGACGCGATCCACCTTGTTCGTGCAAAGTCAGGTGCCCGAGCACGCTCAGCTTGCGTGGGTACTCAATTGCATCACCGGTTTCGGTGAAGCCGGCCGAATGACTCAGTTCAAGGACAAGTCCGCCAAGCAGGGACGTGATCAGACGACTGTCGGATTGTTCACGTATCCGGTTCTCATGGCAGCCGACGTGCTGCTCTACCGACCCAATCTCGTTCCGGTAGGGGAGGATCAGCGTCAACACCTCGAACTGACGAGAGATCTGGCACAGCGTTTCAACACCCGGTTCAAGAAGACCTTCGTGGTGCCGGATGCTCACATCATCAAGGGCACGGCCAAGATCTTCGATTTGCAGGAACCGACGGCCAAGATGAGCAAGTCCGGTTCCAATCCTGCGGGCATCGTCAACATGCTCGACGACCCGGCTGTGTCGGCGAAGAAGATTCGTTCGGCAGTCACCGACAACGAGCGCGAGATCGCATTCGACCCGGAGAAGAAGGCCGGCGTCAGCAATTTGCTGGTCATTCAGTCAGCGCTGGGAGGTCGATCCGTGAACGACCTCGTGGAGAGTTACCAGGGCAAGGGCTACGGCGACCTGAAGTCGGATACGGCAGAAGTGCTCAGCGAGTTCGTCACGCCGCTTAAAGCTCGGGTCGATGGGTATATGTCCGATATTACCGAGTTGGACCGAATCCTCGCAGACGGCGCGGATCGGGCCAGGGAGGTAGCTTCACGGACATTGGCTCAGGTGTACGACCGAGTGGGGTTCCTGACTCCGCGCTCGTAACCGCTTCGGGAGCACCGAGCAGGTCAGAGACAGGCGAGAGGGTGATTGTCGTTCCCGACTTCACAGCAATACTGCAGGAACGCCGGGACAAGTGGCCGTGGCTCGACCATACGGTCAGGGCCGCACAGCGTTATCAAGCACAAATGGGTGACTACTATGCCGCCGGAATGACGTACTTCAGTGTGCTTGCGCTGTTCCCGCTGCTCATGGTTGCGTTCGCGATAGCCGGCTTCGTCCTCGTGGGGCATCCGGAGTGGCTGAACAGCATCAGTACTCAGATATCGGAGAGCATTCCGGGCAGCTTGGGCGAGACCATCAATTCGCTGATCGAGTCAGCCATCGAGTCGCGCGCAAGCGTCGGCATCATCGGTCTTCTGGGCGCGTTGTACGCGGGGCTGGGTTGGGTTGCGAAGCTTCGGGCTGCGCTGACTGCGATGTGGGAGAGTCAACGCGAGCAGGACGGTTTCGTCGCGACCAAGTTGAAAGATCTGGCGGCGCTCTTCGGTCTCGGTCTGGCTATCGTCGTCTCGCTCGGTTTGTCGGCGCTCAATGGCGGGTCGGTGATGCGTAGCCTGCTCGAGTTCTTCAAGCTCGACAGTGTGCCGGGTGTGGGAATCTTCTTACGGGTCGTGTCGGTGCTGTTGGCGCTCGTTGCGACGTGGGGCCTGTTCACCTGGGTTATCTCGCGTCTGCCACGGGAGCCGGTGCCGTTTCGTAGCGCCTTGATGGGCGGGCTGCTGGCTGCCATCGGTTTCGAGGTCTTCAAGCAGATTGCTGCCATTTACTTGGGTTCGATTACCAGTGGGCCTGCAGGCGTGGTGTTCGGTCCCATCATCGGCTTACTCGTATTCGTCTTCACGACGTCACGGTTCGTGTTGTTCGCGACAGCATTCTCGGCGACCACGAACGAAAGTATGGCTATGGCATTCGTGCCGCCGCCGGACCCGGCGGTCATCACCACCCGCGTCGAGGTCAACGATGGCCCGTCCCTCAAAGGCGGCATCGCCCTCGTCGGTGCGGGAGCACTCGCTGCAGTGGGTCTTACTGGATTGCTCGGCCGTCGTAAATGACGGCCGACATCATCTGCGTCGGTTGAGTTGACGCGCACCCAGCATCAGCCCGATCACCACGAGTAGACCGATCGCACCGATGCCGACCCGGACTGCCGTGTCCCCGCTCGCTTCCATAGCGGACGCACGGTTGATCGACCCAGCGTCCGCAGGGGGAGCAGCAAGCGCAGGGACGGGGGCGGTGGTTCGAGTGCTCGTGACGTCGCCGACCGAATCGGGCTCCACGAGAGTGCCGACACTCGTTCCTAGGGGGAGTGCGAATCCGTAGTCCAGCAGGCGCGCCGCTTGCTCCCAGGGCCGGATGGGCAGGACGTCGCCCTTCATTATCGTCACCGCCAACCGTCTCCCGTCCTTCTGTGCACCACCGACGAAAGTTTGCCGAGCGTCGTCGGTATAGCCGGCCTTGCCGCCGAGAGCGCCGTCGTAGTTGTAGAGAAGCTGATTGTCGTTGGACAGGATGAAACCCGGGCGGTCTTGATCGTCCGGGATGCTGGGGTCCTTGGGGAATCCTGGGAATTGAACGGTCTCGGTCGAGATGAGCGAAGCGAAGATCGGATTCTCCAGTGCGGCACGGAAAAATAAGGTGAGGTCGTAGGCCGAACTCGACATCCCCGGCGCGTCGAGACCGGACGGGGTTGCAGTGTGGGTGTCCAGCGCACCAAGGGACTCGGCGAGAGCGTTCATCTTTCCCACCGCCGCGGCGTCGCCACCCAGTTGGGTCGCCAGAGCGTGGGCCGCGTCGTTGCCCGAGGCCATCACGAGACCTTGCATCAGCTGAAAGTTGCTGTAGACGCCGTCTTTGCCGATTCCGACTGCGCTACCTTCGGCATTGGCGTCCTCGGCTGTCGCGACGACGACCTTGTCGAGGTCGAGTTCGTCCAGCGCCACCAGTGCCAACAGGATTTTGATGGTGCTCGCGGGACGATAGCGGCCGTGTGGGTCCTTCGCGGCGATGACGTCGCCGGAATCGAGATCCGAGAGCACCCACCCGGTTGCGGAAATATCGGCGGGAAGCGGCGGAGCGTCGTCCGGGGTGATCGTTCCACATCGGCTCAGTTGTGAGCCACCGACCGGGTCGGCAGGGACGGGTCGCGGGGCGGGAACAGTCTCACCTGGCTTCGGTACCTCGGAGAGGTCGATTGCCGGAGGCGGTGACGTGGCAAACGGGCAGTCGTCGGTGCTCGGCGTCGCGAACGGAGTAGTCGTGACGGCCGGAGGCTCGCCGACAGGCTGCGCGAGGGCAGGGCTGCTCGTGGCGAACAGGGCAGCGGTCGTGGCGAGGGCAGCGGTCACCCGGAGGATCGTTCTCATCGCGAACCACCGTATGCGCTGCGATCGGCGAATCTCCGCCGACCCACCGAATGCCTCGCACGTCTTCACTGCTGTATCGATTGCGCCGGGTCAGTCTCCTGATGGTCGGAGGAAAGGGCGCTGGATTTTCTTCCATTTCTCGTAGGTTGCATATGCGAGACGAGTCGACTCGAGCGTCGAAGCGGCACCGACCGGAACATCCCACCAGGATTCGGAATCGGGGGAGGCGACAAGTGGGTCGGTCTCGACATGGATGACGCTGGTTCTCTTGCCTGCCTTCGCTGCCTCGATCGCGTCGGAGAATTGGGCGGCGTTGCCCGCACGCGTCACCTCGACGCCCAAGCTCGCCGCGTTCGCCGCGAGATCCACCGGGAGGACACCGCCCTCGAGACGCCCGCGTTCGTCGCGATAGCGATACGCGGTCCCGAATCGCTGAGAGCCGAGCGATTCCGACAACGAACCGATGGACGCAAACCCATGATTCTGCACCAGGATCACGATGATCTTGATGCCCTCCTGAACGGCGGTGACCAACTCGGTTGCCATCATCAGGTACGAACCGTCACCGACCATGACGAAGACGTCGCGGTTCGGTTCAGCCATTTTTGCTCCGATACCGCCGGCGATCTCGTAACCCATGCACGAGAAGCCGTATTCCACGTGGTACCCCTTGGGGTCGCGGACGCGCCAAAGCTTGTGCAGATCGCCGGGTATAGAGCCTGCGGCACAGACGACCACATCCGAAGGTCCGGACGATGCGTTCATCAGACCGATGACCTGACTCTGGTTCAACGGTGCGGTCGGATCGTCGATCCGGTAGGCCGAATCGACCGTTGCGTTCCATTCCTCGTTCAACGTGGTTGTTCGAGTGCGATATTCGCTCGTCACCTCGTAGTCGGCCAGCGCACCGGTGAGGGCTTCGAGTGCTTCGCGGGCGTCGGAGACCACCGAGAGTGCGCCCTGTTTGACCGAGTCCATGGATGCAACGTTGATGTTGACGAAGGAGACATTCGGATTGTTGAACGCGGTTCGCGACGCGCTCGTGAAATCGCTGTACCGGGTGCCGATTCCGATGACCACGTCAGCGTCGGTGGCCAACGTGTTGGCGGCGGTCGTGCCGGTGGACCCGATGGCGCCGACGGACTGTGGGTGGTTGTACCGCAACGACCCTTTACCTGCTTGGCTCTGGCCCACCGGGATACCGGTCTGCTCGCAGAATGCAGCGAGCGCGTTGGTTGCCCCGGAGTAGACGACGCCGCCGCCGGCCACGATCAACGGTCTCTCGGCCGTGCGGATCAGCTCGGCGGCGCGGGCGATGACCGACACTTCCGGCAATGGTCGTCGGATGTGCCAGGTGCGCGGCGCAAACAGAGACTCGGGCCAATCGAACGCCTCGGCCGCAACGTCTTGTGGAATAGCAACGGTGGCTGCACCTGTCTCGACCGGATCGGTGAGTACCCGCATCGCGCCGAGCAGTGCGCTCGGCAACTGCTCCGGTCGCCAGACTCGGTCGAAGTATCGAGACAGTGGTTTGAATGCGTCGTTGACGGTGATGTCACCGCTGGACGGGAGTTCAAGCTCCTGCAGTACCGGCGCGCTGACCCGTGTTGCGAAAGTGTCTGCGGGGAGCAGCAATACGGGAAGTCGATTGATCGTCGCGAGAGCAGCCCCGGTGAGCATGTTGGTCGAACCCGGCCCGACGCTGGCGGTGACGGCCCACGTTTGCAGGCGGTCCTTCTGGCGTGCGTAGGCGACGGCGCTGTGCACCATGGCCTGCTCGTTTCGGCCGAGGACGTAGGGTAGTTCCGATTCGGTTCCGGCTTCGGCGGCTTCGATCTCGGCTTGCAGCAATGCCTGTCCGAGCCCGGCGACGTTGCCGTGCCCGAAAATGCCGAACGCGCCTGCGAAGAATCTGGTGCGGTGGCCGTCGCGCTCGACGAACTGGTTCACCAGGAACTTCACCACGGCCTGGCTCACCGTGAGACGAACCGTCCCTTCGGTGTTGTCACACTTGTTCGCGGAGATCGGCGCAGTGGGCACCACGGTCATGCTCCTTCGGATGCGGTGCGGGGTGTCAGGCTTGGCAGTGGGAGGCGACTGTCGACGGCTCGGTCGGCCCAGGTGCCTCGGATCCACGCGTGCTCGGGATCGTCGACGATGTTCCAGGCACGCTCGACACCTGCCCCGGCCATGACGTTGAGGTAGTACATGGCGTAGCCCGGCGCAGCGACCGACGGGCCGTGGTATCCGTGCGGTACCAACACGACATCACCGGTGCGAACCTCTTCGAGGACCTCGATCGGACGATCGGTGGTGCCGTAGACGCGGTGGTAGCCGAATCCTTTACTGCCGCTCAGACCTTCGGCGATTTCGAAGTAGTAGATCTCTTCCAGAGCAGACTCTTCGGCGGTGTTCTCATCGTGCTTGTGGCCCGGGTACGAGGACCAGTTCCCGCCCGGAGTGATGACCTCGCACGCAATGATCGAATCAGCATCGAAGGCCTCCACCGTGCCGAAATTGTGCACCTGACGGCTGCAGTTTCCGGCCCCGCGCAGTTCCACCGGAACCTCCGCCGCGGGAACGTAGCGAAACGGCAGCTTGTACGCGGCACGCGCGCCGCACAGTGCAAAACGCCCACCATCGACGGTGGAGACGGAGTACGAGGAGCCGATGCCGACGTAGACGAAATCTGTGGGCCCGTCGAACACCGAACGTCGGCCCCGCAGCTCGAATGTGGTGCCGTCACTGGTCACTGCGGCCGAACCTGCCAGCGGCACTATCAATATCTCGTCGCGCTCGGACAGCAGTTCCACGGATCGTCCTGCAGCGAGATTCAAGATCCACAGACTGGACTCCGTCCACCCCGCAGATTTCGGTGTCACGACGACATCGAAGTCACCGTGGCCGCCGGTGCCCGCGGCGATGTAGTACTCGGAATTCATATGTCATCTCACCACTATCAGTGCGCGAGTATCGCTGACCACCGCATATGTAGTGGCGGTAGATATCGAACCGGGGGACCGGACGCGCTCAGACATCGAGAGACTCGGTGGCAGCGGCTACCTCGGCGAGCGCAGCGACCTCAATCGCGGTGGGCATCGCGGTGGAGCATTCGAGACGCGAAGCGACGATAGCTCCGGCCGCGTTGGCATAGCGAAGAATCTTCTGCACCGGCCAGCCTGCGAGGAGCCCGTGGCAGAGTGACCCGCCGAAACTGTCACCGGCGCCGAGACCGTTGACGACGTCGACGAAGTACGGCGGAACTCTCACCGTCTGCGACTTGGTCTTGCCGAGAACGCCCTTGGGCCCCTGCTTGACGACGGCCAATTCGACACCGAAGTCGAGCAGTGCATCCGCCGCCTTGTGCGGATCGGTTTCGCCGACGGCGATCTCGCACTCTTCGGTGTTGCCGACGGCAACCGTGACCTGGAGGAGCGCTCGCTGTACCTGCTCGGTTGCTGCCGCGGGTGACTCCCAGAACATCGGTCGATAGTCGAGATCGAGGACCGTCAACGGTGCCCGACCTCGTGCCTCGAAAGCGGTGAAGTGTGCACTGCGGCTGGGCTCTTCGGCCAGGCCGGTCACGGTGGACCAGAAGAGACGTGCATTCGCCACGACGGCACAGTCGATGTCCCCGGGCCGGATTTGCAGGTCCGGGGCCGAGGGTTTGCGATAGAAATACAGCGGAAAATTCTCGGGAGGGAAGATCTCACAGAACGTCACCGGGGTGGCGAGCAGGTGGTCGGTGACGACGTAGCGATTGTCGACGCCCAAACGAGCAAGTTCAGCGGAGACGAACCGTCCGAAGGGATCGTTGCCGACTCCGGAGATGAGCGCAGTTGTCGAACCCAGACGCGCGGCCGCAACCGAGACGTTCGCGGCGCTACCACCGAGAAATTTACCGAACGTCTCGACGTGCTCGAGGCCGACTCCGGTTTGCAACGGGTAGAGGTCCACACCGCAGCGTCCGATGGCGAGCACGTCGAAGGCCCAGGTCTCCTCATCGGTCGAGCTGGTCAAGATCCTGCTCCCGCGCGGTATGCGACACGGTGACTGGGCCGCCTGCGCGAGTCGACGATGCCCCGCAGATACCGGACGCCGGCGATCACTTCGGAGACCGGACCGGCATCGGTAGGTTCGGACGCGAGGATGGTGTCCTGCTCCAGCACGAACCAGCCTTCGTATTCGGCGTCGAGCAAGCAGTTGACGACTCCGGCGATATCGACGTCACCGGTACCCAACCGGGTGTATATCCCCTCGGCGACAGCGTCGGTATAGGTGAGCTCACCGCCGCGGACCCGAGCCGCGAGTGCGGAGTCGACATCCTTGAGGTGGGCATGCGTGATGCGGTTCGTATGCTGCTCGACGAGTTCGAGGGGATCTATGCCACCGATCAGAAGGTGACCTGTGTCGAGGCACAACGGAATCGCCGAGCCTTCCAACACCCGGTGGACTTCCTCGCGCTTCTCGACGACCGTGCCCACATGCGGATGCAGAACGACACGAACCCCGCGCTCGGCACCCGCTTCTTGCATACGGTCGAGGTTTTCGAGCAATGTGTCCCACTGCGCATCATCGAGCTCAGGGCGCGAGTCGTAGCCGTCCATGCCGGTCGCGGCAGCCAAGACGAGTACCTCGGCGCGGGAGGCGACGAACGCATCGAGCAGCGGGGTAATCCCAGGAACCGGGTCGTGCTGAGCGTGATGCAGAAACACCGGTGCGAATCCACCGACGCACTCGAGATGATGTCGTTCCAGTGTCGCCGAAAGTTCACCTGGGTCCATTGGCAGAAAACCTTCGGGCCCGACCTCGGTTGCGGTCAGCCCGGCGTCGCGCATCTCGCGTAGAACTTGCTCGGCGGCCATTTGGTAACCCCAGCCGGGTACCTCGCAGACGCCCCACGAAATCGGTGCTCCGGCAATACGAATGTTGGCGATGTCGCTCGTGGTCACAGGCGGACCTCGTCTATTCGCACCGGGCGGTGCTGCTGTAGGGACAGGGTTGCGGCCTCCGCGATGAAAGCCACTTCGAGTGCATCGCTTGCGGTGCAGGGTGATTCGCGGCGGCCCTCGATCACGTCGACGAACGCGGTGAGTTCTGCCTGATACGCCGTCGCGAATCGGTCCATGAAGGAGGTATGGGGGATACCGTTGGGGAATCTCACGCCTACTTCCAGGTTGCGGACCGGAACCTGCTCATCCCAACCAGCGACGACGGAGTCTGTCGATCCGTGTACTTCGAGTCGGCAGTCGTAACCGCGGGCGTTGTAGCGGGTGTTGGACACGACACCGATCGTGCCGTTGTCGAAAGTGAGGATGGTCGTGGCAGTGTCGACGTCACCGGCGACGGTGAACCGTGCATCACCTTGGTTGGCTCCTGCCGAGTACACCTCGGTGACTTCGCGGCCGACGATCCACCGGACGATGTCGAAGTCGTGCACGCTGCAGTCGCGGAAGATGCCGCCGGAAACCGCGATGTACTCCATCGGCGGGGGCGCTGGGTCCAACGTCGTGGAACGGACGGTGTGCAGCCAACCAAGGTCACCTGCGACCACGGCGTCTTTGGCAGCGATGAACGCGGGTGCGAACCTTCGGTTGTAACCGACCTGCACCGGGACGGAAGACATCGAGATTCTCTCCAGGATGGCACGGCATTCACCGGGTGTCGCGGCAAGGGGCTTTTCGCAGAACACCGGAATTCCGGCGTCGACGCACTCGATTACCAGTGATGCGTGCGACGGCGTGGCTGCGGCAACGACCACGCCGTCGACCCCCGATGCCAGGAGCTCCTGTGCGGAATCGACGGGCCGTGCGCCGAACTTCGCGGCGACAGTTGCCGTGACGTCAGCCCGTGTGTCGGTAACCACGAGGCCGTCGACTCCGTCGAGTGTGCTCAGAGTGTCGGTGTGAAATGCGCCGATCCGGCCGAGGCCGATCACACCGACTGTTACGCCCATGACTGGCCTTCCTTGGAAAGTGATCATTCGGGTCCGACTGCTCTTGTCGAAAGTATCAACTCGGCGAGAGATCTGCTCGGAGACGAACGGACCGCCAGGCCGACGCGTACCTGAAAACCATGGTGCCGCCTACATGGTCCGGTGCGCCGCGTAGTCGAACCGACTTCGAGACTAGGCGTCCGTGAAACGGGTATCCGCGTTCGGACAACGAAGACAAGGGAGTTCATCCGATGAGCAAGCACGATCCACTCGAACCGCTCTCACCCGACCATCTGGCAGCCGATCTTTTCGGCTACCAAAGTGTCCTGACCGACGAAGAGACGAAGATCGTGATGAAGGTGCGCGACTTTCTGACCGCGGAGGTTGCACCGCGTGCCAACGAGTTCTGGGAGAAAGGCGAGTCTCCCGTCCATCTGCTGCCCAAGATCGCCGAACTGGACATCACCGGCCTGGGATACGAATTCGACGGACGCATACCTGCCCGAAAAGTACTCACGGGCTGGTTGGGGCTCGAGTTTGCCCGGGTGGACCCGTCGACGTCGACGATGTTCAGCGTGCACAGCGGCCTCGCCATGAGTAGCATCTCGATTCTCGGATCGGAGGAACAGCGGCAGCGTTGGTTACCCTCGATGCGCACGATGGACAAGATCGGTGCGTTCGGACTATCCGAGCCCCACGGTGGTTCGGACGTCTCCGGTGGGCTCGAGACCACGGCAAGGCTCGAGGGTGACCACTGGATCCTCGATGGCAGCAAACGCTGGATCGGCAACGCAACCTTTGCCGACCTGATCATCGTCTTCGCAAAAGACGAAGCCGACGACGAGGTCAAGGGATTCGTCGTGGAGAAGGACTTCGACGGTTTCCGGGCCGAGAAGATCGAGGGTAAGTACTCACTCCGCGCAGTCGAGAACGCCGACATCTACTTCGAGAACTGCCGCGTGCCAGTTGCGAACAAACTCGAAAACGCAAACTCGTTCGTCGATACCTCCAAGGTGCTCCGACTGACGCGTGGGGGAGTGGCCTGGGCAGCCGTCGGGGTCATGATCGGCGCCTACGAGCGTGCAGTCGCCTATGCCCGAGAGCGCGTGCAATTCGGTCGACCTATCGCATCGTTTCAGCTCATATCGGACCTCATTGCGCGCATGGCCGGAAATATCACAGCCAGTCTCGGTATGGCACTGCGCGTTTCGCAGCTTCAGGACGAGGGAATCCACTACGACGAGCACGCTGCGCTCTCCAAGACATACTGCACGACACGTCTTCGTGAGGTAGTCGGTTGGGCGCGCGAGATCATGGGAGGCAACGGCATTCTGCTCGACTACGACGTGATCCGATACTTTGCCGACGCCGAGGCCCTCTACTCCTACGAGGGCACCTCGCAGATGAACAACCTCATCGTCGGCAGGGGAGTGACGGGGTACAGCGCGTTCGTCTGACCCTCAACCGCGTGAGAGGCGCATTCATACGATCGAATCGTATGAATGCGCCTCTCACGCGGTTGCAAGAACTAGCGAGCGAAGAGCAGAGCCCGCTTGACTTCCTGGATAGCCTTGGTCACCTGAATGCCGCGAGGGCAAGCATCGGTGCAGTTGAAGGTGGTGCGGCAACGCCACACGCCTTCGACGTCGTTGAGGATGTCCAGACGCTCGGACGCACCTTCGTCGCGGCTGTCGAAGATGAACCGGTGCGCGTTGACGATGGCGGCGGGTCCGAAGTAGCTGCCGTCGCTCCAGAACACGGGGCACGAGGTGGTGCAGCAAGCGCACAGGATGCACTTGGTGGTGTCGTCGAACCGAGCACGGTCGGCGGCTGACTGGATCCGCTCACGCGTCGGCTCGTTGCCCGTAGTCATCAAGAACGGCTTGACGGCACGGAACGCATCGAAGAACGGCTCCATGTCGACGATCAGATCCTTCTCGACCGGCAAACCTCTGATGGGCTCGATGGTTATGTTCAGGGTCTTCGACGAGTCCTTGGGCAGCATGTCACGCATCAGCACCTTGCAGGCGAGACGGTTGACGCCGTTGATACGCATCGCGTCGCTGCCGCAGACGCCGTGTGCGCAGGAGCGTCGGAACGTCAGTGTTCCGTCCAAGTAGCCCTTGACATACAGCAGCAGGTTGAGCAACCGGTCGGTGGACAGAGTGGGAACCTGGAAGGTGTCCCAGCGCTGACCGTCACCGTTCTCGGGATCGAAGCGCGCGATCTTGAGGTTGACCATCACTGCACCCTCAGGGACGGGAGGCAGTTCTCTCTGGTCGGATTTGTCCAGTGTGGGTGTACTCATATCAGTACTTCCGCTCCATCGGCTCGTAGCGGGTCTGCACTACCGGCTTGTAGTCCAGACGGATATCGGTCAGCAGACCTTCGCCGACTTTGTAGGCCATGGTGTGCTGCATGTATTCGGCGTCGTTGCGATCAGGGAAGTCCTCGCGAGCGTGGCCGCCACGCGATTCCTTGCGGTTGAGTGCACCGACGACGGTGACCTCCGCCATTTCGAGCAGGAAGCCGAGTTCCACAGCTTCGAGCAGATCGCTGTTGAAGCGCTTGCCCTTGTCCTCGACGGTGATGTGGTTGTACCGCTCCTTGAGGGCGCGTACATCCTTCAATGCATTGGTCAGACGCTCCTCGGTGCGGAACACCGAAGCGTTGTTGTCCATCGACTGCTGCAGTTCGCTCCGGATGTCGGCCACACGTTCGTGGCCGTGATCGGACAACACAAGTGCAAGCCACTCTTCGACCATCTTCGACGGCTCTTCGGGAAGAGGCGTGAAGTCGACCGAGTTGGCGTACAGAGCGGCAGCGATCCCGGCACGGCGCCCGAACACGTTGATGTCCAGCAGGGAGTTGGTGCCGAGTCGGTTGGCGCCGTGCACCGAGACACATGCACACTCTCCGGCGGCGTACAGGCCGGGAACGTGGTCGTCGTTGGTGCGCAGTACTTCTCCGCTGATCTTGGTGGGGATACCACCCATGACGTAGTGACACGTCGGGTAGACCGGCACGGGTTCCTTGACTGGATCCACGCCGAGGTAGGTGCGGGAGAACTCCATGATGTCGGGGAGCTTCTCGTCGAGAACTTCCTCGGGGATGTGCGTGACGTCGATATAGACGTAATCCTTGTTGGGACCGCCACCGCGTCCTTCGAGAACTTCTAGAACCATCGACCGCGCAACGATGTCGCGGGGTGCGAGATCCTTGATGGTCGGGGCGTAGCGCTCCATGAAGCGCTCACCGGATTCGTTACGAAGGATGCCTCCCTCACCGCGAACGGCTTCGGAGATCAGGATCCCCAGACCGGCGAGGCCTGTCGGATGGAACTGATGGAACTCCATGTCTTCCAGAGGCAGTCCCTTACGGAAGACGATGCCCATGCCGTCACCGGTGAGGGTGTGTGCGTTGGACGTCGTCTTGTACATACGTCCCGAGCCGCCGGTGGCGAAAATGATCGACTTGGCGTGGAAGATGTGCAGCTCGCCGGTGGAAAGCTCGTACGCGACGATGCCGGTGGCAACAGGCCCGTTGTCGGTCTCGGTCAGGCATAGATCGAGCGCGTAGAACTCGTTGAAGAACTCGACGTCGTGCTTGACACACTGCTGATAGAGCGTCTGCAGGATCATGTGACCCGTGCGGTCGGCGGCGTAACAGGACCGGCGGACGGGTGCCTTGCCGTGATCACGGGTGTGACCACCGAAGCGTCGCTGATCGATCTTGCCCTCGGGCGTGCGGTTGAACGGCAGGCCCATTTTCTCGAGGTCGAGAACGGCGTCGATCGCTTCCTTGGCCATGATCTCCACCGCGTCCTGGTCGGCGAGGTAGTCGCCGCCCTTGACGGTGTCGAATGTGTGCCACTCCCAGTTGTCTTCCTCGACATTGGCGAGTGCGGCACACATTCCGCCCTGAGCTGCACCTGTGTGCGAGCGGGTGGGGTAGAGCTTGGTCAGAACTGCCGTGCGGGCGCGGGGCCCGGCTTCGATAGCTGCTCGCATACCTGCGCCACCGGCGCCGACGATGAGCACGTCATAACGATGTTCCTGCATGAATGCTTCAGTTCCCTTAGCTCGCCGAAATGTTCGGATCGAAGGTGAAGATGACGTAGGTGCCCAAGCCCATGATCAGAAGCATGGAGAGTACGAGCAGCGACGTCAGCCAGAATCGCGTCGAATCCTTGCGTGAATAGTCCGCGATGATCGTCCGCAGGCCGTTGCCCCCATGCAACTGAGCGAGCCAGAGCATGGAGAGGTCCCAGAACTGCCAGAACGGGCTGGACCAGCGGCCCGCTACGAATGCGAAGTTGATGCGGTGCACACCCTCGTCGAGCATCAGCATGATGAACATGTGGCCAAGTACGAGGACGACGAGAGCAAGTCCGGAGAATCGCATGAACAACCACGCATACATCTCGAAGTTGCCCTTGGCCTTACGCCGAGGAGAACGGGGGTTGTCCAGGCTCGCCGGACGGTCGTACAGCCTGCCGAGGGACTTGGCCTCGGGTCCGTGTGTCATTGCCATCAGTGCCCGCTCGCTGTGAACATGTTGTAGAAGATTCTTCCTGCTCCCGGGACCATGACCACGATCCATACTGCTGCGATTGCCCACAGCATCGGCTTCTGGTACTTCGGTCCCTTGGACCAGAAGTCCACCAGCATGACGCGGATGCCGTTGAGTGCGTGATAGAGCACCGCAGCGACGAGACCGAGCTCCATCAACCCCACGAGTGGTGTCTTGTAGGTGTCGATGATCGCGTCGTACGTTTCGGGGTTGACACGAACCATTGCCGTGTCCAAGACGTGGACGAACAGGAAGAAGAACGTCAACACGCCCGTGATTCGGTGTAAGACCCAGGACCACATTCCCGGATCACCGCGGTACAGAGACCGCTTTCGCTCCTTGGCCGGAGCGGCTTCCGTCGTGCTACTCATCGAGTGCAATGCCTCCAACGTCATTGATGGACGCATCGAGCCTGGGCCCTGGACTGCGACTGGCTCGATTTGTCTTACTCCGGCTCAACGGTTACGGAAGAGCCTCTGTCTTCGAACTGTAATCCCCATGGAAACACGGAACTAATTCGACTCGAGGTTCGTACCTAACCCAAAATCTTTGTTAGGTATGCCTTCCCAATTTTACGTGATCCGTTCAGTAGCGAAGCTGCGCGCGTCGGTTGTTCGTGATTTGATTGCATGTATGCCGGAAGTCGACTGGAAAACGTTGCGAGACAATGCTCATCGAGTAATGAGGCAAGCCTATGCACCGTATTCGAATTACCCCGTGGGTGCGGCCGCACTCGTAGACGATGACCGAATCGTGACGGGATGCAATGTGGAGAATGTCTCATATGGTTTGGGCCTGTGCGCAGAGTGCGGATTGGTCTCGAACTTGCATTCCACCGGTGGCGGACGTCTGATCGCCTTCACCTGCTGTGACAGTCGCGGTGCAAAGCTGATGCCGTGCGGTCGATGTAGGCAACTTTTGTTCGAGTTCGGTGGCGCGCAGTTGATCGTCGACACCGACGCCGGCCCGGTGCCGCTGGGCGATCTACTGCCCTCCGCATTCGGCCCCGACGATCTCGCAGTGGGACGGGAGGGCAAGCATGTCTGACGCCGTATCGATCATCGCCGCCAAGCGCGACGGTCACATACTGACAAAGCGGCAGATCGACTGGGTCATCGACGGGTTCACTCGCGGCACCGTCGCCGACGAGCAGATGTCCGCACTCGCTATGGCCATTGTGTGGCGCGGTCTGGACCGGAGAGAGCTGAGCGACTGGACGGCCGCGATGGTCAGCTCGGGCAGCAGGATGGACTTTTCCGATATAGCTCGACCGACCGTCGACAAGCACTCGACCGGAGGCGTCGGCGACAAGATCACCCTGCCCTTGGCTCCGCTCGTCGCCGCATGTGGAGCGGCGGTCCCGCAGCTGTCCGGTCGGGGACTCGGCCATACCGGCGGTACCCTCGACAAACTCGAGTCCATTTCAGGGTGGCGCGCAGACCTGAGTGCAGAAAAGATCCACTCGATTCTGTCCGATTCCGCTGTGGGCGCCGTGGTGTGCGCAGCGGGCGCAGACCTAGCGCCCGCAGACAAGAGGCTGTACGCACTTCGCGACGTCACCGGAACCGTCGAATCCATTCCCCTGATCGCCAGCTCGATCATGAGCAAGAAGATCGCCGAGGGAACCAGCGGACTGGTGCTCGATGTCAAGGTCGGGGCAGGTGCCTTCATGAAGAACATCGACGATGCTCGCGAACTCGCTACGGCCATGGTTGCTCTCGGCTCCGATGCCGGGGTGCGCACGGTCGCTCTTCTTACCGCGATGGATGCCCCGCTGGGGATGACTGCGGGCAATGCTCTCGAAGTCGAGGAAGCGCTGGAAGTGCTGAGCGGAGGCGGACCGGCAGACATCGTCGAGCTGACGATCGCGCTGGCCCGAACCATGCTGACCGTAGCCGGTATCGAGGGAATCGACCCCGCGGACAAGCTTGCCGACGGCTCCGCGATGGATCGGTGGCGAGCGATGGTGGCCGCCCAGGGTGGCGATCCGGATGCACAGCTTCCGGTGGCGAAGGAATCTCGGACCGTCACCGCCGAGCAGGACGGTTTCATCACCGAACTCGACGCCATGGCAGTGGGCGTCGCGGCCTGGAGGTTGGGTGCCGGACGTGAGCGCCAGGATGAGCCCGTTCAGGCCGGTGCGGGGGTACGCCTGTATGCCAAGCCGGGGGATCGGGTTGTCGCCGGCCAGCAGCTCGCCACGCTCTATACCGACACGCCGGAGAAGTTCGACTATGCAATCGAGGCGATCAGTGCGGCGTGGAGCATCGGTGACTCGGCGGCCTGCATATCGCCGATCGTGCTCGATCGCGTGGGACGGTAGGTCGAGCCCAGGACAGCTCGGTCTCGGCGGGCTACCGTTCACAGTATGAGTACCGCCGAGATTTCGTCGACACTTTCCGGCGGCGCGATGCCGCTCGACTCCAATTCCATCAAGACTGCTCCGAAAGCGTTGCTGCACGATCATCTCGATGGTGGATTGCGCCCACAGACGGTTCTCGAACTCGCCGATCAGTGCGGATACGACGATCTTCCAGCGACCGATGGAGCAGCGCTGGGGGAGTGGTTCCGCAATGCCGCCGACAGCGGTTCGCTCGAGCGGTATCTCGAGACTTTTGCCCACACCGTTGCGGTGATGCAGACGCCCGAGGGTCTTTCGCGGGTAGCCCAGGAGTGCGCCGAGGATCTGGCCGACGACTCGGTCGTCTACGCCGAGGTTCGATTCGCACCAGAACAGCATCTCGAGCGGGGACTCTCGCTGGACGAGGTCGTCGAACATGTACTTGCGGGCTTTCGTGCCGGAGAATCGGCAGCGCAAGTGAAAGGCAAGCGAATTCGGGTGGGGTGCCTGCTCACCGCCATGCGGCATGCCGCACGCTCGCGGGAGATCGCCGAACTGGCCGTACGGTTCCGTGACCGCGGCGTCGTAGGCTTCGACATCGCCGGTGCCGAAGCAGGGTTCCCGCCGAGTCGTCACCTTGCCGCGTTCGAGTACATGCGAGCAGCCAACGCACACTTCACTATTCACGCCGGCGAGGCGTTCGGCCTGCCCTCCATTCAAGAGGCTGTTGCCTTCTGCGGCACGGATCGGCTCGGTCACGGAGTCCGGATCACCGACGACATCACCGTCGCGCCCGACGGCACGACATCACTCGGACTACTTGCCGCCTATGTTCGGGATACGCGGATGCCCCTCGAATTGTGTCCGAGTTCGAACGTGCAGACCGGAGCCGTGGACAGCCTGCAGAAGCATCCGTTCGATCTGCTTGCCAGACTCCGGTTCCGTGTCACGGTGAACACCGACAATCGGCTCATGAGCGACACCTCGATGAGCCGAGAAATGCACAAGCTGGTCGCCACATTCGGATACGGCTGGACCGATCTCGAGCGCTTCACCATCAATGCCATGAAGTCGGCATTCATCCCGTTCGACGAGCGTCTCGAGATCATCGACGACATCGTCAAGCCCGGCTACGCAGTATTGATCGGCTAGCGGAACCTCACTCCTTGCGCAGGCGCCCCTCGAACTCGCGCTCGAGCTCACGCCACGCCTCCGACTCGACATGGAACGGGGCACTGGGCGCGAGCCTGTTCGGGTCGGGCTCGAGCGTGTAGGACACGAACCAGCCCAGTGGGGTGGAACTTGCCAGCGCCGTTTCGACGGAATCGTCTTCCGCGAAGTCCGCTGCGTCGGTGAACAACTCCACTGCGAGATCGAGCTGATCCGCATCGACGGCCGTGGGCCCGTCGGCCAGATCGTCCGCCAGTCCGGGAAGGACGTACACGTTCTCGTCGGTCACCTCGATACGGAGCGATCCGTCCACCGCGGCGGTCTGTACTTCGACGTACGTACTCACCTTCGCCAGTTCGTGGTCATGGTCGTCGGCGAGGTAGCGAGCCAGCGCGCGTTCGGATCCGAAGACAGTGATGGCGCCGGCGCGACCGAGGAAGATCGGATCGTCGTCGATGTAGCAGCGCAGTGTGTACAGCGTTTCGTCCGAGGTGATGATCCGGATCGGGTCGATGCCGACAGTGGTCCAGAAGCTCTCCTCCGCGGCTGCGTCGGCGATGGGATCCGGAGTTTCGTCGTCGGTCTCGTCGTCGTCGTCATCGGATTCTTCGTCGTTCGATACATCGTCGACGTCGACGATGTTCTCCGCGGCCGCGAGCAGTTCCGCTTCGGCCACGTCGACGGCCGCGCTGTCGACATCGGGTGTCGTCACGACCGAGTCGATGGCGTCGATCACCGCACCCCAACTCTTCGCGATCGAGGTGCCGATCCGATCCCAGAGGTCCTGACCGTCCTTGCCCAGGTATGCCTCCACGCCCATTCCCACTGATCCCAGATGTGGGTTACCGGCGAAAAATGCGGTGACCGTGCTCAGTTCACAGACATCACCGAGGGTCTGGACCATTTCGAAGGTTGCCGCGAGCTCGCCGAGGACATCGGAGTCGGGATCCTCGGCGACCAGTTCGGGAACACCGACGAGGTCGAAACGGTGAAGATCATCGGGTTCGAGTTCATTGGCTGCGAGAGCCGAGACCACGGTCCACGAGGGGTGGTCGACGAGGTCGTTGTCGCTGTCGTTTCTGATGAACGCCGCGAGGTGCGCGACGGCCTCGAATCCGTAGAGGTCCTCGTCGCGTCCGAGGAATGCTTCCCACTCGTCGTCTCCTTCGTGCCACTCCGGAGCCCAGAGGGTGACGAAGTTGCCGCGGGTGAGACAGAGTTCGATCGGGATGATGTCGCCAGCCATGGCCGGAAGCCTATCTCAGGTCGCCGATAGTGAACTTCGCATCCGTTCGAGGATCCGCCGACGCTGGTCGAGTGCGTCGCGAGCAGCCGCGGCGGCGACTCCGGTGATGGACTCGGTGAGTTTTCGTGCGGACTGTCGAGAGAGATCTTCGGCCAATTCCAGACCCACCATCGCCCCGGTGCTGTCGACCGTCACACCGACCAGCCCATCTGCCGAATGCCTGGTGATACGCAGGTGTGCGAGCCCCTCCGAGGCGAGGTGCATGGTGTCCAGGGCGAGGTCGGCTCGGGACACAAGTGCTTCGACGACGTTGTCGGTCATACCGACCTCAGCCAGCTCGTCGGTGCAGTTTCTACGTCCAACCGCTGATTCTCTTCATCGGCTACCGTCGATGCCTTCGGCAGCCCGAGGCGATCGAGAATATGGGCATCCATACCGTCGTTTTCGAGAAGGGTGCGGCGCTCGGCTTGCGCGAGTTCGGTGGCACGCGCGCACAAGTGCAGGATTGTTCGGGCCAATTCTGTTCCACCGTAGTGTAATTCGCTTCGATCGACATGGATTTCCGTCGGGGTCCCACTTTCGGTGGCTCGGACGCGAACCGAATCCGAGCGCGTGGCAGCAGTAGCCGAGATCTCGATCATTCGGTCGGCCTGTAGAAACCTTTGAAGCCCATACCGCTGTTGGTCGTTCGGATATCGCTGACCTGCACTGGATCTCCAGCTTCGACGAATTGTCCGTTACCGATCACCATGGCGACATGGCCGTCCCAGATTGCAAGATCTCCGGGCATGACCTCGTCCTGGGTCACCGGGGTGCCGATATCTTGCTCCTGCGCCAGGCGGGGGAGCTCGACCCCCTGCTCCGCGTAGGCCCACTGAGTGAGGCCGCTGCAGTCGAGGCCGCGGCCCGGTTCGGTGCCGCCCCACACGTACGGCGTGCCTTGTTGGCTCAGTGCGTTTCGGACCGCGCCTGCTGCCTGTTCGTTCGGAGCCGTCACGACGCTTCCGTCAGGTAGCGCGACCTCGACACCAGTGCCCTTCGCACCGACGTCACCGGGCTCTCGTGGTGTTGCGCCGCTGTACATCGCCGGCCCCTGATTCGGCATCGTTGCGGTGGGTGACGTCGTTGCGTTGGGTGAGGAAAGCAGGTTCGAGGCGCTGTCCGGGGTCATCGACGACGGGGGAGCGGACACCGATTGAGCGAAATTGCGCACGAACTGGCCTGCAGGATCCGAACTCGCGGGTGCTGTCGGTGCAGGCCCGGCCGGTGGCGCTGCGGCAGGTGGTGTCGAAGCTTCGGTGCCTGCAGGGGCAGGTACCGAGGGCGGCGCGAGATAACGCCCGACCTCGGCTGCGTGCACTGCAAGCTCGGCTCGAACCCGCGCCACGACGGCAAGGGCGCGTTCCAAGTGCTCGATGGCTGCCGCGATGACCATCGACTGACCGGCAGGGGTGAACAGGACTGGGGCTGCCGCGACGGCAATGGACACGAACGACTGAAGTATTCCGTTCAGTTCGAGAATTCCGGTCTGGACCTTCTCACACGCTCGATCCACGACCGCAGCGATCTCGTTGCCGTGGTCGGCAAGTGCGACGACGCTCATGTGGGCGGCCCCGGCCAGCTCGATTGCCGCTACTGCTGCGGGCCCGCTCCACGAACCGGACAGCTCGGCCACAGCGTTCACCCCGATCCGCTCGACCGTATCCAATGCGGAGGAGGACGAACGAATGACGTCGGCGGGCCCACCGGTGGGAATTTCACCCGATCCGAAGGCGCCGAGGAGATCGATGATCGGGCGAGTCAGAACATCGATCACAGTAGGCGCCCGGCTGCCGCTGCGTCGGTTGCCTGATAACCGGCAGCCGAACCAGCGGCTGCGCTACCGATGCTGCCCAGTACTTCGGACAGACGTGCCATCGCAGCGGTGTGGGCGGTGTGGGTGCCGGTGAATGCGGCGAGGAACTCGGTACCGATCGCCCCGAACACCGGCGTCAGGACGGCTGGACCGCAGGCTGTGGCCGCTGCGGCGGCGCTCGTCACGTGCGCGGACATCGTCCCGGCCGTCGCGGAATACGCGAGTATTCCAGCCGCTGTTGCCGATACTTCTGCCATCGGTGTTCCCCTCGGGACTGTTCTGCATCTGAAATGGATCTACACAGGTTTTGACGCAAGTGAGGCCCGATCGGTTCCCGCACTTATCCTTCTTCTCATGGATACACATGTCGTCGAACATCCCTTGGCTGCTGCCCTACTGACGACGATGCGCGACGAGCGCAGCGACAACGCAACTTTTCGGTCGGCGCTGCGCCAGCTCACCCACATGTTGGTGTACGAGGCCACCAGGGACGCCGCGATCACCACGTTCGAGGTGAAGACGCCGGTCGCTCTCACGCAGGGCACCCGTCTGGCGCGGCCGCCGCTGCTCGTGCCGGTCCTGCGTGCCGGGCTCGGCATGGTCGAGAAGGCGAGCGGCTTGATTCCTCAGTCCCGCGTCGGCTTCGTCGGAATGGCGCGCGACGAGAAGACCCATGAGCCGGTGCCGTACATGGAGTCGCTGCCCGAGGATCTCTCCAGCACCCCGGTCTACGTTCTCGATCCGATGCTCGCCACGGGTGGGTCGATGGTGCGCACCATCGAGTTATTGGTGGAGCGAGGCGCGGCAGATGTCACTGCAATTTGCGTGGTGGTTGCCCCCGAGGGGGTCACTGCACTCGAGAACTCGGGCCTACCGGTTCGGCTCGTCACCGCCAGTATCGACGATCGACTCAACGACGATGCCTTCATCGTTCCGGGTCTCGGTGATGCGGGCGACCGCCAGTTCGGTCCGCGCTGAGCACGTCACTCGTCCTCGGCGTCACTTGGCCGGCCAGTGAAGGCGACCCGCGATTACGCGTCGTAGATGTCCTCTCGCGTGAGGTCGATTACGTGGAACTGCGCGGCGGTCGTGTCGGGTTCGAGGCACTCGGGCCGCAGCGGTGGTGCACGGGACGGATCGCATTCCGTAAAGGGGCGCCCTCCGAGTACGTTCCGTGCCCCGAGCAGTTGCCGGTCGAGACAGGTTCGCAGTGCGAAGGGTGCGAGTCGAAGGACTCGTTTCGCTTCGTCCACATGATCCATCGCGGAGGCTTCGTCTCCCGTGAGCTCGAAGCCCATGTGATGCAGCCACATTGGTTGTACATCGCGACCTTTGCGAACGGGGTGCACAAGGTCGGCACTGCGGCCGACGCCCGCAAATGGGGCAGGCTTGCCGAACAAGGGGCAATGTGCGCTCGCTATGTCGCGTGGGCAGCGGACGGAAAGGTAGTTCGGGTCCTCGAAGATCGGGTGACCGAGCAACTACAGGTGCGGCAGTCCGTGCGATCCTCGGTCAAAGCTGCGGCCCTCGCACTGCCCGTCGACACCGCCCGTCTCGACGCTGCGACGGCAGCTCTGGCCGATCGAGTGCGGGACTCCATTGCGCCGCCGATCGGTGACGACACCTATCGCACGGTGGACGAATCATGGCGGGTAGCCGGATTCCGTGAGCTCGCGACAGGCAACCGCGTCTCCTATCCGGCCGATCTCACGATCGGCTCGCACGGCTTCATGGTGCGCGCGTGCATCGGACAAGCTGCGGTGGTGGACGTCGACGGCGCTTCCTACGTGGTGGACCTGCACGAGTTGAAGGGGCGTCGGGTTCGGTTCGGTGATTACAGATCCACGTTGCCTGCGGTTCAGTCCGCACTGTTCTAGGTCAGGGTCACAGGCTGGTCGCGAACTTTCGCAACGTGGCGAGCACAGCGTCGGCTTCGGCGCGCACGGCCGACAAGTCTGCGCGGTCGTGGACCGGGAGCACGACCTCGAGGTACGCCTTGACCTTCGGTTCGGTTCCCGAGGGACGAACGATGACGCGGATGCCATCTCCTGCCAATTCGACGGCATCGGTCCGCAGCGGACCTGCCTCGGCGAGTAGGTCGGTGACCGTGATGGAGGTGCCCGCCAGTTCGGTAGGTGGCTCCGCGCGGAGTCGTTCCATCATGGTCGCGATCTCGGCGAGATCATCCACTCGGGTGGAGACCTGCGCTCCGGCGTGAACACCGAATTCGAGCGCCAGGTCGTCGAGGACATCGCCCAGTGTGCGGTTCTCGGCCGCGAGCAGGGCAACGAGGTCTGCGAGGACGACAGCTGCCGAGATCCCGTCCTTGTCGTTGACGAACGACGGGTCGACGCAGTGGCCGATTGCTTCCTCGTAGGCATAGACCAGACCTCGGCCGGCGCGAACCAGCCACTTGAATCCGGTCAACGTACGCGCGTAGCGCGCGCCACGAGCAGGGGCGAGGACGGAGAGGAGTCGAGAGGAAACGATGGTGTTCGCAACCAGCGAGTTCGGTGGCGCGGTGTGGAGTATGTGGTTGGCCAGCAGTGCTCCGGTTTCGTCTCCGCTGAGCATTCGCCACCCCGACGGCCCCGGCACGCCTATCGCGCATCGATCTGCGTCGGGATCGAGTGCAATCGCGAGATCTGCCGTCACCTCCGCGGCAAGGGACAACAGTTTTTCCGCTGCACCGGGCTCTTCCGGGTTGGGAAAGGTGACGGTCGGAAACTCCGGATCGGGCTCGAATTGGTCGGCCACAACATGGACGTCTCGGAATCCGAGGCCGCGTAGCGCAGTGAGCGCGACGTCGCCCCCGACGCCGTGCAGGGGCGTCATAGCAATCCGAATGTTCCGCTTCTGTGAACGGACCAGCGCGGGAAGTCGGTCCAGATATTGTGCGGTGACGCTCGATCCACCCGGTGAGACGAAGGTACGAGGCACGTCCACTGCAGGACCGACCGCGGCGATCTCGGCCTCGATTTCTTTGTCGACCGGCGGGATGATTTGTGCACCACTGCGGAGGTAAACCTTGTAACCGTTGTCGGCAGCAGGGTTGTGCGAGGCGGTGATCTGGACACCGAGGTCGGCATCGAGCGAGCGGACCGCGAATGCCAGTACCGGCGTAGGGAGTGGTCGAGGTAGTAGAACTACAGAAAAATCCTGTGCAGCAAAGGTTTCCGCGGCTGCAGTGGCGAAGGCGTCCGATCCGTGCCGTGCATCACGACCCACGACGACGGTCGATCCGCCCAGACCCTGCTTCTGCAGCCACGCGGCAATCCCCATCGAGGTGCGCACCACGACGGCGACATTCATCCCGTTGGGACCGGCTCGAACCTCGCCGCGCAGACCCGCCGTGCCGAAGCTCAACGGAGCGCGAAACCTCTCGCGTAGTTCGTCTTCCGGCAGTGAAGCCAATTCCGCACGCGTCGACGGGTCGGGATCACCTGTGATCCAATCCGCGACCTGATGCGCCAACTCGGCCGTCACAGCGTCGACACCAGCTGGTGCAAAAATTCACCCATGCGCGAAGCTGCTGTCTTCCCTGCTGCGAGCACCTCTTTGTGGTCGAGGTGGTCACCGGTTATTCCTGCGGCAAGATTGGTGACGAGAGACAGCCCGAGAACCCTCGCTCCGAGGGCCCGCGCTGCGATCGTCTCGTGGACGGTGGACATACCGACCAGATCGGCACCCATGGTGCGCAACATTCGAATCTCGGCGGGCGTTTCGTAATGTGGCCCTGGCAGCCCCGCGTACACGCCCTCTTTCAGCGAAGAATCGATGCGGCGCGCCAGTGCGCGAAGTTCCGGAGAGTAGGCGTCGACCAGGTCGACGAACTCGGCACCCGTCAACGGCGAGCGTGCGGTGAGATTGAGATGGTCGGAGATGAGAACCGGTTGGCCGACGTGCATTCCATCTCGGATTCCACCCGCGGCGTTGGTGAGAACGACCGTGGTAGCTCCGGCCGCAATGGCCGTCCGCACGGGATGCACGACTCGGGCCAAGTCGTGCCCTTCGTATGCGTGAGTACGCCCCTGCAACAGCAGCGTATGTGTGCCGTCGACGCTCACCGAGGTGACGGTTCCAGAGTGTCCGGATGCGGAGGGGGGAGTGAAGCCCGGAAGGTCGGCCATGGCGATGGTCGCAGTCGGGGAACCGAAACGATCCGCTGCGGCCTGCCAGCCGGATCCCAGCACGATCGCCACCGCATGAGAGGCGACGCCGGTGGCCTCCGCGATCGCTGCTGCAGCGCGTGCCGCGGCGCCCTGAGGATCGAGGGTCGGATCTGCTGCATCGCTGTTCGTTGTTCCCACGGGGAGCAACCCTAGGAGATGTGCGACCGTTTCTGCAGCAGGCCATGCATTGCCGTCGCCGGCGGCTCGGGATCGAGCTCGGTCGGGCAGACCTTCACCGGCTGAAGTTACCGCCGGGTAGTATCTGGCCATGCCTTATCTCGAACATGACGGTGACGTGCACATCCTGTACCTCGGTGCTCAGGACTCAGCTCAGAACCCGGAGAATCGGTTTCATCCGGACTGGATCGAGGGCGTGCACGCTCTTCTCGACGAGGTCGAATCGATATCCGGACCAGGCGCACTCGTGACTACCGCGACCGGAAAATTCTTCACCAACGGTCTCGACACCGACTGGCTATTCGCCAACCTCGACAAGATCACCGGCTACCTCGACCGGGTACACACGCTCTACACCCGGCTGCTCACGTTCCCGATGGCGACGGTTGCAGCTGTGCAAGGCCACGCATTCGGCGCGGGTGCCATGTTCGCGACGGCTCACGATTTCCGGGTCGTCCGCGTCGACCGCGGCTTCTACTGCCTGCCCGAGGTGAACCTGAACATGCCGTTCACCGTAGGCATGTCATCCCTGATCACCAGCAGGCTCCCCAAGCAGACGGCCGTCGAGGCAATGACCACGGGTCGACGCTTCGGCGGAGCAGACGCCGTCGCAGCCGGCATCGCCGACGTCGCTGTCGCCGAGGACTCCGTGTTGTCCTCGGCTGTCGAGCGGGCCACGGCGTTGACGAGCACGCGCGGTGACAACCTCGCAGGAATCAAGCGCGCTATCCACGGCGATCTTCTTGCCGCGCTGAACACCCCGACCGAAGAGAGTAATTTCGCCTTCGGTAGTAATCGGCCGCGCTGAATTCAGCTGCGGAGAGCACTAGTGACAGACTGAGCCGGTGATCGCCGAGACCGATGCTGGTGTGCAGCGTGCTGCACCCGACCTGCTTGCGTTGTCGCACTCGATTCACTCCGAGCCGGAACTCGCGTTCGAAGAGCACCGCAGTGCAGCGAAGGTATGCGACCTTCTTCGCGATCGTGGCTTCGCCGTCACCACCGGCGTCGCTGACCTGCCGACCGCATTCACCGCGACATACGGCAGTGGCGAGCTGGTCATCGTCCTCTGCGCTGAATACGACGCATTGCCGGAGATCGGCCACGCCTGCGGTCACAACATCATCGCCGCATCCGCAGCCGGCGCGGCGATAGCGTTGGCACCGCTCGCCGAGCGGCTCGGCATCACCATTCGAGTACTCGGAACTCCCGCCGAGGAAAGCGGTGGGGGAAAAGTGCTGATGCTCGAACGCGGCATCTTCGACGGTGTGGGCGCGGCGCTGATGGTCCACCCCGGGCCGATCGACATCGTGGACGCAACGTCACTCGCGTTGTCCGACATAGCCGTATCGTTCACCGGCCGCGCCGCACACGCATCTGCGGCCCCCGAATGGGGAATCAATGCCGGTGATGCGGTCACCGTCAGTCAAGTAGCAATCGGCCTGCTGCGTCAGCATCTGGCGCCGGGGCAGCAGTTGCACGGGATCGTGACCGCGGGTGGTCTCGCGCCCAACATCGTGCCCGGGTACGCCGAACTTGCCTACTACCTGCGGGCGAACACCTCGGAATCATTGGCTGCGTTGACGTCCAAGGCGCATGCGTGTTTCCAGGCCGGTGCGATCGCTACCGGTTGCACCCATCAGATTCGCACGGTATCTCCGATCTACACCGAGCTGACACCCGATCCGTGGCTCACCGCCACCTATCGAGATGAGGTCGAGTCGATCGGCCGCACACCCCTGGCACCCGAGTTGGAAGGATTCCGCCCTCTGGGCAGCACCGATATGGGAAATGTGACGAAGGTTCTGCCCGGGATCCACCCGGTGATCGGTCTCGACTCGGGCGGCGCAGTCACGCACCAACCGGAGTTCGCCGCAGCGTGCATCACCGAGTCGGCGGACACCGCCGTACTCGACGGCGCCCGATTGCTTGCACGAACGGTGGTCCGTACGGCCCTCGACGCAGACACGCGGGGCCGGTTGCTCGAAGGCGTCGAAGCACGGATGACGGCTCGATGACCGATCTGCATGCCGCGGTCGACGCCTGGATTCTCGACCACACCGCCGAATTGTCGTTGTGGCGACGCCACATTCACGCGCATCCAGAGTTGGCACGTCAGGAATTCGCAACAACTGCGTTCGTCGTCGGGCACTTGGAGGCCGCCGGGCTGTCGCCGAAGCTTCTCCCCGGTGGAACAGGTTTGACCTGTGATATCGGACCGAGCGGACCACGGGTGGGTTTGCGGGCGGACATGGATGCGCTCCCGTTGCAAGAATTCACCGGTGCAACCTATGGCTCGACCGTTCCCGGGGTTTCCCATGCATGCGGCCACGACGCTCACACGACGGTGCTGCTCGGAACTGCGTTGGCCTTGGCGTCGCTGCCCGATCTGCCGTTCGGTGTTCGGTTGATCTTTCAGCCGGCCGAGGAGGTCATGCCGGGTGGGGCTTTGGATGTCGTGGCGGCCGGTGCGCTCGAGGGCGTATCGAAGATCTTCGCCCTGCATTGCGATCCTCGGCTCGAGGTGGGCAAGGTCGGTGTGCGGGTAGGTGCCATCACGTCGGCGGCCGACACCGTCGAACTTCGTCTGGACTCACCCGGTGGCCATACTTCGCGACCGCACCTGACCACCGACCTCGTCTATGCACTCGGCACGGTCATCACCGGCCTGCCTGGAATGCTCAGCCGCCGAATCGATCCGCGGACGAGCACAGTGATGGTGTGGGGTGCAGTCGTGGCAGGTCAGGCGCCCAACGCTATTCCGCAGAGCGGCATGCTCACCGGCACCGTACGCACCGGTGATCACGAGACCTGGGCTTTGCTCGAGCCCCTGGTCGGCGAGATCGTGGCTGGTCTACTTGCACCGACAGGGGTGCGTTACGAATTGCACTACAAACGTGGGGTGCCGCCCGTGGTCAACGACCCGGCGGTGACGCGGACATTCGAGAACGCTATTCGACGCGTCGGACCGGCGGCGTTGGCCGATACCGCTCAGTCCGGTGGTGGCGAGGACTTCTCGTGGTATCTCGAAGACATTCCGGGAGCGATGGCTCGGCTCGGCGTGTGGTCCGGTACTGGCCCGCAGCTCGATATTCACCAGGCCACGTTCGATCTCGACGAGCGAGCGCTCGCCGTCGGTGTGAAGGTGATGACCGGCATCGCACTCGAACCGAACTGAAGTTCAGCTGGAAGTGCCGGGCCCTACGTTGCGACTGTTCCGTGTGCGCAGTCCACGGACGTACTCCGCGGGAGCACCGGCGATTTCGGCTGCTTCGGCCATGACTCCCAGGTAGCGCGCCGACGGCAAGCCGCCCTCGTAGGCGTCGAGTACGTAAAGCCAAGCCAGTACCGGGCCGTCCACGGTATCGATGCGCAGTCGGACCTTGCGATGTATGCCGAGTTCGGACCCCTCCCAGCGGTCGAGCCTCTCCTCGTCCTCTTCCGAGACGTCGTACAGCACCACGAACACCTTCGAATCGGCGTCGGGTGCGACCGTTGCCAGTGCACCTTCCCAGCCGATGTCACCGCCGCCGAAGGTCAATCGCCAGGCGTGTAGCCAGCCCGTTCCCGACGACGGGGAATGGGGGCAGCGCTGAAGCATTTGCTCCGGATGCATGTTCGACCCGTAGGCGGCATAGATTGGCACGTCGGCAAGCCTAAACCGTCCGGTGAATCGGCGGGGCGGCGGAAGGCCCGAGCGGCATGTTTCAGCAGGTGATGCAGATGTTAACTAAACCTTACCGATGCAAGGGGATGCCGACTGGAATAGCGTTGATTCATAACTGTGCACTTTTTGCGACCAATGTGGAAGAGGACAAATGACCCGGATCGTGATCATCGGTGGCGGACCCGCAGGGTATGAAGCAGCACTGGTGGCAGCACAGCACGGGGGGACTGTGACCTTGGTCGATTCGGACGGCATCGGGGGTGCCTGCGTTCTGTGGGACTGCGTACCGTCGAAGACGTTCATTGCCTCGACAGGTATCAGGACCGAGATGCGACGAGCGAACGATCTGGGCATCGCGATGGATCCATCGCAGGCGACGGTCGCACTGCCGCAGATCCACGAGCGCGTCAAAGCGCTGGCGCAGGCGCAGTCCTCCGATATTGCAGCGCGGGTGCGCTCGGTCGGCGTCGAGCTGATCTCCGGCCGCGCCGAAATGATCGATTCGCATGTCGGTATGGCTGCGCATCAGATTCGAGCGACTTCGGCGGACGGTTCGGAGCGTGTACTCGACGCGGATGTCGTCCTGGTGGCGACCGGCGCGAGCCCACGGATCCTTCCGGGTGCGGAGCCCGACGGTGACCGCATCTTGAATTGGCGTCAGCTCTACGATCTCGAGGCGCTTCCCGAGCATCTGATCGTGGTCGGGTCCGGTGTGACCGGCGCCGAGTTCGTCTCGGCCTACACCGAGATGGGCGTCAAGGTGACAGCGGTCTCCAGCCGTGACCGTGTGCTGCCGCACGAGGACGAGGATGCCGCGCTCGTGCTCGAGGATGCGTTCAACGAGAGAGGCGTCACTCTGGTCAAGCATGCGCGAGCAGAATCCGTCCAGCGGACCGAGAGTGGCGTGATCGTCCGCCTCGCCGACGGACGTACCGTCGAAGGTTCTCACGCGCTGATGACTGTCGGTTCCATTCCCAACACCTCCGGGCTCGGACTCGAAAAGGTAGGAATCGAACTGGATCGTGGCGGCTACCTACGCGTCGATCGAGTATCGCGGACCTCGGTTTCGGGCATTTATGCCGCGGGTGACTGCACGGGTCTGCTGCCTCTCGCTTCCGTCGCTGCGATGCAGGGACGTATCGCGATGTACCACGCTCTCGGCGAAGGCGTCACCCCGATCAAGCTGAAAACTGTTGCCTCAGCGGTGTTCACGCGTCCCGAGATCGCGTCGGTCGGGGTGAGCCAGTCGGCCATCGACAACGGCGACGTGCCGGCACGTACCGTCATGTTGCCCCTTGCCACCAACCCGCGAGCAAAGATGTCGGGCCTCAAGCGCGGTTTCGTGAAGATCTTCTGCCGACCGGCGACCGGCGTCGTGATCGGTGGCGTGGTTGTCGCTCCGACGGCGTCCGAGTTGATTCTGCCCATCGCCATGGCGGTGCAGAACAACCTGTCGGTCAATGATCTGGCAGCGACGTTCTCGATCTACCCATCGCTGACGGGATCGATCACCGAGGCGGCACGGCAACTGATGCGCCACGACGATCTGGACTGATACGCAGGGTCAGTGTCAAATTTCTCATGATGTGAGAACTGAGTGTCATTCCTCGAGCTGGAGTGGCACAGTGAAGTGAGCCGACCACCACCCGGCTCACTTCATGCCCCAGCGGATCCTCGGGTACTTCGCAATCCGTACTCGATCCTTGGGGAAAATCAATGACTTCCGCTCTGCCCTCGTTTGCCCGGCGTCTCGATTCGTTGCAGAGTTCTGCGATTCGAGACCTGCTCGCTCTGACTGCGCGAGAGGACGTGATAAGTCTTGCCGGCGGTCTTCCGGCGACGGAGCTGATTCCCGCGCACCGCATTCGGCAAGCAGCGGAGGCAGTGCTGAGGACACCGTCCTCGGTGCAGTACGGCGAAACCTCCGGTTGGCGCCCGCTCCGTGAGATCATCGCAACCCGTGAATCATGCTCGGTAGCAAGAGAAGTCACCTCCGGCGAGGTGGTAGTCACGCACGGTTCGCAGCAAGCGCTCACCCTCCTCGCTCAGGCACTGCTCGATCCCGGTGCCGTGGTCGTCGTCGATGAGCCTGCCTATGCCGGTGCGCTGCAGGTTTTCTCGATAGCAGGGGCCGATATCCACGCAATCCCAATCGGTGATGCGGGAATGGACATCGATGAACTGGCTCGCAGGTTGGAGGCCGGCCTTCGGCCCGCACTCGTCCACACCGTGAGCAACTTTCACAATCCGCGCGGCGTGACGATGTCGGATCTCGGCCGCAAAGAGCTTGCCGCGCTCGCCGATCGCTACGGGTTCTGGGTCCTCGAGGACGACCCGTATGGCGAGTTGTGGTTCGGTGTGCAACCCCCGAAGTCCATAGCCACATACTCCGACCGCGTGGTTCGGCTCTCCAGTGCGTCGAAGATCATCGCTCCTGCGCTTCGGGTCGGCTGGCTGACCGCACCGGTGGCTGTCTGCCAGGCCGTCGAACTACTCAAGCAGGGCGCCGACCTGTGCGGGTCGTCGATGACCCAGCAGATGGCCGCCGATATGCTCGACGACGCCGCGTGGCTCGAGCGCCACCTCGGGGTCCTGCGCTCGCAGTACAGTGCACGCGCACACGCCCTCGAGGGTGCACTGAAAGGCACCTTCGGTGACCGACTGGTGCTATCACCCGCGAACGGCGGAATGTTCCTGTGGGTGGAGTTTCAGGACGGCACCGACACCACAGCGTTGCTGCCGCGAGCGCTCGATCACGGCGTTGCCTTCGTGCCCGGCCGTGCCTTCGCGGATTCTCCCCAGTACTCGGGCGCGGCCCGTTTATGTTTCGCGAGTTCGTCTCCGGACCTTCTCCGCGAGGCCGTGCGGCGGTTGTCGGCCGCTCATACACTGTCGTAGGTGCGTTCCACAGCGCGATTCCACTTGTCGTACATTGCCTCTCGGGCATCGGATGCCAGATCGGGCTCCCAGGTCTTGTCCGCGGCCCAGTTCGCCACGATCTCGTCCTCGCCACTCCAGTAACCGACGGCGAGGCCCGCAGCGTAGGCCGCACCCAGGGCAGTGGTTTCGTTGACGACCGGCCGGACCACAGGGACGCCGAGAACGTCGGACTGGAACTGCATGAGGAGCTCGTTGACGACCATGCCACCGTCCACCTTCAAGGTCGTCAGCGTCACCTCGGAATCTGCGTACATCGCGTCGATGACTTCTCGTGTTTGAAATGCCGTCGCTTCCAACGCTGCTCGGGCTATGTGGCCCTTGTTGGCAAAACGCGTCAGACCCGAGATGACTCCACGCGCATCGGGCCGCCATCGAGGCGCGAACAGACCGGAAAACGCGGGAACGAAGTACACGCCGCCGTTGTCCTCGACCCCTCCAGCGAGGCGTTCGATATCGGCGGTGCGCTCGATGATGCCGAGGTTGTCGCGCAGCCACTGCACTAGGGAGCCGGTGACGGCCACCGAGCCCTCGAGCGCGTAGACAGCATCCTTCTCACCGAGCTTGTAACAGACGGTGGTGAGCAGTCCATGTTTACTGTGTACCGGCGTCGTTCCGGTGTTGAGCAGCAGGAAGTTTCCGGTGCCGTACGTATTCTTGGCCTCACCTGGCGACAGGCACGCCTGTCCGAACGTAGCGGCCTGTTGGTCGCCCAGAATTCCACATATCGGGACTCCAGCGAGCACACCCCGAGGACGAACCTCGGCATACACCTCGGAGGAAGTGCGGATCTCGGGCAGCATCGACATCGGAATCGCGAAGTCGGCGCAGATGTCCTCACGCCAGGACAGTGTTTCGAGATCCATCAACAGCGTGCGAGACGCGTTGGTCACGTCGGTGATGTGCTTGCCGCCGTCGGCTCCGCCGGTGAGGTTCCACAACACCCAGGAATCCATCGTCCCGAAGCAAAGTTCGCCGGCTTCGGCACGTTCACGAACGCCTTCGACATTGTCGAGAATCCAACGAATCTTCGGCCCGGCGAAATACGTGGACAGCGGCAGGCCGGTGATCCGCTGATAGCGGTCGGCTCCGTGGTCCCCGGCCAGCTCCCGACACAATTCGTCGGTGCGAGTGTCCTGCCAGACGATTGCGTTGTAGACCGGTTTACCGGTGGTTCGATCCCAGACCAGCGTCGTTTCTCGCTGGTTGGTGATACCGACAGCTGCGATGTCCTGCGCTTTGACATCGGCGTTCCCTAGCGCGGCGCCGACGACTTCGCGAACGTTGACCCAGATCTCCTCGGCGTCGTGTTCTACCCAGCCGGCGCGCGGGAAGATCTGACGGTGCTCCTTCTGCGCCGAGCCGACCGGCTTACCGTCGTGGCCGAAAATGATGCAGCGAGAAGACGTCGTGCCCTGATCGATCGAGGCGATGAAGGTGCCGGAGGTCACGTCGGTGCTGGTGTCGGAGGTCACTACGTTCCTTTGTTCGACTCGGAGGTGACGCGGGTATCGACCTCGAACGGTAGCCTGCAAGGGCGGTCAGGGAAATGGTCTATGTGGGGAGCGAGCTCGTGAGTAATCGATCGAACACCACTTTGCTTGGGCCTCAGGCGCGAGTCGATGCCTGGGAGCGGCTCGGATCCGAGTACTTCGACGTCATCATCATCGGCGGTGGCGTCGTCGGAGCAGGTGCTGCGCTCGACGCTGCGACTCGCGGTTTGAAGGTTGCTCTCGTCGAAGCTCGTGACTTCGCATCGGGAACCTCCAGTCGGTCCTCGAAGATGTTCCACGGTGGTCTGCGATACCTCGAGCAGCTCGAGTTCGGTCTGGTACGTGAAGCTCTGCACGAGCGCGAGCTGTCGCTGTCGACGTTGGCGCCGCACCTCGTCAAGCCGCTGAAGTTCCTTTTCCCGCTGACGCATCGCGTCTGGGAACGTCCCTACATCGCTGCGGGAATCTTTCTCTACGACAGGATGGGCGGCGCGAAGTCCGTTCCGGCGCAAAAGCACCTCACCCGATCGGGTGCGTTGCGGATGACACCGGGCCTCAAGCACAAATCCCTCATCGGCGGAATCCGCTACTACGACACCGTCGTCGACGACGCACGCCACACGATGAGTGTTGCTCGCACCGCGGCACATTACGGGGCCGTCGTTCGCACGTCGACGCAGGTCGTTGGATTTCTGCGTGAGGCCGATCGAGTTTCCGGTGTGCGCGTGCGTGATTCGGAAAACGGAGCCACCGCCGAGGTACGCGGAAGCGTGGTCATCAACGCCACCGGTGTGTGGACCGACGAAATCCAGGCGTTGTCCTCGCAGCGCGGACGGTTTCGTGTACGCGCATCGAAGGGCGTACACATCGTGGTGCCGCGCGACCGCATCGTCAGCGAGGCCGCGATCATTCTGCGCACCGAGAAGTCGGTGCTCTTCATCATTCCGTGGGGTGCACATTGGATCATCGGCACCACCGACACCGACTGGAAGCTCGACCTGGCGCATCCCGCTGCCACGAAAGCCGATATCGACTACATCCTCGGTGAGGTCAACACAGTGCTGGTGACACCACTGACGCACGAGGACATCGATGGCGTCTACGCCGGCCTGCGTCCACTGCTGGCCGGTGAAAGCGACGAGACGTCGAAGCTGTCCCGGGAACACGCCGTCGCTCGCGTCGCGCCCGGCCTCGTGGCGATCGCGGGCGGCAAATACACCACCTACCGCGTGATGGCCGAGGACGCCGTCGATCTAGCCGCCGAGGACATCCCTGCCAGGGTCGCGTCGTCGATCACGGAGAAAGTGCCGCTCGTCGGTGCCGACGGCTACTTCGCCCTGGTCAACCAGACGCATCATCTCGCGAAGATGTACGGCTTGCATCCCTACCGGGTGACCCACCTTCTCGATCGGTACGGCTCGTTGATCGACGAGGTGCTCGACATGGCGAAGAACAAGCCCGAACTCTTGCAGCCGATCACCGACGCGCCCAGCTACCTCCAGGTCGAGGTCGTATACGCCGCTGCCGCCGAAGGTGCGCTCCACTTGGAGGACATCCTCGCTCGCCGAACGCGCATTTCGATCGAATACTCCCATCGTGGAGTCCATTGCGCAGGACAGGTCGCGGCTTTGGCTGCGCCCATTCTCGGATGGGACTCCGCGGCGGTCGATCGTGAGGTCGAGACGTACACCGCGCGTGTCGAGGCGGAGATCAAGTCGCAGATGCAACCCGACGACGAGTCCGCCGATGCACTACGCGTCGTCGCGCCGGAGGCCCGTCAGGAAATTCTGGAGCCGGTGCAGCCGAGCAAGTAGGGCAGCAGGCTCGCGCCTGCTGCCAACGGTGCGCGACTGGAGCTCAGTGTTCGACCGGGCAGCGACCTCCGTAGTCGACCTCGAACTCCTTGATGCCATTGAGCCAACCAGATCGAAGTCGCTTCGGATCGCCCAGCTTGGTGATGTCGGGCATGTGGTCAGCGATCGCGTTGAAGATCAGATCGATCTCTAGACGCGCCAAATTTGCGCCGACGCAGAAGTGAGCCCCGGTTCCACCGAAACTCAAGTGCCGGTTCGGGTCCCGCATGATATCGAATTTGTTCGGATCGTCGAAGACATCCTCGTCGAAGTTCGCCGAGGCATAGAACATCGCAACTCGGTCACCCTTTCTGATCTTCTGACCACCAAGCGTGGTGTCAGCAAGCGCTGTCCGCTGAAACGCGGTAATGGGGGTCGCCCAGCGAATAATCTCGTCGACCGCGGTGCTTGGTCGCTCGTTCTTGTAGAGCTCCCACTGATCGGGGTTCTCGAGGAAGCCGATCATTCCGTGCGTGATGGCGTTTCGGGTGGTCTCGTTGCCCGCAACAGCGAGCAGTATGACGAAGAAGCCGAACTCTTCGGGGCGCAGTTCATCACCATCGATTTCGGCATTCAGCAGCTGGGTGAGGATGTCATCGGCGGGACACTTCTTACGCTCTTCTGCCATTTGGTAGGCGTACCCGAGGAGCTCCATCGACGCGACCTGGGGGTTACCCTCGAATTCCGGGTCGTCGTAACCGGTCATCTGATTGGACCAATCGAAGACCTTTCCACGATCTTGTTGCGGGATGCCGATGAGCTCCGCAATCGCCTGAAGTGGCAGCTCGGTCGCGACCTGGGTGACAAAATTGCCTGCCCCTAGGGTCAGGGCTTCTTCGACAATCGTCGACGCACGCTCAGACAGGGCGTCCTCGAGGCTGGCCACTGCGCGTGGGGTGAAGCCGCGAGCAATGATCTTTCGCAGCTTGGTGTGCTCTGGGGCGTCTTTGAACAGTAGAATGTGGCGCTGTAGTTCGATGGCCTCGCGAGGGATGTCGTCGTCGAACCGGACGATCGCGGTGTTTTCCCACGTGGAATATACGTCGTTGCGCGAGACCTCCCTGACGTCCTGATGCCGAGTAACAACCCAGTACCCGTCGTCGTGAAATCCGCCGACGGTGGGTGGTTGTGGACACCACCAGACGGGTGCTGTCTTGCGTAGCTCAGCGAACTCCGCGTGCGGAATATGAGTGGCGTAGATGTCTGGATCAGTGGGGTCGAAACCTTCGGCAATTTTCGGTGTGGGCACTTCGCACTCCTCATTGGGGCTGATAGCAGTCAGCCTTCCAGTGATACGACTACTGCGGATTGGCTTACTTGGCCAAGGTTCCTGGATCTTTTTGTTCGGAGGGTACATATGTGGTTGCGTTCGCGCCGAAGGTGTCGAAGCAATCGAGTGCCAGTTTGAGGTGAAGCGAGCGGGAGGTGATCCGCTGGCCGATGCGCTCCTCGATCTGTTGGATGCGGTATCGCACAGTGTTTTTGTGCACGGCGAGCTGGCTAGCGGCGGCCTCGAGGTTTCCCGGGCATGACAGCACCGCGCGTAGCGTCTTCCGGAGTCGCGCGGACAGCTCGTCGTCCACCAAGAGCCCAGGCAATTCGCGTTCGATGAGGGTGTTCATGGCATCGGGACGAGATACGAGCATCGAGACGAGTTCGATGTCTCGATAGCTGGTGACGGGTATTCGCTGTTGCGCCCGCATAGCGATTTCTTGCGCAGCCAGAGCCTCCCTGTGAGCTCGCCGGAACCCGTCGATGCCCTGTCCCGGCCTGCCCACCGCGACGCGCACCCCGGGTGGCACAAGCGCCGAGTCGATCGTGGGTTCTTCGTCATGCCCGGCCACCATCCAAACCCACAACCCCCGGGCCCCGGACGGGATGCAGAGGATCTCCGTCGCTGATGCTGACCGCGCCAGCCGCGATGCCAATGGTTCGAAGATCCGCGAGTCGATCGAGATTGCGTGGTCGGTGGTCCATAACACCAAGGCAGTATTGACGCGATGGACCGGGTAGCTCAGCTGTACCGATGCGACCTCAGCGTTGTTCAATGCGCCGTCCAGAATTTCGCGGACCGTGTTCACCCGCATCGAGAATGTGCCGCTGAGCAGACGTTCTCGTTCGCACGTGTATGTGGCGGCAAGTTCCTCGAGCATCGAATTCATGATCTCGCTCGTCTGCTTCCACATCATGACGACGAGTTCCACCTTGAAATCCTCCGGTACAGCGGCATTGCTGACGAAATCCGCCACAAACCGCCATACCGCTCGGTGACCGGCGTGGTATAGATGGGAGAGAACTCGCAATTCGAGTCCCCGGCGCGCGATGGTTCGGGCAAGAGAATGAGCTTCCGCAGCTACCGGAGCATCCCACAGGGCAGCGTTGTCGGACTGCCGAGCGGCAAGAATGTTGCGGAATTGGCTGCGAACAGCCAACTGTAAGTCCCTCCGAACATCTGCGTCTGTAGATAGCTCCGGGACGTCTGACCCCATGGATTGCGCGCCATAGTCGACGAACCGTGCGATATCTGCGTGGGAGAGACTTTCGGCGACGTAACTGCGCATCCACTCTTCGGCCCGTGTTGCACTCGCCATTTTCAGCGCTCCCTCTGGACAATTGGGCCCCGATACTGCCGGCCTGCCCCCAGCATAAGGACTACTCGGGCTTGGGTAGGGACCCATTTTCGAAGGCAGTCATCGGGGCGGATCAACCCTCGGAATCCGTAAATGGCACTGTGCGTCAGAAAATTCTGGAGCCGGTGCAGCCGAGCACGTAGCGTGCTGTCTGTCCGGTCAATGGGTCAATGGGTCAATGGGTCAGTAACAACTTGAGTGCGACCACCGCAGTGGCGACCAGCGCGAGCACGATGGATCCAAGAAATGTTCCACGAGTCGGCTTCTCGCCGCGGAGTCGACCTACGACGAAGTTGGTCGACGCAATTCTAGCGATGACTGTTATTTCGGCCACGATCTGACCGACCCCTGGATCCAGCAACCCTGCCCAACCGATCGCCAGGAGCCCCGCTGGGAGGACGGCCGCGCTCAACACCGGAACGGAATCCCGAAGTTGTTCGATGCGGGTAACCCTCGAGAGTTTGGCCCCAGTTCGCACGGTTTCACCGACGCCCTCGGCGAATGCGTGCGCTACGAACGTGGACAGCGCTGTGCCGAGCACGATTGCCACACCTTGAAAGGTGTGTTCGTCCGGTGATGTCAGCGGAATGAGAGCCACGAGTATCAAGACATTGCCGTACACGTAGGCACTGATTCGACTGGCGGCATTGCCGGGACTCAGCGGGCTGCTATGTGAGAGCAGCGGTCTGTGCAGGAGGTCTCGCAGGTTCGGTGCCATGCCAATTGACAGTAGTCACTACCGGCGAGTGAACGGATAATTCCGATGCCGACTCACCGAAAGTCATAGTCACGATCCTGGCGGGCGGACCTGTGAATCAGCTGGGCCGACCTATGAATCAGCTGGGCGGGGGCTGGCAATACGGACAAAAATATATCTGGCGTTCCTCCAGCGGGTTGTCGCCGAGCAATCCGAACTGCACGGTTGTGCCGCAGCGCCGACATGGCTTGCTCTCCCGCCCGTATACCCAGAAATGGCGTCCCGGCCGTCGATCACCGGTGGTCACCCGTTGATTGCGATCCTTGTTGGCCATGATTGTGCGGAACGACAGGTCGACGATCTTGCGTAGATCGCCTGCAGAACCGACTGGGGTCCGCGGATCGATACCGCGGAGAAAACAGATTTCGTTGCGATACACGTTGCCCAGACCTGCCAGTATCCGTTGATCGAGCAACGCGGTTCCGATAGGCCGGGTCGGGTCGGTGCCCAGATTGGTGATCGCGACGGCCGCATCCCAATCCGATCCGAGCAGATCGGGCCCGAGGTACCCGACGACCTCGTCTTCGTCCTCCACGACGTCCAGTACACCCAGTTCGAAACCCACCGCGGAAGCACTGTCGTTCGTCAGGATCGCGCGAGCTTGGAACGCAGGCTTGCGCCACCTTTCACCGGGGGCATAGACCTGCCATGTTCCTTCCATCTTCAAATGGCTGTGGATCGTATATCCGCCGACCCGAATGAGGAGATGCTTGCCACGTGATTCCACCGAGTCCACCGTCCGCCCCGTGAAATCGACTGTCGCGTAGCGAGGTACACGAATATCGCAACCCGTCAGCACCCGCCCGACGAGCGCGTCCCTCAGCTTGTTCGCCGCCCGATAGACGGTGTCTCCCTCAGGCATGAAGCTGCCCCCGCAGACGCAAGCCCCGGGGGGTCGCGGAGAAGCCTGCCTCGGTCAAGGTCTTGGCAAATGCCGTCCCGTGGATGTCGTGACCATCCACCCGTTCGACCAACAACTTCTCTACCCCGCCCCTCTTCACAGTCGCAGCGAGCGCACGGGCCGACACTTCGATGACAGCTTCGTCATCGAAGAATGTCAACACGGTCTTGCCACCCCGTTCGACGTACAGAGCAAGGTCGCCCTCATGGAGTACGACGAGTGCCCCTGCTTTCCGTCCTGGTCGATGTCGAGGCGAATCATCTTTCTCGTCGGGCTTCGGCCAGGTGAGCGCGGCACCGTAGGGGTTGGCCGGGTCGCAGGCTGCCAGGACCATTGCGCCGGTCTTTTCTCGTTCGTCGTACGTGCGCAATCTATCGACGACATCGGAAGTGGAGAACTGCGCGCCACCGAGCGAGTCGACGAAGTACCCGCGGCGGCTGCGGCCGGAATCCTCGAAGGTGGTGAGCACCTTGTACATCATTGCGAATCCGCCGGGCACCCCTTCGTTCATCACCGCACCTCGCGTGACCACGCCATAGCGCTCGAGCAGCATGTCGGCGGTCGCGTGTGCCCGCACTGTGGGATCCGGTTCGAGCTCTGGGAGTCTGGACCAGCGCCCTCCTGCGGTAGGAGGCCCGGTCCGGGTCGGCAGCGCGGGCCGTTCGAATCGACGGTACGAGCGCAACCGCGGTGTCTTCCTCGGCGCTCGGTGGCTCGGCGCCGCGCGGGTAGTCGCGTTGAGGAGTGCGCGCAAGGGTGCGAACGTGTCGTTACTGAGCCGGCTGGCCCATACGAGTTCCCAGAGTGCGGCGTGCAGACTGTCGTCGTCGGTACTGCCTACCGTGTCCGAGAGCTGCCGGAAGAAATATGCGCCTCCAGCTGCGACCGCGTCCAACACTCGCAGTTGTAGTTCGGACAGATCCGATTCGGCGGGCGGAGCGAGAGTCAACGGGGCTGTCTCGGCCATGTGTAGACAGACCCAACCGTCCTTCGAGGTGATGGATCCGTGTCCGGACCAGAGCACCTCGCCGGTGGAGGTCAATTCGTCGAGCATCGCGGGGGAGTAGTTGCGGACTCTCGAAGCGAAAATGAGCGGCTCCCAGGCCGATGCGGGGATCGGTACCCCGGCAAGCTGCTCGACAACTGTTGCAACACCGTCGATTCCGTTGAGTTGCCTACTGCCCACGTGTTGCCACGCGGGGAGGAATCGGCCGAGGGTTGCGGTGCCGACCGGCTCGACCTCATGACGCGCCGCAGCGAGCGACCGTCTGCGCAGACGGCGTAGGACCTCGTTGTCGCACCATTCGCTGCCCGTCGTATCGGGTCGGAACTCTCCTTCGACGACTCTCTTGTCGGCACCGAGCGTGGTGAGAACACCGCGAGCGACCGCAATCCCGATCCCGAACCTGGCTGCGAGGTCGGTGACCGAGAATGGGCCGTGGGTGCGCGCATACCGGCTCACGAGGTCGGTCAGCGGGTCTTCCACCGGTTCGATGAAGGCTGCCGGTGTGCCGATGGGCAGTGGAACACCGAGGGCGTCGCGCAACCGGCCCGCGTCTTCGATGGCTGTCCACCACGTCCGACCTGCGAAGCTCACCTCCATCGCGCGCTTGGCGGCCCCGAGCTCGATGAGCCACTGTAGAGACTCGTTTCCTCTCGTGCGCTCGGCCACCTCCTCGGCGGTCAGCGGTCCCAGCATTCGGAGTAGATCCGCGACGCCCTCGATGTCCTTGGCAGCTCGGTCTTCTGCGATTCGCTGCAGTTCGAGTTCGGTCGTCTGAATCACGGACAGATCCAAGAGCTCACGCAGCTCGACGCGCCCCAGCAGTTCGGCGAGCAGTGTCGAATCCAGCGACAAGGCTTGCGCGCGACGTTCCGCCAAGGGGCTGTCGCCTTCGTACATGAACGCGCCCACGTAGTTGAACAGCAGGGAATTCGCGAAAGGAGACGGCGATGCCGTTTCTATCTCGACGATGCGGATCTGCCGTCGGCTGATCTGCGCGAGAATCTCTTCCAGCGCAGGCAAGTCGTAGACGTCCTGTAGACATTCGCGCACCGTCTCGAGCAGAATCGGGAATGTCGGATACTTGCGCGCGACGTCGAGAAGTTGGGCAGACCGTTGTCTCTGCTGCCACAACGGTGCGCGTTTTCCGGGGTTGCGGCGGGGGAGAAGTAGTGCGCGAGCGGCACATTCGCGGAATCTCGATGCGAAAAGTGCCGAACCGCCGACCTGCTCGGTGACGATGTCGGCAATTTCGTCACGTTCGAACACGAACAAGTCGGCACCGGGTGGTCGATCCTCGGTGTCCGGTAGTCGCACGATGATCCCGTCGTCGGACGCGGTCGGGGCAGCGTCGATGCCGTATCTCTCGATGAGACGGGCGCCGATCGCCAGGGCCCACGGCGCGTGCACCTGCTGGCCGTACGTCGAATGCAGAACGAGTCGCCAGTCGCCCAGCTCGTCGCGGAATCGTTCGACGATCATCGTTCGGTCGGTGGGGAGCTGGCCCGTCGCGTCCTTCTGTTCGTCGAGAAGCGCGACAAGGTTGTTGACCGCGTTGACATCGAGGCCGCTTCCGGTCAGCCGCTCGGACAACCCTTCGCGTTCAGCAGTGCTGCGGAGGAATTCGCCCAAGGCCCTGCCCAGTTCCGCGGGGCGGCCGAGCCCGTCGCCGTGCCAGAATGGCAGCCGCCCGGGCTGACCGTATGCAGGGCTCACCAGGACTCGATCGTGGGTGATCTCTTCGATCCGCCAGCTGGTGGCGCCGAGGGCGAAGACATCACCCACGCGTGACTCGTACACCATCTCTTCGTCGAGTTCACCTACCCGAGATGCCTTCTCACCGACCATGTACACCGTGAACAACCCGCGGTCCGGGATCGACCCACCAGAGGTCACGGCCAGTCGCTGTGCGCCCGGACGGCCGGTGAGGGTGCCGGCATCGCGGTCCCATACCAATCTCGGTCTCAGTTCGGCGAATTCGTCCGATGGGTAGCGGCCCGAGAGTAGATCCAGTGTCGACTCGTATGCGGAGCGGGGCAGAGTTGCGAAACTGCCGGTGCGCCTGACCGCGTCGAACCAGTCCTGGGCGTCGATCGCTTCCAGCGCGCACGCTGCGACGGTCTGCTGAGCCAGGATGTCGAGTGGATTGGCAGGAACGAAGAGCGACTCGATCTTTCCCGTCTTCATGCGCTCGACCGTCACAGCGCAGTGGATCAAGTCGGTTCGGTGCTTCGGGAAGAGCACTCCCTTGGAAATCTCACCGACCTGGTGGCCTGCACGACCCACTCGTTGCAACCCGCTGGCCACCGAGGGCGGGGCCTCGACCTGGACCACCAAATCCACTGCACCCATATCGATCCCGAGCTCGAGGCTGCTGGTGGCGACGACGCATCGAAGCCGACCGGATTTGAGATCATCCTCGATGAGTGCTCGTTGATCCTTGCTGACGCTTCCGTGGTGAGCCCGGGCCAACAACGTCTCGGCGCCATGGTTCACCTCTGCGGGAGTGCCCATCTGGGACGCGGGTTTATGCGCTGTTTCGACAGCGTCACCCATTCGTTCGGCATATATTTCGTTGAGCCGAGCGGTCAGTTTCTCGGAGAGACGCCGAGAGTTTGCGAAGACGATGCTCGACTTGTGTTCGAGGATGAGGTCGACGATCTTCTCCTCGACGTGCGGCCAGATGGACCCCTGCTGTGGTGCCGCCGACGCGGAACCGTCCGCGGGTTCGGTGACACCGAGTTCGGTCATGTCCTCCACCGGTACCTGAACTGCGAGGTCGAACATCTTGGGCGACGGCGGCGCAACGATCTCGATGGGCGCGATACCGGTGAGGAATCGACCGACTTCCTCGTGCGGGCGGACAGTCGCCGAGAGACCGATACGTTGAGCGGGCTTCGGAAGCATCAGATCGAGGCGCTCGAGAGACAGTGCCAAGTGGGACCCGCGTTTGGTCCCGGCGACCGCGTGAACCTCGTCGACGATGACGGTGTCGACTCCGACGAGTGACTCCCGGGCCGCCGAGGTGAGCATCAGGAAGAGAGATTCCGGCGTGGTGATCAAGATGTCGGGCGGGGTCTTGATCAGACTGCGTCGATCCGCGGGGCTCGTATCACCGGACCGAACGCCCACGGAAATATCGGGTGGTTCGAGCCCGAGGCGCTTCGCCGTCTGAGTGATGCCGACCAGCGGAGCCCGGAGGTTGCGCTCGACGTCGACGGCCAGCGCTTTGAGCGGCGAGATGTACAGAACTTTCGTGGTGCGGTCGCTCTGCGACGCTCGCCCGGCGAGCTGATCGATCGACCAGAGGAACGCGGAGAGCGTCTTGCCGGATCCGGTGGGGGCTACGACGAGGGTATGGCGACCACTAGAGATTGCCTCCCACGCTCCGGCCTGGGCTGCGGTCGGACTATGGAACGCGCCGGCGAACCACTCCTGGGTGGGCGCGGAAAACTTCGCGAGAGCAGGATTGCCCGACTTCGGCGTCCCGGGCTGAGGAGAAGCTTTTCTGACCACTCGCCCATGATGCCCCCAGACACCGACAAGCAACCATCACCATGGCCCGGTCGACTATCGAGGTGTGAAGTCGACCGGGTACGGGTACGGGAGGTTGATGACCGACGACCAAGAGACAATGCAGATCATTTCCGCAAAACTCGATGCTCGACTCGGCGAACGCACCAATGGCCTGCAGAACGAGGTGCCGCCAGGGGCCAGCGCGCAGGCCGACGACGAGGACGGCGAACGAGGACCACTCGGGCACGACTATCGCCTCGCGATCAAGTACGCCGAGGCCCTCGCTATCGGTGAACCGCAGTTGATCGACCGGTCAGAGTTCGACCGGCTCGTCGCCGAGCACGGCTGAGCCGACTGCCGCCTGGTGGTGCCGCTTCGTGCACTCGGGGGTCGAGCGGAGGGGGGAATCAGTGGCCTTCCTCCTCGGCTTCCTCTGCCAGTTTCTCCTCGCCCCTTTTGCGTAGGAATTTGAACCCTGGGATTCCGATGACGGCGCGTCGGACATCCTTTGTCACGTTGAGCAATTCGTGAATTTCCGGCGATACCGTATCGAGTGTGGCCAAGATCGGAAGGACGGCTTTCATATGTTCGACGATTTCGGGAAGTTGGTCGACCATCGCGATGGTGGCGTCGACTTCTTGCTCGGACAGGTGGTCGACGAACTTTTGCGCAAACGGTGCCGCCTGTTGCGCCATCGGCTCGAACAGCTCGACCAACTCGAGTGCGGTCGCCGAAGTTTTCGATGCCGTGTCGACGACGCCTTCGGCCGAGCGAGTAGTGACCGCGGCCTCGATGACGACGAGTTGTGCGGCGGTGACAACCTCGTCGATTCGAGCCATGAGCGTCGTCACCTCGTCGAGCAACGTCTCGACACGACCGGGAAGCTCCCACGCGAAGGTGGCGGTATCGCGGGCCCAACGCGCGCTCGACAGCGCCACATCTCGACCGAATTTTGCCGCAGTCAGACCCCCGAAGGGGACGGGAAGCCGAACGCCCGCCAGTACCAGTGCCATCACCCGACAATGCCACAGGTAGGCCGTCAGGCCCCGCTGCTGCGGCGGCGCCGATCCGATGTCGTTAGCCTCGAGTCATGAGAGTTCTCGTTACCGGTGCGAGTGGATACATAGGCTCGAGGTTGGTCGCATCCTTGCTGAAGGCGGGCGACGAGGTCTGTGCGGCGTCGAGGCAACCCCAGACACTGACGAGATTCGACTGGTGGCACGACGTCGACACCTGCGCGCTCGACGCGGGTGACCCACTCTCGCTTCGCGAGGGTTTCGAGCAAGCGGGCGACGTCGAGGTGGCGTACTACTTGGTCCACGCGATCGGGCAAGCCGACTACCGTAGCCAAGATTTGACCTCGGCCCGGCAGTTCGCCGAAGCTGCTGCAGCCGCCGGTGTGCGCCGGATCGTCTACCTGGGCGGGTTCGTGCCGGAGGGCGAAGAGTTGTCGGAGCATCTGGCGAGCCGAGCAGACGTCGGGGAGGCGCTCTCGGTCGACGGCGTCGAGGTCGTATGGCTTCGTGCAGCGATCGTGATCGGCGCCGGATCCACCTCCTACGAGATGCTGCGCTATCTCGCCGACAGGCTCCCGGTGTTGCCGCTGCCGAGCTGGCTGAGCCACCCGGTGCAGCCCATCGCCGTCGACGACGTCCTGTTCTATCTTTTGGCGGCTCGCTCCACTGTTCCGCCCGGCTCGTACGACATCGGCGGCCCGGACACTGTGCCGTACCAAGATTTGTTGTTCGCGTACGTGGAAGCGGCAGGACTGACCCGGGTCGGGTTGCGCACCCCAGGCGTTCCTACTGGGCTGGCCGGGCGTGTCATCGGCAAGATCATCCCCATTCCGGATGCGCTCGCCGAAGACCTGGTCGGGTCACTGCACAACACTATGACGACGTCGGAGGAGCGGATCGTCGATGTCGCCGGTGAACCCGAAAGCGGTAGAACCACGATCGCGGATGCGATGCGTCGCAGTGTGCAGGGCCGCGTCGGCACCCCGCCCGGAGTGAGTGAACTCAAGGATCCACTACGACTTGCGGTCACCGATGCGGCGTGGAGCGGAGGCGACGCGTCGGTGATCCGCCGCTACGGCGTGGCGGCCTCGTCGAAACCGACGTGGGACCTGTTCGAGTCCCTCGGCGCGCGTTCATTGTTGTACTCGTGGCCCGTCGCAGCGGTGGTGCGCACGAACCTCGATGTGGTCGACAGTGTTTCCGGCCGGACAAGATCGGCAATACGACGGCTGTTCGACGACAGAAATAGGGAGGCTTGATGGCGACGTGGCAGACGAGCGTGGTCGACGTTGTGAAGTCGGCCCTTGTAGAAAAGGTCGACCGGGACCACGAGGAAACCGACAAGGCATTTATGCGACGCCGGATCGTGGTGGTGATCACGCTCGTAGTCGGGGCAACGCTGCTGGGTCTGTCGCTGTCGGTCGAGCCTGGTGACAGTGCGTTCTATGCGCTGACGCTCGGACTTGCCGCGGCCTGGATCGTCGGCGGCTTCGCCTCGGGCCCCTTGCATCTCGGTCGGATCCGATTCAACGGCTCGATGCGACGGCCGATCGTCACCCCAATTCTCACCGGGCTTGCTGCAAGCGCTGTTTTCGTCGTCGGCGCATTGATCGTGCGCCAGATCCCACCACTGGCAGACTTCACCGAGAATGTGCTGGCGCATGCGCGGTTCGGATCACTGGCTTTGATCGTGTTCATCACCCTGCTCAATGGGGTCGCCGAGGAGATCTTCTTTCGAGGCGCCTTGTTCGCGGCGATCGGTCGTCGAAAGCCAGTGTTGATTTCGACCATCATCTACACGGTGGTCACCCTGGCGAGCGGGAACCCGATGCTGGCGTTCGCTGCAATCACACTCGGTTTCGTTCTCGCCCTGCAACGGCGCGCTTCCGGTGGCATCTTGGCGCCGATCCTGACCCATGTGATCTGGTCCACCGTGATGATATTCGCGCTGCCGCCTCTGTTCGCCTGACTCGAACACATTTCGTCAAGTTTCAGCGGCCTTCTGTGCTGTCCAGTGGGTCGAGTCGGGTCGCACTGAGCTAGATTGCGCAGGTGAGCGAAAACCTCGACCGGATAGACCGGTTGATCATCGACGAACTGGTGGCCGACGGCCGCGCGACTCTGGCCACTCTTGCAGAGAAGGCCACCCTCTCGGTGTCCGCTGTGCAATCTCGTGTCCGACGCCTCGAGGCCCGTCGAGTCATCCGCGGGTACACCGCACAGGTGGATCCGGATGCGCTGGGACGCCCGCTGTCTGCGTTCGTCGCCATCACGCCCATCGATCCCGCTCAGCCCGACGACGCACCTGCGCGCCTTCGCCACATCACCGCCATCGAATCGTGCCATTCGGTGGCGGGGGAAGAGAGTTACGTTCTTCTCGTTCGAGTGGAATCACCGCGCAGCCTCGAGGGCTTACTGCAAGAGATTCGCGCAACGGCGAATGTTCGGACTCGAAGCACGATCATTCTGCAGACCTTCTACGACCGATGACGCCCAGCCCTGTCCGTAAGGTCGCTTCTGCCGTCCTGTCGTATGGGGTGGTAGGTCTCGTCATGTGGCTGCTCTACCGCACGGTCGGGAATTCGGGTGCGGTATCGGATGCGCTGAGTTCGATTTCGGTGGGCGACGTTCTCATCGTGAGTGTTTTCGGGCTGCTCTATCTGGCGTCGATGTTGTGGCCGATGGTCTATACGTTGCCCGGCCTGACCATCGCGCAGGCCGGCGTTGCACGGACGGCATCGCTTGCGCTGGCGAACACGGTTCCTGAGGGCGGCACGGTCGCAACGGGTTTGACGTTCGGAATGTACCGATCCTGGGGTTTCACGTTGGCGGACAGTTCGACCTCGATTATCGCTATCGGCATCTGGACCAATCTGTCGCGGTATGTGTTGATGTCGGCCGCTCTCGTAATTCTCGTATTGTTCGGGACCGCAACGGGGTCGGAGGTCTGGATTGCCGTCGGCACGTGCGTTGTCGTCACCGCGATCTGCCTACTCGTCGCGCTCGTGATCACCAACGATGCCATTGCTCGTCGCGTCGGCCGAGCGCTCACACATGGCCGAAATGTGTTGGCACGACGGTTCGAGCGCATCGCTCCACGAGACATGGAGGAAGTCGTCGCCGACTTCCGCGAGCATCTGCTCGCCCGGGTACGGACCTGTTGGCGGTCGTTGACTGCGACGATGTTGCTCTCGCAAGTGCTCGGGGCACTCACGCTCGGCGTGGCCCTTCGGCTGATGGGTACGAGCAGTGACGAAGTGGGCTGGGATCGGATCGTGGTCGCCTTCGGTGCCATGTCGTTGGCAGTGCTTCTCGCCCCCACCCCTGGCGGTCTCGGGGTTGCCGATGCCGTTCTGATCGCGGTGCTCGGAGTCGGCATGACCACGGCTCAACAGGGAGAACTGGTTGCGGCCGTGATGTTGTTCCGGATGGCTACGTGGCTGGTCCCGATTCCGCTCGGTCTGATCGCATACCTTTATTGGCGATCGACGAAGAACTGGCGTGTCATCGTCAGTCGGCCTTCGAGCGATCCCCAGCCGTCGAGTGATCCCCGGTCATGACGACTCCGTTGGCTTTCCTCCTAGGATGACGAATATGGCTTTCACCGGTATTCCTTTTGCTGCGCTGGACTTCTACGAGGACCTCGAAGCGGACAACAGCAAGACGTGGTGGGCTGCTCATAAATCCGTCTATGACGAGTCGGTCAAAGCACCCATGACCGCGTTGCTCGCAGAGCTGGAAGCGGAGTTCGGTGAAGGGAAGGTATTCCGTCCGTATCGAGACGTGCGATTCTCCAAGGACAAGACGCCGTACAAGACGCATCAAGGCGGGTTCGTGGCGCGCGGCCAAAGCCTCGGCTTCTACGTACAGATCGATCCGGCCGGGCTCTTCGTCGCAGGCGGGTTCTATGGTTCGACCACCGACGGCATTGCCCGCTATCGAGAAGCGGTGGACAACGACGTGCGCGGGGTAGAACTCGACAAATTGGTGACGACCTTGACCGCGGCCGGGTTCGAGATCGGTGGTGACCAGCTGAAAACCAAGCCGCGTGGCTACGAGCTCGACCATCCTCGAATCGGCCTGCTCAGACACAAATCCTTGACGGCGTCGAAACACTTCGGATCACCGGACTGGCTCGAGACGTCCGCCGCGTCGCTGCATGTGCGAGATACGTGGCGTGAACTCGTACCCCTGATCGAGTGGGCGAGAGCGGTGATGGGCTAAGTGAAACTGTTGACGGGCGATGCTATCGGGGTGCTGTTGGCCGCAGGTGCCGGCACCCGCTACGGATTACCGAAAGTACTCGCCGACGAAGGCCGGTGGCTCGACATCGCCGTGCGCGCTCTGCTCGAAGGTGGATGCGAGAAGGTGATCGTGGTACTGGGTGCCGCAGGCAGTGCGATGCCGGACGGGGCGATCGCTGTGCATGCTCACGATTGGCTCGTCGGTATGAGTGCCTCGCTGAAGGCTGGGCTGTCCGCGGCCGAGGGCTTCTCGTACGCGGTCGTCCACGTCGTCGACACGCCCGATGTGGGTCCCGAGGTTGTGCGCGCTGTCCTCGATGCCGCCCGGGTTTCGCCGTCGAATCTGGCTCGTGCGGTATTCGACGGCACTCCAGGCCACCCCGTGGTATTCGGTCGTGAGCATTGGGAGGAAGTGATCGACACTTCGAGTGGAGATGCGGGTGCACGGGCGTTTCTGCGCAGTAGATTCGATGTCGTCGCCGTCGAGTGTGCTCGATGGGCGACGGGCATCGATCACGACTACCGCTAGTACGGTGTCGGCATTGGAGATTCTGTTGCGAGAGGGGCGGCATGGGTATCGACGATCTGGATATGACCAGGACGGCCTATGATGCCGTAGCGCACAGTTACACCGAACTACTGCGAGATGAGCTCTCGCACAAGCCACTCGATCGGCGATTGTTGGATACGTTCGCGGACATGGTGAGTGCCGAGGGGGGCACGCGCGTCCTCGACGCCGGGTGTGGACCCGGCCGGATTTCCGAGTACCTCCACGGCCACGGGCTCACTACAATCGGGATCGATGTGTCTCCGAAGATGATCGACATCGCCCGAAGGGGCTATCCTGCAATGCAATTCGACGTCGGATCGATACTCGATGTGAACCTCGCCGACGGAAGTGTCGAGGGGGTTCTCGCATGGTATTCGATAATTCATACCCCGCCGAAGCTCCTGACCGTAGTTTTCGCGGAGTTCTGGCGGGTCCTTGCCCCGGGCGGCTTGCTTCTACTCTCGTTTCAGGTCGGCGACGAGCGAGTGCGGCTGGAGCACGCTTACGGTCATGCCGTCGCGTACGACGTCTACCGCCTGTCTCCTGAAAAAATCTTGAATCTGTTGTGCAAGAGGGGGTTTTGGGTGGCGATTCGATTAGTCCGTCCGCCGATGGGATCTGAGCTTCAACCACAGGCATATATTCTGGCGCGTAAGTAGAAGCGAACGAAGGCCAGCTCGACGCAGGGTGAAGAGTTCCCGCCCGCGAACGGGCGGGAATCCGGATCAGCTCTTGTACCGCAGGATTGCCGCGATCTGTGCGCCGTCGGGCATGTCTTCACTTCGAACGGCGGTCACCGTCGCGCCGGACAGCAATGCGCGCCGGGTTATCTCGTCCACCACGCCGTAGACCTTCGAGTCGTCGGCATCCGTGAAGTGCACGTCACCGGTGCCTGGATCGACGGTACCCGGAACGATGCTCTCGATGTCGACCAGTACCGTGCTGATCGCGCCGTACGTGGCGGCTTTCGCGACGTCCGCAACATCGGTCAGTCCGCGGCCTTGCGACTTACGCTCGTCGAAGAGCTGACGCAGGTCGACCAGCTGGTCGCGGTAGTGATTGTCCAGCACGGTGCGGGCGGCGTCGGCCAAAGCGCCGTCGCTGAGCGCCTGAGGATTACCCTCGATGCCCTGCGGCAGCAGTCCCGGATAGGTAGTGGTGCCGCGATAGATCGATGCGATGGGGTCGGCCGCAGCGAGGATCAAAGGAATGCCGCGACCGATCAAAGTGGTGCGCAGAGCCTGGTCGACGATACGGGTGAATTGCCGAATACGGGTCATACGACTGTCCGGGTTGTGGGGCCTTCCACCGGGGCCGTATCCGCTGCGCTCAGGCTTGCCGAGTTCGGACTCGAGGTCCGTCGGCAAGCCGGGCACGCTTACCTCCGCAGGCGGTTGGTCAGCGGAGATGTCGACCAATCGCACGCCACCCTCGGCCAACGCCAGGACGAACGCAGTCTGCGGGAACGATGTGGTGCGGAGCATGGGCTTGAGGTAGAAGCGGTCGCCGGCGAACGTCACGGCCGAAAGGCGGTTGGGCAGACGATAACTACGGATGCGTTCGGTGGTTGCGTGCACCACAAGGGTGCGCGATTGGTATCGCCAGAACTCCGACCATTCGGTGAGCGCCTCGAATGACTGCTCGATAGTTGCTCGCTCGTCGGAGTCTTCGATCTGCGCTAGTGCCGTGCGCACCTGGCCGGCAAATTCACGCTGGACGCGATCATGATCTCGCACCGTGTCTGCGGTCGGGGTGTAGATCGACACGCAAGTTCTTCCCTCGGTGGAAGCTAGGTCGATGATCTCTGCCTGGCTTGGTATGTCTGTGTGTAGCATCTTTAGCCCTTCTCTTGGAGAGAACTGACCGCCGGAAAGCTGTGTCCATCCCGACCGATGCGCAGATGCGTGTTCGCGAACTGTGTGCAGCAGGTGGGGCTGTGTACCGGCTTGTCCTTCGTGAGTGTCCCACACTCGGTCTCGAACTGGGGCTTTGTGACTACGTCGGAACGAAAATCTGACCACCAGGTCAGGATGCTTTCGTTGAGCTCCGTAACCCAGAACAAAATTGGGACTCCACTTTCGGTGCGGCCGAAAGTGACCACCGGCGTTGGGCGTTCGTCCCGCAGGAAGGAACCCGATCGTGCAGGGTGGATCTCGACAGCGCAGTGAGTGGAGGAGAGGCCCGAATGGTTCTCCTTCACCGGGCAGACACGTTCGGTGTGCTCGGTTTACGGTACGCACTCGCCGAAAGCGGGCTACCGTGAAATCGCGATCGCTGGCTTCCGAGTTTCGAAAGGCTGGGAGATGCTTGCATTTTTGGTCCCGGACAGTCAGCGTCGAAGTCTCGACGAACTCGACGAGCGGTTGGATCTCGCTGTCGGGGACACTGGTGCAAAGCGGTCGGCATTCTGGATCATGCTCACCCTTTCCGGAATCATCGCTGTCGCGGGAGTGGTTGCAGACTCGACGGCCACCGTCATCGGGGCGATGATCGTAGCTCCGTTGTCGACACCGATTCTCGGTGCCGGCCTCGGGATTGCCACCGGTCGTGGATCACTCGTGTTCAGGAGTGCTCTACATGTTCTGTTGGGGCTCGTGTTGGTCGTGGCGTTCGGATACCTGTTCGCGCAGGTCTTGCTCAACCCGACCAATGTGCTGACTAATTCTCAGGTTCTCGGACGCACCTCCCCGACACTGGCCGACCTCATGGCTGCGATTGCCACTGGCTTCGCCGGATCCATTGCGATCACTCGCCGTGACGTCGGTGATGTGCTTCCCGGCGTGGCCATTGCAATTTCATTGGTCCCACCACTTGCGGTAGTCGGTGTCTGCCTCGGATCCGGAGCGCCCTCGCTTGCGCTCGGCGCTCTGGTCTTGTTCGCCTCGAATGTGGTTGCCATGGTGATCACCTCCACCCTGGTACTGGTTGTCGCCGGCTACGCCCGAGAAAGCCGCACCACAGAGTCGCCGCGACATGCTCGCGTATTTCTTCTGTTGGCATCAGCGCTGGTAGTCGTGGCCATTCCCATGGTGATCAATTCGCTTACCTCACTCTGGGTGCGTCAGATTCACGACGCGGCAGAGCAATGGCTCGCCTCAGTTCCAGATGCTCAGGTCGGATCCGTCACCTGGCAGGCCGACACCGCGGTGATCGAAGTACTAGGCCCTCAGTATCTTCCGCCGATCGGCGAGCTCGAAAAATCGATCGACGCCCTGGTGCCGTGGAATCCGCAGATCGTTGTCGTCCATGCAGTCGGTAGTCGTATCGAGGCTACCGAATAGGGCGACATTTTCAATGGCCGAGAAGAGCTGACGTAGATCTCAGCAGTGCAGAGCCGTGGCGAGTTCGGCGATCGAGTGCACGCTGTACGTCCAGTCCGACTCCGGAGCAACATCTTTCGTTTGCGAGGGCCCGTATTCCCGCGGTCGGGAAACGAAAGCTGTACGAAATCCGCACTCTCTGGCCGCCATCAGATCACCGTTGTGAGCCGCGACCATCATGCACTGCTCGGGACGTAGGCCGAGAATGTCGGCGGTGCGGAGATATGCCTCGGGCAACGGTTTGTACGCGCGCGCCGGCTCCGCGCCGAGGATTGCATCCCAAGCAAGACCGGCGTTCTTCGCCATGTCCAACAGAAGCGAAATGTTGCCGTTGGACAGCGGCGCAACGATGAACTTCGACTGTAGACGGCCGATGCCTTCCACCGAATCCGGCCACGGGTCCAAGCGGTGCCACGCGAGATTCAGGGCGACAATCGAGGGTTCGGGAATTCGAACATCGAACTCCGAGAGAACTATTCGAAGACTCTCCAGGTGCAGAACATCGAGTCTGGTGAAGGCGCGCGCGCCGGACCGCACCTGTTCCATCGCCGGCTGATAGAGGCTACGCCACCGATCAGCGAAAGCGAGTGAATCTACCTGAGCAGCTGTGGCCGCGGCGACCTCGCGGGCAACGCTCGTACGCCAATCCACCACGGTGCCGAACACATCGAGCAACAGTGCTCTCGGGGGATCGGTCGCAGTCACCGATCGCGCCGCCTGGCCCGATTTCCACCCGCGAGGAGTGCACCAACCAGTGGGATGAGCAGCAAGAACAACCAACTGTGGGGGACGGGGACGATGAAGAACAGGATCAGAGCAACGATCGGGGTCACCGCGATCGCTGTCTTGCGCCAGTCCCACCCGTCGGCACCGTCGTACTCGTCCGTGTGTGCGGGAGGGGTGGACTCTCTCCGGTCCAACGGAGCTGAGGCGCTTGGATTCAGGGAGGGCGAAGGAAGGTCGGTGAACACCGAATCCAGCTGCCCGCGTGTGTTGGCGGACGCAACCACGGCGCTTCGCTCGTCGAATTCGGGGAGGGTGAGCTTCCCATCGCTGAAATGCCGGCTCAAAGCTGAAAGCGCCTGTTCACGCTCGGCCGTACCTACACGAACGTCCGGGTTATCTGCCATGAGAACAGACTAACCCGGACGTCGGTGTGGATCGTGTTACTTCAGTTCGGCGAGTACGGTGCCCTGAGTGATGGCCGATCCCGGCTGCACGGACAGACCGGTGACGACACCCGCCTTGTGGGCGTTGACCGGGTTCTCCATCTTCATCGCCTCGAGGACAGCGATAAGATCGCCTTCGGCGACTTCCTGGCCCTCTTCGACGGCAACCTTGACGACAGTGCCTTGCATCGGAGCGGTGACAGCGTCACCCGATGCGGCGCCGCCTCCCGAGCCACCTCGCTTGCGAGCCTTCGGCTTACGACGGATCGCACCGTCGGTCGCGGCGCCACCGCCACCGAGTGAGAACTGGCCGGGGAGCGAGACCTCGACGCGACGGCCACCGACCTCGAGAACGACGGACTGGCGGGGCAGTGCCTCGTCCTCGTCCAGAGGCTCACCGGCGGTGAACGGTTCGACCTGGTTGTCCCACTCGGTCTCGATCCAGCGCGTGTGGACGTCGAACTTCGTGCCGTCTCCGATGAAGGCGGGATCGGATACCACAGCTGCGTGGAACGGGATGACGGTCGCCAGGCCCTCGACCTTGAACTCGGCCAGCGCGCGACGCGAGCGTGCGAGGGCTTCTTCGCGGGTGGCGCCGGTGACGATGAGCTTGGCGAGCATGGAGTCGAACTGGCCGCCGATCACGGAACCGGATTCGACACCGGAGTCCACGCGCACGCCGGGGCCCGAGGGGGCGACGAAGGTGGTGACCGGTCCGGGGGCCGGTAGGAAGCCGCGGCCGGCATCCTCGCCGTTGATGCGGAACTCGAAGGAGTGTCCGCGCGGTGTGGGGTCTTCGGTGATGGAGAGTTCTTCGCCGTTTGCGATGCGGAACTGCTGCAACACCAGGTCGATGCCGGAGGTCTCCTCGGTGACGGGGTGCTCTACCTGCAGGCGGGTGTTGACCTCCAGGAACGAGACGAGTCCGTCCTGGCCGACGAGGTATTCGACGGTACCTGCGCCGTAGTAACCGGCTTCGCGGCAGATCGCTTTCGCGGAGGAATGGATCTCGGCGCGCTGGGCGTCGGTGAGGAACGGCGCAGGCGCTTCCTCGACGAGCTTCTGGAAACGGCGCTGCAGACTGCAGTCGCGGGTGCCGGCGACGACGACGTTGCCGTGCTGGTCGGCGATGACCTGAGCTTCGACGTGGCGCGGTTTGTCCAGGTAGCGCTCGACGAAGCACTCTCCGCGACCGAAGGCTGAGACAGCTTCGCGGGTGGCAGAGTCGAACAACTCTGGGATCTCTTCGCGGGTGCGGGCAACTTTCATGCCACGTCCGCCGCCACCGAAGGCAGCCTTGATGGCGATCGGTAGACCGTGCTCGTCGACGAAAGCGAGGATTTCGGCTGCGTCTTTGACCGGCTCCGAGGTGCCGGGCACTGAAGGGGCTTTGGCGCGGGCGGCGATGTGGCGGGCCGTGACCTTGTCGCCGAGATCGCGAATCGACTGCGGTGACGGTCCGATCCAGATCAACCCGGCGTCGATGACGGCCTGGGCGAATTCGGCGTTTTCGGACAGGAATCCGTAGCCGGGGTGAATGGCGTCGGCGCCGGACTTCTTGGCGGCGTCGAGGATCTTGTCGATTACCAGGTAGGACTCGGCAGATGTCTGTCCACCGAGAGCGAAGGCTTCATCGGCAAGCCGCACGAACGGAGCATCGGCGTCAGGTTCGGCGTATACCGCGACACTGGTCAGGCCGGCATCCGCTGCTGCTCGTATCACCCGAACTGCGATCTCGCCGCGATTGGCGACAAGCACCTTGGTGATATGCGCGCTGGCGTGGCTGGGCACTGAGCCTCCTGTGGTTTCAAGTGTTCCGTGCGCGGCGTTTTTCCGCCGCTCGGTTACGGGCGTCTCTTCGGAGTGTAAGCACAGTGGCCGGCACATCCGAAACTGGATGGTGGTTACAGGGAACAGACCCAAAAAAGCCGGAGGTCCCTACTGATTGGTAGGTGTCGGAACGAAGGACGCGCTGTGCAATGCCGGGCCGCTGCTCACCATGGAGGGAAGCGACGCCGTTCCTGTGTCGACCACTTCGTCGAGGATTCGCCGCAGCGTGCCGACGTAGCGGTGAACGTGTGCGGTTGCGATGTCGTTGTTGGGGTACCGCGCCGAGATGTTCACTCCGCGCGGCGTGCGGTTGACCCAGATGTAGACGTCGTGGTCGTACTGCTTGCTGCGCAGTGCCCGTGCATTCCAGGCGTCCCACCGCTCGGCCATCGGCGCGAAACGGACATCCATGAACGACACCACGAAGCGCGGCTTCGCAGAGGCACCCAGCGCGCGAAAGACCCGGTCGAGTGGGACCCGGGCCACCGGCTTGGTCGCCGTGACCTGCTGAGTAGCCCGCGCAACGATCGCGCCGAACGATTCCGCATCCGCGATATCGAACGAGAGCGGGCACAATCCGACGAACCACCCGAGTGACGACGCCCAGTGCGGTTGATCCCGAGTGTGTACGGGTGTGATGGTCCGGAACTCGGTCCGGCCGGTCAGCTCCGCCCCGGCCACTGCCAAGGCGGCCAGCAGTCCGGCGAACATACTGTTGCCGGTCTTGCGGCACGCGACAGAGAAGGAATCGGCCCGTTCGGCATCGAAGATCCAGTCGGTCAACCCGCCTTGCGGGGTGTCACCGCTCCCCGGCGGACCGATATCGAGAGGAAAGGCCGGTAGCCGACCATTGTCGGCGTCGAGGAATCGGCGCCAGGTCACCACGGCATCGTGAGTGTGCTCGAGTTCGGCGTGCATCCGGCGCTCGGACATCCCGAAGTCCAGGTAGCTACCAGCCTCGAACAGCGCGGCGGCAGTGCCGTCGACTGCCTCGGCGTACAACGCGGATATCTCGTGGGCAACCAGAACGGTGGACAGGCCGTCGATTATGGAGTGGTCGGCGGCGAAAAAGACGGTGACCTTTCCCGTGTCCAACGTTTCCAGTGGCTCAACTGTCACGAACGCATACGCGGGCCAGGCAAGAGGTGAGGTGTATTCGTCGAACAAGTACTGCAGATGGTCCAACACCTCGCTGGAGAGCTCACAGCGCTCCTGCTCGACCTGCCAGACATCGACGGTGCCTTCAGCGGCGGTGACCCGGCTGAGCTCTCCGTCGACGACGTCGATGGCCGCGTGTGAACGCATAGACTCGTGGCGATCGATCCACGCGAGCACGGCGCGTCGGAACGCACGCTTGTCGAGCGGGCCGTCGATATCGAACGCCGCGCCCAACCAACTCTCCCGACCCTGACGCGGACTCTTCAGGCTGTCGCGCAGGTGCGCCTCGTGGACATACGACGTTGGGCGGTCGTCCGGCTGCCAACCGGCCAGGACCGGGGTGCTTGCGTGGGGACCGACACTGGGAATCCACTCCGTGATGGTGCCTGCGGGTATGGCGTAGTCCGCCAACTCGGTGAACTCCATTCGACAGCAACCAACTCTCCACGCGGGATGAACAAACAGCCACGGTGAGCGCACCGAAGAACTATCGAATCGCATACACCGTGTCCAGTTTTGACTGTACCGACCGGCAAGTGTATCGATCAAGACGACCTCGACCAGCAGGTCGAGGTCGCCTCTATTCGAGTTTCATCTCACATGTCGCTTGATGCGCGACAGCATCGCCGACATCCCGCGCAGTCGCAGAGGACTCACAGCTGCTCCGAGACCGAGCGCAAGGTAGAAATCATCCGGAACAGCGAGAATGTCCTGCGCTGAATGTCCGTCGAGACCCTGGTGAAGTATCGAGGCGAAACCCCTCGTCGTCGGCGCTTCCGGCGGCGCACTGAAATACAGCTTGACTGAGTCACGATCCACACTGTCCACGGAAAGAAACAGCGGTGACTGGCATTCGGGCACCGGCTCCATAGCTGCCTGCTCCAAATGCCCGGGCAACTCAGGGAGCTCACGACTGAACTCGAGGAGCAACTGAAGCTTGTCCTGGCCCTCGACCGCGGCGAAATCCTCGACGATCTCGGAGAGCGACTCCGGCAACTCGGACATGATCAGGCCTTCACGGGTACGGAGCCAGGCTCCTCGCCGCGTGCAATCGGAACCCGAACAGCATTGCCCCATTCGGTCCACGAGCCGTCGTAGTTACGGACCGATTCGTGACCGAGAAGGTGAGTCAGCACGAACCAGGTGTGGCTCGATCGCTCGCCGATTCGGCAGTACGCGATCACCTTCTCACTTGCGACGTAGTCGGCGTAGATTTCGTCGAGCTCTGCTCTGGTACGGAAGCGACCGTCGGGGGCCGCAGCCTTGGCCCAGGGGATGCTGACCGCGGTCGGTATGTGGCCGCCGCGCAGTGCCCCTTCCTCCGGATAGTCGGGCATGTGGGTACGTTCCCCGGTGTATTCGGCTGGTGAGCGCACGTCGATGAGAGGAATCGTGCCAAGGCTTGTGAGGACGTCCGCAGCGAATGCTCGTATCGGTGCGTCGTTTCGCTCCACCACTGGGTATTCCGTGGTCGGGTACTCGGGGACGTCGAGGGTTGTTTCGCGGTTCTCGGCCAGCCACGCGTCGCGGCCACCGTCGAGCAGTCGGACATCCTTGTGACCGAACAAGGTGAATACCCACAGTGCGTAGGCGGCCCACCAATTGCTCTTGTCGCCGTAGATCACGATGGTGTCGTCGCGAGAGATGCCCTTGCGGCCGAGCAGGGCCGCGAACTGATCTCCATCGATGTAGTCCCGCGTGACGGGGTCGTTGAGATCGACATGCCAATCGATCTTCACCGCACCCGGGATGTGGCCGACGTCGTAGAGAAGCACATCCTCATCCGATTCGACGACCCGGAGGCCGGGAGTGCCGAGATGTGCGGACAGCCATTGAGTGGACACCAGTCGATCTGGGTGCGCATAGTCGGAAAACGTGGGCGTGGGGTCTGCTGCTACGGGCACTTCTTCTTCGCTCCTAGGAGTGATCGAATCGATCTGTCTCTGTCGATCCTAGGCGGTCGGCGAGTCGAGGGAGCTGTGCTCGGAGAGCAGAGCCACCCGTGGACACCCGTCGTGCCCACGGAAAGCAGGTGGGATCCGACCCTCACTGCTGGTGAGGCTGTTCTCACGTACCGATTCTTTCGGTGGCCCGCGAGGAAAAGTTGCGAGAAGTGGAGTGGACATGGCAGTGATCGTGTTGTTCGGTTCGGAGACCGGTACAGCCGAGGAGGTTGCGGACAAGATCGCCGAGGTGATGACCGGGGCCCGAGACATCACAGCTCTATTGGTTCCCTGAATCGGCCCACAGCTCGGACAACGACGTGCCGACATCGGCTAGAAGTCGACGGACGAGCGGTAGACCGATCCCGATGACGCTGGACGGATCTCCCTCGATGCGGTCGACGAACCACCCACCGAGGCCGTCCAGCGTGAAGGCGCCGGCCACCGACAACGGCTCTCCCGATGCGAGATATGCCTCGAGGTCTGCAGACGAGGGTTCACTGAAATGAATCCTCGTCGAACTGCACCCGACTGCGACCGCGACCGATCTCCCGCCCACGACTCGAACGACGGCGTGGCCGGTCAGAAGATCACCTGATGTCCCGGCCATCGCAGCCCATCTACGCCGTGCCACATCGACGCTGTGAGGCTTGCCCTGGAGCTCGTCGCCGATTGACAACATCGAATCGCATCCGACCACCACTGCGTCGTCGAACTCGGTGAGGACTGCTTCGGCCTTTGCGCGCGCCAAGGCTACGACCACATCCTCGGGTACCGGATCGGATCCGAGTGCAGCGGTGAGCGCGTCCTCGTCCACCCCGGACACCCGCACGACTGGATCGATTCCCGCTTTGCGTAGAACTTCGAGCCGCGCAGGCGACGCTGAGGCGAGAACGAAACGAGGCACTCTAGTAACGCTGCGAAGCGCCGTACGAGTACGGCGAATAAGGCGCGAACGTCCGATGCTTCGAGGCGTGTGAACCCCACAGCTCCGATGGACGTGAGTCACCGGTCGAGCCGGTCGAACCTGCTGCTGCAGTGAGAACCACGACGAGTGCCGCGATGTCCTGGTCCGACGGATTGCCCTTCACCACTCGGATCGCATCGTGGATTGCCGAGACCGCCGATGCGTCTTCCAATCCTGCAGACTCGATCAGATCCGTGGCTTCGGTGATGTCGGATTCCTTTGCCGGTGCACTCATAGTGGGATGTTTCCGTGCTTCTTCGGCGGCAGCGTCACCATTTTTCGCTCGAGAAGCCGTAGCGCAGCCACGATCTGTCCACGCGTATGGCTCGGCGGGATGACAGCGTCGAGGTAGCCGCGCTCGGCCGCGATGTACGGGTTGACGAGTGTGTCCTCGTACTCCTGCTGCAACTTCAACCGCAATGCGTCGACATCCTCGCCATTTTTCGCAGCCTCGAGCAGTTGCTTGCGGTAGACGAATCCGACGGCACCGGATGCACCCATAACGGCGATCTGAGCGGTCGGCCACGCGAGGTTGACGTCGGCACCCATGTGCTTGGAGCCCATGACGTCGTACGCGCCACCGTAGGCCTTGCGGGTGATGACGGTGATCTTGCCGACCGTCGCCTCGCCGTAGGCGTAGAGCAACTTCGCGCCGCGACGAATGATGCCGTTGAATTCCTGCTCGGTTCCGGGAAGGAAGCCCGGAACGTCGACGAGGGTGATGATCGGAACGTTGAAGCAGTCGCAGGTCCGCACGAAGCGAGCCGCCTTCTCGGAGGCGTCGATGTCGAGAGTGCCGGCGAACTGGGTGGGCTGGTTGGCCACGATGCCCACCGAGCGACCGTCGACACGTCCGAAGCCGACGATGATATTGCGAGCGCGGCCTTCCTGGACTTCGAGGAACTCGTCGTCATCGAGGATCCGGCGGATGACCTCGTGCATGTCGTACGGGGTGTTCGGTGAATCGGGGATCAGGGTGTCCAGTTCGAGGTCCTCTGCAGTGAGGCTTTCCTCGATGCCACCGATGATCGGATCCGACGGCGCCAGGCGGGGTGCGTCGGCGCGGTTGTTGCTCGGCAGGTACGACAGCAGATCGCGGACGTAGTCCAACGCGTCCTGCTCGCCGGAGGCGACGTAGTGCGCGACACCGGACTTCTCCATGTGGGTGTGTGCGCCACCGAGTTCTTCCATGGTGACGTTTTCGCCGGTGACGGTTTTGATGACGTCGGGGCCCGTGACGAACATCTGCGAGGTGCCGTCGACCATGACGACGAAATCGGTCAGTGCGGGGGAGTAGACGTGCCCACCGGCAGCTGGCCCCATGATGAGCGAGATCTGCGGGATGACTCCGGAGGCCTGAACATTGCGGTGGAAGATTTCGCCGTAGAGGCCCAGGGAGACGACGCCCTCCTGGATGCGAGCGCCCGCGCCTTCGTTGATGCCGACCAGCGGGCGGCCGGTCTTGATCGCCAGGTCCATGACCTTGACGATCTTTTCGCCGTAGATCTCACCGAGAGAACCGCCGAAGACGGTGGCGTCCTGGGAGAAAACGCAGATGTCGCGCCCGTCGATGGTGCCGTAACCGGTGACTACGCCGTCGCCGAAGGGGCGGTTGTCGGCCATCCCGAAGTTGACGGACCGGTGACGAGCGAGCGCGTCCAGCTCGACGAACGAACCTTCGTCGAGAAGCGCTGTGATGCGCTCCCGGGCGGTCAGCTTTCCTTTCGCGTGCACCTTCTCCACCGCAGCTTCACCACTGGGGAGCATCGCGGCTTCCCGGCGACTTCTGAGATCGGCGAGTTTTCCCGCTGTGGTGTGGATATCGGGCTTGGCGGCCGAACCCTGTGCAGTTGCGTCCTGAACACTGGTCATGGGGGATCACTTTAACCACGACTGAGATGGCTGTCCCGACCGAGGTGCGACAAGCACAGTCGACAAAGAAGCCTACTGGCCGGTACATCGTCGAGGCCTGTTCGGTAGGGCCATATGCTCATGGGTCATGTGGACCAATCTCGACCGCCCCCCGCTCGATGTCGCGGCTCTTCGTCGAGCACTTGTCGATGGACCGCAAGCGTCCTGGTCGAGGCTCGACGTGGTCGAGCAAACGGGCTCGACCAACGCTGACCTCATTGCACGAGCCGACGGGCTCGCCGATCGCACTGCGCTCGTCGCCGAGCATCAGGACAGCGGACGTGGCCGTCATTCACGCCCGTTCTCCGGCGCGCCTCGATCACAGATCCTGTTGTCGGTGCTGATGAAATTTCCAGGAATTGATCCGGCCGTCCTGGGGTGGCTACCGCTCCTGACCGGAGTCGCCGTAGTCGACACGCTGCGAACGGTGGCAGCCGTCGATGCGGCTCTGAAATGGCCGAACGACGTCTTGATCGAGGGGCGAAAGGTCGCTGGAATTCTCGCCGAGGTGGCTACCTACGGTCCGCATCCGGTCGTGGTGGTCGGTATCGGGCTGAACGTGTCGATGACGACGGAGGAACTTCCTGTCCCGACGGCGTCATCGCTGGTGCTAGAAAATGCGGTCGTGACCGATCGTGACACTATTCTGCGCGCAATGCTGCGTGGAATCGGTGCCGAAGTGGATTCCTGGAAGAACTCCGGTTGGAACACCGAGCATCTCGCTCAGCGATATCGCGAGCGGTGCGACACGGTGGGCCGAAGAGTTCGCGTCGAGATGCCTGGGGATCGAGTGTTGGTGGGTGAGGCGACCGACGTCGATATTCACGGCCGCATCGTCGTTCGTGACGATGACACCGGGCAATCGGTCGCCGTGGCGGCCGGTGACGTCACGCACCTACGCGCGTTGGAGTAATCGGAGAAGCCACATCATCCGCGACGGATGATGTGGCTTCGACAGTTGCGATGGGATCGTTCTGAGCAGATGAATACCTGCGGAGGGGCACTCATGGAACCGCGACATGCATCGGATGCGACGCCGTCGAGCGTGTCGGAATCGTGGTCGCTCCCACGTGGGGTGATCGTGTTGCTGGGGCTGGCCTCACTCGTCGTCTGCGTCGCCGGAACACGCGCGTTCTCCGGCGTGGTCGGGCCGACGTTTCTTGCCTTGATGCTGACGGTAGCGGTGCATCCGTTTCCAGAGTGGCTGCGACGCAAGGGGTTTGCGGCGTGGATCGCAACGATCATCGCGATTGTCGTGGTGTACTCCATCCTTCTCGTGTTGGTATTGGCACTCGTCGTATCGACCGCCCGACTTGCGACGCTGTTGCCGACCTACGCCGATGAATTCGACAGTCTTGTCGACAGCGTTCGGACTCTTTTGGCGAACAACGGAATTGGGCAAGACCAGATTCAAGGTTTGATGTCGAAAGTCGACGCAGGCACGGTGTTCGGTGTGATCGACAGTCTTCTCGTGGACGTCCTGGGTATTTTCTCCAACTTGGTTTTCGTCCTCGTGCTGCTGTTGTTCATGGCGGTCGACGGAAGTTCGTTCACCACTCGGATGTCGACATTGGTCGGTACCCGGCCCGATATCGCAGGCGCATTCGTGTCCTTCTCTACGGGAACTCGTACTTATCTGGTCGTCTCGACGATCTTCGGCTTGATCGTTGCCGTCATCGACGCAGGTGCGCTGTGGGCGATGGGTATCCCGCTTCCCGTGTTGTGGGGGCTGTTGTCGTTCATCACGAACTACATTCCCAACATCGGCTTCGTTCTCGGACTGGTTCCGCCCGCCCTGTTGGCGCTGTTGCAGGGCGGGCCCACGCTGATGATCGCGGTGATCGTCGTCTACAGCGTCGTCAACGTAATCATCCAGTCGATCATTCAGCCGAAGTTCGTCGGTGACGCCGTGGGATTGTCGGTCACTCTGACCTTTCTCTCGCTCGTGTTCTGGTCCTGGGTTCTCGGTCCGCTCGGAGCAGTCCTCGCCATCCCATTGACCTTGATGGCCAAGGCGCTGCTGGTGGACATCGATCCAGCAACCAGATGGGCGGACATTCTGATGTCCGGTGGTGACGGCCCTGCCCCCGATGCGGCAGCGGAACCCACCGATCCTGAGGCTGCCGATTCCGCCAGTGAGGAGGATGTCGGTGGCGCCGCCGATTCGGATGGCGAGGAGGACGCAGCTCTCGTGGCAGGATCGCCTCGTACGAATAAGGATCCGGCCGAGGAGTGAGTCGTATGGGGTACCCGGAAGATGCGTTGGCAGACGAGGAAGAACTGCTTCTGCATCATCACCCGCATTGGAAGATGCTGGTGTTGCCTGCGTTGTCATTCATCCTGGTCACCGCTGTCGCAGGTTTCCTGATCGGCCTGATTTCGGTAAAGCTCGACGGCTCGAGTTCCACCGTCGCATCGATAGTCACTGCAGTTCTGTGGGCGATCATCGTCGCTTGGCGGTGCATAGCCCCCCTCATCGGCTGGAGATGCACGCACTTCATCGTCACCGACCGCCGAGTGCTCATCCGGCAGGGCGTCATCACCCACTCGGGAATCGACATCCCGATGGGCCGTATTTCCAACGTCCAGTTTCGGCACGGACTGATCGATCGCATGCTCGGTACCGGAACCCTCATCATCGCCTCGGCGTCGGACGACCCGTTGGAATTCGACGACATTCCCCGCGTCCAGCGGGTTCATTCGCTTCTCTACCAGCAGGTATTCGACGCGCTGGAGATTCGCCGGGACGACCGTCCGCGGATCGACGACGGAGAAGTCTCGTATGAGGATTCTCCGGACACGGCAAAAAGAGGATGGCGTGCGGGGAAACGCTGGTAAACGAAGCGTTCTCACAGAAACGAACCGTAGGGTTGCGCGGGTGACCGAAGTGCTGCTTGCAGAAGACGACGAAGCAATTGCTGCCCCGCTCTCGCGAGCCCTGGGGCGTGAGGGGTACACGGTGACGGTCGAGCAGACCGGGCCGGCTGCCCTTCAGCGGGCCCTCGACGGGAACTACGACCTGCTGATTCTCGACCTCGGCCTGCCGGGAATGGACGGCCTGGAAGTCTGTCGGCAAGTCCGCGCCAACAGCTCCGAACTTGCCGTCCTGATGTTGACGGCGCGGACGGACGAGGTGGACTTCGTGGTCGGGCTCGACGCCGGCGCCGATGATTACGTCGGTAAGCCGTTTCGACTCGCCGAGCTGATGGCCCGCGTCCGGGCACTGCTTCGGCGGCGCGGTCCCGGTGAGGACACCCCGATCGAGGTCGGCGGGATCAGGTTGGAGCCAGCCGCCAGGCGAGTGCTGGTGAACGGAACCGAGATCGCATTGGCGAACAAGGAATACGAACTGCTCAAAGTGCTCCTCGACCATGCTGGGCAAGTCGTTTCCCGCGAGACGATTCTCCGGGAGGTATGGGGCGACGCGGAACTCCGTGGATCCAAGACACTCGACATGCACATGTCATGGCTGCGCAGGAAGATCGGTGACGAGGGATCGGTTTCCGAGCGCCGCATCGCCACTGTGCGCGGAGTCGGGTTCCGGATCAACAGCGACTGATCGATGCGCCGCCGCATACTGCAATCCATCCTTGCCGTCGTCCTGCTGACCGCTCTACTGCTCGGTCTGCCCCTCGTGTACACCGCCTGGCTATGGGTGGAGGATTTCACTCGCGACGACCTTCAACGGCGGCTCGATCGGATGGCATCGGAAATCCTGTCGCAAGAGGGAGAGCGAGGCATCGTGGAGGGTGTCCTCGACATCGGCTCGCTCAGGTTGGCCGTCCCAGAAGGTGGACGTCTCGTCGTGGTGTTTCCGACACCGCAAGATGCCGCGTCGAGGGTGGACATCGGTGAAAGCTTCGTGCCCGCCCCGTTGGTGGAATCGCTGTCGATGGGAACTGCGGGATCGCTACGGCTCGAAGTGCCGTCTCACGATATGAGAACCCTGCAGAAACAAGCCGTCGGTGCGGTCGCTCTCGTGGTGTTGGCCTCGATTCTCATCGGGACTGCGGTGGCCGTCTTGACCGCCAATCGGCTGGCCGATCCGCTCCGCGACGTCGCACGACGAGCGCAGCGACTCGCCGACGGAGACTTTCGTCCCGATCCGCGACGGCACGGAATTGCCGAGCTCGATCGGGTCTCGGAAGTCCTCGATTCGGCGACGGTCGAGATCGCGGGCCGACTGCAACGCGAGCATGCGCTGGTCGCCGACGTATCGCACCAGCTGCGCAGTCGGCTGACGGCCGTCCGACTTCGGCTCGACGAATTGTCGACGCATCCCGATCCCGACGTAGTTGCCGAAGCAGATGAAGCAATGGCACAGGTGGACCGGTTGACCCTGGCGATCGACGAGTTGGTGCGCTCGTCCCGTAGCGACGGGGCGGCAGGTGCCGAGGACGTAGCTGTCATCGCGGAGCTCAGCGGGGTCGTCGGGGAGTGGCAACGAAACTTCGAGGATGCCGGCCGAACACTGGAGCTCGAGGGTGGGCCGGGACTCAAAGCGTCGGTGACGGGTTCGAGATTGCGCGAGGCTGTGGCGGTCTTGGTGGACAACGCGCTCTCGCACGGCGGCGGAAAGTGCACGGTGGCAGTGCGACTGATTCCTGCGCTCGACACGGCCGAGCGACGGCGCGAGCCACTGGTATGCATCGAGGTTTCGGACGAGGGCAGCGGCGTCAGCAACGAGTTGGCTCCGCACATATTCGATCGAGGGTTCTCCGGCGCCGGATCGACCGGCGTGGGTCTTGCTCTCGCCCGAGCACTCGTCGAGGCGGACGGTGGGAGGCTCGAACTGCAGCGACGCAAGCCTGCTTTGTTCTCGGTATTTCTGCCTGCGTCACGTGAAGAAGCCGGTACCTCGTCTCCACGGGCTCGAGAGCCACGCTGAGCGCGCAGAAAGGTCAGCTGTGGCCGAGTTGTTCCTCGGCAGCTTCTGCGGGCGTCGGATCGTAATCGGTCGAGCCTGCCGCAGCGCCCCGCGCGTTTTCGTCGGGGAACGCAAACTTTCGTAGCGCCCAGAACCTGAATGCCATCTGTAGAAGATTGCCGATGATGTAGTTCAGGACGAAGTCGAGAATCAACACCATCGTCAGGCTGTTGTGCCCTTCGCGGATGTCGAACAAGTTGTTCGCCACCCACAGCGGGGCAGCCGCCAGAACGACACCGATCCCGCTGATCGTGAAGAACAGCAAAGCCTCGTGATGGCGCTCGCGGCCACCACGATTCTTGAAGGCCCACTCACGGTTGAGGATGTAGCTCAAAATGGTGGCCATCACGCCTGAGATGATCTTCGCGACGACAGGCTTGGGCTCGAGGATGGTCAGACTGAGCGAATAGAAAATCACCAGGTCGAACACCATCGTGGTCCCGCCGACGATTGCAAATTTGATCAGCTCGGTATGACGAATCGCCAGTACCCGTAGTGGACCGGGAAGGCGATGAATCAAACTGTCGATCGAGGGCACAACGAAGGAGTCTACGAAACGAGGTGCCTGATCGACTAACCGGCGCGCAGATCATCAGCGATTTCTCAGTGAAGTAATTGGGACTTCGCAGTGAAGGAATTGGACAGGACGCTCGAATTCATTCGTCATCAGAGGGGGTCTGCTTGCGGTGGAATCTGTCTCGCATGACACGATATGAAGCCGTGACAGGTCTATCTCCGCGCCCCACCACCCCCCGTAGCTCGTCCACCGGAATGCCGGTAGTGGCGATGATCGGCGGAGGCCAGTTGGCGCGAATGACGCATCAAGCCGCAATTGCGCTCGGCCAAACCCTACGAGTCCTCTCCGCAGGTTCCGATGAGCCGGCCGCGCAGGTCAGCGCCGATGTCGTACTCGGACACCACGACGACCTGAACGCCCTCCGCACGGTCGCTACGGGATCCAACGTCGTCACGTTCGACCACGAGCAAGTCCCGACCGAGCATCTCGAAGTCCTCGTTTCGGAAGGGGTCAACGTACAGCCACCGCCGTCGGCCCTGATCTACGCGCAGGACAAACTGAAGATGCGTCGGAAACTGGAAGAGCTCGGGATCCCGATCCCGAAATTCGCCGAGGTCACCTGGGTGGGAGACGTCACAGCTTTCGGAGACACCCACGGGTGGCCGGTGGTAGTCAAATCGATCCGTGGTGGATACGACGGACGTGGTGTGTGGATGCCGAAGGATGCGGACGAGGCAGAAGACATCGTGGCGCGTCAGCTCGATCTCGGCGTCGCACTGATGGTCGAGGAGAAGGTCGAACTGCGGCGCGAGCTCTCCGTCATGGTCGGGAGGTCTCCTTTCGGACAGGGTGCGGCGTGGCCCGTAGTCGAAACGGTGCAGCGCGACGGGCAATGCGCGGTGGTCATCGCACCGGCGGGCTCGCTCGACGACGATGTGGCGATCGACGCGGAAAGAATGGCTCTGGCGCTTGCTGCCGAGCTCGGAGTCGTCGGCGCCATGGCGGTCGAGCTGTTCGAGACCATCGACGGCGCCATCCTCGTGAACGAACTCGCGATGCGTCCGCACAACTCCGGGCATTGGAGCATGGACGGATGCCGAACTTCGCAGTTCGAGCAGCATGTTCGCGCGGTACTCGACTACCCACTGGGTGATACGACGCCGTTGGCTCCGGTCACGGTCATGGCCAATATTCTCGGAGCATCAGAGGCCCCGACGATGACGATGGACGAACGGCTTCATCACCTCTTCGCGCGGATGCCGGACGCCAAGGTTCATCTCTACGGCAAGGGCGAGCGCGAAGCCCGCAAGATCGGCCATGTCAACGTACTCGGATCACCGAACGGGCAAGCATCGGACGAGGCGTACGTAGCCGCTGTCCGGGAGAAAGCCGAACGCGCGGCACACTGGATGTCGCACGCAGAATGGACCGACGGATGGGACCCGCACCAATGACCGAACCACTGGGGCCTCAGGTCGGCCTCATCATGGGCAGCGACTCCGACTGGCCGACGATGGAGGCCGCAGCGGACGCATTGGCCGAATTCGGCATTCGCTTCGAGGTCGGTGTCGTCTCGGCGCACCGCACACCCAAGCGCATGCTCGATTACGCGACGAGCGCGGCCGAGCGGGGGCTCAGCGTGATCATCGCCGGAGCCGGTGGAGCAGCTCATCTGCCAGGCATGGTCGCTTCGGCGACGCCGCTGCCGGTCATCGGTGTACCTGTTCCCTTGAAGTACTTGGACGGTATGGATTCACTGCTGTCGATCGTGCAGATGCCCGCCGGGATACCGGTTGCCACGGTGTCGATCGGTGGTGCTCGCAACGCAGGGCTCCTCGCGGTTCGCATTCTGGGCGCCTCGGACCCCGAGCTCCGGTCGCGAATCGAGAAGTTTCAACAAGACCTAGAGGCAATGGTGCTCGACAAGGACGCGGCACTGCGCGCCAAGCTCCTCGGGTAGTGCGTTTCGCTCCGGTGTCCGCATGGTCGATCCGGCGGCCGGACACCTGTACTCGGGGGCGCACGGTAGCCGTCGTCACCTACCTTGCGCTCGTCTATGCGACGTTGTGGCGGGCCGAGATCGTCTTCGACGACGAGTATCGGCTCTTCATCTGTCGGGGAATGCGTGCGGGTTTCGGTCGCGGCGGAACGACCATCGGTGCCGCTTACCTCACCCGCGCCAACATCTCGCGCAGTGTTCTGCGCCATGAGGCGGTGCACGCAGACCAGTGGGCGAGGTACGGGCCACTGTTCGCGGTTCGCTATCTGGTGGAGGAACTACGGAATCCGGGCGCGCGGAATCGCTTCGAGATCGAAGCAGGCCTCGACGACGGTGGATACGTCGGCAGGTCCTAACCGAGCGTCTTGGTGACCTTTTCGGTAGTGCTGCGACGGTCGGTCTTCGTCTCGTCTGGGTTGTTCACTTGCACGAGCGAGCTGCCGGAAACCAAAACCGACAGTAGTCCGTCGATCAATTCCTCGGTCGTACCCCATGGCAACGACGAGAGCACGCGGTCTCCAGTGTCCAACGAATGTGCCTGGGCTCGGCTACGTGCCTCCGCCAACACCTCCTCGATCGATCGTCCGTCGAGAGCAGCTCCCGCGCCGGTCGGCCGAAATTGGTCTCCGTGTACGCGTACCGAGGTGGCGTAGTCGGTCACTCCGATAGGAAGATCGGGAACCGGTTTGCCGAATGCATCGAGCGACAGGGCGAGTATTTCGGGTATGTCGCCGGCCTCGTCGATTCGAGAACCGTGCACGAGTGCGAGCTCTGCCGTGTCGTCCGCGACAAGGACGACCTCGGCACCTGCCCACCACGCACCGAGCAGGACGGCCACGGTCTGCCAGTGAGCGGGAAGCAGGATACTGACCTTGGCACCGGGTGCGAGTCCGAACTCGTCGCACAACAGGTTGGCGGTCTTTGCAGCCCAATTGGCGAGCGTGATCGTCGATACCTCGACCCGTTCACCCGTCCCGTCGTCGTAATACGTCACCCGCGGACCGGAGGGATCGGTCGCGAGTATCGGATCGAGCAGTTCCTGCGTCAACGTTGAGGCCACAGGCGCAACCCTAGCGGAGCTCAGTTGACGCAAGCAGGGCCCGCCGAGCCTGCGTCGATCGGCGGTGCAGGTGATTCGCCTGCACCGCTCGCGGCCGTACCGTTGGTAGTTGGGGATGCGGTTGTCGGTGATGCGGTGCTGCCGTCGGCCCCGGGGCCGGAGTAGTCGGAGGCCAGTACCACCCGAACGGTGTCGCGCGGCAGTGTGTCGTCGGAGGCCACTTCGAGCCCGCCGAGAGCAGCTGCCACCGACCTCGCTGCATCACTGTCCGGATCTGCCGCCTGAATCGTTGTGGCGGAGACCGACGCTCCCTCGTAGTTTCCGACCGAGCCGCTCGTGTATCCGAGCGATCCGAGCGACGCTGCCACACCGTTCGCGAGTCCGTCGATTCCGCTGTCGTTGGCGACGTCCACCGTGACCGAAGACGGGTCGACGGTGGGAGTGTCGGTCGCCGGTGCAGAGTCCTGGTCGTCGACGGACCCGTCGACAAGCCTCTCGACGTAGGTCTTCACCGCATCTGGATCGACCTCGACAATCGATTCGCCGTAATCGGTTACACCGTTGATGTCGACGGCGGGGATCGTCTCGAACTTGACCTTACCGCCGGCGAGATCCTGCAAACGGGTCGCGAATTGGAGTATGTCCCAATCGGAATCAAGAACAACCGAACGCTGGACTGCGGAGCTGAGCTGACTCAACTTGCTCGGGTTGCTCAACGTTTTCGCGCTCAGCACACTCCGCACGAGTGATGCCATGAATACCTGCTGACGCACGATTCGGTCGAGGTCGCCACGCGGAAGATCGTGTCGCTGCCGGACGAAACTCAACGCGTCGGCACCGGACAGTGTCTGCTCGCCGCCGGGGAAGTTCGCTCCGGACAGCGGCTCGTCCACCGGGGCGTTGAGGCACACGTTCACGCCGCCGACCGCATCGGTCAGCAGTACGAAACCGAGTAGACCCACCTCGGCGTAGTGATCAACGGTGACCCCCGTCAGATCGGCCACCGATTCGATGAGCGCCTCGCGTCCGGCTTCGGTCGACTGTGAGTCCGCGTCCGTGTCGGACACACCCTGCTCGACGAGTTCGAGGCGCTTGTTCTCCTTCGTTGCGCCGTAAGCCGCGTTGATCTTGGACTTTCCGAGTCCCGGAACCGCGACGTACGCATCACGGGGTATCGAGATCGCGGTTGCCGAAGAACCGTCGTTGGGTACGCGAATAAGGACGATCGTGTCCGTGTTCGATGCCACCTCGTCACCGGCATGCAGTGAATCGAGCTCGCTTTGCGTCAGGGCGTTGCCGTGCGCATCGGTGCGGCTGTCGGTGCCGACCATGAGGATGTCCACTGCGCCGTCGGATCCACCACCCAAACCGAGGCCACCTGCAGTAGCGATGTTCGAGCGAAGGTCGTCGACGCTTCGCCATGCGAAACCTGTCACGACCAGCACAAGAACGGACATGGCCGCGATCAGCATCCGAGGAATGCCTGGCCTGTCGGCCGGTAGTCCGTTTCCAGGTTTGCCGCCGGCACTCTCGTCCTCGCTGAGGCGGTCATTGCGGTGTGGCGCCCGAGTGCGCCCCCGGGCAGGGCGTTGCCCAGGGTCGCGACGGCGCGCCGAGGACCGCCGCGCGCCTCGCGATCCGTCAGACTCTCGTTGCACCTGGTGACCTCTCCACTCTTGTTCTACGCATTTCTCGCCCCGACCAGTCAGGTTACTTGTGAAGTGTCACCGTCTCGCTCAAGCACGGGCGGCGTGCCACACTTTGCAACTGTGGCGAAAATCCTTGTGACCGGAGCGGGCGGACAGCTCGGCCGGCAGATACTGCACCTTTCGAACAACAGCAACGGTGCGAGCAGCGTAACGACGCTCGGTGTGACCAGCGCAGAGCTGGACATCACCGACGCGAGGTCAGTTGCCGACGCCGTCGAGCCGGGCATGGTGGTGATCAACTGCGCCGCCTATACCGCGGTCGATGCTGCAGAATCGGACGAAGCAACGGCGTTGAAGGTAAACGCAGACGGTCCCGAGAACCTGGCGATTGCTTGTGCGCGCGTCGGTGCGCGCCTCGTGCACGTCTCGACCGACTATGTGTTCGACGGCACCGCGACTTTTCCGTACCTACCTCAATCCCCGACGGCCCCGCGCAGCGCTTACGGAAGAACCAAGCTAGCCGGTGAGCAGGCTGTCCTACGAGTGTTGCCGTCGGCAACGGTCGTGCGTACAGCCTGGGTCTACACCGGAACCGGGGCAGACTTCGTCTCGACGATGCTGCGCCTCGAGCGTGAGCGAGAGACCGTGTCGGTGGTGAACGATCAGATCGGATCTCCGACCTATTCCCGTGATCTCGCGTCCGGATTACTGGAACTCGCTGCTTCGCCGCCGAGCGGGCAGGCGATACTTAATCTGACAAATGCTGGGACCGCAAGCTGGTTCGAATTGGCACGTGCTGTTTTCGCCGGTGCGGGTGCAGACCCGGAACGTGTGTTGGCCTGCTCGAGTGCCGAGTTCGTGCGACCGGCCCCCAGGCCGTCGTACTCGGTGTTGTCCGCTGATGCCTGGACCGCTGCCGGCCTCACCCCACTACGGCCGTGGCGCGAAGCACTCACCGACGCGTTGGGTGAGGTTAGTGCCGGCGCGAGGTGAGGCAATACCGGCTTCGCCGGTTAGTCTGGCCCGCGTGAGTTCCAAGCTGGCCGTCGTCACGGTGACATATTCCCCCGGGAAGTATCTGGATCAATTCCTCTCCTCCCTCTCTTCGGCGACAGAGGAGGTGCCGCTCGTCATCATGGCCGACAATGGGTCGACCGACGGAAGCGTCGAGGCCGCGGATGCGCGCTACCCCCACGTGAGGTTGTTTCGAACCGGCGCCAATCTCGGCTACGGCGGGGCCGTGAACCGCGCGGTAGCCGAACTCGACGACGACATCGAGTTCGTTGTCGTCGCCAATCCCGATGTGCGGTGGCATCCCGGATCTCTCGACGGGTTGCTTGCCGCGGCCGAGCGATGGCCTCGTGCGGGTGCGCTCGGGCCTCTCATCCGCGAGCCCGACGGCACCAGGTACCCGTCTGCACGCGCAGTTCCGGACCTCACCTCAGGTGTCGGACATGCTGTCCTCGGCAAGATCTGGCCGGGCAATCCGTGGACGCAACGTTATCGGCAGGACAACGAGGCGGTTGCCGAACGCGCGGTCGGCTGGTTGTCCGGATCTTGCCTTTTGCTTCGTCGTGCCGCTTTCGATTCCGTCAACGGGTTCGATTCCCGTTACTTCATGTATATGGAGGATGTCGACTTGGGAGATCGGCTCGGAACCGCCGGATGGCTGAATGTCTACGTGCCCGACGTGGAAATCACCCACACCAAAGGTCATGCGGCAGGCCGACATCCAGAGTTGATGCTGCCCGCGCATCACACCAGTGCGTACAGGTTTCAGGCAGACCGGCACCCCCACCCGTGGCAGGCTCCCATACGATGGGTTCTGCGAGCGGGCCTTGCGGTGCGCTCGAAGGTGGTTGTGGCTGCGGCACTTCGACAGCGACAGATCGACGAGAATAGAGAGGCCGACCATGTCAGCTGAAACCCGCTCCAACACAGATGCCGTAATTCTTGTGGGCGGCAAAGGAACTCGCTTGCGGCCACTCACGCTGTCGGCTCCGAAGCCTATGCTGCCGACTGCCGGGCTGCCATTTCTGACACATTTGCTCGCACGTATCAAGGCAGCAGGCATCGATCACGTGGTGTTGGGAACATCGTTCAAAGCCGAGGTTTTCGAGGAGTACTTCGGTGACGGTTCGTCGCTCGGTATCGAACTCGAGTACGTCACCGAGACGGAGCCCATGGGCACCGGAGGCGGTATTCGCAACGTTCTACCGCGGTTGCGGGCGGACAACGTCGTCGTGTTCAACGGCGACGTCCTCGGCGGAACCGACTTGACCGCCGTCCTGGACACCCATGAGCGGACCGACGCGGATGTGACGCTGCATCTCGTGCGCGTCGGTGACCCTCGTGCATTCGGCTGTGTTCCAACTGATGCCGACGGGCGTGTGACAGCGTTCCTGGAGAAGGCTCAGGATCCGCCGACGGACCAGATCAATGCTGGTTGCTACGTATTCAAGCGTGAGATCATCGAGACCATTCCGCATGATCGGCCGGTATCGGTCGAGCGGGAAGTGTTTCCCTCCCTTCTCGCCGATGGTCGTCGGGTCTTCGGCCATGTGGACAGTGCCTATTGGCGTGATATGGGAACCCCGGAAGACTTCGTTCAGGGCTCGGCGGATCTCGTGCGCGGCATCGCTCCATCGCCGGCGTTGAACGGCACCCGAGGCGAATCCCTCGTCCATCCCAGCGCGGGCGTTGCTCCCGGTGCGCTGCTGATCGGTGGCACCGTCATCGGCCGTGGCGCGGAGATCGGCGCAGGCGCCCGTCTCGACGGCGCGGTCGTGTTCGACGGTGCGGTCGTCGAAGCGGGTGCAGTCGTCGAGCGTTCGATCCTGGGATTCGGTGTACGCATCGGACCGCGCGCACTGATCCGTGACGCCATCATCGGCGACGGAGCCGACATCGGTGCCCGCTGTGAACTGCTTCGCGGCGCCAGAGTGTGGCCGGGGGTCAAGTTGCCCGACGGCGGAGTCCGGTTCTCCACCGACGTCTGATGTCGCTAGCGCAGTAGCGCGAGCTCGACGAGATGGGTGATCGTGTCCTTCTCGGCGGTGTCGGGAAGTGCGTCGACGGGCCACCAGCGCAGGTCCGTGGATTCCGCACTGCGGACGGCCTGGGCCCCGACGGGGGCGCGCACCAAGAATCTCAGGTCGAGGTGCCGGGTGGGCTTGCCGAGCGAGCATGTGATCGGGTGTGTGTGCGCGGACAGCAGAGCCGGGTCGATGTCGAGATTGTCGATCCCGGACTCTTCCCGAGCTTCCCGCAACGCGGCGTCGACCACCGTGTCGTCGGATTCTTCGCAATGACCGCCCAGCTGGATCCAACGGCCCACCCGCGGGTGCAGGGTGAGAAGTACATTGCGGCCCTCCGCGTCGAGAACCAGCGAAGATGCCGTGAGGTGCCCTGCTTCGTTGGCTCGCATGCAGGCGTCGGCATTGCTGTCGACGAAGGCGAGCATCGTGTGACGGAGCGAATCTTCGTGCCACTGGCTCGTCCGCCACTGCTCCAGCACAGTAGTGGCGGAACGACGGAGCGTGCTCGAACTCATCTCACATCTCCAGTAGTTCGTCACCCAATGGGTGTGGTTTCCGCAGATCGACAGGGCTGTCCGGATGACCGATTGCGATGGCGCCCATGGCTCTCCAGTCGGTGGGCACGCCCAACTCGCTGCGCACCAGGTCAGCAGCGAAAATCGTCGAGCCGATCCAACAGCTACCGAGTCCTCGCACTGCAAGCGCCACGAGCAGGCCTTGCACCGCGGCGCCGACCGCAACGGTGAACATGGTTTCCTCGGCTCGGTTTCGGCGCTCGTCGGGATACGTGTGTGCGCCGTCGGGTACGCAGAAGGGGATCACGATTTCGGGCGCATCGAACAAGATGTCGCCTCGTGAAGTTCTGCGCTCTATCTGCTCGTCGGTGTATCCGTCCGAGCGGAGGTCCTCACTCCACTTTTCTTTCATCTTGTTCAACAGTTGGGTGCGTAGAGCCGGGGTGCGAACCCACACGAATCGAACCGGATGGGTGTGGTGCGGTGCGGGAGCAGTCAGTGCTTCGCCGACGGCGCCGCGTATTTCCTCTGGATCCACCGATTCACCGGTGAAGGAACGAACCGAGCGGCGAACGAGAAGCGCCTCCCGCCGCCCCCTGTCGATCGACTCGTTGGTACCGAGCCAGAAGAGGTCTTCCTCTCCGCTGCGCACCAAATCCCTTGCGCCGGTGCCATTGTCGATCGGCTTCAGGCCACGTACGACGGCAACCGGAACGGCGCCGAGCTTTCCCTTGACCAGATCGCCTGCAGCAGCGATCTCGTCGGCGACAGCGACTTCGGTCACGATCAACTCGTTACCCTGGCCGTCCTCGGCGCCGGCATAGCCATGGATCACGGCGAGACCGGCCGAGCCGATCGCGGCATCGATCTGTCCGATTCGCCACGCGCGCCCCATGGTGTCGGTGATGACGACGCCGACGTCGACACCGAGCGATGACGCCAGGGCCGCTCGTATGGCGGCAGCGCTTGCATCCGGATCTCGCGGGAGCAGTGCCAATTCGGCCCGATCGACGTTGGATCCATCGATTCCAGAGGCGGCCTGCACTATGCCGAGTCGATTCTCGGTGATCAGTGTTCGACCTTTGCGAGCAACGATCCGAACTGCTTCCTGCTCGACCAGCAGTCTTCGCGCGGCATCTCGTTCTTCTGGATCCAGTGGTGCGTCGACCAGTCGACCTTCGGCCTTGGACACGATCTTGCTGGTGACCACTAATATGTCGTCGTTGCGGATCCACGGTGCGCACGCGGCTATCGAGGACGCAACATCGTCGCCCGGCCGAAACTCCGGTAACCCGGTCACCGGGATGATCTCGATGCTGCCGCCAGGCGCATGGTCGGTCGGAATCGGCTCGGTCACAGCTCGAGTCCAGCCGAACGAAGTGCCGCTGCGGCCATCAGAGCGGTCGTTTCGGGGTCGGTCATCAGTAACGGCACGCTGTGTACATCAACGCCGGGAATGGTGGCCTGATCGGTCGAATGGATCAACCATGCGTCGAGGATTCCGGTGTCCGATCGTGCGCCGTAGTGACGGCCGACGGCCTCGGCGGACGTCTCGACACCGATGACGGTCAGACATTCGTCTGCCATCCCGCGCAACGGCTTTCCGTCCACTACCGGCGACAGACCGACAACCTTGGCCGACGTCGTACGTAGTGCACTGCGGATTCCGGGGACAGCGAGGATCGCGCCGACGCTCACCACCGGATTGGATGGAGCCAGGATCACGGCGTCGGCGTCGGCGAGGGCATCGAGGACCCCGGGTGCCGGAGTTGCTTGTTCGGCACCGATATTGGCGAAACTGTGTGTTGGAATCTGTGCTCGGTAGCGAACCCACCACTCCTGAAAGTGGATTGCTCGCTGAGTGTCCCCGTCCTTTTCGTCCGGGTCGGTGACGACGACGTGTGTCTCGCTCCGGTCGTCGGTCACCGGTAGCAGTCGCACGCCTGGCTTCCATCGGTTGCACAAGGCTTCGGTCACCGCCGAGAGTGGATATCCGGTCCTGAGCATCCGACTCCGGATGAGATGTGTGGCTATGTCTCTGTCGCCGAGCCCGAACCAATCCGGGTCGGCCCCGTACGCGGCGAGTTCGTCACGCGCGTGCCAAGTCTCCGCGATGCGTCCCCAACCACGCTCGGTATCGATGCCGTCGCCCAGGGTGTACATACATGTGTCGAGGTCGGGGCAGATGCGTAAACCGTGCATCCACACGTCGTCTCCGACATTGACGATCGCAGTAATCTCGTCGTCGTCCCCGAGCAGTGTTTTGAGGCCCTGAAGGAACCGGGCTCCGCCGACTCCACCGACCAAGACAGTCACTTTCACAGATTCAGAGCCTAGGCGCTCGGTCGAACCGACCGGTCGGCGCCCGCCATCTCGGCGGCGCTGGGACGGTGAAATCCGGACTCACTCCCGGTTTCGGTGCGTTTTTCGGGGCGCGACACGCCGATGACGGGCGATTATTCGGGGAGAGGGCTGATTCCGACCTGGAGATGGTATTGCAATATCCCGTATCGGCTTGACCGCAACCTACTTCGGCGTGTCTAATCACATTTATGTCATTACCCGGTCGTCAGGCGAGTTCGCTTGGAGTGACCCTTGATTCGAACACTCGTTCCCATGTGACGTCAAGTATGCCGGAGCATGTGTTGGAAGTCGATGGTTGGGGTATGGCTACGAATATCGGCGCGGGGCAAGGTGTTCGGAACCGACCGGAAATTTCTGCGCTATCGAATGGTGAGGAGGCGGAAGCGATGTACGACCAGTACGTGGCACGTGAACAGCGGGACGAACCCCAGGCTCACCTCAGCGTAGTCAGCGACGCGTCGCAGACCGATTCCCGAGTACGCGCGGCACGAGGCGACTACGGGAACCGTATGAACGACAAGACTTTTGCGACACATGTAGATAGCGGCCGCTCGGATGCATTCGCTGTCGGTGTAGCTGCAGCGGACGAGGACCTCGGCCGCGATTCTGTGGTGCAGGGGTCGGTAGATTCCGACGATCGGGCCGATTCCGATTCAGGTTCAATGGTTTCCAGCGCTTGCGGTGCCGATCGCGATTCCGTGGCGCTTGTCTCCGCGGACGTGGATTTCGAGGATGAAGACGACTCGGTGGGGGAGGGAACGGCTCTGCCAGTTCGTGTTCCGGAAAAGCCGTTCCTGAGCGCAGTCGCCGGATTCGATCGAATGTTCGAGGAGATCGAAGATCAGTGGCAAGAGCGTGCGCTGTGCGCGCAGACCGATCCTGAGGCATTTTTTCCCGAGAAGGGTGGATCGACTCGGGAAGCAAAACGTATCTGCCTCGGTTGCGATGTCAAGGGCGAATGCCTCGAGTACGCGCTTGCCAAGGATGAGCGTTTCGGAATCTGGGGAGGACTGTCGGAGCGGGAGCGTCGTCGGCTCAAGCGGGGTATCGGCTAGATCGAAATTCGTGCCGAATCCTTCGGCTAACGTTCCTCTTCCATACCCGGGTCGATGATGTCGGGGTCGACCCCTAGGTAGGTCGCAACCTGTTCGACAAGTACCTCGTAGAGAAGATCCTCCAGATCCTCCGGGTGCTTGGCTCTTCGCTCCAGCGGGCGCCTGAACAATACGATCCGTGCGCGTGTCGAATCACCGCGCTTGTCGATGCCGGCCGGTACCAATCTGGACAACGGAACGGGCCCCTCTGCTACCACTTCGGGAGGCCACGTGACCGATTCGGGATCTATGGCCCTGATTTTGGGTACTTCGTCGACCGCGATGTCCAGCCTCTCCAACCGCTCGTGCCACTTGTGGTCGATGCGAGCAAATGCCTCCAGCACCACGCGGTCGAATTTGTCTGCTCGCGATCGGTGCCCCGGGACGTTCGAGGGAAGCACCGGGCCGCGAACTCCGCGGCCGCGCCGGTCCGCAGATCGGGAGGTCGGTTGTCGTCCGGAGCCAGTTCGAGCCATGCCCAAGGTTATCGTCCGACCCTTCGCGGTGTGTCGGGCGGCGTGCAGTCTGAACCGAGGGATAGTCTCTTGCTCGTGAGATCACTGCGTGGATGCTGCCGGCCCGGGTGTAGTCGTTCGGCCGTCGCGACGCTCACGTATGTCTACTCGGACTCGACTGCCGTAGTGGGACCGCTTGCCACCGTCGCCGAACCCCACTCATGGGACCTGTGTGAAGTACACGCTGTGACCACCACTGCCCCCAAGGGCTGGGAAATGGTTCGCTACGAGGGTGGCTTCACCACGACGACGCCCGACGAGGACGACTTGACGGCGCTGGCCGAAGCCGTTCGCGAAGCAGGCCGCGGCGATCGTGTCCGACGCGAGGATACCGAGTCGGTGGACCGAGTTCGAGAACGGGACATCCGCGCTGACGTAGTCGGAGATCGTCGGACGTCTGTGCCGGCACGGACCGGCCGACGGGGTCACCTGCGGGTGCTTCCGGATCCCACTTCCTGACTTGTTGGTGAATCCCCGCGTTCTACCCGGCTGTTCGGCCTTTTGTTCCGTTCGCTGTTCCGTCGTCGTACGCGGCGATTGTTTCGTTCCGTCCGGTCGCATGGGGTCGGTCACAACTGGTCGGTTTTCTCGCGCTCCTCGCATCGAGTTGTGACAGATTCGACTCGAGAAGACGATGTCCGAAGGGCAAGGGCTTGGCCACAGTGCCTCGCTTCTACCGCTCACCCCACCGAAATTCCGAGGAGTCGTTCGTGGCACGAACTGCCGAGTCCGTCAATGCAGTCATCAAGGCCTATGACGTACGAGGGTTGGTGGGCGAGCAGATCGACGCAGACTTCGTGCGAGACGTCGGCGCATCGTTCGCGCGATTGGTCCGAGAGAAGTCCGTCTCCCAGGTCGTGGTCGGACACGACATGCGCGCATCGTCACCGGAGTTGTCACGGGCATTCGCGGACGGAGTGACCTCACAGGGCCTCGACGTCGTCCACATAGGTCTTGCCTCGACCGATCAGCTCTACTTCGCATCAGGTGTCCTGGATTGCCCTGGTGCCATGTTCACCGCAAGCCACAATCCTGCGGAGTACAACGGCATCAAGCTGTGCCGCGCGGGAGCCAAGCCGGTAGGACAGGACACCGGACTCGGCACGATCAAGGCAGAGCTGGTCGACGGTGTTCCGCAATACGATGGGACACCTGGAACCACATCGGATCGTGATGTTCTGGTCGAGTACGCCACTTTCGTGCGTGAGCTCGCCGATCTGTCTCAGATATCAGGTGTCAAGATCGCAGTCGACGCCGGAAACGGGATGGGCGGGCATACCGTGCCTGCTGTGTTCGATTCGCTGCCGGTCACCATCTACCCCCTCTATTTCGAGCTCGACGGAACCTTCCCCAATCACGAGGCCAACCCGCTCGACCCGAAGAATCTCGTCGACTTGCAGAAGTTCGTGCGCGAAACCGGTGCCGATATCGGATTGGCATTCGACGGCGACGCGGATCGGTGCTTCGTCGTCGACGAACTCGGTAATCCCGTCTCTCCTTCGGCCGTGACCGGGCTGGTAGCCGAGCGCGAGCTCGCCAAAGAACCCGGCGCGTCGGTGATTTTCAATCTGATCACCTCCCATTCGGTTCCGGAGTTGGTGACAAGACTCGGTGGTACACCAGTGCGAACCAGGGTCGGCCATTCGTTCATCAAGCAGCAGATGGCAGAGACCGGTGCTGTTTTCGGCGGTGAGCACTCCGCCCACTACTACTTCCGCGATTTCTGGGGTGCGGACTCGGGGATGCTCGCGGCGCTGCATGTCCTGGCAGCTCTCGGCGCTACAGACCGACCGCTCTCGGAGTTGATGAAGTCATACGAGTCGTATTCTGCGTCCGGGGAGATCAACTCGACGGTCGATGATGCTGCCGAGCGCACGAGCGCAGTGCTCGTGGCCTTCGCGGACCGTACGGTATCGGTCGACCGGTTGGACGGTGTCACCATCGACCTCGCAGACGGTGCCTGGTTCAATCTCCGGGCATCGAATACCGAACCGCTGTTGCGCCTGAACGTCGAGGCCCGCACCAGCGAAGATGTCGACGCTTTGACCTCCGAGATATTGGGCATTGTGCGAGGACAACTGGAATAGTGGACTACGAGACGCTCGCACTCACGAATGCACTCGGTCGGTGAGTGGACGTCGGTAAGGAAAGGACGGTGCAGACAGCCATGACAGCTCCGTCGTCTCTGCTGAATTTGGATGACACTGCCGCACTTGCCGCCGCCGATACCGACGGGGCCCTGCGCAGCGCCGCATTGGCAGGCGCGCAGGTCCGTGCGACCTATGCAGCCGTCGAGGAGTCCGTATCCGAACGGCTGGGCGATCTTCGTCCTCGCAGCGTTGTCTTCGTCGCGGGTCAAGGTCGCGCGGGTCGGGCCGCATCCATGCTCATCGCCGCGATCGGTGCACGCATCGGTTTTCCACTTGTGCACGCCGCGACGACGCCGCTGTGGGTCGGTCCGCTCGACGTAGTTGTGATCTCCGGCGACGACGCCGGTGATCCACGGCTCGCAGAATCTACATCCGCAGCCGTTCGCCGGGGCGCCGAAACTGTTCTCGTCACCCCGGACGAGGGACCGCTGCGCTCTGCTGCGGCAGGCCGCGCTGTGTTCCTTCCCCCGAGGGTCGCTGTGCGCGAGCACAACACGTTGATGCGTTATCTGGCTGCTGGAACGGCGGTTCTCGCTGCTGTGTCCGATGGCGCCTATCGATCTTTGCTCCCCGATCTGTCCGAAGTCGCAGATCTTCTCGACGCCGAGGCGGCTCGAAACCATCCGTCGCACGAGGTTTTTCGGAACCCGGCGAAGTCGCTTGCCGCTCAGATCTCGGGCAGCAGGGTTGTGCTGTCCGGTTCGGCAGCCGTCGACGTCGAATTGGCCCGACACGGTAGTGAGGTTTTGCTGCGCGCTGCCGGCGTCGTGGCGGGGGCGAGTGAACTCTCCGATGTCATCGCCGCCGTCGTGTCCTCCGGTCGCACGAACGGTGCAGCACCCGTCGAATACGATGCCTTCTTCCACGACGAGGAGTTCGACGGGCCCCGGCCCGAACAGGCGATTCGAGTAGTGGTCTTGGCATCCGATTCTTCCGCCGCGTCGGCCGAACGTCGGACGGCTGCGCTACCGGACTCCGTTGTGATCACGGCGGGCTTACCCGAGTCCGATCGGGGGAGCATCGATTTCGGATCGTTTTCGGAGTCTGTGGACGGCGCCGGAGGTTACCGGCGAGAAGCTCGGGGCGGTGCAGGAAACAACACGCACTCTGCCGGTGAAATAGGGGCAACGGCAGTATTGGCGACGCGGCTGGAAATGGCTGCCGCGTATCTACATTTGATGGGCGGTAAATAGTGCAACCACTGCTCGGTGCAGTCAGGTCGTATGCGTGGGGATCGAGAACTGTTCTTGCAGCTTTGCAAGGCCGGCCGGTTCCGTCCGAACATCCGGAAGCCGAAATCTGGCTCGGGGCGCACCCGGCAGATCCAGCAATGATCGCCGACGGCACCTCGACGAGGTCGCTGCTCAGCGTCATCGATGAGAACCCGGCTTTCGAGCTTGGAGCCGATACGTCCGCGACGTACCAGGGAAGGCTGCCCTTTCTGTTGAAATTGCTGGCCGCCGACGAGCCGCTGTCGCTGCAGGCCCATCCGAGCGCGACCCAAGCCGCCGAGGGATTCGCGCGCGAAGAGTCAGCACGGATTCCGATCGATTCGTCATTGCGGAACTACCGCGATGCGAGCCACAAACCCGAGCTGATCGTTGCGTTGACCGAGTTTCACGCACTTGCCGGATTCAGGTGCCCGCGGCGAACGGTCGAGTTCATCGACGCGCTGAACGTGGACGCTTTGTCCGGGTACCGATCACTTTTGGCCGATCAGCCTGACGATGCAGGATTGCGGACAGTATTCACCTCCTGGATCACCTTGCCCGGACCTGCCCTCGATGCATTGTTGCCGCTGGTCGCCGACGGGTGCATCGAGTATCTCTCGACTCGTGCGCAGTCCGACGGGGGCGAATTCGTCGCGGAGGCAAGAACACTTCTCGAACTCGGCGAGTCCTATCCGGGTGATGCGGGAGTGCTGGCGGCGTTGCTACTCAACCGAGTTACGTTGACCCCCGGCCAAGGTATTTTTCTCGACGCGGGCAATCTGCACGCCTACCTGACCGGTACCGGTGTGGAGATCATGGCGAACTCCGACAATGTGTTGCGCGGCGGACTGACCACCAAGCATGTGGATGTGCCAGAACTGCTCCGGATACTGGATTTTCGGCCGGCGGAGGTGAGGATCCTCGAAGCGAAGCCCGACATGACAGACACCGTCGCCGGGTACGAGACGCCGGCGCCGGAGTTCGCGCTGAGCCGTGCCCTCGTGTCGGACGGGTCTTCGGTGAAGTCGGACAGCGACGGGCCGTCGATCGTGCTGTGCACCAAGGGGCGGGTCGTTGTGGACGACGGTGACCGCGAGTTGGTGCTCGAGCAAGGATCGGCTGTGTGGATATCTGCGGCGGATCCAGCGTTCACCGCCGCGGCGCGATGGGGAGACGCCGAGATATTTGTCGCAACCGTCGGGTAGCCTTTCGCCCGATACTGGAACCGTCCGCGTCAGAGCTCCATTCCCTTAGGGTGTTACCACAGGGGCTCCAAGGGGCGTGTGAACAAGTCGCAAGCCCGATACCGTCAGTGACCCGATCTCGACAGGTGGAACACACGCGATGACCGAAGATCGGCCGAAGAAGAGTCCGCGAACGACAGGGCTGTTCAGGACCAAGTCCGTAGAGCAGTCCATGAAGGACACGGACGAGCCGGACACCAAACTTCGGAAGGATCTCACTTCGTGGGACCTCACCGTGTTCGGCGTGGCTGTCGTCATCGGGGCAGGAATCTTCACGCTCACCGCGCGCACCGCAGGAAACGTTGCCGGTCCCTCGGTGTCGTTGGCATTTCTTCTCGCTGCAGTCGCGTGTGGGCTGGCCGCTCTCTGTTATGCCGAGTTCGCCTCGACCGTCCCGGTGGCGGGAAGCGCGTACACCTTTTCGTACGCGACCTTCGGCGAGTTCGTAGCATGGATCATCGGGTGGGACCTCATCCTCGAGTTCGCGCTGGCGTCGTCGGTGGTAGCGAAGGGGTGGTCGCTGTATCTCGGTGAGGTCATCGGGTCGGCATCGCCGATCGTGAAGATCGGTTCGCTCGACTTCGACTGGGGTGCGTTGGTTATCGTTCTCATCATCACGGTCCTACTTGTCAGCGGTACCAAGTTGTCGTCTCGGGTGTCGTTGGTGGTCACCGCGATCAAGGTCGCTGTCGTGTTGCTCGTGGTCGTTGTCGGGGCGTTCTACATCAAATCGGAGAACTACTCTCCCTACATTCCTCCCTCCCAGGGTGGCTCCACCGAAGAGGGCATTCACCAGTCGCTGTTGTCCTTCGTCACGGGCGCGGGAAGTAGCACCTTCGGGTGGTACGGGTTGCTGGCCGCTGCCAGCCTCGTCTTCTTTGCCTTCATCGGGTTCGACGTGGTCGCCACGACAGCGGAGGAAACCAAAAACCCACAGAAGGCTTTGCCTCGTGGAATTCTCGGGTCCCTTGCCATCGTGACGGTCCTCTACGTCGCGGTAACGCTCGTGCTGACCGGGATGGTGAACTACACCGAACTCGCTGGTGACGACTCCACTCTGGCGACGGCATTCGAACTCAACGGCCTCGATTGGGCGAAGAACATTATTTCGTTCGGCGCACTGGCCGGATTGACGACGGTAGTCATGGTCTTGATGCTCGGGCAGACGCGAGTGCTGTTCGCCATGTCGCGTGACGGTCTCGTCCCACATTCGTTGGCACATACGGGCTCGAGGGGTACCCCGGTAAGAATTACGCTGCTCGTCGGCGGCGTGGTCTCGGTTCTCGCCGCATTCTTTCCGATCGGCACCCTCGAAGAGATGGTGAACATCGGCACACTGTTCGCCTTCGTCCTCGTGTCGATCGGCGTGGTGGTACTCCGGCGGACGCGTCCGGACCTTCCCCGCGGATTCAAGGTTCCCCTGATGCCATTGATTCCGATTCTGGCGGTGGCCTCGTGCGTGTGGCTGATGGTCAATCTCTCGGTCGAGACGTGGATCAGGTTCGTCGTATGGATGGCGATCGGCGTCGTAATCTACTTCGCCTACAGCCGGAAGAACGCAGACGAGACGATCCGGGCGCGCGAAGCGGCCAACGAACGCGACTCGACATAGCCCGCCAGAGCGCTCAGAGCTCATTTACGGGGCAGTAGGAATGTTATAGGCTGCTCGAGCCAACTTCGGGTCGAGTTTTAGGGGTGTGGGTTGAGTCAGGCCGACCGTAACTGCGCGGTTGTCGACGGAGTCTCCGTCGGTAGCGTCCCTCCCCGCGTAGCCCTACGTCCCGAGCGCGACGCATCGCGTGCGTCCATGCCGGCGAGCGAGGTACCGTCGATCACCGCCGCGCAGCCTGTAACAGCTGAAAACCGGCGAGGCTACAAGCGGTATTTATGGCTGCTCGGTCTACTTGCGCCCGCTTCGGCTTTGTTGCCTTCGCAGTTGGTCCTGTGGACCGGCATGCCGATATTTTGGTGGAGCGGCTTGATGGTCTTCTTCGTCATCATTCCGGTCCTCGACAAGGTGGCCGGTGAGGACGGTGACAATCCGTCCGACACCGATGTGTCGTCGATGCAGGAAGACAAGTTCTATCGATGGTGCACCTATGCCTTTTTGCCCATTCAATTTTTCACGTTACTGGTCGCGTGCTGGATGTGGTCTTTTGGAGATTTGACGATCATCGACAGGATCGGTCTGGCTGCCACGGTCGGCCTCGTCGCCGGAACTGGGATCAATGCGGCGCACGAGTTGGGCCACCGGGTCGAAAGGCACGAACGTTGGCTTGCCAAAGTTGCCTTGACGCAGACCTTCTACGGACATTTTTACGTCGAGCACAACCGCGGACATCACGTCAAAGTGGCAACTCCCGATGATCCTGCCAGTTCACGGCTAGGGGAGAATCTGTGGACGTTCCTGCCTCGCACTGTGGTTCTGGGGTTGATATCGGCGTGGCATCTGGAAACGCAGAGGTTGGCTCGCGAGAGCATCCGACCTTGGAGTATCCGTAACAACCTTCTGCACTCATGGTTGATGAGTGCAGTGCTGTTCGCGCTGCTGGCGCTGGCGTTCGGGCCCGCAATTCTGCCGTACCTCGTGCTGCAGGCCGTCGTAGGTTTCTTGTTGTTGGAAACAGTCAACTATGTCGAGCACTATGGATTGCTTCGGGAAAAGAACGCTCGGGGGCGTTACGTCAGGTGCTCGTCACGGCACAGCTGGAACAGCGACCGATTGTGCACGAACATATTTCTCTATCACCTGCAGCGGCACAGTGATCATCATGCCAATCCGTCCAAGCGTTATCAGGTCCTTCGTACCTGCGACGAGGCGCCGCAGTTGCCGGCCGGATACGCAACGATGGTGATGATGGCCGCGTTCCCACCACTGTGGCGTCGGGTCATGGACCCGCGGGTCATTGCCCACTACGGCGGCGATGTGAGCCGAGCGAACATCCTTCCCCGTAAGCGCGAGAAGATTCTTCGGGCATACGCAGCGCCCGGATGCGTGCAGGCTCGGATGACCAAATGTAGGTAGCGCGAACCCTCGGCGCGTCGACCCGATAGCCTCAATGAGAACTTCACGCAATCAGGAGAGGCAAGATGACCACCTCAGTAACGCCGGATGATCGTTCGGCCACAGGATCGGCACTCACCGCGGACAACCTCGGTGGAATCGACTTCAAGGTCGCAGACCTGTCTCTGGCGGAGTTCGGCCGTAAGGAGATCCGCCTCGCCGAGCACGAAATGCCCGGTCTGATCGCACTCCGTCGCGAATACTCCGAAGTGTTGCCGCTCGCGGGCGCTCGGGTATCGGGATCGCTCCACATGACCGTGCAGACTGCCGTTCTGATCGAAACTCTGGTCGCCCTCGGCGCCGAGGTTCGCTGGGCGTCGTGCAACATCTTCTCTACCCAGGATCATGCGGCCGCGGCCGTTGTGGTCGGACCCCACGGAAGTGTCGAGGAGCCCAAGGGCGTTTCGGTCTTCGCGTGGAAGGGCGAGACCCTCGAGGACTACTGGTGGGCCGCTGAGCAGATGCTGACGTGGCCTGAAGCCGCTGACGGAACCCCACAGCCCCCCAACATGATTCTCGACGACGGCGGCGACGCGACGATGCTCGTGCTTCGTGGCGCTCAGTTCGAGAAGGCAGGCGTCGTTCCGCCCACCGACGAAGATCAGGATTCGGACGAGTACCAGGTGTTCCTCGGCCTGTTGCGCCGCTCGCTCGAAGAGTCGAAGACCAAGTGGAGCGAGATCGCAGCATCGGTCAAGGGCGTCACGGAAGAGACGACCACCGGAGTGCTGAGGCTCTACCAGTTCGCTGCCGCCGGCGAATTGACCTTCCCGGCGATCAACGTCAACGACTCGGTCACCAAGAGCAAATTCGACAACAAGTACGGCACTCGTCACTCGTTGATCGACGGAATCAACCGTGGTACCGACGTCCTCATCGGCGGTAAAGCGGTTCTGGTCTGTGGCTACGGCGACGTCGGTAAGGGCTGCGCCGAGGCATTGAAGGGCCAGGGTGCTCGCGTCACGGTCACCGAAGCCGATCCGATCAATGCACTCCAGGCGCTCATGGACGGGTTCGACGTGCGCACCGTCGAGGAGTTCATCGAGAAGGCCGACATCGTGATCACCTCCACGGGCAATCTCGGCATCATCACCTTCGCGCACATGCAGCGGATGAAGCACCAGGCAATTTTGGGCAACATCGGCCACTTCGACAACGAGATCGACATGGCCGGTCTCGAGCGCGCGAAGGACGTTACGCGGATCAACATCAAGCCGCAGGTCGACGAGTTCCAGTTCGCTGATGGCCATTCGATCATCGTGCTGTCGGAAGGCCGATTGCTGAACCTCGGCAACGCAACGGGTCATCCGTCGTTCGTGATGAGCAACAGTTTCTCCAACCAGGTCATCGCGCAGATCGAACTGTGGACCAAGCCGAGCGAGTACGACAACGAGGTGTACCGCCTGCCGAAGCACCTCGACGAGAAGGTTGCTCGCATCCACGTAGAGGCACTCGGTGGCACGATCACCAAGCTCACCAAGGAGCAGGCCGAATACATCAATGTCGACGTCGAGGGCCCGTACAAGCCCGAGCATTACCGCTACTGATCCGGACGCGGTAGCCGTGGGAAAATTGCTGGTGATCGAGGGAGTCGACGGGGCGGGCAAGAACACCCTGGCCCGCCGGCTCGTCTCGGCATGGGAGCGCGAGGGCCTCGAGGTCGCTCGCGTCGGGTTCCCGCGGTACGGATCGTCGGTTCATGCCGATCTCGCTGCCGAGGCGTTGCGCGGTGAGCACGGCGATACCGCGGAGAGTGTGCACGCGATGGCTTTGCTGTTCGCCCTGGATCGACGGGATGCGGCAGAGATGATCCGAAAGCTGCTCTTGCGCAACGATATCGTTCTGTTGGACCGATATGTCGCCTCGAATGCCGCATATACTGCTGCGCGGCTCGAAGAGCAGGCCGACGGTGCTGGGGTCGAATGGATTCGAGCTCTCGAATTCGAACGATTCGGGGTGCCGATTCCTGATGTGCAGATCCTGTTGGACGTCCCCGTCGAGCTCGCCGCCGAACGTGCTCAGGCACGTGAGAAAGAGGATTCGACTCGCGTCAGAGACTCCTACGAGCGTGACTCCTCGCTTCAAAGCAGGACTTCAGCAGCCTATTGCGGGTTGGCCGCCGCGAACTGGGTGTCACCGTGGGAGGTGATCGGCGGGGACGTCGACCCGACCCAACTCGCCGCGCACCTGGTCAATGAGACATCTGACGGCATGAAAGTGACACCATAGGAACATGAAGCCCCGGATTCTTGTAGTCGACGACGATTCGGCTCTGGCCGAAATGCTCACCATCGTCCTTCGTGGCGAGGGTTTCGAGCCTTTCGTCGTCGGTGACGGCACTCAAGCTCTTGCCGCGGTTCGCGAGAACCGACCCGATCTGGTGTTGCTGGATTTGATGCTTCCAGGTATGAACGGCATCGACGTGTGCCGAGTTCTACGTGCAGATTCGGGAGTGCCGATCGTGATGTTGACGGCAAAGACCGACACGGTCGACGTCGTTCTCGGGCTCGAATCCGGCGCAGACGACTACATCATGAAGCCGTTCAAGCCGAAGGAACTGGTCGCTCGTGTTCGGGCGCGATTGCGCCGCACCGAGGACGAGCCGGCCGAATTGTTGTCCATTGCCGACATCGTGATCGACGTCCCTGCCCACAAGGTGAGCAGGGGGGACGAGCTCGTGTCCTTGACCCCACTCGAGTTCGATCTTCTGGTGGCGCTTGCTCGCAAACCGCGGCAGGTATTCACTCGTGAGGTGCTTCTGGAACAGGTGTGGGGTTACCGCCATGCCGCTGACACACGTCTGGTCAATGTTCACGTTCAGCGCCTGCGTGCGAAGGTCGAGAAGGACGCCGAGAACCCAGAAGTCGTTCTGACCGTGAGAGGGGTCGGCTACAAGGCCGGACCGCCGTGATCCGTTTTTCCCACTCTCGGCGGCGAATCAACGGAACGTTCTCGCCGCTGTTGCGCTGGTTGCGTTCGCTCAGTACTGCGCTCGGTCATGCGTGGCGGCGTTCGCTTCAGCTGCGCGTGGTGGTCTCGACTCTGACGTTGTCGCTGGTCGTCATCACCATTCTCGGGGTCGTTCTGACCAGTCAGATAACCGATCGTCTGCTGGAGGCGAAGATCACCGCTGCCACCGAGGAACTCGATCGTTCCCGTACCACTGTCGAAGGGTCGCTGGCCGGAGCGGACGACTCGAGCGGGCTGAGTACCCGTCTCGAGCGTGCCCGTGCACAGTTGACCAGTCGCGACGTCGATGCCGGGCAGGCATCCGGGTCCGCGGGCACGTTCGACCCGGTGCTGATCGTCGAAGGCGACGGTGTTCGCAGTGACGCCTCGGTCGGTCCCGTCGATCACATTCCGGCAAGCTTGCGTGAGTTCGTCAAGCAGGGCTTGATCAGCTATCAGTACGCGACTGTCTCCGACAACGAGGGCGGCTACTCCGGGCCGGCATTGATCATGGGTTCACCCACCGGGTCCGATATCGCCGGGCTCGAGCTGTATCTGGTGTTCCCACTCGGGAGCGAGGACAGAACACTCTCACTTGTCCGCGGAACGCTCCTCATCGGTGCTGTCGTGCTGCTGGTCCTACTTGCAGCGATATCGATGCTCGTCGCCAGGCAAGTGGTCCTTCCGATTCGCTCGGCCTCACGTATCGCCGTTCGATTCGCCGATGGACGACTCAAGGAGCGAATGCCGGTGCGTGGTGAGGACGACATGGCGCGCCTTGCCATGTCGTTCAACGAGATGGCGGAAAGTCTGTCCAAACAGATCACCCAGCTCGAAGAGTTCGGAAACCTGCAGCGGCGTTTCACCTCCGACGTGAGCCACGAGCTTCGAACGCCGCTGACGACGGTGCGCATGGCCGCAGATCTGATCCACGACGGCAGTGCAGATCTCGATCCGGCCTTGCGGAGATCCTCTGAGTTGTTGGTCAACGAGCTGGACAGGTTCGAGACGCTGCTCGGGGATTTGCTCGAGATCAGCCGCCACGATGCAGGTGTCGCCGAACTCGCCGCCGAGCAACTCGATCTACGGATGTGTGCGCGAGCGGCAGTGTCCACGGTGCGGCATTTGGCTCGGGAGACTGGCACCGAGGTCATCCTGGACATGCCCGATCGTGCCGTCATCGCCGAGGTGGATCCGCGTCGTGTCGAGCGAATTCTGCGAAACCTGCTTGCCAATGCTCTCGATCACGGTGAAGGGAAGCCGGTTTTGTTACGACTTCGAGCCAATGCGGACGCTGCGGCCTTTGTCGTTCGAGATCAAGGAGTGGGACTGCGTCCAGGTGAGGAGAAGCTCGTTTTCAATCGCTTCTGGCGTTCGGATCCTTCTCGCGTACGCAGATCGGGCGGGACCGGACTCGGCCTTGCCATCAGCGTCGAGGATGCACGGTTGCACGACGGGAAGCTCGAGGCGTGGGGCGCTGTGGGTGAAGGCGCATGCTTCCGGTTGACGTTGCCGCTCGTGCGAGGCCACAAAGTGATCGGAAGTCCATTGCCTCTGAAGCCGAGCACTCGGCGTTACTCACAGGGCCAGCCGCTTCCCTCGTCGACCTCGCGCACCGACGCGCCGCCGACGCCGGACGCAGAGCACCCGGCGTTGACGCCTGCGGTGTCCAGCGAGTCGACGGACCCTTCGAACCCGTCGGACTCATCGTGATCCGGCGGTGTTCGGCGACCGTTGCCGCTGTGCTGGTCGTTCTCCTGTCCCTCGCAGGATGCGCAAGTCTGCCCGAATCGTCGACCCCCCAGGCAATAGGTTCGATCACAGGAGGGGCAGCGTCGACTACGCCGCCACCGCCGGCGGAAGGACGTGAGCCCGATCTGCTCGTACGCGACTTTCTCGTGGCGAGCGCGAATTCGGCGAATCGCCATCAAGCTGCACGTCAATATTTGACACGCGAGGCCTCCGGTAGCTGGGATGACGGAGCCAAAACCGTCGTGGCGGACAGAATCGACCTGTTGTCCGGTCCTCGCACTTCGGATGAGTCGGAGTACACGATTCGATCCAACACCGTGGGCGTCCTCGCGTCGGGTGGTGACTATCAGGCCGGTGCAGGCACGGTTGACTCGACGATTCGGATGGTCAAGGTCGACGGGGAGTGGCGCATCGACGAGCTTCCTCCAGGCGTACTGATCGATCGCTCGCAGTTCTTCAATGCCTATCAACGCCAGTCGTTGTTTTTCGTCGATCCGCTCGGCGCTGCGTTGGTTCCCGACGTCCGGTGGCTCACCGGGTCTCCCGATCAACTGGCCAACCAGCTCGTGCAATTGCTGATCGACGGGCCGAAACAGACGTTGGCGCCGGCGGTGTCGAACGAATTGTCGAACAATGTCGGTGTTCGTGGGCCGATCACCAAGGCCGATGGTCGAACAACACAGGTCGGCGTCGGTGCAGGCGGAGTGAAAATCGATTTCGGCGGACTGCAGTCGATGGATACGAAGAATCGTGAGCTACTTGCTGCCCAGGTGGTCTGGACGTTGGCATCGGCGGATATATCCGGTCCGTACGTTCTGCTCGCCGACGGACAACCTCTCGATGACGACAAGCCGGACGGGTGGACGACCGCGGACGTCGGTTCTCTCGATCCGTTGGGGACACCCGAGACTGCAGTGGGCCTACACGCGTTGGTCGCCGGGCAACTGATGTCGGTAGAGGATTACGGTGCCGTTCCTGTTCCAGGATATTTCGGCACCGTCAACAATCTGCGTAGCGTCGCGCTGTCGAACGACGGAACGTTGGTGGCCGGCGTAGCAGACACTGGCCGCCCGGTGCCCGAGCCGTCCTCGACATTGATGATCGGTGGGTACGACAGTGGTGCCTTCCCCGTGGCGGAGGGGCAGTCGATCACCAGACCTTCCTGGGGTGCCGACAACAACGCGGCGTGGGCTGTCATCGACGGAACGAATGTGATTCGCGCAGCACGGGATCCAGCGACGGGGCAGGTGTCGGTCGTTCCGGTGGATGCCACCGCCGTCACTGCGCTCGGTGTGAGGATCACCGACCTACGGCTATCACGCGACGGCGTCCGGGCGGCCATGATCGTCGACGGGTTGGTATACGTCGCGTCGGTCGTGCGCAAGGAGAATGGCTCGTACTCCCTCATGTCTCCCAAGGCGGTCGCGAACGGTCTCGGCAGCGACGCTCTTGCGTTGGACTGGAGTACCGGCGATGCCATCGTCATCGTGCGTATCGCGACCGACGTGCCGGTAGTGCAGGTTACGACCGACGGTTCGCGCCTCGACGCGCTTCCGAGCCGGAACCTGACGACCCCGGTGCTCTCTGTCGACGCGTCGCCGACGAACGAGTACGTCGCGGATTCGCGCGCAGTGTTTCAGCTGAACAACGGAGATCCCGCCGGTGACCGCTACTGGCGTGAAGTGGCCGGACTGGCGGGAGTGAAAGCGATACCGATTCTGCCAGGCTGAGTGCCGAGACCGGCAGAAAACGCTGTCGTACCCGGCTGCTTTGATTCGCCGTATGAAAGCAACTGTCCGGACGCTGTTCGACCTCGCACTCCCTCGTGAGTGTGGTGGCTGCGGTGCTCTGGGAACCCTGTGGTGTTCACGGTGCGAGAACACGGTGTGTTCCGCCGTCGAGCGGGTATCGCCCCGTGTCGACCCAGGAGTGCCGTGCTGGGCGCTCGGGCCGTACTCCGGGCCTCGCCGAATCGCGGTCCTCGAGCTGAAGGAACGGAACCGGCACGACGTGGCCGTCCCGCTCGGTCGGGCCCTTGCCCACGCGGTCCAGAAACTGCGGATACTCGGTGAGATCGATCCGCCGGAGCTTTCTTCTCTCGTGCTCGTGCCTGCGCCCACCCGAGCACGAGCAGCGCGCGGGCGAGGTGGTGATCATGTAGAGCGCTGTGCCAGGGCGGCCGCGGCCGAGCTACGGCATGAAGTCGTGCGGATACCGTCGGTATTGCGGATGCGCAGGGGAGTGCGAGATTCGGTCGGGCTCAGTGCGTCCGAGCGGCAGGCGAACGTTTCGGGTCGGATCGACATGGCACGCTCGTACAGTCCTGGATCTTCCGGTCGTCGATATCGCCGACGCACCGAAATCCGCGATATCGCTGCGCGCGTGAGAATTCCGCGCGAGAGAACGATCCTTCTGGTGGACGATGTACTTACCACCGGTGCGACGGCAACCGAATCAGTAAGTGTCCTAACGAATTCGGGAGTGCGTGTCGATGGGGTGTTGGTAATTGCTGCGGTTCGTTAGGGGGCCTCGATAGTGCACTCCGGACACGCGGACGCACCAATTTCGAGTGAAGAGTGGCACACGAGCGGATGACAGACTAACGTCGCGGACACGACCTCGACATGTTTTACGAGGTCTCGTAGTGGAGGTGATGCAGCCGCACGTGATGCCGGTTGGTTCCCCATTCGGCATGAACATTTGCCGCACTGCGAAAAGCGGTGCAGCCTATATCGGGAGGTACGAGTGACGACCCCTTCACAAGCTTCTGTTTTCTTCGACGAGAAGCCTTCGGACGAGTCCACCAAGACCAATGCCGACATTGTGGTCAAGGGCCGCAATGTCGAGATCCCAGACCACTTCCGGGTGTACGTCTCCGAAAAACTAGCCCGACTCGAGCGCTTCGACCCTTCCATCTACCTCTTCGACGTCGAACTGCAGCACGAGCGCAACCGTCGACAAGCCAAAGCATGTCAGCGCGTAGAAATCACCGCAAAAGGCAAGGGCCCGGTTGTTCGAGCAGAAGCTACTGCCGACAGCTTCTATGCAGCACTCGAGTCCGTCACATCCAAACTGGAAGCGCGTCTTCGTCGGACCAAGGATCGCCGCAAGGTCCACTACGGAGACAAGACTCCGGTGTCGGTGGCCGAGGCAACGGCAGAGTTGGCCGAGGATGACAGTCTTGCGCTGAATCCGGACATCAAGCTGGATTCGTTCGAGGACGAGGCGACGGGACCCGGACAGATCGTCCGAACCAAAGTCCACTCTGCTGCACCGATGAGCGTGGACGACGCACTCTACGAGATGGAATTGGTCGGTCACGACTTCTACCTCTTCCATGACAGCGCCTCCGACCGACCGTCCGTCGTGTATCGGCGGCACGCATTCGACTACGGCCTGATCAGACTCACCTGATCTGGCCGAAGACATAGGTCCGACGTACGTTTCGAGCCGCATCAGTGGGCCCGACCGGGGGTTCGACCCCAGGTCGGGCCCACCAACGTGTGGTGGGCCTACAAAGCACTCAGCATCAGCGCCTACCATGGACGCGTCGGTCCGCTGCTGACATGAGACTTTCATGTGAGTGCAGCGCAACCGTTGCTGCCGTAACGCCCCGCTACGACGTAGATGACCAGTCGATATCTTGTAAGCCGATATCCGTAACCGAGGATCGAGGACGAGAAAGCCCGTGCCTTCGCTGTCGTTTTCCAAGCTGCTCCGTGTTGGTGAAGGTCGCATGGTCAAGCGGCTCAAGAACATCGCAGACCATGTGTCCACCCTGTCTCCGGACGTCGAGCGGCTGTCCGACGCCGAACTGCATGGCAAGACCGCAGAGTTCAAGAATCGATTCGCGTCCGGTGAAACTCTGGACGAGCTGCTGCCGGAGGCTTTCGCCGTCGCCAGAGAAGCATCGTCGAGAGTGCTGTCGCAGCGACATTTCGACGTCCAGGTGATGGGCGGAGCAGCTCTGCATTTCGGGAACATCGCCGAGATGAAGACAGGCGAGGGCAAAACTCTGACCTGCGTTCTGCCTGCATATCTCAACGCGATCTCCGGCAACGGGGTGCACGTGGTGACCGTCAACGACTACCTGGCCAGGCGAGATTCGGAGTGGATGGGCCGAGTCCACCGCTTCCTCGGCCTCGAGGTCGACGTCATTCTCTCGGGAATGACGCCTACCGAGCGACGTGCGGCCTATTCGGCCGACATCACCTACGGAACGAACAACGAATTCGGATTCGACTACCTCCGCGACAACATGACGCACTCCCTCGACGATCTGGTGCAGCGGGGTCACAACTTCGCTGTCGTCGACGAGGTCGATTCGATCCTCATCGACGAGGCGCGCACGCCGCTGATCATCTCGGGTCCGGCCGACGCGTCGTCGAAATGGTACGGGGAATTTGCCCGAATCGTGCCGATGATGAAGGTCGACGTGCACTACGAGGTCGACATCCGTAAGCGCACCATCGGTGTCCACGAGGCGGGCGTCGAATTCGTCGAGGACCAGCTCGGCATCGACAATCTGTACGAGGCCGCCAATTCTCCGTTGGTGAACTACCTCAACAACGCGATCAAGGCGAAAGAGCTCTACGCCAAGGACAAGGACTACATCGTCCGCGACGGCGAGGTCATCATCGTCGATGAGTTCACCGGCCGCATCCTCGTGGGGCGTCGATACAACGAGGGTATGCACCAGGCCATCGAGGCCAAGGAAAAGGTCGAGATCAAGGCCGAGAATCAGACTCTCGCCACGATCACGCTGCAGAACTATTTCCGGCTGTACGACACCTTGTCCGGCATGACTGGTACTGCCCAGACCGAAGCGGCCGAGCTTCATCAGATCTACGGGTTGGGCGTCATTCCGATTCCGACCAACCGCCCGATGGTTCGCGTCGACAATGGCGACCTCATCTACAAGACCGAAGAGGCGAAGTTCGATGCGGTGGTCGCCGACGTCGTCGCACGGCACACCAAGGGGCAGCCGGTTCTTATCGGAACGACGAGTGTCGAGCGTTCGGAGTACTTGTCCAAGCAGTTCACCAAGCAAGGCGTAGTGCACAGCGTGCTCAACGCGAAGTTCCACGAGCAGGAAGCCACCATCGTGGCCGAGGCCGGCATGCTCGGTGCCGTCACTGTGGCAACCAACATGGCGGGACGTGGCACCGACGTCGTGCTGGGTGGCAACCCCGACATCATCACCGATCTGCAACTGCGTAAGCAGGGTCTGGACCCGGTGGAGACACCCGACGCCTATCAAGATGCGTGGGAGCTTTCGCTGGAGACGGTGAAGGCCCAGGTGAAAGCCGACGCAGCGACCGTGCGTGATGCAGGCGGGCTGTACGTCCTCGGTACCGAGCGGCACGACTCGCGACGGATCGACAACCAGCTTCGTGGCCGCTCCGGTCGTCAGGGTGACCCGGGGGAGTCCCGCTTCTATCTGTCGCTCGGTGACGAGTTGATGCGTCGATTCAACGGTGGCGCACTCGAATCGATCATGACTCGTCTCAACTTGCCCGATGACGTGCCGATCGAGGCCAAAATGGTCTCGAAGGCCATCAAGAGTGCGCAGACCCAGGTCGAGCAGCAGAACTTCGAGATCCGCAAGAACGTCCTGAAGTACGACGAGGTCATGAACCAGCAGCGCACCGTCATCTACGAGGAGCGGCGCCGCATCCTCGAGGGCGCAGATATGGAAGGCCAGGTCGAGGGGATGATCACCGATGTGATCACCGCCTACGTCACCGGGGCCACTGCTGACGGGTACGTCGAGGATTGGGATCTCGAGCAGTTGTGGACGGCATTGAAGACCTTGTATCCGGTTGGTCTGGATTACAAGGAGCTCTCGCAGGAGAACGAGTTCGGCGAAAAGGGTGATCTGAGCCGCGAGGAGCTCTTGGAGGCGTTGCTTGCCGACGCTCGAGCCGCGTACGCGACGCGTGAGAAGAACATCGAAGAGATCGCGGGCGAGAACGGAATGCGTGAGCTGGAGCGTCGCGTGCTGCTCTCGGTGCTCGATCGAAAGTGGCGTGAGCACCTCTACGAGATGGACTACCTCAAGGAGGGCATCGGCCTGCGCGCGATGGCGCAGCGGGATCCGCTGGTGGAGTACCAGCGCGAGGGGTACGACATGTTCCAGGGAATGTTGGAGGGGTTGAAAGAGGAATCCGTCGGGTTCTTGTTCAACCTGCAGGTCGAGGCGACCCCAGCGCCCGCAGGTCCTGCGGTGGGGGCAGGCCTGGCGGTCGCGCCCGGTCTGGCATCTCCGATCGGTACGGCCGGCGCCTCGATGCAGAAGTCGACAGCTGCCCAGAAGGCACCGATTCAGAATCCGCTGCCGGCACAGGACAACCTCGCACAGCCTGCGCAGGGTGCGGCACCGAGCGCCGTTCGTGCGAAGGGCCTCGACGAACGCCCCAGTGGGAGGTTGACGTTCTCCGGTCCGGACGAAGACGGCGGTACCGAGGTACGGCGTTCGGGCGGATCCGGTCAAGGGGGATCAGCGACTGCAGGAACACCGGTCACCCATGAAGGGACGCGCAGGGAGCGCCGAGAGGCAGCTCGCGAGCAGTCGAAAACCTCCAACAAGTCCGGTAGGTCCAAGAAGAAGCGTTGAGAACCTGCAGTCGTTCGGGTGAACCTCAACGGATCCTGACCGAGGTGACCGTCCAGCCCGAGTGTCGTGCAGTCTTTCGATATTCGAGGCGGGCGGCTACCGCAAAGATGCGCGGTCCGCGAGCATAGGTGCCGAACACCTCCGCGGAGTGCTTTGCGCATCGACTCACATGTACCCGTCGGAGTGACGCGGCGCCGAGACTCCGGCCGGGTGGCGGCGAGTTCACAAGGGTCTTGAGGGATTCGACAACAGTGGGGGTGAACAGGGCGCCCAGCCTGGCGGGTGTTCGGCGCCTGTCGAGAATCTCCAGGATCAGTCGCAACGCGTGCTCTGCACCCCGCTGTGCGTCTTCGGAAGCCTGACGCTCGGCTGGGTTCACAACATTCGATCCAGTGGTGCTCGCGTGAGCGTGGTTTCCAAGACTTCGCTGAAAGGGGCGACATCGACGGTCCGACTGGCTGCCGGCGTGTACGTGTGCAAGATGGTGATCGAGACGATTCCTGGCGCTCGCGGCGGCACTTCCAGACGCAGTCGGAGGCTCGAAAGGGCGGGCGTGCGATAGAAATGTATGACGGTTCGACACGGGCGGGTTGTCCATTTTTCGCATCCCTTACGTCGCGGTGTATGCATCCTCTAGTGAGAGAGACGGAACCGGAGGCCGTACGGTTCCATCGTCGTCTTTCGTGCAGCAGGTAGAAATGGCTGTAGCGTTTTGCTTCATCCAAGTTCGATCGACAGGGTCGGTTCGAGCGTCGGGCAGAACTAGCCGGTACCGGCGAACGGAAACGGGGATCAGGATTCGCGATGGCGACAAGGCTGACTACGCAGGACGCGTCTTTCTACTTTCTCGAGGCCAGTAGCTCTCCCATGCATTTGGGATCGTTGGCGATTTTCCGCACACCGCGCAGCGGTTTCAGTCACAAAAGTTTGCTCGAGCTTGTCGAGGAGCGCCTGGTTCTCGTGCCCCGCTATCGGCAGAAAGTTCGCGAGGTCGCGTTCGGGCTGGCGCGCCCGGTATGGGTCGACGATCCGGAGTTCGACATCACTTACCACATTCGTCGGTCTGCGCTACCGAAACCGGGTTCCGATGATCAGCTCCACGATTTGATTGCCCGGCTCACTTCCCGACCCCTCGACCGAACGCGTCCACTGTGGGAGATGTATCTCGTGGAGGGGCTGTCCAAAAACAGGTTCGCCATCTTCACCAAATCGCATTCTGCGCTCGTGGATGGAGAGACGGCACTCGAGCTCGGTCAAGTCATCCTCGACGCGAGCAAAAGCCCCCCTGTCATGGCCGAGGAACTGTGGATGCCGGCGCGCGAGCCCAAGGACACAACGCTTGTCCTCGAAGCCATCACCGAGATGATCGTTCGCCCCAGTGAAGGCGTCGAAGCCGTCCGAGGGGCGTTCCGCGGCATCACCGACGTGGCGAGTGAGGCCGTCGTCGCGACGGGCAAAGTGTTTTCCGCCGTGCGCAAGGCGGCGCAGGTTGCGCCCTCCAGCCCGCTGAATACTCCGATATCTCGGAATCGTCGGTTCGCGGTGGCGAAGACAGAACTGTCCGAATACCGAAAGATCCACACCCGATTCGGTTGTTCGATCAACGATGTCGTGCTCGCCGTGGTGACGGGTGCCCTGCGCAACTGGCTTCTCTCGCGCGGCGAACCGGTGACCGAGTCGTCGACGGTTCGGGCACTGGTGCCGATGTCGGTGTACGTCGCCATCGAAGCGGCAGGACACCTCGAGCACGCCGCCAGGCTGACCGGTGAGCCCGAAGCCGAGGTGCAGCGCAGCGAAGTGTCGTCGTTTCTCGTAGACCTGCCCGTAGGTGAGCCCAACGCGGTCGTCCGGCTGTCGCATATTTCTCATGCGACCGAAGCTCATGCGCGACAGTCACCCGGAGTGACGGCTCAAACTCTGATGCGAATTTCGGGATTCGCTCCCGCCAGCTTGCATGCGATGGGCGTGCGAGCAGGTAGTCGGCTATCGAAGCGACTGTTCAACCTGATCATCACCAACGCGCCGGGGCCGCAGTTTCCACTGTATGTGGGTGGGGCGCGCATGCTGGAGATGTATCCGGTGCCGCCGCTCTTCGAGAATCAGGCCCTCAGCATCGGTCTTACGTCGTACGACGGCTCCGTGTACTTCGGGCTGAACGCCGACCGAGGTGCGATGCCCGACGTCGACGTAGTGACAGCACTGCTACTCGAGTCTCTGGAAGAGCTGATCGATGCCAGCAACGAGTCGAGAGTGTAAGGGGTTCAACTGTGAGGGTGTACATACCGGCGACGGTCGCGATGCTGAGAACGCTGGTGGAAGAAGGTGAATTCCATCCGGTGAGCAGGACCGCGTTCGCGGTGACGCCGTCTCTACGAGAGGCGTACTCCTCGGGTGACGACGAGGAGTTGGCCGAGGTCGCCATGAACGAGGCCGCCAGGGCGTCGTTGCGGCTCATCGCTGCAGGCATCGAAGACGAGACGGATGCGGGGGTAGTGGACGGGGGAGTGGTGCATCGACGTGCGGTCATTGCCGCGGACGTCAAGGATCCGACCCTTCGTCCCGATCTCGACGACGCGGTCGTTCGGTTGAAGAACCCGTTGCGCATGGACGAGGTGGCCTCGGTTCACCTCGATTTGGAGGGCGCGGAGGATGCAGTAGGAAAAGCTGTTGCAGTAGTCGACGCGGCCGACGTCGGTGATCCCGACGCAGAGTTCGTCCTCGGCGATGCCGAGGACCACATTTTGGCGTGGTACGCCACGCAGGAGTTGCCGTTCTTGCTCGCGTTGCTGTGACGGCGGTGTAACCCACATCGCTTTTGCGTATCGTCAACCTACGGTAGCGTAACTTACAGCAACGTATCGTTGCCTAGAGCGAGGGGATGACCAACCGGATGGACCTCAAGAAGTGGCTGGAAGCACCTGCTGCGGACGTATCTGCGCCCAAGCGGCCCAAGCTGAACATGCTGCGCGGAGCGTTCACCAGGATTACGACCCCTCTACTTCCCGACGACTACCTGCACCTCGCCAATCCGTTGTGGTCGGCGAGGGAGCTGCGCGGACGCGTCGTCGAGGTGAAGCAGGAAACTGCAACCGCGGTGACGCTGGTCATTCAACCGGGGTGGGGTTTCAATTTCGATTACAAGCCCGGCCAGTACATCGGCATCGGTCTTCACCTCGGAGGAAGGTGGCATTGGCGGTCGTATTCGCTGACGTCACCGCCGAACTGGGACGAAAAGCGTATTTCGATCACTGTGAAGGCGATGCCCGAGGGTTTCCTCTCGAGCCACCTGGTCGGTGGAGTCCCGCAGGGGACGATTGTGCGACTGGCTGCACCGAAAGGGAATTTCGCGCTTCCGACGCCGCCTCCGGAGAAGATCCTGTTCATCACCGCCGGTAGTGGCATAACGCCGGTGATCTCGATGCTGCGAGCGCTCGACCGTCATGGAGAATTGTCGGACACCGTGCACATTCACTCGGCACCCACCGAGGACGAAGTCATGTTTGCAGACGAACTCTCTGCACTCGCCGAGGCGCATCCGCAATTTCATTCGCATATTCAGCTGACACGGTCCGATGGCAAGTTCGCGCTGGCCTCGCTCGACGAGCTGTACCCGGACTGGCGTACCCGTGAGACATGGGCGTGTGGTCCCGCTTCGCTCCTCGAAGAGATCGAGCGCGTGTGGAAACACGAGGGGTTGGAAGGCAAGCTTCACCTCGAGAGATTCGAGATTTCACGCGCTGATACTTCCGGTAAGGGCGGCACGGTGACGTTCGGCAAGTCGGACCGTTCCACCGAGGTCGATGGCGCGACGAGTCTGCTCGAGGCAGGCGAAAATGTCGGTGTCCAGATGCCTTTCGGATGCCGGATGGGGATTTGTCAGACCTGCGTGGTTCCGTTGACTGCAGGCCATGTCATCGATCTCCGCTCAGGCAAACAGCACGGTGAAGGTGATCGAATTCAGACGTGCATCTCGGCCGCGGCCGGCGACTGCACTCTCGACCTGTAAACACCTGTGCGCTGCGGGGGAGCATATCTACCTCTCAGTATCTTCGGTTATTATTTGGCTAGGCGCGCTGACGCCTAACAGACATTCGGGCTAAGCCATCAGTGCTAGGCCCAGGACCACTGGAGGACCACGATGGCCATTTCGGACATCAAGGAGTTTGCTCACCTGACCGAAGCCGATATGGAAGCCTTCGGACGCGAACTCGACGCGGTACGACGTGATATCGAGGACAGTAGGGGTGCCAAGGATGCCGCCTATATCCGGCGGACCATCCGGGTCCAACGCAGTTTGGAGCTCGGGGCTCGAATTGTGCTGTTGGGCAGCAAGTATCGACCCGCGTGGTTGGCCGGAACAGCGATGCTCACTGTTGCAAAGATCATCGAGAACATGGAGCTCGGGCACAATGTGATGCACGGGCAATGGGATTGGATGAACGATCCGGAGATTCATTCCGTCTCGTGGGAGTGGGATCAGACGGGGCCGTCGGAGCAGTGGAAGCGAGCGCACAACTACTCGCATCACACGTACACGAACATCGTCGGAATGGACGACGACATCGGTTTCGGCATTCTCCGTATGACTCGCGACGAGCCATGGAAGCCGATCAACCTGATCCAGCCCTTGGCCAATGTGCTCCTCGCCATGACCTTCGAGTGGGGCATCGCCCTGCATGACCTGGATGCGAAGAAGGACCTCGACGGCGAGACCCATCAGCGCTTCTGGCAGTCTGCGTCCAATCGGCAGTTCGGTCGCAAGATCGCGCGTCAGGTAGGCAAGGATTTCGTTCTCTTTCCCGCGTTGACCGGACCCGCGTGGAAGTCGACTTTGACGGCCAATGCGACGGCGAATCTCGTGCGCAACCTGTGGACGTACGTAGTGATCTTTTGCGGACATTTCCCCGATGGTGCAGAGAAGTTCACCATCGGTCAGTTCGAGAACGAGACTCGCGCCGAGTGGTACATGCGTCAAATGCTGGGAAGTGCGAACTTCGAGGCGGGCAAGGTCATGGCATTCATGTCGGGCAACCTGTGCTACCAGATCGAGCATCACATGTTCCCTGATCTTCCGAGCAACCGGTACGCGGAGATCTCCGAACGCGTCCATGCGCTCTGTGAGAAGTACGACCTGCCGTACACCACGGGCTCGCTGGGTAAGCAATACCTGTTGGCGCTTCGTACTATTCACAAGCTTTCACTTCCGGACTCCTGGTTGCGGGCTACCTCCGACAATGCGCCTGAAACGAGCTCTGAGCGACGTTTCCGCACGGGCGAGGTTCCTGCCGTTCACGCGCTCCGGATCGATCCGATGACCGGTGAGCGGCGTGGACTTCGTTCGGCTATCGCCGAAGCACGGGTCTCCCTTCGAAACGCCAAAAAGGAAGCCAAGCGGCAGGCGAAGGCGATGCGCCGAGCGTAGAGGGGTGAGTTCACTCACACCTACGCGCGCGTAACCTACGCAACCGTAAGTTGCGGTACGGTCGCTTCAAGAACGTGTACGAAGTACACCTCGACGACTGCCAGGAGGGCCGTATCCTATGGCGATTTCGGAAATCAAAGAATACGCACATCTGACCGACGCCGACGTGGAAGCGCTCGGAATCGAACTCGACGCGATTCGTCGGGACATCGAGTCTTCGCGGGGCGAGCGTGATGCGAAATATATTCGCAATACGATTCGCTTCCAGCGCGCACTCGAGATCAGTGGCCGCGCAACACTTTTCTCGAGCCGACGACGCCCCGCATGGCTGCTTGGTGTGGGCTTGCTCAGCGCTGCCAAGATCATCGAGAACATGGAACTCGGTCACAATGTGATGCACGGGCAGTGGGACTGGATGAACGATCCGGAGATCCACTCCACGTCGTGGGAGTGGGACATTGTCGGACCCTCCGAGCACTGGAAGCAGACCCACAACTACATCCATCACAAGTACACCAACATCGTCGGAATGGACGACGACGTGGGCTATGGCCTGCTTCGCGTGACCCGTGATCAGCGCTGGAAGCCGTTCAACCTCGCCAACCCGATCTTCAATCTGCTGCTGCAACTGTTCTTCGAATACGGCGTCGCAGCACAACACCTCGAACTCGGCAAGGTCGCCAAGGGACGCATCGATCGCGAGGAGTTCGTGCAGAAGCGTCGTGAGGTGCTCGAAAAGGTCGGCAAACAAATTGCCAAGGACTACGTAGTTTTCCCGGCGTTGACCGGTCCTGCGTGGAAGTCCACGATGTCGGCAAATTTTGTTGCCAACATGATCCGCAACGTGTGGACGAATACCGTCATTTTCTGCGGTCACTTCCCGGACGGTGCAGAGAAGTTCACCAAATCCGACATGGAGGGCGAGACGCAGGGTCAGTGGTACTTGCGCCAGATGCTCGGCAGTGCAAATTTCGATGCCGGTCCCGTCATGGAGTTCATGAGCGGCAACCTTTGCTACCAGATCGAACACCACCTTTTCCCGGATCTGCCCAGCAACCGCTTACGTGAGATCAAGTCTCGGGTGGTGCCGTTGGCTGAAAAGTACGATTTGCCGTACACCACCGGCTCGATCGCGAAGCAATACTTGCTGTCGTGGCGAACCATCGCCAAACTCTCGCTCCCGAACAAGTACCTGCGCGCAACGTCGGACGACGCCCCGGAGACGGCCTCGGAGCACAAGTTCGACGGCGAGCCCAAGGGACTGATGACCATCGATCCCGAGACCGGGAAGCGTCGTGGCCTTGCAACGGCGATTCGTGAAGCCAGGAAGTCCCGCGGACTGTTCGGGCGAAAAGGTAAGTGAAGTAATACTTTCGGTTCGATACCACGAACGACGTCTGGTGATCTACTGCCAGGCGTCGTTCGTGCGTACGGCCTCGAGCAGCCCGCGAACGGCGCGAACGCGACGGGCCGCGTCACCGGTCAAGTCATCGAGCGCACATTCTGGATCGGCGGGCGGTCCGAGATGAGTGCACCCTCTTGAGCACTCCTCGATGGCGTCGGCCAGGTCGGAGAAGGCAGCCACGACGTCGTGCGGTGAGATGTGCGCGAGGCCGAAGGATCTGATTCCCGGGGTGTCGACGACCCATCCGCCGCTGGGCAAGGGCAAGGCAACCGACTGCGTCGACGTGTGACGTCCCTTGCCTACGCCCGATACGACGCCGACGGCGCGATGTGCGTCGGGAACGAGTCGATTGACGAGGGTGGACTTTCCGACTCCCGAGTGCCCGATCAGTGCGGTCAGTTTGCCCCGCAACGTTGCCGTCAGCTCGGTGAGGTCCTCGCTTTGGCCGGCGAGAACCACAGGTACGTCCAAATCGGCGAAAGACGCGGTGAAGTCGGTCGGATCCGCGAGATCGCTCTTGGTCAGGCACAGAATCGGTGACAGCCCGCCGACGTAGGCGGCAACCAGCGCGCGCTCGACGAAGCCGGTACGCGGTGGCGGATCGGCCAACGCAGCGACGATGAGTAGTTGCTCGGCGTTGGCGACGACGACGCGTTCGAATGGATCGGTGTCATCGGCTGTACGGCGCAGCACCGTGCGACGCTCGGCGACGCGGACGATACGAGCGAGGGTATCGACCTTGCCGGTCAGATCTCCGACGATGTCGACGTCGTCTCCGACGACGATCGGAGTTCGCCCCAGTTCACGTGCACGCATGGTGACGACGGGCCGGTTCGGGTCGCCTCCCAGAACGCATCCCCACCTGCCTCGATCGACCGCCACGACCATGGCCGATTCGGCATCGGCATGTTCGGGCCGGGTCTTGGTCCGAGGTCGTGAGCTTTTTCCCGGACGTATGCGTACGTCCGATTCGTCGTACCGGCGCGGCGTCAGGACATGGTCCCGTCGGTCTCGAGGCACGACTGTGAACCGGCGAGCATGTCGGACCACAGGGTCTCGAACCCGGGCAGCGTCTTCGCCGTGGTGCCGATGTCGTCTACCTGCACTCCGGGTACGCGGAGTCCGAGTATTGCGCCCGCCGTTGCCATTCGGTGATCGGCGTATGCCTGCCAGAGTCCGGCGGTGAGGGGAACCGGCGTGATCTCGAGACCGTCAGCGGTTTCGACGGCTCTTCCGCCGAGCCTGCCGATTTCCGTTGCGAGTGCTTTCAGCCGATCGGTTTCATGGCCGCGCAGATGGGCGATCCCGCGAAGCCATGACGGTCCATCGGCGAGCGCGGCCAGTGCTGCCACTGTGGGGGTGAGCTCGCCTACCTCGTGCAGGTCGATATCGATTCCGTGCAGCACCTCCGGTCCAGACACGACGAGGGTGCCGTCGGTGAGCTCGACCTCGGCGCCCATGGACCGAAGAATCTCACGGATCGCATCGCCCGGCTGCGTCGTTGCGGCCGGCCACTGGGGTACGCGTACTTCACCGCCGGTGACCGCGGCTGCGGCCAGAAACGGTGTGGCGTTGGACAGGTCCGGTTCGATGACCCAGTGCACCGGGGCGACCGGACCCGGGTGAACACGCCAGGTGTCGGCGTCGCCACTGTCGTGGGGGGTGTCCACTCGTACTCCGGCCTGCCTGAGCATGTGCACCGTCATCTCGATGTGTGGCATCGACGGCACCGGCTTGCCTACGTGATGAATGGTGATGCCGTCGTCGAATGCCGCGGCGGACAGCATGAGCCCGGACACGAACTGTGAGGATCCGGATGCGTCGATGTCGACGACGCCGCCACTCAGGCGCCCAGTGCCTGTCACGCTGAACGGGAGGGAGTTACCGTCTACTTGCGCGCCCACCGACCGTAAGGCTCCCAGAATGGTATCCAGAGGCCGCGAACGCGCTTGCTCGTCGCCGTCGAAGAAGACTGCACCGTAGGCGAGCGTGGCGAGCGGTGGAACGAACCGCATGACGGTTCCGGCGAGACCACACTCGATCGAACAACCGTGGAGTGGGCCGGGAATGATGTGTAGCTCGGTCGGATCGTCTTCATCGATGTCGATCCGAACTCCGAGGTCGCGCAGAGCGGCGATCATCAGATCGGTGTCTCGGCTCCGCAATGTTCCCGACACCGTGGACGGGCCTGTGGCAAGAGCGGAAATGATCAGTGCTCGGTTCGTCATGGACTTGGATCCGGGCAGGATCACCGTTGCATGTACGGGCTCTGTGGTCGACGGCGCTGTCCAGGTGCTCACGGCTTCATCTTTGCGCATCGACGTTCACTCCGTCGCGATGGGAGCCGTGACCGCCTTGCAGAGCCGAATCAGTTCGCGAGGATCGAGCTCGATTTCCAGTCCGCGCCTACCTCCACTGCACAGCACCCGGTCCCACGAGAGTGCCGAGTCGTCGACGATGGTGGCCAACGCCCGCCGTTGCCCCAACGGTGATATCCCACCGAGCACGTACCCGGTGGATCGCTCTGCCCGAGCCCGATCGGCCATGGTGACCTTACGAGTGCCGAGGGCAACTGCCGCACTCTCGAGGGACAGCGTCGTGGTGACGGGGAGTACTGCAATCGCGAGCGTGCGATCGGCGCGCTCGACCACGAGGGTCTTCAAAATCTGCCCAGGCGCCAAGCCGAGTCGCGCAGTCAGAATGTCTGCGGCTTCGGTTCCGTACGAGGAGGAGCTCGGGTCGTGCTCGTAATCGTGCAGTCGGTGATGCACCTTCGCCTCGGCCAGCAGGGTGACGGCAGGAGTGGGGGCGGCGCGCATGCGCGCAACCCTATCGACGTCGTCCTATCGGAACTGGGTTCGAGGGAACACGTGGCGTCCCGCCGGTGTTGAACACGCAAGAATCTCTAGCTGGGAAGGAAGGGATCTGCTGTGACGGTTTCGACAACAGAGCGCCCCTCGCGCATATCTGTCGGCAAGGAAGCGATCTACGTTTTGGGGCTGCCCTCGCCCGCGGTAACCTGGTCGAACATGGCTACCGAAGGGATCAGCGTGGAGGATGTCGAGCCTAAAGCTCAGGCGACAGCTGAATCGGCGACCGAGCTGACCGAGCGTTTCGAACGTGACGCGCTCCCGATGCTGGATCAGCTGTACGGTGCAGCACTGCGAATGACCCGCAATCCTGCCGATGCGGAAGATCTGGTTCAAGAAACGTATGTCAAGGCGTACACGGCGTTCAGGTCGTTCCGTGAGGGCACGAACCTCAAGGCGTGGCTGTATCGCATCCTGACCAATACCTACATCAACTCCTATCGCAAGAAGCAACGCCAGCCGGCTCAATACCCGACCGACGAGATCACGGATTGGCAGTTGGCCGCCACTGCTGAGCACTCGTCCATCGGTTTGCGTTCTGCCGAGGTGGAAGCACTGGACGCGCTTCCCGACGACGACATCAAGGCCGCGTTGCAGTCTCTGCCCGAGGACTTCCGAATGGCTGTGTATTACGCAGACGTGGAAGGTTTTCCCTACAAAGAGATCGCCGAGATCATGGGAACGCCGATCGGAACGGTGATGTCGCGTTTGCATCGTGGTCGTAAGCAACTGAGGGGCCTGCTCGCCGGTGTAGCCCGCGAGCGTGGATTCAACCGCAACGGCGCGGTCGATGCGTATGAGCAGGAGGTGTCGAAGTGACGTCCGAGGCAACTCCCGACGATGCGGGGAAAAGCGAGTTCGACAATCTCGACTGCTCGGCGGTGATCGCTGATGTATGGCTGATGCTCGACGACGAGTGCGACGACGCCAGTCGGCAGCGACTACAAAAGCACATAGACGAGTGCGGGTCGTGCTTCGCGGCCTACGGTATCGAAGAGAAGGTCAAGAACCTGATCAGCCGTAAGTGTGGGGGAGATCAAGCTCCGAGTGGTCTGCGCGAGCGCCTCAGCATCGAGATCCGGAGAACGGTCCTGATCCGCCAGGCCGAATCCGACTGAGGAATTCAGGACTACGTCGAGTCGATAGAAACGGAAAAAGGCCAGGAAGCGTTTCGAGCTTCCTGGCCTTTTCTCGGTTCTCGGCCCGAGCGTCAGCTGTTCGGACGCTTGCCGTGATTTGCCTTGTTGTTCTTGCGACTGCGCTTCTTACGCCCACGCTTACCCATGTGTAGCTCCTCTCGTATGTTCACTACAGTCTTTCACGTGTGATTGGCTGTCCTTCTACGGGTGCCCGATGAGTTGGCGGCGCTTGTGGTGTGGATCACCGAGCGAGAGGAAAATTCATGGCCGAAGACGTGCGGGCAGAGATGGTGTCGACTGTCTTCGAGATCGTTGTCGCAGAGGGGGACACGGTCGCTCACGGCGACACTCTCGTCGTTCTCGAATCGATGAAGATGGAGATTCCGGTGTTGGCCGAAATCGCGGGCACTGTAACCACAATCGACGTGAAAGTCGGTGATGTCATCAAACAAGGTGATCTCATCGCAGTGGTGTCCTGAGCCCGATCGCCGTACACCGTGTCGACTCTCAGTGACCTTCTTGCCGAGCACACCGATCTTCCCGGAGATGCCGTCGATCATTTGCAGCGAGTGGTCGGGGAATGGCAGCTTTTGGCCGACCTGTCCTTCGCCGATCTGTTGCTCTGGGTCGGCACCGGAAACGCGGCAGATCGCCCCGATGCCGAAGTCCTCTGCGTTGCCCAGTGCAGGCCGACGACGGCTTCTACGGCCTTCACCGAGGACATGGTGGGGTCGATAGTCTCGGAGTCGCAACACCCGACCGTGATCGACTCGTTGATCACTCGTGACATCGTCCGCGGCGGTGCTTCCGGCACCGAAAGCGTGCCGGTGAGGTGTGGTGATCACGTCATCGCCGTCCTCACTCGCGATATAAATCCCGCCCAGCAGCGGCCTCCCAGCGCACTGGAGAGCGCGTACCGAGACTGTGCCGATGACCTTTGCCGGATGATCAGTGAAGGAACGTTTCCGACGCCGGCCGAACGCACCGACGTGAACTCGTCCCCGCGTGCAGGCGACGGTTTCATTCGGCTCGACACCGATGGTCGGGTTGTCTATGCCAGCCCCAACGCGCTGTCGGCGTATCACCGGATGGGATTGGCGACCGAGCTTTCGAGCCGGGATCTTGCCTCGGTGACGCGGTCCTTGATCACCGACCCGTTCGACTCCCAGGAAGTTGCCGACCACATTGCAGCCTCCACTTCGGGAGATGCAGGTCATCGCATGGAAGTCGACGCGCGCGGCGCGACCGTACTGATTCGAACGCTTCCGCTCCGACCTCGCGGTGAATCTGTCGGTGCAATAGTGCTGGTCCGCGACGTCACCGAAGTCAAAAGACGCGATCGTGCTCTGCTGAGCAAAGATGCGACCATCCGCGAGATTCACCATCGGGTGAAGAACAACTTGCAAACCGTCGCTGCGCTGTTACGGCTGCAGTCGAGACGACTGGAGAACGAAGAGGCGCGCACTGCGCTGTCGGAATCGGTGCGCAGGGTGACCTCGATCGCACTTGTTCATGAAATGCTCTCTATGTCGGTGGACGAGGAAGTCGACCTCGACGAAATAGTCGACCGGTTGGTGCCCATCATGTTGGACATCGCGACAGTCAATCCGCGCGTTCACGTGGTGCGGGAGGGCGCGCTGGGGGTCTTTTCCGCCGAACGTGCAACGCCGCTGGTCATGGTGCTCGCAGAGTTGGTCCAGAACGCCATGGAACACGGTTTCGTGGCAAGCACCGATGGCGTGGTCCGCATCACGGCCGATCGGTCGGCACGGTGGCTCGACGTCGTTGTCCACGACGACGGTCCGGGCCTGCCTCCTGGCTTCGCCCTGGAGAAGTCCGAGGGACTCGGGCTGCAAATCGTACGGACGCTCGTCTCGGCAGAGCTGGGTGGATCGCTGGGGCTGCATCGCGCGACAGGCGGCGGAACCGACGCCTCGCTTCGCGTGCCATTGGGCAGACGCGGTCCGCGGATCTGATCCGAGCGTGTTCGCGCAGAAAAAAACTCGGTCCGATATGGACCGAGTTTTTGCCTGCTCTTGTTCCTGGGAACGTCAGACGGAGCTACGTGCTCGCGTGCGAGCATTACGACGCTTGAGTGCGCGACGCTCGTCTTCGCTCATACCGCCCCACACGCCCGCATCCTGGCCGGACTCGAGTGCCCATGAAAGGCAATCAGCCGTGACAGGGCATCGCGTGCAGACGACTTTGGCATCGGCGATTTGTGCGAGTGCCGGGCCACTGTTTCCCACGGGGAAAAATAGTTCCGGGTCTTCGTCGCGACAAATAGCGTTGTGGCGCCAGTCCATCCTCTGCTCCTTACCGGGCGCCGAAGCACCGTTTTCCGTTTCATTGATGTTCGCGAGTGCGTAACCAATGTTTCCGCTCTGTTGCTTGTGAATGCTTTCACGAACTCAGGGGAAGTCAATAGATTGCCGCGTGACCGTGGTCAAGCTCACTCTGTTAGGCTGCTTCAAGCCTGCTGTGCTCCTTTGTACCCCTTACAGCGAATTCTCGCTATCCTCCGTTGTCGCTGCCGTGGTAAACGCGGCTGAAAACAGGCTGGACGAGCCTGGCCGGACGACAGTCGAGCTGCCTGCTCCACCCCTCGGCTCCGGGGTCATCGGGGCGGCGGGGCTATGACTTCCAGCGCAGACGGAGTGGCGAAGACTTCGGCTTCGGTGCGCTCCCCGAGGTAGTCGCCGTCCATCTGCAGACCGATCGGTTCGGTCGAAGTGATCTTGATTCGAGGTACGTCGTCGATGCGAAAGAGCTTGCGAGACTTGGGTTCTGCGCCCGTGGACAAAAGTTGTCGCGATACCAGAAGGCTGGGTACCACCTTGGTCGTCCGCATGGCGAACAAGCCGAGTCCGGTATCGAAGGTCGTCCCGGGATTGGTGTGAACCGGCCTGGCATTGAGGTAGGTCCACGGACTCGAGTTGGAAACGAACGCGTAATGCACGCCGGTGATCGGGTCGCGGTCCGGCACCTCGACGGTCAACATCGGCTCGTGACGCTTGTGCCGAAAAAATTCGCGGACGGCCGACCGAACGTAGCGAGTGGCAGAAACGGGGCGTCCGTCCTTGCGGCTCGCGTCGATCGCGCGACATACGTCGGCATCGAGTCCGAGGCCGGCATTGAATGTGAACCACCGGTTGTCGCAGTGGGCGAGACCGATCGTCCGTCTCGACCGCGACGCAAGAAGCTCGATGAGCTGATTCGTGGCAGCCACCGGGTCGGATTCGATTCCCAGGGAGCGGGCGAAGACATTCGCACTGCCTCCAGGCACCACGGCCAAAGCCGGGATGGCCCCGATGGCTACTGATCGCATCGACGTCGGAAGTGGAACACCGAGAAGCCCATTGATGACCTCGTTCACCGTGCCGTCACCACCATGGACGATGACCAGGCCCATACCGTCCTCCCGAGCTTCGCGTGCCAGTTCGGCCGCGTGATCTCGGTGCGTGGTGTGGGCGACCGTGACGCGAACTCGGCTCGACAGCGCATGCGCCAACAGGTCACGGGCAGCAGGAGTGGTCGATGTCGCATTGGGGTTGACGATCAGAAGCGCGCGCACGGGGCATCAGCCTAGCGGTCCGACGGCGGTGTTCTAGGCTGGCCGGGTGTCAACGCCTTCGCAGCCCCTGGTGCCGCCTTCGACCTTCCGGTCCGCCGGGGTGCTCGTCGCCCTTCAAGGGCTCGTGGCGTTGGTCGTTGCCGTCGTTCTACTTGTCCGCGCTGTCGGCGGCGTCGAGAATTCCGCCGCGAACGGCTACGGAACGGCCGGATGGTTCGCAGTGGTCGGAGTGGCTGTAGGCGCTGCGGGTGCGGCACTGGTGGCGGGTAAGCGTTGGGCGCGGGCCATCGCACTTGTCGTGCAGTTCCTACTATTGCCTGTTGTCTGGTCACTGCTCACCGACTCACACCAGCCGCTGTACGGCGCGTTACTCGGTCTTGTCGTGGTAGCGATCTTGGTGCTGCTCTTCAGTCCACCGTCGTCGAGATGGATGGCCGCCGAGTACGGGGACGTCGACGAAGAAAGTTAGATAACGACGGCGACACGCAGATGGATGTTCGGTAGGCCGGACGACTACTCGGTGGAGTTGGACGTGTTCGCCAGGGCCGCCAGTGCATCACCGGTCATCCGGAACGTCGTCCACTCGTCCTGAGCGATTGCGCCGAGTGAGCGGTAGAAGCCGATCGACGGGGTGTTCCAATCGAGCACCCACCAGCTCAACCGGGTGTACTCCTTGTCGATGCACTCTGTAGCCAGTGCGGCGAGTAGAGCTCTGCCATGGCCCGCTCCGCGAAATTCCGGTTTGACGTAGAGGTCTTCGAGGTAGATGCCGTTGACGCCATCCCAGGTGGAGAAGTTCAAGAACCACAGAGCTACGCCCACGATCTCGCCGTCGTTCTCGGCGACGTGCGCGAAGACCGAAGGTGCAGGGCCGAACAGAGCGGCAGCGATCTGCTCGGGTTTCACACGGCATTGTTCGAGCAATTTCTCGTATTCGGCCAGTTCGTACACGAGCCCGGTGATGGCGTCGACATCGTCCTCTTTCGCCCGTCGGATCATGTTGCTCACTACCTCTTTCTCCCGGTTCGCACCGACGGATTGATGTTGTGGACGGCAAGCTGTCGGTACGAGTGATCGAAGCCCAGCACCGAGTATGCCGCAGGAGCCATCGCGAAGCGTTTCCCCTCGGTGACAGGCAGTTCCAACCATCGAGTGAGCAAAGCCCGCGAAAAATGGCCATGTCCGACGAGGACGACGTCGCGCTCGACCAAGACCGGCAGCACGACTGAGAGCACGAGGTCGGCACGGGAGCCGAAATCGTCGATCGACTCACCGTGCGGGCACGGGTGCGTCCACACGGTCCAGTGCGGCACGGTTGCGTGTATTTCGGGAGACGTCAGGCCCTCGTAGTCTCCGTAGTCGACTTCGGAGAGCGCGTCCCACTCGCGGTCGACCGTCAGGCCGGCGAGCTGTGCGGTCCGCTGAGCCCGCGCGCGTGGGCTCGACAGGACCAGCGGGTCGCGCAGCTCGAGTTCGATGATGAGTTCACCTGATGCAACGGCCTGCTGCTCGCCGACTGCTGTCAGTGGGACGTCCGTGGTTCCGGTGTGGCGGCCAGTGGTTGCCCATTCGGTTTCGCCGTGCCGAAGGAGCACGACACGGCCGGTGTCGCCGGAGTTGGAGATCGTCATACCCGCAATGATGCCGTGTCGGGTTTCACAGTCCATGCGGTGGAGCCGCCGAGAAAACCGATTGAGCACAGCGCTGCGACAGGGATTGCTGGTCAGGTGTTGTTCGTCGGCACGCGCTGCACTCTTCGACCGTGTCGGACGAATCTGCCAGAATTTCTCACCAAGATTCGACGATGCTTTCGCGTGACGCTGTGTGAATCGGCCCGGTGCGAGTACAACCCAGCGCTCGCCGCGGGGACACTTGCAGACCGGATAGGACCCGGGAAGGTCGTGCTCGTCGGAATTGGGTTCATCTCTGCAGCCATGGCAGTGTTCACCCAGGTCGGCCCGGACACCTCGTACGTCCTTCTGTTGGGCGCACTGTTCGTGATGGGCATGGGGCTCTGATCCACGATGATGCCCGATCCTGACTGCCGCGCTGCAGACGCTCACCCATCACGAGGTCGCGCGTGGATCGACATTGATGAACATCGTGCAGCAGACAGCGGGGTCCATCGGTACGGCCGTGATGTCCGTGGTGCTGACCAATCAGATCGAGAACGTTGCACAAGCCACGTCACCGGCGGATGCGCTCGACATCTCCGCGAGCGCCGTCGGTTACGACGTTCACGGTGGCGCTCATTCTCATCTTGCTGACCTTCGTACCAGCATACTTCCTTCCGCGCAGCAAGATAGAGGCGCGCGCGGTTGTGGATACCGAGACCCCTGAAATGCTGCACTGAGATCGTTTCGAGGACGGTTCATTCCCGCGATGTGGACGCATCCGATTCGGTTTCGACGCGCCCACATTCGCATTCGCCTGGCTCTGGCGTCTTTTGTGCGCAAGGATCGGAGATGTGACGACAGTACTGGCAGTGGCCAATCAGAAGGGTGGAGTCGCGAAAACGACGACGGTTGCGTCGCTGGCGGCCGCACTTCACGCGCTCGACCAGCGTGTTCTCGTGGTCGACCTCGATCCGCAGGGGTGCCTGACGTTTTCGTTGGGTCACAACCCTGACAAGCTCGATTCATCGGTGCACGAAGTCCTGACCGGCGACAAGAATGTCTCCGACGTGCTCATCGAAACGGACGAGGGCATCGTGCTGCTCCCCGCCACGATCGATCTCGCCGGTGCCGAAGCGTTGCTCCTCATGCGTCCCGGACGAGAATATGCCCTCAAGCGAGCGCTGGCGCCGGTGATCGACAATTTCGACGTCGTCATCATCGACTGCCCTCCGTCACTGGGAGTGTTGACCCTCAACGGCCTCACCGCTGCCCAATCGGTGCTCGTTCCATTGCAATGTGAAACTCTGGCGCATCGTGGTGTCGGACAGTTACTTCGGACCGTCTCGGAAATTCAACAGATCACCAATCCCGATCTGACTCTGCTCGGTGCACTGCCGACTCTGTTCGATGCGCGGACCACCCACAGCAGGGATGTACTAGGCGACGTATCCGATCGATACGATCTGCCGGTTCTGTCGCCACCGATCCCTCGAACTGTCCGCTTCGCGGAGGCGACGGCTTCGGGTTCGACAGTGCTTTCGGGCCGAAAAAATAAGGGCGCGCAGGCATATCGCGAACTCGCAGCGAATCTTCTGGCACATTGGCAGCACGGGACCGCATTAGCCACCTATTCTCCGAACACACCAGACTGATCGGTTTCGGTAGCGCCGCTTCAGCGTGCCGATAGTGCAACGAGGTCGTCACCGCGCTGCTCGATGACTACATCGCCGATCACCGACATACCCACCGGCCCGGTGTAACCGGTTCGGTCCACTTCCAAGGTCCGTTCTACGGTGCCTTCGGCAGGGTCGATCACTGCTGTTCCGTCTGGTACCGGCACCAGTAGGCGGCCGGCCATGACCGTGCCGGGTCCGAGTGCGCCGGGGATCGACCACATCGGGGCCAGATCGGTCAATCCCAGTGCCACGGTTCCACTTCCAGTCCACCAGCTGAAGACCGATGCTGCCTTGACTACCGCTTCGGCTGTGGGGGAGTGGTTTTCGTCGACGATTGCTGCAGGAAGATCGAACTCGGACAAGGGCTGTGCGTTGCCATCGAAGACGGCGACCCTCGGTCGTTGTGATGAATGCGCTGGAATGGACACTGCCACACGGTCACCCGAAGCAACCAGAATCGATGCACCTGTGACGGGGCCGTCGGGTCCGATCAAGGCCGCCACGACGGAAGAACCGTATTCCTCCGGCTGCTGGGCATCCTTCGGAGCTGGATTCATCGTTGTCAGTCGGGCTCCGGACTCGCCTGGGCACTGCTCGAGAACTGCGACGCGAGAGCTGTTGGAAGCGGAGGACAATAGAGTACAACCCGATCTGGGTTGACTACTCGGATTGACCGGCGCGTCGACGCGGCCGTATTCGAGTGTTCGGACTAGGTCCGAGCGCCATAGCTCCATTCGAGTGTCACCCCGCGCGGTGACGTAGGTTCCGTCCTCGCTCAGCGTGACATTTGCATCAGCGTCGCTGCTGCGTTGCGCTTTTCGCGTACCACTGGAGCCGTCGAGTGCGGTTACCTGAGAGCAACCCCTGGCGTCCTGATAGACCGCGACGATCGTATTCCATGCATCCGTAACGGCACAGAGCTTCCGATCTCGGACGTAGCTCCATGCAATCGAGCCGTCGAGCGGGTCTCGACCGGAGACCGTGCCACCGTCGCCCGTGACGACGGCGCTGCCAGTGGTGACGGGTGCCGACGTGACCGGACTCGATGCACGCCAAGCTTCGGTCAGTGCGTCCGGAATCGACGTTGCCACATTCGCTCGAGGCAAAGGGGATTCCGCAGGGGCAGATGTCGTGCCGTGCGCGTCGCTTCGGAGCCACACAACTCCGAGAACGAGCACGGTCACGACTGCGATCGCTGCGGCAACAGCGATATCCGATCGGCGCCGACGTTCGGGTGCAAGCACAGCTTGGGAGACTACTCCGACGCGGCCGCACCGGACGAGGCAGACGCGGAGGAGCGGCGACGGCGTCGTCTACGTGGTGGAGCCGTCGTCTCTGTCCCTGTGTCACCGGTGGATTCGGTGGCTACCGGCCCGGTGGTGTCAGCGACGGAATCCGCCTCTCCGGTGGCGGGCTTGCCTGCTCTGGTGCGCGAGCGAGAGCGGGAGCGGCGAGGCTTGGACTCACGCGGCTCCGCATCGGAATCGGTCTTGTCCGGTCCCTTTTCTTCCGAGGTCTCATCGGTCGACGCGCTACCGTTCGAGTCCTTGGGAGACTTGGCTTCGGAGGTCTTGTGGACTGTGCTGCCGACACCGGTAGGGATGTCGAGTTCTTCGAACAGGTGCGGGCTGCTCGAGTAGGTCTCGACGGGGTCTGGTGTCCCGAGGTTGAGAGCTTTGTCGATGAGCTGCCACCGGGGGATGTCATCCCAATCGACCAACGTCACGGCGATGCCGGTACGGCCCGCGCGGCCCGTACGGCCGATGCGGTGAACGTATGTCTTCTCGTCCTCCGGGCACTGATAGTTGATGACGTGCGTGACGTCGTCGATATCGATGCCTCGGGCGGCCACATCGGTGGCCACGAGAACGTCGATTCCACCGGTGCGGAACTTCTTCAGTGCTTTTTCACGTTGGACCTGCCCGAGGTCACCGTGCACCGAGCCGACGGCGAACCCACGTTCTGCGAGCTCGTCTGCAACTTTCTGGGCAGTGCGTTTGGTGCGGGTGAAGATCATGGTTGCGCCGCGGCCGTTTGCTTGGAGCACCTTGGTCACCATCTCGACTTTGTCGAGTGCGTGGGCTCGGTAGACGTGCTGGGCGGTGCGATCGTGCACTGCCGACGACTCGGCCTCTTCGGCGCGGATATGCGTCGGCTGGGTGAGGAACGTACGGGCGAGGGTGATGATCGGTCCCGGCATCGTCGCCGAGAACAACATCGTCTGCCTTTTGTCCGGAACCATTCCGAGAATGCGCTCGATGTCCGGCAGGAATCCGAGATCGAGCATCTCGTCGGCCTCGTCGAGCACCAGGACGCCGATCTTGCCCAGAATCAGGTGACCCTGCTTGGCAAGGTCCAGCAGGCGCCCGGGTGTTCCGACGACGACGTCGACGCCGTTCTGCAGGGCATTGATCTGTGCCTCATAGGGGCGCCCGCCGTAGATCGAGAGCACCTTCACAGGTCCAGTCGTCGAGCGGAGGTGTTTGGCAGCATTCTGGAGATCGGAGGTGACCTGCACGCATAGTTCGCGGGTAGGCACGATGATGAGCGCCCGGGGGGTGCCGTCGAGGGCCGTGGTGCCGGAGTCCGATGTGGAGATGCGCTGCAACAGAGGAACGCCGAACCCGAAGGTCTTGCCCATTCCGGTGCGCGCCTGACCGATGAGGTCGTCGCCGGCGAGAGCCAGGGGGAGAGTCAATTCTTGGATTGCGAAGGTCCGCTCGATCCCGATGTCCTTCAGGGATCGGACGATCTCCTCGCGCACGCCCAGTTCGGCGAATGTCGGGGGTACGTGCGTGTCGTCGAGCTGGGCGGACAACATCGTGTCGCCGGTCTCGTCTTCTTGGTCGATGATGATCTTGCTCAGGGGTCTGGCCTTCCTCGTATCGAGAACGTACGCACAAGGAAGGGCACAGGCCTATTGCCGGCCGAAGTCGATGCCCTCAATCCGATGTGATGTCGCGTCGAGCCTCAGCCGCGATCGTGTTCGGGCCCGAACACGATGGGCGAAGCAGTCGTAGCGACCCGGATCAGGTGCGCACACATTGTCACTGATCTCCGCGTGAGTCGGTCCGTATCGATCGGTCCGTGCATTGATCTGAGCACCATGGTAGCTTGCCGAGCGCTCATCCGGTGTATCGAGTGATTTCCAGTACCTTCGCGGCCGTGCGCGCAACCCGACACTCGTCGCCGGTCTGCGCTGATGCATGCATCCTGACGCGACTACGATCGTTTTCTATGGGAGCCCACTCGTCTGATCTGTCTACCTCTGCCTCACCCACTGAAGAACCGTCCGGTACCGGAGATTCATCCGAGATGGCGTTGGTCGCGTACGACCACCCCGGAGTGTCGGACCTCTTTGCGGTGCTGGCGTACGGCGAGATTTCCGCATTCTATCGGCTGGCCGAGGACGCCCGAATGGCTCCGTCGATGCAGGGTCGCGTCGCGCTGGCAAGTATGGCGGCGGCGGAGATGAACCACTTCGAAACTGTGGTGGGCGCACTGTCGGAACGAGGAGTGGACGTATATACCGCGATGGACCCCTTCGTCCGCGCACTGGACGAGTACCACGCGTCGACCAACCCGTCGACGTGGATGGAAGCCTTGGTCAAAGCGTACGTCGGCGATGGGATTGCGGCCGACTTCTACCGCGAGATCGCCCACACGCTCGATCCCAGGGTGGCGGGGATCGTCCGCGAAGTACTTGCCGAGACCGGTCATTCGGAATTCGTGGTTCACGAGGTCGCGGTCCGGGTGCAGGAAAGCTCTCAGGACAAGGCACGCCTCATGTTGTGGGGCCGGCGACTACTCGGTGAAGCGATCACCCAGGCACAGCACGTCTTGGCACAGCGCGAGAGCCTCACCGACTTGGTGATCGCAGTGTCCGGCGATCTCAACGGGGTCGCAGCGTTGTTCGACCGAATGCAGGAGCAGCACTCGAAACGGATGCGCGTGCTCGGGCTCGTGTAGCAGAGAACACGGTGTTCGCTGACAGCACAGGCATGGAGTGAGCTCCTGAGGTGTCGGCTGCACTAGCCTGAATGAAGCAGCCTTAGTTGTCTATGAGTTCGGAGGTTGGCCGTGGAGGTCAAGATCGGTGTGTCGGAAAGCTCTCGCGAGCTCGTGGTGAACAGTGCACAGTCGCCGGACGAGGTCGAGAAGCTCGTTGCTCAGGCTTTGAGTGGCAAGGACGGCGTGCTGTCCCTCGTCGACGAGAAGGGCCGCAAGTACCTCGTGCAGGCCGCGAAGGTGGCGTACGTGGAGATCGGCCCAGCCGATCCTCGCAAGGTCGGATTCGCGACCTAGGTTTTCTGGATCTGGAACGCGCGAGGCCCCGTATCGGAAGATCGATACGGGGCCTCGCGCGTTCCAGCCAACTCTAGGGAGACTGAAGAGGAACGTGGGACAGTCCGCCCCAGGCGAGTGACACCGTGGTGTCGACAGCGTCCTCTTTGGAAATCGGACGGTCGGCCTCGAGCCAGTATCGCGCAGTGAACTGGCTGGCACCGACCAGACCGACGGCAAGTACGCGTGCTCGGTACGGGTCTAGGCCCGAGTCGTGGGCGACGAGGTCGAACACTGCGTCGACGCAAGCTTCTGTTGCCTGCTCGACGCGGGCGCTCACCTGGGGATCGCCCATGAGATCCGATTCGAACACCAGACGAAACCCTTGTGTGTCGGTGTCGACGAAGTCGTAGAACGCCAGTACCGCAGCGCGCACGCGCTGTCGGTTGTCGGTCGTCGAACGTAACGCCTGTCTGACCCCTGAGATCAGGGTATCGACGTAACTCTGCAGCACGGCGAGATACAGCTCGAGTTTGCCGGGGAAATGCTGGTAGAGCACCGGCTTACTGACTCCGGCACATTCGGCGATCTCGTCCATTCCTGACGCGTGATAGCCACGGGTCACGAAAATCTCGCTTGCTGCAGCCAAGAGTTGCGCGCGTCGCGCCTCGCGCGGCAAGCGCGCGCTGCGGCGGCCGGCTGGAGGAGTCGGACGGTCCGAGGACATCCGATCCGCGAGTTCTGTCATAGTGCTTGATCCCATCCGCATAGGTCACTGCGCCGGTGTCGGCTGCCCGTGGGTGCCCGTGTCCGGAGGCGTTGGGTACTTGTAGCGCAGATCGTTGGCAACGATACCTGTCGAAGATGTGACCGAAGGGACTGCGGGTCGCCCTCGTTTTTCGAGTCACATCGCTATACAGGTCGATCATCCTGATAACAGGGCTGAAATCGAGCATCGAGTTTGTTCGAAGGCGGAATTATCGGCGCGGCGAGCGGCGTACGCGCCAGACTGTGAGATTCTGGCGGAGTGACTGACCGAGGAGGGCCGAGACGAGGAGGTGCATACCTCCCACCCGATCAGCGGTCACGTCGGTTCGAGGCCACAGAAGGCCGCCGTACCGACGGCGATCGCCCTACGGAGACCGCTCGAGCACGAGAGTATGACGGCTCTGCTCGACGGTATGAAAGCGGTCCGGATGATCTCCCGCGTGAAGTTGGCGGCGCAGGTTCTTACCAGCCGCTGCGGGCCCAGTGGGACCCCACTACCAGAGAAGAAACACGACGTCCGCGAACACCGCGTCCGGAACGTCAGGTCAGAAAACAGAGCAAGCTCGGAAAGTTTGCGTCCGTCTACGGCTGGCGCGCCTATGCAATTCCGCTGCTTCTGGTGGTGACCACTTTGGTCGTGGTCGACGCAGTGCGCACCGGCGATCCCACCACCACCGCGACTGGAAGCCTTTCACTGCCTGCGGATCCGGGATTCGGAGCGCTCAGCTCGGACACTAGCGGTTCCGGAGTGATCGGGGTTCCGCCGCAAGCCGATGGCAACTTCGCTGCATCCATTCCCTCCGGTGAGCTACCGGACGGCGGGTCGTTTGCTGTCGATGGCGCGGGTACCTGGCACCTGGTCCCCGGATCGTCGAACCAGGTCGGTCAAGGGACCGAGCGCACCTTCACCTACACCGTCGAGGTCGAGGACGGCATCGATACGGCAGGATTCGGCGGCGACGAGTCGTTCGGGAGGCTGGTCGATCAGACACTCGGCAACCCGAAGAGTTGGACCAACGACCCTCGGTTCGCATTCCGCAGAATCGAATCCGGTGATCCTGATTTTCGAATCTCGCTGACCTCGCAGATGTCCATCCGTAAGGCCTGTGGTTACGACATTCAGCTAGAGGTGTCGTGCTACAACCCTGGAATCGGACGTGTCGTGCTCAACGAGCCCCGGTGGGTACGTGGTGCCATCGCATTTCAAGGTGATATCGGCTCGTATCGTCAATATCAGATCAATCACGAGGTCGGACACGCGATCGGCTATCAGCAACATCAGCCCTGCGAAACCGAGGGAGGCCTGGCCCCGGTCATGATGCAGCAAACCTTCGGTACCTCGAACGACGACATCGCCCGCCTCGATCCAGAAGGCGTCGTGCCTATGGACGGCAAGACCTGTCGGTTCAACCCGTGGCCTTATCCCCGTAGCTGAACATTCGTCTTGCGATCGCGGACCGATGCGAGCGGTGGATCACCGAAGCGGTGGCGAGTGGGCAGTTCGGTAACGTGAGGTGACAGAACGTGGCATACGGCCACTGACGGAGTGCCGTCGAGGAGTGCATGTTTCATGACGCAGTTGCCCCCACTTGTCGAACCGGCAGGAGAGCTCACGCTCGACGAGGTGGCTCGATACAGTCGCCATCTGATCATCCCTGACGTAGGAATGACGGGGCAGCGACGGTTGCGGAACGCCCGAGTGTTGGTGATCGGCGCCGGAGGACTCGGCTCGCCGGCATTGCTCTATCTCGCGTCGGCAGGCGTGGGGACGCTGGGGATCGTCGAGTTCGACGACGTCGAATTGTCCAACCTGCAGCGACAGGTCATCCACGGCAGTTCCGACGTCGGGCGCCCGAAAGGGGAAAGCGCTCGCGATTCGATTCGCGAAATCAACTCCGGTGTCGAGGTCAGGCTGCACAATGTGAGGCTGGATCGCTCGAATGCGGTGTCTCTCTTCGAGCAGTACGATCTCGTTCTCGACGGAACCGACAACTTTGCCACGCGCTACCTCGTCAACGATGCCGCCGCTCTGGCCGGTAAGCCCTACGTGTGGGGGTCGATCTACCGTTTCGAAGGTCAGGTTTCGGTGTTCTGGGAGGATGCGCCGGACGGGGCCGGTTTGAACCTTCGAGATCTGTATCCGGAGGCTCCGCCGCCTGGAATGGTTCCCTCTTGTGCAGAGGGCGGCGTGCTCGGGGTCCTGTGTGCTTCGATCGGGTCGGTCATGGTGACCGAGGCGATCAAGCTGATCACCGGCATCGGTGACACTTTGCTGGGGCGATTGTTGGTGTACGACGCTTTGGCCATGAGCTACCGCACCATCCGCTTGCAGCGAGATCCGGACCGAATTCCGATCACCGAACTCATCGATTACGACGCGTTCTGCGGTGTCGTGTCCAACGAGGGTGCGGCTGCGGCGGAAGATTCGACCATTACGCCGAACGAGCTGGCAGTGTTACTCGAGGCTGGTGCCGATATCGCGCTGATCGACGTTCGCGAGCCGGTGGAGTGGGACATCGTGCATATCGAGGGGGCAACCCTGGTGCCGAAGGGCGTGATCATCTCCGGGGATGCGCTCGCGTCGCTGCCCCACGATCGACGCATCGTGTTGCATTGCAAAACGGGAATTCGATCGGCAGAGGCACTTGCCGTCCTGAAGCAGGCGGGTTTCGCCGATGCAGTTCATCTGCAGGGCGGCATTCTCGCCTGGGCCGGTCAGATCGATCCCAGCTTGCCGATCTACTAGTCGCACGTCGGCACGGTTCGGCCGGTCATATCTCCACGCGCGCCTGCGGAGCGGTGCGGCTCGTCGGCGGTAGCGTGAGAGTTGTGAGCTCAGTGGAACCCCCTCAACACGTGATCTCCACATTCGGGTTGCGAGATGTACCGCCCACGCCGCTCGGTGCCGACTGGGACGGCGGGTGGCGACTCGGTGATGTCGTGCTTTCGCCTGTCGCAGATCACGCGCGGGCTGCGTGGTCGGCGAAGGTTCGCGAGACCCTGGCCGTCGACGGTGTCCGGCTTGCGCGTCCCGTCCGGTCGACGGACGGGCGTTACGTAGTGAGTAGTTGGCGCGCTGACACCTTCATCGAGGGGTCGCCGGAACCGCGGCACGACGAGGTCGTGTCACTGTCGATGCGGCTTCACGCGGCAACGGCCCAGTTGGAGCGCCCTCGCTTTCTGGTGCAGCCCCCTGTCGCCCCGTGGGCGGATGTGGATGTGTTCGTCGCGGCAGATCGGGCGGCTTGGGAGGCTGTACCTTTGCGGGCGGCGCGGGGTGCGGGCGCTCCAGAAGTGACCTCCGAAGACGGTCGTCAGAGTCTCGAATTGATCAAGCAGTTCGCGAGTCTGCGCAGACCTGTCGAGTCGGTAGACCAGTTGGTGCACGGCGATCTGTTCGGGACGGTGCTGTTCGACGGCAGCGAAGCGCCTGGCCTCACCGACATCACCCCGTATTGGCGTCCGACTTCGTGGGCCGCAGCGGTGGCCGTGGTCGATGCCATTTCGTGGGGTGGAGCGGACGATGCTTTGATCGGGCGCTGGGACGATCTTCCCGAATGGCCACAAATGTTGTTGCGCGCTTTGATATTTCGGTTTGCGGTGCACGCGCTGCATCCGCGCTCGACGCCCGAGGCTTTCCCCGGGCTCGCGCGGACGGCCGATCTGGTTAGGCTGATCCTCTAGTTCAGTGATCCGCCCCGAGTTCACGGAAGAACACACGTGCTGCCTCGCCCGCACGTAGAGGGTCGCCTGCCGCTACGGCCTCGACCAGCGCGGCATGTTCGTCAAGATAGTCGTTGTCGTGCTCGGCAGCGTGATGATGCATAGCCCGGCGGATCACCGGCAGTAGCGAATCGTAGAACTCCAGATAGATGGCGTTGTGGGAAGCAGCGACGATCGCGCGATGAAACTGTGCATCGATATCGATGGCGTCGTCGCGAGACCGAGTTGTCCAGGCGAGGTTTCGTGCGGCGAGTGCCTCTCGCAGTGCGCTGATGTCGTCTCCGTCGGCTCGCTCGGCGGCAAGCGCGGCCGCGGTGACCTCGAGGGTGCGTCGTAGCTCGGTGACATCACGATCCTGCGCGTCGGCGAAGTATTTCCCCAGCGCGCCGCCTAGATCCGACACCGTCATCACATACGTGCCCGATCCTTGCCTTCGCTCGAGCATTCCAGCGTGGACAAGCGCCTGCACGGCTTCGCGGACCGTGTTTCGACCGGTACCGGTCAGTTCGCACAGCTCGGGTTCTGCCGGAATACGCGAACCGACCGGCCAACGCCTGGCCACGATCTCCTCGCGAAGCTGCGCAGTGACCTGTGAAATCAGGCTGGAACGCTGAACCTGCTGCACGTGTGACTCCCCGTTCTTTTCTCGATGTGTGGGCCAGTTTAAAGCTTTGCGTCAGATGATCCGGTCATCCTATGATTTGGTGGTGAGTCCCGCAGCAGTAACAGAGTCGAACGACCGGACCCACGCTCGGCATCTGGTGCGAGGACGTGCACTCGTCTTCGCGGCCATCATCGTGTCAGCGCTGACTTTGCGTGCCGCCGTGACGTCGATCAGCCCACTGTTCGGTCGTATCGGCGACGAACTCCACTTCGGATCCACGGTCGTTGGATTGGTGGGAATGCTTCCACCGGCGATGTTCGCCGTCTTCGGCCTTCTGACACCCCTCATCGTCAAGAGAATCGGCCTCGAGCGCGCCGCCCTCGTGGCAATGTTGGCGACGACCCTCGGAATGGCTACCCGAGCATTCGCGCCGGGGACCGGCTCGCTCCTCGCCTTGTCGGCACTCGCGCTGGCAGGCATGGGAATCGGAAACGTCGTCCTCCCGCCGCTGGTGAAGCGCTACTTCTCCGATCGTCTGGCAGTAGTCAGCACCCTCTACATCTGTGCCATGCAGATCAGCACGATGGTTCCTCCGCTGGTGGCAGTTCCCCTCGCGGAGGCATACGGCTGGCGCACCTCGATCGGGATGTGGGCCGTCGTGGGGGTGGCGGCAGCAGTGCCGTGGCTCGGTGTCGTTCTCTCACGCCGTGAGCGTGACGGGAGGGAAGCGGCCAGCGCAGCAGCAGTTCAGGAGCGTTCGGAAGGCAGGATCTGGCGCTCGTCGTTGGCATGGGGAATGGTCGGCATGTTCGCGATGACCTCGTTCATCACTTACTCGATGTTGACTTGGCTACCGACGATCCTCACCGATTCGGGCATCAGTGAGGCCTTCGCCGGTGCCTCGGTCGCAGCGTTCGGCGGCATGGGTCTGATTTCCTCGCTGGCCGCCCCGTCGCTGTGCGCGCGCCTGCGCAACCCGTACGGCTTGGTCATCGCGGCTGCCGTCTTCTATCTCATCGGGTTCGCCGGACTGTATTTCTCGCCGACCGCCGGAACCGTTCTCTGGGTATGCCTCATCGGACTCGGTACGATGACATTCCCGATGTCGTTGACACTCATCAATCTCCGCACCCGCACCCATGCCGGATCCTCGGCACTCTCGGGATTCACACAGGGCCTCGGATACGTCGTATCGGCCACCGGGCCGCTGTCGTTCGGATTGCTGCACACACTCTCCGGGGGCTGGGGAATACCGATGCTGCTCCTGACCGGATGTGTTGCGGTGCTGCTCGTCGGCGGGTACCTGTGCTGCCGCCCGCGCATGCTCGAAGACACCTGGTGACCGCGGGGTCGTAACCGCAGGATCGTAACCGCAGGGTCGTAGCGCCGACGACCTCACGGGCACCGGTTTCGCCCCGTGAGAGCAAGTTAATCGACAGGTCACCGCAGGCAGCGCCCACGCAACACGGTTTTTCTACCTTTGGGTCTCCCACGCGATCAGGAGGCCCACGTGACCAGCATTCCCGAGGCACCACCAGCCCAAGATGCTTCGACAACGACGCCCGAGCGAGGAAGCGTTCCGGTGTCGATCAAGCACCGCATCAGCCACTGGAACTCCGAGGACGTCGAGGCGTGGGAGGCCGGGGGCAAGACGATCGCGAAGCGGAATTTGATCTGGTCCGTCGTCGCCGAGCACGTCGGATTCTCCATCTGGTCGATCTGGTCCGTGATGGTTCTGTTCATGCCGGTGTCGGTCTACGGCATCGACGCGGCAGGCAAGTTCTTCCTCGTCGCGGTGCCAACGCTGGTCGGAGCGATCCTTCGGATTCCGTACACGTTTGCGACAGCCAAATTCGGCGGTCGTAACTGGACGATCTTCAGCGCCCTCGTCCTGCTGATCCCGACGATGCTGACCATGTACTTCATGCTGAACCCGGCGTCGTACACCACCTACATCGTCGTCGCAGCCTTTGCCGGCCTCGGTGGCGGCAATTTCGCGTCCTCGATGACCAACATCAACGCCTTCTATCCGCAGCGCGAAAAGGGGTGGGCACTCGGGCTGAACGCCGGCGGTGGAAACATCGGTGTGCCTGTCATTCAACTCATCGGCCTGTTGGTCATCGCCACGATCGGCAACACGGCTCCCGAAATCGTGTGTGCCGTCTATCTCGTCTTCATCGCGATCGCCGCCGTCGGTGCCGCACTCTTCATGGACAACCTCGAGAACCAGAAGACCAACGGCCGCTCGATGATCGACGTTCTCAGGTTCTCCGATTCCTGGTGGATCGCGTTCCTCTACGTTGGAACGTTCGGCTCTTTCATCGGTTTCAGTTTTGCGTTCGGTCAGGTTCTGCAAATCAATTTCCTTGCCGGAATCACCGACGGCGCGCCCGCTACCGCAGCCCAGCAGGCACAAGCGTCGTTGCACGCAGCTCAGATCGCGTTTCTCGGACCTTTGCTCGGATCGATTTCACGACCCTTCGGTGGCAAGCTCGCCGACAGGATCGGTGGTGGCAAGATCACGCTGTACACGTTCGTGGCGATGGTCTTCTCCACCGGGATCCTGGTTGCCGCAGGCACGTGGGACGACAACACCGCAGGCGCTGCCACCGGAACCATGATGACCCTCTTCGTGATCGGGTTCATTCTTCTGTTCCTTCTGTCCGGCATCGGCAACGGTTCGGTCTACAAGATGATTCCTGCGATTTTCGCCGCCAAGTCTGTAGAACTGCAGGGCATGAGCATCGAGGAACAGCAGCATTGGTCGCGCAGGATGTCCGGCGCGCTCATCGGAATTGCCGGTGCCGTAGGGGCTTTGGGTGGTGTGGGAATCAACCTCGTGCTGCGAGCTTCGTACTCGGGCGCGGCGAAGTCCGCGACCACGGCCTTCTGGGTGTTTCTCGTCTTCTATGTCGTGTGCTGTGCAGTGACGTGGGCCGTTTATCTGCGTACGCCGCGGGTTCTCGAAGGCGAGAAGACGAACGCGTCCGTCGCGATCTGACTTCTTTTCTCCTCGAACATTGTTCGACACGAAATTCTGGAAAGGACAACTCACGTGAAGAACGCGGTGGTTGTAGGACACGGCATGGTGGGTCACCGATTCGTGGAGGCGCTCCGCGCGCGAGACACCGCGTCCGACTGGACGGTGACAGTGCTCTGCGAGGAGGCATTGCCCGCCTACGACAGAGTGGGGCTTTCGTCCTATGTGGGCGCCTGGGATCACCGGGAGCTCGCGCTGGCGGGCAACGACTATCTCGATGACACAGGCGATCTCGGTAACACCGCCGTCGATCTGCGAATCGGTGTGCGAGCTGAGCACATCGACCGCGCAACTAAGACGGTCACGACATCGACCGGAGAGACCGTCGACTATGACGCCCTCGTATTCGCTACCGGTTCCTACCCTTTCGTTCCTCCGATCACCGGGCACGATCGCCCGGAGTGCTTCGTCTACCGCACGCTCGACGACCTGGACCGGATCAGGACCTGCGCGGACGCTGCGGGTCCAGGCGCGGTCGGTGTCGTGGTGGGCGGAGGTCTACTCGGACTCGAAGCAGCCAACGCGCTACAGAAGATGGGCATGACGCCCCATGTCGTCGAATTCGCTCCGCGACTGATGCCGCTTCAGGTCGACGAGGGTGGTGGCGCGCTGTTGGCACGTCTGGTCACCGACCTCGGGCTGACCGTCCACACCGGTGTCGGTACCTCGTCGATCACCGAGAATGCCGATGGGGCAGGGCTTTCGGTGGAGTTGTCCGACGGCAGTGTCATCGATGCAGCGCTGCTGGTGTTCTCGGCCGGTGTGCGGCCACAGGATCGACTTGCTCGGGACTGCGGCCTCGAAGTGGGTGCGCGCGGTGGAATTTTGGTGGACGTCGGTTGCCGCACGGTCGATCCCGATGTCTACGCCATCGGTGAATGTGCCGCGGTCGAAGGGACTTCCTACGGGCTCGTCGCCCCTGGCTATTCGACGGCAGAGGTTGTGGCCGACCGATTGCTCGGCGGTGAGGCTGAATTCCCCGGTGCCGATATGTCCACCAAGCTCAAGCTCATGGGTGTCGACGTCGCCAGCTTCGGCGACGCCATGGCTTTCACACCGGGAGCGTTGGAGGTTGTCTTCAGTGACGCTCCGAAAGGGACGTACGCCAAGTTGGTCGTCTCCGACGATGCGAAGACATTGCTCGGTGGAATCCTCGTCGGGGATGCTGCCGCGTACTCACTGCTTCGCCCTTTGGTCGGAAGGGAAATTCCCGGCGATCCAGCATCGTTGATTTCCCCAGCTGCCGAGGATGTTGGGATCGGTGCGTTGCCGATTGATGCCGAGATCTGTTCGTGCAACGGTGTGAGCAAGGGTGCGATCTGTAACGCGATCGCGGAGGGGGCCGGTGATCTCGCCTCGGTGAAGAGCTGCACGAACGCAGGCACGACGTGTGGGGGATGCCTTCCGTCGATCAAGGCGCTTCTTTCCGCATCGGGTGTGGTGATGTCGAAGGCGCTGTGCGAGCACTTCGGTCGCTCTCGTGCCGAGCTGTTCGAGATCGTTCGGGCGACGAACACCCGCACGTTCTCTTCGCTGATCGTCAAGTACGGCAGGGGGACTGGATGCGACATCTGCAAGCCGGTCGTAGCTTCGATCCTGGCCTCGACGTCCTCGGACCACATCCTCGACGGTGAGCAGGCATCTTTACAGGACACCAACGATCATTTCCTGGCCAACATTCAGAAGAACGGCACCTATTCCGTTGTTCCACGTATGCCGGGAGGGGAGTGCACGGCGGAACAACTCATCGTCATCGGTGAGGTGGCACGAGATTTCGGTCTGTACACCAAGGTCACCGGCGGTCAGCGAATCGACATGTTCGGAGCCCGCGTGGAGCAGCTACCCGCTATCTGGAAGCGGTTGGTCGACGCGGGCATGGAATCGGGTCAGGCCTACGGTAAGTCGTTGCGCACGGTCAAGAGTTGCGTCGGATCGAGTTGGTGTCGTTACGGTGTCCAGGATTCGGTGGGGATGGCCGTTGACCTCGAGAATCGATACCGGGGTCTGCGCTCGCCCCACAAGATCAAGTTCGGTGTCTCCGGTTGCGCTCGCGAATGTGCGGAGGCACGGGGTAAGGACGTCGGCGTCATCGCTACCGAAGGTGGTTGGAATCTTTACGTCGGCGGCAATGGTGGCCAATCGCCCAAGCATGCGCGGTTGCTCGCATCGAATCTCGACGACGCCACCCTCGTCAGCTACATCGACCGGTACCTCATGTTCTATGTACGGACCGCGGACCGTTTGCAGCGGACGGCGCCGTGGCTCGATGCGCTCGAGGGTGGTCTCGAGCATCTGAAAGCCGTCGTCTGCAAGGACAGCCTGGGGATCGGCGCCGAACTCGAGGCCGATATGGACCGCCATGTGGCCGGCTACAAGGACGAATGGGCAGGCGTTCTCGAGGACGAGGAGAAGTTGGGCAGATTTGTCTCGTTCGTGAATGTGCCCGAGGCGATCGATCCGACCATTGCGTTCGACGAGTCGGGTGAGCGCAAGGTTCCGGTGTTGATGGGGATGCCGGCCTTCGGCGGTTGAGATCACGCTCACACCGTTGTAGGGCATCGGATCGCATGTGCACACCTCAGTAACCGCTACTTAACGATCAAGAAACACGGGCAACGTGCAATAGCACCAGGAGGTACGTGATGACTGTCATCGAGTCTCGAACCAGCACCACCAGAAACAGGAACCAGCAGTTGCCCGCGACATCGGGCACCGAATCCGCGCGCTCGTGGACTGCCGCGTGCACTGTCGACGCGATCGTTCCTGGACGAGGCGTCGCCGTTCTGCTGAGAGGAGGCACCCAAGTGGCGTTGTTCGCATTGCCCGATGCGCGTGTATTCGCGGTCGGCAACATCGATCCGTTCGGCCGGGCAGCAGTCATGTCCAAGGGGCTCGTCGGCGACCGGAGCGGTGAACCCACCGTGGCCTCGCCGTTGCTCAAGCAGGTCTTTTCTCTTCTCGACGGCCGATGCCTCGACGCTGTCGAAGTCTCGCTCGGATCTTTCGAGACCAAGATCTCGGGCGGCGTGATTTTCGTGCGTGGCGCATCGACATGAGCTCGACTGCCGAGTCCGGGGAACCTCTGGCTGGATTCGCCGTCGGGATTACCGCGTCGCGGCGCGCCGAGGAGTTCGCGACGCTACTCGTTCGGCGTGGAGCCTCGGTAATGCACGCACCGGCCATCCGGATCATTCCGCTGTCCGACGACGCCGAATTGGAACGCGTCACCGCCGCCATCATCGCCGATCCGCCGACGATCACCGTTGCAACGACGGGAATCGGATTTCGAGGCTGGATCGAGGCGGCCGACGGGTGGGGGCAGGCCGAAAGCCTCGGTGCAGCACTCGCGTCGTCGCGACTGCTGGCTCGTGGGCCGAAAGCTAAGGGGGCAATCCGCGCAGCCGACCTACGCGAAGAGTGGTCACCGGCATCCGAATCTTCGACAGAAGTGCTCGAACATCTTCTCGCAGAGGGGGTCGAAGGTAAACGGATTGCTGTGCAACTCCACGGCGCAACAACGGAGTGGGAACCGGTTCCGGACTTTTGTAAGGCATTGCGTTCCGCCGGAGCGGAAGTGGTGCCCGTACCCGTGTACCGCTGGATCGCACCGGACGACAGCGTTCCGATGGATCGCATGATCGAAGCAGTCATCGTCGGAGATCTCGACGCCATCAGCTTTACGAGTGCGCCCGCAGTGGCGTCGCTGCTGATGCGAGCCCACGAGAACGGCGTTCTCGAACCTTTGCTGCAATCGATGCGTACCCGGGTGTTGCCGGTATGTGTAGGACCGATTACCGCCGCACCTCTCGAACAACTGAACGTCGCGACGACACAGCCGGCACGTGCTCGCCTCGGGGCGATGGCGCGTCATATCGCGGAGGAACTACCGCGACGCTCCCAACTCATGAGCGCGGGTGGCCACCTACTGAGCGTGCGCGGTAAATGTGTCGTTGTCGACGGCGAAGTGCGTTCGGTATCACCAGCAGGCATGGCACTGCTCAAGAATTTGTCGAAGCGGCCTGGGCGAGTGGTATCCCGGGAAGATCTACTCGCATCGCTGCCCGGCGGCGGGGGAGATACTCACGCCGTCGAAACAGCCATGACTCGACTCCGCTCCGCCCTCGGCGCACCGAAGGCCATTCACACCGTGGTCAAGCGAGGCTACCGGCTGGCGGTCGACGAACCCGAGGTCACCGAGGAGTGTGAAGAGTCCGAGATGCCCGAACGAACTTCCATGTCCGTCATGCCCAGCTGCGAAGGGAGCAAGTACTAGATGAGTTCAGGTCCTGCCCTTGTCCTGGTAGCCCACGGGACCAGAAATCCGCGCGGCGTGGAGATGATCGCCGAATTGGCTGATGCCGTGAGCGGACAGATCGGGGTGTCGCGGGTCGCTTTCGTCGATGTCCTCGGACCCTCTCCATCCGAGCTTCTTCGCGAGGTCCATGGGTCTGCCGTCGTGGTCCCGGCATTTCTGGCCTCGGGATACCACGTGCACACCGACGTACCCCGTGAGGTCACAGTCAGTGGCCACCAGAGCGTGAAAGTCACTCGCGCACTCGGACCGGATCCGGTGCTCGCCAGGGTGCTGCTGGAACGACTGAGCGACGCAGGATGGCGCCCCGGGGACGCCGTCGTCCTCGCGGCGGCAGGTTCGTCCGATGCCCGGGCACAACTCGAGCACCGACGTGCCGCTGACATGCTCGCGAGGATCGCGCACGTCGAAGTCACCGTTGCCCATATCGCCATCGCGGCCCCCGCAAACAAAGTCGTCCCGGACGCAGTCAACGCCCTGCGTGCACAGGGACACGGCCGAGTGTTCCTGGCCTCGTATCTACTTGCGCGCGGCCTCTTTCACAATCGACTCGCCGAGGCAGGCGCCGACGGCGTCGCCGAACCACTGGGTGTGCACCCCGCCATCGTCGACCTCGTCGTGGATCGATACCGCGAAGGTGCTCGGCAGTTCAACGCACGATCGGCAGCAGTTCCACCGGTTCGGTCGAGCTGACTTCGGCAGGCACCACGGCCAACGCCTCGTGATCGATCAGGTGGAGCAAATGTGCTGTGCGAACCGCGGTGTCCGCTCGCCATCCGGTACCGTCGCGCATCACCGGAACGATCCGAGCCGTCGGCGAACATACGGCTTCCGGGTTGGTCAGGTTGCCGACGCGAGGGGCGCTCGAAGTGCTGTCGGTCAATGCTTCGACCACGGTGGGTGCAACGAGTAGCAGAGTTCCGATGGCAGCCAGTGGATTACCTGGTAGCCCCAGCACCACTCGCCCGCTCGGCAGTACCGCGGTGATCTGAGAGCCGCCCGGGCGCACCAGGATTCGACCGATCACTGTTTCGGCATCCGCGTGGACGAGTGCTGTGCGGAGTTGATCCGCGGCACCCCCTCCGGTTGCACCGACGACGATCGTGAGGTCCGCTGCCGTCGACGTGGTCAACAAATCCTCGAACGCAGTCGGTGAATCGGGGAGGTACACGGTGTCGACGACGGTGATTCCGCATGCGTGGAGATACAGGGGCAGAATTGGTCCGAGTGCGTCACGTGTCTGCCCTGCTTCGAGTGGACCAATCGCTCGTATCTCGTTGCCGCTCAGCACTATTTGCGCGCGAACGGGGCCGCGTACGGTCAGCTCGGCAACCTCTGCGCTCAAAGCGACCGACATGACTGCAGGCGAGACGGACGTGCCGACAGGCGCCAACTCGGCACCGGCGTGCCAATCCTCACCGCGGCGTCGCGTGTCGTCCTGCTGCGTGACGTTCGGTGACAGGCGCAACTTTCCGGAGGAATCGAGCTCGACGAATTCGTCGCGGACCACCGAGGTTGCGCCTGCGGGAACGTGTGCGCCGGTAGCGATTCGAACAGCGTGGCCCTGGGCAACCGCCGCAAGTCCACTGGTTCCGGCATAGGCGATGTCCCCTCGGACAGTCCACGGTCCGTCGCCGGACACCGCATAACCATCCATTGCCGATATATCGACGTAGGGGAGGGGCCGGGTAGCGATCATCGGCTCGGCCAGTACCGTTCCATGCGCCTCCAACGGTGGTACTCCTCGGGGTGCGACAGGGGCGAGCCTTTCCTGAATTCGTGTGCGGGCCTGATGGATGGTAAGAGCCGGCGGTATGCAATCGGCGGCGGCGCGTCGTGCTCGAGCCCGGTGTAGATCCTCGACGGTATCGCAATCACCGGATACTTCGGAAAGGTCGAGAACTGCATAGTCGTCGGGAACGATCGATCGCATGGATCGGTTCGCAAGTGCGTCTACTCGGGCCAGTGTCGCCACCAGCTTCGAGCGATCCCACACACCGAAAAGATATTGTGTTCGGCCTGTTTCGTCACGGACGAACGTCGCACCCGCCGAGCTGGACAGTGACGCAGCGAGAAGGGAGTCGACGCTGTTCGCGTCGACGAGCGGTAGGTCCGCGGCGAGGATGACCACCACGTCCGCCACTGATTCCCGTAGTGCTCTCAGACCGGCTGCGACCGCAGCGACCGGCCCCGATCCGGCCGGAGACTCCTGCGTCTGGAGGACACGAGAATTCAGTTGGTGCCGGGTAGGTCCCACCGTCACGATCAGGCCGGCCCGCCGCACGGCCTCCACTGCGATCCCGATCATGCTTCGACGTCCGACGGTCAATGCAGGTTTGTCGACCCCGCCCATCCGCGAGCCGCGTCCGCCGGCCAGGACGATCGCGTCGAACGTCGGATTCTCGCTGCTCACGCCGGTAGTGGGACGTTCTGCAACCGAACCTGGCCGCGTGCAATTGCTTTACCGCTGTCGGATGCAGTGATGGTGACGAGCCACAGTTGCTGAATTCTGCCTTGCTGCAACGGTTCCGCCAGTACATCGACGCGACCGCCCTTGCTGGCGCGAAGGAAGTCGGTTGCGTTGTGGACCCCGACGGCGAACTCGCCTCGTTCTTTCACCGCTTCGCTGGCTCCGATACTCGCAGCCGACTCCACCGCAGTCGTGTAGACCCCGCCGTGCACCACTCCCCATGGGGTGAAGTGTTCCGGGGTGAGCTCGATATGACCTACGACGCGAGTACCCGAGACCTCCTCTACGACCAATCCGGCGATCACGAGGAAGGGGCTCGCAGTGGCAAGTGCGTACTTCGCGGTCGGACGCGGATCGAATTGTCCCAAGTTCATTCTTTCAGGTTAGCCTCGATCTTTCTTCCTGCTGATGTGGTGGCCTGATCGGTTCGAGATTGTCGTTTTCGGCTGCGTTCACGTCGATCGGGCGCGATGTGTCGGCCGATGTCGATCGGTTGAACGCTCGGTTCCACGGC
>NZ_JASITC010000069.1:0-716 GCF_030063405.1 Rhodococcus sp. H29-C3 | reverse complement strand
CACTCGCCACCACGGACTCCGACTCCGACACCGGCGCGCGGAACTGGCGCACCACAGCGGCAGGCTCCGGCAAAGCCGCACGATCCAACTTCCCCACCGGAGTCAACGGCAACTCGTCGAGAGCGACCACCTGCGAAGGCACCATGTGTCGCGGCAACCGCTCCTTCACCCACCCCCGAATCTCCGTAACATCCAGATCCGAACCCGCAGCAGGCAACACATACGACACCAGCACCGTCGCACCCGCCACTCCCTGCTCCCCCGAGCGCGCGACCGTCACCGCGAACTCGACCCCCGGATGCGAGGTCAAGACAGCATCGATCTCGCCCAGTTCGATCCGGAAACCACGCACCTTCACCTGAAAATCACTGCGCCCCACGTACTCGATATCGTGCGAATCGGGCAGGCGGCGAACGACATCGCCCGTGCGATACATCCGTGTGCCGTCCTCGACCAGAGGATTGGCTACGAATCGTCCTGCTGTGAGCCCCATGCGACTGTGGTAGCCACGCGCCACACCGGGGCCCCAAAGGTACAGTTCGCCTTTCGCGCCGCCGAGCACGGGACGCAACCGATCATCGAGTACGGCGGCGGACATCCCGCGGATCGGCGCACCGATCGAGACCACATCCCCCGCCACCAACGCATCCGAAATATTGGACATAATCGTCGTCTCCGTCGGACCATACCCATTGAAAAACTCACGAACACCACCA
>NZ_JASITC010000068.1:0-760 GCF_030063405.1 Rhodococcus sp. H29-C3 | reverse complement strand
GCCCGGGCCGTCGACGGGCACCTTCCGAACCCACTGGCGAACGGTCTCAGCGGCACCCACGCCGAGCAAATCCGCGGTCTTGCGCATCGCCGCCCACTCGGTATCGCCCTGCGCCACCAACCGGGCCGCCATGTCCACGGCATCCTTCTTCAATTCCGCCGAGTACCGCTTCGATCCTGCTGCCATGAGGTTTCATCTTTCCCTGAGACGAACCCTCCGGAAACACCGGGACGGATCAGTATCTGCCGGTCCGTGCACCTGCCAGGAGGCCAAATGGTGGGTGGCCACTCTATTCGCACCAACACGTGTGTGTTGACGGTTCGGTCACCACCGATCCTCGACCGCTTCTTCGATCATGAAGCTTCAGGCGGGGAGTGTCGTGTAAGTGGCGCATCATCACCGCCGCCGCGGTGGCCGTCGACGGACCGGCACCGGCTTACTCGACACTAAGCATGACGTCGGTCGACTTCACCAGGACGGTTGTGGTGGTGCCCACGGCGAGCCCGATCTCTTCTACGGCTCCCTGGTAACGGAGTTGCGGGTGGACAAACGCACGATTTCTCCTGTGTTTGGTGGACTCTGGGCGCCACTGTACGGGCGCGATTCCATAGTCCCGAACGGATTTGCGGGTACTGATCCGTCCCGGTGTTTCCGGAGGGTTCGTCTCAGGGAAAGATGAAACCTCATGGCAGCAGGATCGAAGCGGTACTCGGCGGAATTGAAGAAGGATGCCGTGGACATGGTGGCCCGGTTGGTGGCG
>NZ_JASITC010000067.1:0-795 GCF_030063405.1 Rhodococcus sp. H29-C3 | reverse complement strand
CGAGCGGTTGAACCAGATGTGGAACCTGGTGTTGCCGACGATTGTTCACAAGAGCACATTGGCTCACGTGATGAGATTGGCGGCGCTTCCACCCCATAAATCGGAGGCGGCGACCGCCTGACACAGTCGATGCGACGGTACGGATATCACCGTGCACATTCATGGCGCGTCCACAACTGAGCGCTCCGGCCGCGACGCATTTCCGTTGCGGTTGAGTTGATTCCGCTGCATGTCGGGAGTCACCGACCTTGCTTCCCAGCGGAATATACGCACGTAGAGGCGATGAAGTGCGTCTACGGCATAGTTGTGCGCCACCGACGAGCCCGGGTGGATGCCCGCACATCCTTATCGGAGGAGGTAGCGCGCAAGCACCACGAGAGCCACGGATAGTAATCCAGCGCATACTCCGAATGTCGGCTGACCGAGCACTGCGCCGAGCATCGACAGCGCCAACGCGACCCCTGTCAAATATCCGATCCACATGGCCGGCCACAGGATGCGTCGATCCCATGTGAGCCGAACGAAGGCAACAGTCAGATGATGTGTCGGCACGTCCGCGTCTCCCATCAGGCTGACTTTCGTGGACAGCATATCTTATCAATCCATCCAGTTGGTTTGTATATCGACTACCTCTCCCACCGACCGGGTGGTCGATGCCAGCTGCGGCGGACCGCCTGACACAGTGGGACGTGAGCGAACCGTTCCCGGTTTGGTGGACACGGGATCATAGGCGAGATTTGCGTTGGCTCCCCCAGGGGGCAACGAAGTATGGCTCAGACCTCGATGTGGCTCTAC
>NZ_JASITC010000066.1:0-814 GCF_030063405.1 Rhodococcus sp. H29-C3 | reverse complement strand
CCCAGGCGGGTTTGATGCGGTGCAGGTGGCACTGCTCTGCTGCACGTCAAGGGCTGAATACGCAGACGGCGACCAATTGTCGCATCAGATGAAATTCGTCACGGTTGCATGCCGATAATTTATATTATGTCAAGTAGTACATTGGCTATCGTCATCTCACGCGAATATCCCCGTTTTATGTAAGCGACCTCGCGCGGTGCAGATACCCGCCTGAACTGCATCGATACCATCCGCGTGCCCATCCCGCGGCAACATCTCGGTGCCGCGTCGCAGGGATGGGTCATCAAGAATCGATCCGGCCTGAGCAGGCATTACGTTCGAGGTCATTGCAATAGACGCACTCTGAGTGCAAAATATGCAGACCGGCGAAAGGGTGTGCTCGTGGACCGACGTGACGTTGGTGGTCGGCTGATCTACCTTCCGTTCGATAGTTCCGCATCCTCCGAAAGTTTCCTCGACGACGTCCTCGTCGGCTGGAGACGCGCACAGATTACCCGGAACTTCCGTGCCGGTACCGCTGACCGCCGAATCAAGCTGATTCATCGCATGATCGACTTCGTGGGATCCCCACCGTGGCAGTGGACCCCACAGGATGCCGATGAGTTCTTCGCTCATCTGCGCGGGGTACGCAATCTCTCTCACGCCACGATTCGGGCGTATCAGTCAGATGTCAGGCTGTTCTTGGAATACGCCACCAATCCCGTCTACGAGTGGAACGAGAACTGCGGGAAACTGTTCGGGACCGTGTTCTCGCAGGTGATCACCGAATTCAACCAAGCCACTCATGTGCAGACCAACGACACCCGAGACAAAC
>NZ_JASITC010000065.1:0-873 GCF_030063405.1 Rhodococcus sp. H29-C3 | reverse complement strand
CACCCACCAACTCCACATCACCCACCACCACAGACGAATCACCCACCACCGCACGCAACACACTCACCAAACGCTCCGCAAAACCATCCACCGTCGACCGATCGAACAAATCCGTCGCAAACGTGAAATACCCACCCACACCCAAAGGACGACCACCCTCGTCGTAACGATCCGTCACGATCAAATGCAGATCGAACTGCGAAATCCCTGTATCGGCGTCCAGACCGCTGACCGACAACCCGGATAATTCCAGCGAACTCTGCGCAAGATTCTGGAAAGACAAGCCCACCTGGAACAACGGATGCCGCGCCGTCGACCGAACCGGGTTGAGCACCTCCACGAGCCGCTCGAACGGCACATCCGCATGCGCGAATGCCTGCAGATCACTCGCCCGAGTCTGCGCCAACAACTCCTCGAACGTCATCGAAGAATCGACCCGACTACGGAAGACCAACGTATTGACGAACATTCCGATGATGTCGTCCAACGCTTTGTCGCTACGCCCGGCGAACGGAGTGCCGATCGCAATGTCATCGGTACCCGACAATCGAGCGAACAACACTGCCATCACTGAATGCACCACCATGAACAGTGTGCTGTTGGTCCGACGCGCAAGCTGCACGAGTTGAGCATGCAGGTCCGCATCGACCGCGAAGTCGGCTCGATCTCCTGCATACGACTGCACCGCCGGACGCGGACGATCGATCGGCAGATCGAGCTGATCAGGAAGGCCCGCCAGCGCGGTCTTCCAGTACGACACCTGCTGGGCAGCAATCGAATCCGGATCGTCCTCACTACCGAGGACCTCACGCTGCCACAACGCGTAATCGGCGTACTGCACCGGCAACGGAGCCCAACCAGGGGCCTCACCGG
>NZ_JASITC010000064.1:0-875 GCF_030063405.1 Rhodococcus sp. H29-C3 | reverse complement strand
GCGATGCCGCGTTGTCCCGCACCAAGTACATCGAATCGCTCTTCGACGCCGCCGGCGCTGCATCCGCTGCGCGCGAGAAGGTCGACGAAGCGGCTCGCGCCGCCGACCGCGCCGACACCGAACACGCCGCCGCGTACAAGCAAGCGATCGACGCCGGATGGACTGCGGCCGAACTGACCGCAAGCGGCCTGGCCTCACCGACTCCGGCGAACAAGAAACCTTCGCGCAGCAAAGCGGCCAAGCGTTCGAGCTCGCGAGCGAGTAGTCCGACGCGTCGACGCGTCGGCATCGTTGCGCAGTCGAGCGAACACGACGACGACACCAACCGCAACGCCGACACCGACACTGCACCACTGCACGGCGACGGCCAGCCCTCGACTCAGCAGTCGGAACCGACAGCGAGCTGAACTCGGTGCGTCGTTCTCCTGCGCACCTCTCATCGCCCTCGGATACACGCACGCTCGGCGGTTCTCGTCCGCGCTGCTCGCCGCGCGTGCAACCACTCGTACTTCTCACCTCCCGGTGCGCACCGTCGCACCCACACTCCAACGGAGACAACCACACATGACCGCACCATCGCCTCTCGGCCGCGCACTGGTTCAGTACGCACGCGCTACCGCTCGATTCGACAAAGCCGCCCGCAGCACCGAAGCTCAACTGCCCTCCGTCCTCACTGATTTGGCCGCATACCGAAAACAATGGGAAGCCGAAGCGCGCACACACGGCGCGACAGACAGCGATCTAGCAACCGCACGCGAACCAGCCGAGACTGCGTCTCCTCCGAGCGTGCGCCCCAGCATCAACGTCGAAATTCGCTCGCTCGATCAACACGGCGACCCAGGTTTTATGCACTATCGCGGAGACTTCTACACCGA
>NZ_JASITC010000063.1:0-914 GCF_030063405.1 Rhodococcus sp. H29-C3 | reverse complement strand
CCGGGAAGTTCTTGATCTGGTTGAGCGAGAGTTATCACGTCACGGTCGACGCACTGACTCAGGCCCATGTCGACGAGTACTTCTCCACTGGCACCACCACCCGTATGGCAGCACGCAACTTTCTCCAATGGCGAGCCAAGACAGGGATCGGCAAGCGCTACCACCTGAAATACCGCGAGGCTCGGCAAACACCGCTCGCTTCGTCGCACGAACGCTTGGCACTGATCCGCACGGTCCTCGAGGCAGAAGCAGTGGTGCTCAATAACCGGATCGCTGCGCTGATGTTTCTCTTGTATGCGCTACCGGTCCGCCGAATCGCCGAAATGCGCACGGAGCAAGTAGAAGTCACACCAACAGGAATCAATCTTCACCTCGGCGAGCATCCTGCGCCAGTGCCCGAACCGCTACTCCCCCTCTTCCACGAATACCTGACATCACGCGCCAACCAGCGCACAACCAACAATCACTCCCCGTGGCTGTTTCCAGGAACCCGTGCCGGGCAACACATCACCGAGCAGACCGTTCTGAATACATTCAGACAGGTCTTCGGCATCAATATCCTTGCAATGCGCAACGCAGCGCTGCACGACCTGACAAAGGAAGTCGACGCCGCAACGCTCGCCGACCTGCTTGGATACAGCAACCAAGTGATGAACATGCACGCCGCACGCTCCGGTGTTCCCATGGGGAGCTACCCGGCCATTGGATCAAGCGCGCCGTGACTACCCGGCCCGTCAAGGCTCCGTTTTCGGTCCTCGCTCCGCGCGGGCTACATCGACGAGCTCTGCGGCGTCTTTGAGGTTCAGCCCAGGGTGACGTTGGCGCAGGGCTTTGATCGCCGCGACTCGTTTGGGCTCGCGGGAAACAATCTGCTCGGCATCCGCGGCCGACACTTCAGGCGTGGGTAAAGCAAC
>NZ_JASITC010000062.1:0-966 GCF_030063405.1 Rhodococcus sp. H29-C3 | reverse complement strand
CACAATCCGAAGGTCCCCGCGTTCGGTCGCAGCGGCGGCTTGTTCGTGCGGTGGGGTAAATCCTCGCGCGGTGGACCGCCCAAACGTCGCACTGTCCTCACCGTCCCCGAGATGGACTGGATCGTCCCAGTTCTACACCATTGGATCGATGAGGTCCGGCCGCAATTCGGTGTCGGAGCGCATCCGGCGTTGTGGGTGACCGAACGCGCCGACCGCATGTCATTGCGTCGCATCAACGAAGCGTTCACCACCGCACGCACGGCCGCGAACCTTCCGGTAGAACTCGATCTGCATTGCTTGCGCCACAGCTACGTCACCCACCTCGTCGAATTCGACTATCCGGAGAAGTTCGTTTCCGCTCAGGTCGGACACGCGTACGCCGCGACGACAGCCCTCTACACCGGAGTCTCCGATGACTACCGCAACCGGCTGCTACACCGGGCCCTGACAAAACACTCCGACCTGTGGGAGAAGCCGTGACGAAAAAGATGAGCTACCACTGGCATCTACGCCAGATCATGGCGACGCGGGACCTGTACGCCACCTCGGACCTGGTGCCGTTGTTGGCCGAACGCGGCATCCACCTCTCCCGCGAACAAGTGTTCCGGCTCGTCACCCAACCCCCGCAACGACTGAGCATGGACACCCTCGCTGCACTGTGCGACATTCTCGACGTCAGGGTCGACGACCTCATCGAAATCACCGTCACCCACGACCAGGTCACCAAAACCGTCAACAGCCACCTCGCACCGACACCGGCCCCGACGGTGCGGCGCTCCACGATCCGTCGCCCGCAGGGACTGTGAACTTCCGCGAGCAACGCCGCCGTGAGAAGACCGACGCCGCTGCAGCAATCACCGCGTGGATCTGTGTCCGACTACCCGCTGCCGATCTCGACGCCGTGACGCGAGGACTGGACGAGCTGAAGTTGACACCCGTGCACACTGCACGGGTTCTCGCACACTT
>NZ_JASITC010000061.1:0-985 GCF_030063405.1 Rhodococcus sp. H29-C3 | reverse complement strand
GGCGGACATCCCGCGGATCGGCGCACCGATCGAGACCACATCCCCCGCCACCAACGCATCCGAAATATTGGACATAATCGTCGTCTCCGTCGGACCATACCCATTGAAAAACTCACGAACACCACCACCGACACCACACTCGACCGCCCACCGACCCAACAACTCAGACGACCACGCCTCACCACCGACCACCACAACCCGAAGATCGACCAACCCCACCGGATCCACCGACGCCAACGCAGCCGGCGTCACAAACGCATGCGACACCCGCTCCGAAACCAACAACTCCCACAACTCCACCCCACCGAACACCGACGCCTCCGCCACCACCATCGTCGACGACGCACCCACCGCCAACAACAACTCCAACATCGACGCATCGAAACTCGGCGACGCAAAATGCAACGTCCTCGACTCCCCCGTCAACCCATACCGATCACGCTGCTCCACCGCAAAATTCGCCAACCCCGCCTGCGTTACCACCACACCCTTCGGCACACCAGTAGACCCCGACGTATACACCACATACGCCGCCGACTCCGCCCGCAAACGACCCACCCGATCCACCGCCGACACCGGCTCATCCGACACCGACGCCAACACCGCTTGCACCGCTGGATCATCCAACACGATCCACTCCACACTCGACGGCAACAACCCCACGAACTCACGCACCGTCACACCGACCCGCACACCCGAATCCACCACCATCCGCTCCAACCGCTCCACCGGATACCCCGGATCGAACGGCACCACAGCACCACCGGACTTCGCCACACCCCACACCGACACCACCGAATCCACCGACCGCGGCAACGCCACACCGACGAACCCATCCACCACCACGCCCGAAGCCACCAACACCCGAGCCAACCGCGAGGACCGCGAATCCAACACCCGATAGGAGATCTCAGCAGACCCACACACCAACGCCGACGATTCTGGGCTCCGCTCCACCGCCGCCGTCAACAAATCCGGCAGAAGA
>NZ_JASITC010000060.1:0-1022 GCF_030063405.1 Rhodococcus sp. H29-C3 | reverse complement strand
CCACCACCGCCTCCAACACCCGAACAAACCGCTCCGCAAACAACACCATCGTCGACTCATCGAACAAGTCCGTCGCATACGTCAACGTCGCCGACAACCCCGCAGCACCACCATCGGCATCGAACAACTCCTCCACCGTCACCTGCACATCGAACTTCGCAACCGCAACATCGAAATCAACCGCCGACACCGACAACCCCGGCAACTCCAGCGAAGACCGCTCCAAATTCTGGAACGACAACATCACCTGAAACAACGGATGACGCCCCTGCGACCGAGCAGGATTGAGCACCTCCACCAAACGCTCGAACGGCACATCCGCATGCCCGAACGCCCCCAAATCTCGCTCACGCACATCCCGAACCACATCAGCAAACGACCAATCCGAACCAAACACCGTCCGCAACACCAACGTATTGACAAACATCCCGATCACATCATCGAGAGCAGCCTCACCACGCCCCGCCACCGGCGTACCCACCGCCACATCATCAGACCCCGACAACCGCGACAACAACACCGCCAACGCCGAATGCACCACCATGAACAACGACGCATTCAACTCCCGCGCCACCACACTCAACCCACGATGCACACCCGCATCCACCGAAAACACAACATTCGCACCACGATTGGACGCCACAACAGGACGAACCCGATCAGAAGGCAAATCCAACTGATCCGGCAAACCCTCCAACGCCGACCGCCAAAACGACACCTGCTGCGACAACAACGAATCCGGCTCCGACTCCGACCCCAACACCGCACGCTGCCACAACGCATAATCGGCATACTGCACCGCAAGAGGAGCCCACCCCGGCTCCTCACCCGAAGCCCGCGCCACATACGCACCCATCACATCCCGCGTCAACGGCCCCATCGAAAAACCATCAGCCGCAATATGATGCACCACAAACACCACAACAAACTCCGAACCCACACCACCCGAACCCACAACCTCGAACAAACGAGCCCGAAACGGCACCTCCGCCGTCACATCGAACCCAACAGAGACGAACTCG
>NZ_JASITC010000005.1:322925-453669 GCF_030063405.1 Rhodococcus sp. H29-C3 | reverse complement strand
CCCGGCAACTACCCCCCACCTCCCGGCAACTACCCCCCACCTCCCGGAAACTACGGGGCACACGGATCCGGATTCGGTGGTGGACTGCCCCCGACGCTCGACGTCGGCGGTGCGATTTCCTTCGGCTGGAACAAGTTCAAGGACAACGCAGGCGTGTGGGTCGGTATCGTCCTCATTGCTGCAGTCCTTCAGCTGGTCATCAATCTGATCTTCGGCGGATTCGACACTTCCGGGGACTTCTCGTCGAGTTTCGATGTTCTGGGAATCATCGGCACGCTTGTCGGTGCGGTCGTGACCTACCTGATCCAGGCTGCGATGGTTCGCGGTGCATTGCACGAGGTCGACGGGACCAAGCCCACGATCGGATCGATCTTCCAATTCGCCAATGTGGCAGCGATCATCATCGCCAGCGTGCTGATCGGGATCATGGCGACGATCGGCTTCGTGCTGCTGATCATCCCGGGCATCATCGTGGTGTTTCTGACGTGGTGGACGCTTCAGTTCGTGGTCGACCGCAACGAGGATGCGATCACTGCAATCAAGTCGAGTTTCAGGGCAATTTCGTCGAACGCGGGCCAGTTGTTCTTGCTTGCGCTCGCACTCGTCGGAATCAACATTCTCGGCGCGATCCCATGCGGGCTAGGATTACTGGTGACCATTCCGATCACCATCATTGCGTCGACGTATGCCTACCGCATCGTGACGAGCGGACAGCCGGTCGCCTGAGCCTTCGGCCGAACAAGTGAAAGGGCCCCGATTCTCTCCTGAGAGAATCGGGGCCCTTTCACTGTGATGTCGACTATCGAGCAGCCGAAGGCTCATCCTTTTCGGTCTGCGCGGATTCCTTCTTCTCGGGCTTGGCGTCCTTCTCCGGCTTGGCGTCTATGCCGGATTCCTTACGCTGCAGCGGCGTGATCGGCGCCGGTGCGTCGGTCAACGGGTCGACGCCGCCGCCGGACTTGGGGAATGCGATGACCTCGCGGATGGAGTCGACTCCGGCGAGTAGTGCAGTGATCCGGTCCCAACCGAATGCGATTCCGCCGTGCGGTGGCGCTCCGTAGCTGAAAGCGTCGAGCAGGAATCCGAACTTCTCTTGTGCCTCGGCTTCACCGATCCCCATCACCGCGAACACGCGTTCCTGAATGTCCTTGCGGTGGATGCGAATACTGCCGCCACCGATTTCGTTGCCGTTGCAGACGATGTCGTAGGCGTAGGCGAGCGCCGAACCGGGGTCGGTGTCGAAGGTCGCCATCGAGTCCGGCTTCGGCGAAGTGAAGGCATGGTGCACGGCCGTCCACGCCCCGGAGCCGACGGCAACGTCACCGCTCGCCGTCGCGTCGGACGTCGGCTCGAACAGTGGTGCATCGACGACCCAGACGAACGCCCAAGCCTTCGGGTCGATCAGGTCGAGTTTGCGCGCGATTTCACCACGCACCGCACCGAGTAGTCCGCGCGAGCCCTTGATCGGTCCCGCGGAGAAGAAGATTGCATCACCGGGCTTGGCGCCGACGTGAGCTGCGAGGCCGTCACGCTCGGTATCGGTGAGATTCTTCGCTACCGGTCCACCGAGGCTTCCGTCCTCGCCGACGAGTACATAGGCAAGTCCCTTGTGCCCGCGCTGCTTGGCGAACTCCTGCCATTTGTCGAGCTGCTTACGCGGCTGTGATGCGCCACCCGGCATCACTACCGCTCCGACGTACGGTGCCTGGAATACCCGGAAAGTCGTGTCGGCGAAGAAGTCGGTGCATTCGACGAGTTCGATCTCGAACCGAAGGTCCGGCTTGTCCGACCCGTAACGTCTCATCGAGTCGGCGTACGTGATTCGCGGAATCTTGTCGGCGATCTCGTAGCCGACCAGTTTCCACAGTGCCGCGAGGATCTCCTCGGCCAGCAAAATGACGTCTTCCTGGGTGACGAAACTCATTTCGACGTCGAGCTGGGTGAACTCGGGCTGGCGATCGGCCCGGAAATCTTCGTCTCGGTAGCAGCGTGCGATCTGGTAGTACCGCTCGATTCCACCGACCATCAGTAGCTGCTTGAACAGCTGAGGACTCTGCGGGAGTGCGTAGAAACTACCCGGCTGCAAACGTGCAGGCACGAGAAAATCCCGTGCACCTTCCGGCGTGGACCTCGTCAAAGTGGGTGTCTCGACCTCGACGAACTCATGGTGCGCCAAAACACTGCGTGCTGCAGCATTGACATGCGATCGCAGACGGATGGCGCTTCCCGGGCCCTCGCGACGTAAATCGAGGTACCGGTACTTCAGGCGAGCTTCCTCGCCCGGCTGCTCATCGAGCTGGAACGGAAGCGGGGCACTCTCGGCGAGAACTTCGATCGCGGATGCGTCGACCTCGATGGCGCCGGTCGGAATCTCGAAATTCTGGTTGCCGTCCGGCCTGGTCTCGACCTTGCCGGTCACCTTCACCACGTATTCCGCCCTTAGGCGGTGGGCCTGCTCGGCGACGGCGCCTTCACGGAAGACGACCTGAGCGACGCCGGACGCGTCACGAAGATCGATGAAAATGACACCGCCGTGATCGCGTCGCCGCGCAACCCAACCCGTCAGGGTGACTGTTCGGTCGACGTGCTCGGGTCGAAGTGAGCCGGCGAGGTGGGTGCGCAGCACGGGTTTCCTTTCACAAAATTTCACAAAGCGTGTTCGTCGGTAACCGATCCTACGGAGACACCTAGGCCGACCGGAAACGCGATCCCACCACGGCATGCGAAGCTAGTGCCCGACCACGACGAAGAGCCCACAGAAACAGACCCCCAAGAGAGGATTTCGGCGATGACCTTCAACGAGGGTGCTCGTATGCAACCTGGCCGGGTGTCGACCGGCGGGGGCGGTGGCGGACGAGGCGGCAAGCTCGCTCTGGGCGGTGGCGCAGGCGGCCTGGTCATTCTGGTCTTGGCCTTGCTTTTCGGTGGAGATCCGGGGTCCGTTCTCGGTCAACTCAGCGGCTCTACCGACAATGCAGGTCAGTCGCAGGCAGGCGGCGCGGTGGAGAACTGCGAGACGGGCGCCGACGCCAATGCGAATGTCGACTGCCGAATCGTCGGAACGGTGCAGAGCTTGGACACGGTGTGGGAATCCGAACTCCAATCGCAGACCGGGGTCGCGTATGTGCAGCCGGCCGTCGAGCTGTTCACCGGTTCGATCAGCACGGGATGCGGCAACGCCACCAGTGCTGTCGGCCCGTTCTATTGCCCTGCCGACTCGACAGCTTATTTCGACTCGAGCTTCTTTCAGGTCCTCGTCGACCAGTTCGGATCCAGCGGCGGACCTCTGGCACAGGAATACGTTGTGGCGCACGAGGTAGGCCACCATATCCAGAACCAGCTCGGCGACATCGGCCGCGCGCAAGCGGATCCACAGGGCCCGCAATCAGGTGCTGTCCGAGTCGAGCTGCAAGCGGACTGCTACGCAGGGGTCTGGGCGCATCATGCTGCGACGATTCCTGCACAGGACACCGGTATTCCCTTCCTCGCGCCGTTGACCGACACCGATATCCGCGACGCCTTGTCCGCAGCGTCCTCGGTCGGTGACGATCGGATACAGCAGGCGTCGAGTGGCCGGGTCAATCCGGAAGGTTGGACCCATGGCTCGTCCGAGCAACGACAGAAATGGTTCCTCGCGGGTTATCGGACGGGCCAGGTCGCGGCCTGCGATACGTTTTCGGCGCGCGATCTACTCAATCCTCCCGCGCTCACCCGGTGACGATCAGAACAACGTGAGGGCAGCGACCGGTACATCGATCGTCGATGCTGCCCGTACAGGAGTGTTCTCCGGCAGAGATCGAGTGTCCCCGGGCGCAAATCCGTGACGGTCGAGGAGAGGGTCGATTCGTTCGCGAAACCACCTCGTGTACTCGGGGGTGACGTAGGACCCGCGTCCATAGAGTTGCCGGTACCGCCGGACCAGGGCGGGGTGTTGCTCGGCCAGCCAGGACATGAACCAATCCTTGGTCGAGGACCGTAGGTGCATCGGCAACGCGGTCACCGACGTGGCACCTGCCTCGGCCAACGCCTCGAGCAGTCCGTCGAGCTGCTTGGCTCCGTCCGTCAGGAATGGGATGACCGGTGCCACCATCACAGCGCATGGCAAACCTGCCTCCCGAATCGAACGGATCAGATCCAGCCGGGCCCGCGGACTCGGAGTCCCGGGTTCCAACTGTTTCTGCAGATCCGCGTCGTGGATAGCGAGGCTGATACTGATGCGCACATCCACCTCCCGAGCCGCGAGCGTCAGCAGGGGCAGATCACGCCGCAGCAACGTGCCTTTGGTCAGAATCGAGAACGGTGTCCCGGACTCCGCCAGTGCTCGGATGATGCCCGGCATCAGCCGGTAGCGCCCCTCCGCGCGCTGGTAGGGATCGGTATTGGTTCCCAGCGCAACCGGTTCACACTTCCACGATCTTCGAGAAAGTTCCTTGCGGAGCACCGCAGCAATGTTGGTCTTGACGACGATCTGCGAATCGAAATCGTTGCCGGAGTCCAATCCGAGATACTCGTGGGTGGGGCGCGCGAAGCAATAGCGGCACGCATGCGAACAACCACGCGCAGGGTTGATCGTCCAGGTGAAAGGTAAGGAGGCGTCACCGGAAATCTTGTTCAATGCGCTTTTGCACAGCACCTCGTGGAACGTGATGCCCTCGAACTCCGGCGTTTGCACGCTACGCACGAGGCCTGCACGTTCCAAACCCGGTAAGGCGTCCTCGTCGGCAGCGTCGAGTGTTTGTCCCGCCCATCGCATGCACACAGTCGAACATTTGTTCTATGTCATGTCAAGACGCAACGAGGCGTGCACCTTTCGCTTCGCGGAGCACTAGGCGGGTGCGACAAATGCGACGAAGGATAGCGTGTACCCACTGCCCGAACAAGAAGGAGCACTTCTCGCCGTGACTGCACCGAATATCCCGACGCTCGAACCGATCCTGCGACTCGGCGTGGCTCTCGGAATTCCGATCGACATCGGTGGTGTACCCACGGGAGAACGAGTCGTCATCCCCATTCTCGGCGGCGCCGCGCCCGGACCCGACATCGAAGGCACGCTGGCCGGCACTTCGTCCGTCTTCGGATTGACGCGATCGGATGGCTGCACCGAATTCAGCGCCGAGCTCACTCTCGAACTGACGATGGGAGGATATCTCTCACTGTCGTACCGCGGACTCCAGTTCGGCCCGGCCGATGTCATCGCGGCGCTGGGAGGGACCGAAGAAGTCGATCCGGCCACGTACTACTTCCGCGGGACTCTGGACATCGCGACCTCCGTGCCGCAGTTCACCTACCTCAACCGCGCGCTGGTGGTGACGTCCGGCTCACGATCGGCCGAAGCTGTTGTGCTCGACGCATTCCTGGTGACCTGACCCATCAGCTCGACAGTTCGGCGACTTCGCGATCGGTCAAAGTGGCCAGCGGAGTTCGTCCCGTCGAGCGGACCAGCTCGATGGCTCGAAACAGGGGCCGCTCGTGTAGACCCGCGTCGCGCGCTTCTGCCTTGAGCTGATCGACCAGAACCGATGCGATCGCGGCCGCCGGAACCAACTCGGTGGTCCAGAGCACGTCGGCGAGCTTGCGCAAAGACAGGATCGGCAGCTCTCGGCCACCGCCCTGGGTGTAAAGCGCAAGTGCGATCGTGACGCGAGAGTTGCCGTCGTACAATCGGAGAGTGACGTTGTCGATCCGAGCGGTCCGCACCTGAATCTCGGCCGTCACGACCTTCGGCACCGACAACTGCTTCGTCCGGAAGCCGCCGCGAACATGAATAGTGTTGCCGCTCAGCCATATTCGACGCCGCAACACTATCCATGTCGAGACCACCGTCGGCACCACGACAATGACACCGAGCACGACGGCCACAACCACGGGTAGGAAAAAGCTCGCGATGACTGCGAGCAGGATCGCGACCACTACTGCGCCGACCATGATCTTCATCAGCCGTGGTCTGATGAACTCGACTGGGACCAAATCGAGATCGACGCGATCCGAGCCGTCAGTCGGCAAGACGCGCCTCCAGATGATCGACGACGCCATCCAACGAAACCTGCTGCTGTTCACCGGTGGCAAGTTCTTTGACAACGATGCACGTCTCGGCAAGTTCCTTGTCGCCGAGTACCAAAGCGAAGCGCGCTCCCGACCGATCGGCCGCCTTCATTGCTCCCTTCACACCACGATTTCCGTAGGCCAGGTCGACGCTGATTCCTTTTCGTCGCAACTCCCCCGCGATGGCTACGATCTTCGCTTTCGCTTCCAAACCGAGCGGAACCCCGAAGACTGCACACCTGGCGGAAGCACCTGCCGATGCGCCCTCGGCTGCAAGAGCGAGCATCGTACGATCGACGCCCAGCCCGAATCCGATTCCCGAAAGCTCCTGGCCACCCAACTGCGCCATGAGCCCGTCGTAGCGGCCGCCGCCGCCTATTCCGGACTGGGCACCGAGGCCGTCGTGCACGAATTCGAATGTGGTTTTCGTGTAGTAGTCGAGCCCTCGCACCATGCGCGGATTTACGACGTAGGTAACTTTCATCGCGTCCAGGTGGGCGAGCACCTCGTCGAAGTGCGCCTTGGCGGAATCGGAAAGATGATCGAGCATCAGCGGTGCATCAGCGGTCATCTCGCGGACTTCCGGCCGCTTGTCGTCCAGCACACGCAACGGGTTGATCTCCGCGCGGCGTCGAGTGTCCTCGTCGAGCGGCAGGGCGAACAAGAACTCCTGCAGTCGCTCTCGGTATTGCGGGCGACAGGTGTCGTCACCGAGCGAGGTGATCTCGAGCCTGAAGTCGGTCAACCCGACACTACGAAACCCGGTGTCGGCGACTGCGATCACTTCGGCGTCCAGGGCTGGATCATCTACACCGATCGCCTCGACTCCCACTTGTTGCAGCTGACGGTAGCGGCCGGCTTGCGGCCGCTCGTAGCGGAAGAAGGGGCCGGCATATGCCAGCTTCACCGGAAGTGCCCCTCGATCGAGGCCGTGTTCGATTACCGCGCGCATCACCCCGGCAGTGCCTTCCGGCCGGAGGGTGACCGATCGGTCCCCTCGATCGGCGAAGGTGTACATCTCTTTGCTGACCACGTCGGTCGACTCGCCGACGCCGCGGGCGAAGAGGCCGGTGTCCTCGAATATCGGCAGTTCGATATGCCCGTACCCCGCATTTCGCGCTGCGGTCAGGAACCCCTCTCGAACAGCGACGAATTCGGCGGAGTTCGGCGGAAAGTAGTCGGGAACACCCTTGGGTGCAGAGAAGGTCGTCGGCTTGCTCACGAGTGCATATTTCCTTGTTCGGGACCGGACAGTCCAACGAGAAACGGATTGGACGCGCGTTCTTGGCCGATGGAGCTCTGGCCGCCATGTCCGGGAAGGATCACGGTGTCGTCGGCCAGTGGTAGCAGCGACCGGCCTATCGAGCGGAGTAGCTGGTCATGGTCACCACCGGGGAGGTCGCTGCGGCCGATCGAACCGGCGAAGAGAGTGTCCCCGGTCAAAGCAATGGACACATCCCCGTCCGGCGCATCGATCGTTGTCGTGAATACCACCGAACCCTGAGTGTGGCCCGGCGTGCGCAGCACGCCGAACGTGATTCCGGCGAGTTCGAGAGTCATTCCGTCCTCGAGATCGAGCACCTCGTCCGGCTCGTGGAACTCGGCGTCACCCAACATCGCGGCCAATGCCGGCCCGGTCCCTCGAATCGGATCCGAAAGCATGTAGCGGTCCTCTGCCTGAATGTAGGCGGGGATCCCGAACTTGCTGCAGACAGGTTCCACGGACCACGTGTGATCGAGGTGCCCATGAGTGAGGAGCACAGCAACCGGCGTCGTGTTCGAGGAGTTCAAGAACTCGAACAGGGGCTCTGCCGCATCCTGACCGGGATCGACGACGACGCATTCTTTTGCCCCGTCCTGGGCGAGGATGTAGCAGTTGGTCTGAAACATTCCCGCCGGGAATCCGGTGACGAGCACAGCTGTAGCTCCTAGATCGGTCTGGCACGGTCTTTTCTTCAGCCTAGTTGCACGGTGTCCACACTGACATCGCCAGTGCCTGGCGCTGCGTGCCGCGGTGCCCGTCAGAGTGTTCTCAGGATGTAATGGCACACTCACTGACGGCCGGTTTCGGCTCCGAACAGCCGGATCGAGCGCCGGTAATCGATCGAGGACAAGCGGGAGGACAGGCGAATTGCCCAGCAACGAGCAACGGCGTGAGACAGCGAAAAAGAAGCTCGAGCGACAACTCGAACGCCGAGCAGAGCGAGCCAAGAAGCGTAAACAGCTGACGATCGCCGGGTCTGTTCTGGGCGTGGCCGTCGTAATCGGCGCGGTCGCAGTCGTTTTCGCGATCACCCGAGGTGGCGACGAACCCGAGACGACTGCATCGGACACTCCTTCTGCAGACACGCTCATCACCGACGGCCGCTCCGAGCCGCTTCCGGAGACCGTGAACTGCGCGTACCCGGCGGCACAGGCACCGGCGGCGAAGCCGAACACGCCACCCCGCACCGACGCGATTCCGACGAGCGACGAGCCCCTGAGCTACAGCATGGAAACCTCGCAGGGCAACATCGGGCTCACGCTGAACAACCCGCAGGCGCCGTGCACTGTCAACAGCTTCGTTTCACTCGCAAACCAGGGATACTTCGACGGAACCTCCTGCCACCGTCTCACGACATCTGCTGGCCTGCAGGTGCTCCAGTGCGGAGATCCTGCGGGTACCGGTCAAGGCGGACCCGGTTACGAGTTCGCCGATGAGTTCCCGGTCGACCAATACAACGTCGGTGACCCTGCAGCCAGCCAGCCGATCTCCTATCCCCGCGGCACCATCGCCATGGCAAATGCCGGGTCCGGCACCAACGGAAGCCAGTTCTTCCTCGTCTTCGGTGATTCGAAGCTGCCTCCCGCGTACACGGCGTTCGGAACCATCGACGAGACTGGACTGCAGACTCTCGACAAGATCGCAGCAGGCGGGGCCGAAGGCGGCGCCCAGGACGGTAAGCCGGCCCTTCCAGTGGATATCACGAGCGTGGTGAGCGACCTGTGATCACGCGGTCGGCATTGTTCGTTGCTGCCGGCGCGGTAGCCGTGCTCGTGGCCGGTTGCTCGTCGGACACATCGGGCACCGCGACATCCACTACGACGGCGGCAGCATCGACGCCGAAGGCGACCAGCGCCGCACCCGAGCCGGAGTTGGATCTGAGCCAGTTCGGAGCACTGCCCGCGGTCCCTACGCCCGAATCACCGACTACGAGTTGTGACTATCCTGCGGCAAGTCCTGCCGTCCGAGACAACAACCCTCCGACGACGGACGATGTGTCCGCCGAAGGGACGGTCGAAGTGGCGATGACGACGAGCCAGGGGCCGATCGGATTGACCTTGGACCGGTCCGATGCACCCTGCACTGTCAACAGCTTCACCAACTTGGCAGCTCAGAGCTATTTCGACGACACCCCGTGTCATCGTCTGACCACCTCCCCTGGCTTGGAGGTTCTCCAGTGTGGTGATCCTTCGGGCAAGGGAAGCAGAGGCCCGGGTTACGAATACCCGAACGAATACCCGACGACGGCCTACCCCGCCGATGACCCCGCCGCGTCGACGCCGGTTGTGTACCCGCGCGGAACGCTCGCGATGGCGAATGCCGGACCCGACACGAACGGGAGCCAGTTCTTCCTCGTCTACGAGAACTCGGTGCTACCTCCGCAGTACACCGTCTTCGGGACGATTTCTGCCGAGGGACTCGCCACGCTCGACAAGGTCGCTGCGGCAGGGGTCGTAACTCCCGGCGGCGACGGCGCACCGAACGCAGCTGTGACAATTCAAACCGTCAACTAGAGCCGACGCCAGTCCACTGGCACGGTCGAGCGCGCGTACACGCCGTCCGACCGTGCCAGTGGAGGTTCAGGCCGCCGAGGTCAGGCGGTAGACGTCGAAGACGCCTTCGACGTTGCGGACGACGTTGAGAACATGCCCAAGGTGCTTCGGGTCGCCCATCTCGAAGGTGAACTTGCTGATAGCAACTCGATCACCCGAAGTCGCCACCGATGCCGACAGAATGTTGACTTTCTCGTCGGCCAGAGCCTTCGTGACATCGGAGAGCAGTCGGTGCCGATCGAGGGCCTCGATCTGGATGGCGACCAGGAAGACCGATGATGCCGACGGCGCCCATTGCACGTCGACGAACCGTTCGGACTGCTCCTCCAGCGACTTGGCGTTGGTGCAGTCGGTTCGGTGCACGCTGACCGAACCTCCGCGGGTGACGAATCCGAGGATCTCGTCACCCGGAACCGGTGTACAGCATTTGGCCAGCTTCGCCACGATGCCTTCGGAGCCCGAGACGAGCACGCCTGCATCACCGATATGTCGGGCCCGGGTCGGAATCGTCGACGGTGTCGAACGTTCGGCAAGCTCTTCCTCGACGTCGCCTACCCCGCCCAGGTGAGCAACCAGGCGTTGTACGACGTGCTGGGCAGAGACGTGGCTTTCACCGACCGCCGTGTACAGCGCGGAGACATCCACATAGCGCAATTCGTGGGCGATGGTGGACATCGATTCCGCGTTCATCAGGCGCTGAAGTGGCAGACCTCCACGACGGACTTCCTTGGCGATCGAGTCCTTCCCGGCTTCCAGTGCCTCTTCGCGGCGTTCCTTGGCGAACCACTGTCTGATCTTCGATTTGGCACGCGGAGATACTACGAAACCTTGCCAATCACGGCTGGGACCCGCGGTGGCGGCCTTGGAGGTGAAAACCTCGACCACCTCGCCGTTGTCCAAGGTGCGTTCCAGTGCGACGAGCCTGCCGTTGACGCGCGCCCCTATGCAACGATGCCCCACTTCGGTGTGGACCGCGTATGCGAAGTCGACCGGGCAGGAACCCGCAGGCAGGGTTACAACGTCACCCTTCGGGGTGAACACGAAGATCTCTTTGACTGCGAGGTCATAACGCAGAGATTCGAGGAACTCCCCCGGATCCGCTGCCTCACGCTGCCAGTCGAGCAGTTGACGCATCCAGGCCATGTCGTCGACCTCGGCGTTGTCATTGCCGTGCTTGCCTCGGGTCTCCTTGTATCGCCAGTGCGCGGCAATACCGAACTCCGCTGTCCTGTGCATCTCCCGGGTACGGATCTGCACCTCGAGTGGTTTACCCTCGGGCCCGACCACAGTTGTGTGGAGCGATTGGTAGACGCCGTATCGGGGCTGGGCGATGTAATCCTTGAAGCGGCCGGCCATCGGCTGCCACAACGAGTGCACGACGCCGACCGCCGCGTAGCAGTCACGAATTTCGTCGCACAGAATGCGAACGCCGACGAGGTCGTGAATGTCGTCGAAGTCGCGTCCTTTGACGATCATCTTCTGATAAATCGACCAGTAGTGTTTCGGGCGCCCCTCCACCACGGCGCTGATACGCGACGCCGACAACGATGCGTTGATTTCCGCGCGAACCTTCTCGAGGTACGTGTCACGGGAAGGCGCCCGGTCCGCGACGAGTCGGACGATCTCGTCGTACTTCTTGGGGTGCAGGATTGCGAACGCCAAGTCTTCGAGCTCCCACTTGACCGTCGCCATTCCCAACCGATGAGCTAGCGGCGCAATAACTTCCAAGGTTTCCTTGGCCTTGCGCGCCTGCTTCTCCGGTGGGAGAAACCTCATGGTCCGCATATTGTGAAGCCGGTCGGCGACTTTGATCACCAACACGCGGGGATCGCGTGCCATGGCAATGATCATCTTGCGAATGGTCTCGCCTTCGGCTGCGGTGCCGAGCGCTACTTTGTCGAGTTTGGTGACCCCGTCGACGAGATGCGCGACCTCCTCACCGAACTCCTCGGTGAGTTGCGGGAGCGAGTATCCCGTGTCCTCGACAGTGTCGTGCAGCAGTGCAGCGACAAGCGTGGTCGTATCCATCCCGAGCTCGGCGAGGATGTTCGCCACTGCAAGCGGATGCGTGATGTAGGGATCGCCCGACTTGCGCATCTGCGTAGCGTGCCGCTCGTCGGCGACATCGTAGGCACGTTGCAGCAACGCAAGATCGGCCTTCGGGTACAGGTCCCGATGCAGACTGACGAGAGGCTCGAGAACCGGTTTGACGGCGGCCGAGCGACCAGCGGTGATCCGGCGCGCCAGACGAGCGCGAACCCTTCTCGATGCCGACGTAGGAACAGCCGGCACAGACCCGCGTCCGGCTGTCGCCGGAGCGGCCGCATCGGCCGTATTCGATTCGGGCGTCGCGGAATCCGAAGCGGGCCGTTCGGGCGAGGGTTGGTCGAGGTAACTGGTCACACTGATCGCCTCCTGCCGCGTTTGAGTTCATGGCCCGGTCTTGCGCCGGGCACAGACGCTCTGTGGTCCGACTTTAGTCCTCACACAGTTTTCAAGGAGGTGAGCGGGTACCCATCACACCTGGAGCGGCCATCGAGCTCCGATATCTCCAGCACCACCGCCGCTCCCACAACCTGTGCTCCACGTGCGCGCAGCAATGTCGCCGTCGCGGCGATCGTGCCCCCGGTCGCCAGCACATCGTCGACGACGAGGATGCGCCGACCTATCAAGTCGATGGATTCGGGAATTTCCAGTTGGGCGGATCCATATTCGAGCTCGTACCGCTGCGATACGACGGGCGGAGGCAGTTTGCCGGCTTTGCGCACGGCGAGAACACCCGATCCGAGCGCAAGTGCAACGCCCGCGCCGAGCAGAAACCCGCGAGCATCGATACCTGCCACGAGGTCCGCGCCCGCTCCCGCGACTGCCAGCGCTTCGATGACCGTCGAGAGCCCGTCCGCATCGGCGAACACCGGTGTCAAATCGGCGAAACGTACACCCTGGACCGGGAAGTCGTCTGCCCAGCGGACCAATCGATCGATGTTTGCCGAGGCGGTCTCGGCCGACGCGTTTGCGTTGAAAGTTGTTTCACTGTGTTTGCTCACCGGAGGAGTATCCACCGATCCATATTCCATCCCGCACCCGCCGCGGTCGGATTGGCGACGACGTTCTTCATGCCGTCCGATACCAGGAGCATCCTCGGCTGGTTGAACAGCGGTAACGACGGCATGTCGTTCCACAGAATGTTCTCGCCCTCCGTCGCTACCGCAAGAGAAGTTGCATCGGATGTATCGACGGCAAGCTGATCCACGATTGCATTCACCCGACCGTTGTCGTAACCGCCCACGTTGCTACCGACGCCACCACGCAGGCTGTACCGAGCTGCCGCGTCGGATACGGCGCCCGCCGCTCCCGACGCTGACGCTGCCGATCCGAGTACCACGTCGACTTCACCCCGTTGGAGGGCAGAGGGAGAGAACTGCGCCGACGAAGCGTCGACAACGTTGATTCCTGCTGGACCGCACGAGGCAGCGATGGTCTCCACGATGTCCCCTCGACGTGCATCCGGAGCGAGGTATCCGATCCGGATCGTCGGGTTCGTCACACCGGCGGCCCGAAGTTCGGACGACGATGCGGTCGTGTCCGGCTGGCGATAACGTCCGGCCGCAGTAGCCGCCACCGGCGGGTAGAGCAGGGTGTCGGACTGCACAAGTCTGGCGTCGACGACACCGGATCCTGTCCCGACGCTTTTCTCGTATCCGGAATGTCCTACCTCGTCGAACAACTGTTGGCGCGGAACGCACGAGGCAAGCGCTCGCCGAACCGCCGGCGGAGAGAGGGCTCCTCCGGTAGCGAACGTCAACTGTTCGACACCCATCGACGGAAAGTCGGTGCGGTCGAATCCGCCGGTGGGTTCATCTCCCCCGGCACCGGCGTCCACGACCTCGAGATCACCTGCTTCGCTCCGTGCCGGGATATCGGTTCCCTTGGGCCAGATGACGATTCGTTCCGTCTCTGGTGGGACGCCCCACCATTTGTCATTGGCAACCAGCACCAGCCCGCCGTCTGCGGTGTAGGAATCGACACGGTAGGGGCCGTTGGACGGCATGAGGGATGTATCGATCGCGTCGGGAGCGAAGTTCCAACCGGCGTTCCAGAAATCGGCGATCCGACTCACCGCACCCAAGTCCCCAGTGTTGATCGGGTCGACGATGTTGGGGACGTTCGCCGCACGCGCGACGATGTGTGCCGGTAGCAGAGCTGTCGCGCCGAACAAGCTGCGCCAGTCCAGGTAGGACCGCCCGGGCGCAAAGGTCACGGTGGCTTCCTTCGTACCGGTCACGCAGTCCACTTTGTCGATGTCCGAGTACCCTGCAGTCGACGCGGCGTCGAACAGCGAAGAATTGTCCGCACCGGACACGAAACGGCCACTCTCGGCAGCCCAGGCCAACACGAGGTCGTCGCAGGTCATCGGGACGCCGTCGGAGTAGACGGCCTGTGGAGCTATCACATAACGAACGGTCAGGGCGCCGCCGGGCACCACCGACGCGCTCCCAATGTCGTTGTCGGACAGCGCCTCTCCCTCGGGTCCGAGATAGCTGAATCCGGTCTGGACGCGCGGGAACGCCTGGCGCGCACCGGACGCCGCGCCGTCCACAGTTCGAGCGTTGTACGTGGACACGACATTGTCGACGGCGTACCCGATGGACGGAACTGGATCCTCGCCGGCCGAGCACCCCGCGGCAGTAGCCACGGTGACGGTGGCAGCCAGTCCAGCCGCCACCGCCTTTGTGACACTTGTTCGACAGACTCGCACGTGATCAACGCCTCTTCTTGTTGCGCTTTCCTGTCGGCCTCGAGCCTGGCTGCGGTGTGGCCGGAGCGGACACGGTAGCGGCCGAGGACTCGACCATGCCGACAACCCCTCCGCGCTGTGCAGCCTCAGCTCGTTTGGCCATCACCGTCTTGGTATGAACGGCGACCGGCCCCCACTTTTCCTTGATGGTCACGAGCAGCGGTGTAGCAAAGAAGATAGACGAATACGCGCCCACGATCATGCCCACCAACTGTACGAGTGCGAGGTCCTTCAACGTTCCGACTCCGAGCAGCCATACAGCGACGACCATCAAAGCCAGCACCGGCAGGACGCCGATCACCGTCGTGTTGATCGAGCGCATGAGCGTCTGGTTGACGGCAAGGTTCGCCTGTTCTGCGTAGGTCTTGCGCCTGAGATTCAGAATCCCTCTCGTGTTCTCTTCGACCTTGTCGAACACCACCACGGAGTCGTACAGCGAGAAGCCGAGGATGGTCAACAAACCGATCACTGTCGCGGGCGTGACCTCGAACCCGACCAGCGAATAGACACCTGCCGTGACGAACAGGTCGAACACCAGCGCCGCGAGGGCAGCGATCGCCATGTCCCGTTCGTATCTGATGGAGATGTAGATGCTGACGATGACGAGGAACACCAACAGCGCGATCAATGCTTTCTGGGTGATCTGTCCGCCCCAGGTCTCGCTCACGTCGGAGATGCTGATCGCATTCGGTGACGCAACTCCGTTCCCGTCGACCGGCATGAAGGAATCGAACAGAGCGGTCTTGACCGAATTCACTTCGGCAGCATCGAGGGCCTCGGAACGAACCTGCACGGTGGCAGCCGCGCCGGAACCGACGGTCTGTACCGACACCGGATCGAATCCGAGGGTGTCGGCGAACACTGTCTCGACCTGCTCGGTGCTGACGTTGTCCGCGGCCGGGATCTGAATCCGGGTGCCGCCTTCGAAATCGATCCCGAGGGTGAATCCACGGACGGCGATGCTCAACAGGCAGATCAAGACGATCGTTGCGGTCAAGATGTAATAGAAGCGACGTCGACCGACGATCTCGAAAGCTCCGGTACCCGTGTACAGCCGATTCATCCAGCTGTGCTGCGGCTGATCCATCTGTTCGGCACCGGAATCCGTCAGCAGTGTCGAGGTCGGTCCTGAAGTGTTCTTCTCCGGTGAATCGGACATATCACGCCCCCTTGGTCGACGCGTCGGCCGATACCGTACTCGATGTCGTTCGGGCAGCCGCCCGCTTGCGTTCCTGCGCGACCTCCGCCACTGCGCCGAGGCCGTTGACACCTGGTTTCGACCAGAATGTCGACTTCGTGCACAGGTAGACCAGCGGCCAGGTCACCAGGAAGACGACCACTACGTCGAGGATCGTCGTCAGGCCGAGAGTGAAGGCAAATCCTCGGACCTGCCCGACGGCAAGTGCATAGAGCACCGCAGCGGCGATGAAGCTGACCGCGTTTCCGGACAGGACGGTCTTTCGCGCACGTGCCCAGCCTCGCGGCACCGCAGATCTGAAGCTTCGACCCTCACGAATCTCGTCCTTGATTCGTTCGAAGAACACGACGAACGAGTCCGCTGTCATACCGATACCGATGATCAACCCGGCAATGCCTGCCAGGTCGAGGGTGAAGCTGATCCACCGTCCGAGCAGAACCAGAATTCCGTAGACCATCAGACCTGCCAGCACCAACGACAGCGCCGTCAGCAGTCCCAATGCGCGGTAGTAGACGAGGCAGTAGAGCAGGACCAACACCAGACCGATGGCGCCGGCGATCAAACCTGCCTCCAACGACGCAAGCCCAAGCGTCGCAGAGACTGTTTCTGCTTCCGAGGAGGCAAAGGACAGCGGCAGTGAACCGTACTTGAGGGTGTTCGCCAACTCCGAGGCGCTCTGCGCGGTGAACTGGCCGGTAATCGAGGTGGCGCTCCCGGCAGGTGTCGCACCCTGGATCTGCGGTGCACTGACGACCTTCGAGTCGAGTGTGAACGCTGCCTGCTTGCCGATGTTGGCGCCAGTGAACTTCGCCCAGGTGTTACTACCTTCCGAGTCGAAACTCAGACTGACCTCGTGGCGCGACTGCTGGCTGTTGAAGCCCGACGTAGCATCGTCGATCTGCTGACCGTCGATGATGCTCGGCCCGAGTACATAGACGGAGGCACCGTCGGTCGAGCACGCAACGAGGGGTAATTCGGGGTCGTCGTTGCCTTGCAGTGGGTCGGGTGCATTGCAATCGATCGTCGCGAGGGCGGCCTGCTGAACCTGAGGGTCCTCGCTCTGCCTTAGCGCCTTCGCCTCGGTGATCTGATTGGCTGCCTCATCGGCTTCGGAGACCTCCGGGGGTGCCACTGCCGCCGGGGCTTCGGGGCTGCCTGGATCGCCGGTGTCAGGAGCCACCGGCACCGGATCGACCGCGCTGGGGTCCTGTGCCGGGAACGGACGGCCCTGAGGTACCGAATCGCCGGCCGGGGCCTGCTCGCCCGCAGCGGGCGCAGGTGCTCCGTTCGCGGGAGCTTGCTGTCCTGCCGCCGGCTGTCCTGCCGCCGGTTGCGCTGCGGTCAACACGGGACGAATGAAAAGCCGTGCGGTCTGGCCGAGCGAACGAGCCTGCGAACTGTCGTCACCGGGAACGGTGATGACGAGATTGTCGCCGTCGATCACCACTTCGGACCCGGACACACCGAGCCCGTTCACGCGAGTCTCGATGATCTGCTGCGCCTGCTTCAGAGAGTCCTGACTCGGCTGGCTGCCGTCAGGCGTCCTGGCGGTAAGCGTGACACGCGTGCCACCCTGCAGGTCGATTCCCAACTTGGGAGTTGGCGACTTGTCTCCGGTGAAAAAGACCAGCGCATACACAGCGGCCATCAATACCGCGAAGACGGCGAGATAGCGGGCTGGATGCACCGATCCGCTGGAAGGTGCCACGGTGTGTGATTCTCCTCTTGGCGTGGGACAACATGCGGTCGATCAGGGGACGCAAGCGGTCTCTGTCGGGTGATACGCGTCGGAACAGGTGATTCCAGACGAACTGGGCAGCATGTGCGCGGCAAGCGAAACCGCTGCCGGAGTTTCCCCGGCAGCGGTTTCGTTCACAGGTCGATCACTCTTTTTCGAGACGACGCGCGCTCTGCTCCACGGTCTCTTCCGAAGACGACGGGGATGCGTCCTTGTCGAGTGTCGTGCTTTTCTCGAGCGACGGAGTCGCGTCGTCGGACTCGATGACGTCCGCGGATCCGGCGAAATCGGAATCGAGATCGTCGGAATCCGGGGGCAAGACCTCTTTCACGACGGCGCGCGACCATGTCGTCACGATGCCGTCGGCGATCTCGAGGTCCACGGTGTCGTCTTCGACCAGCACTACGCGGGCGTACAGACCGGCTGTGGTGACTACTTCGTCACCGACCTTCAGCGAATCCTGCAAAGTCTGAGTCTGGGCAAGAGCCTTCTTTTGGCGCCGGACGTTCAGGAACATCGGCACGAGCAGAGCCACGATGAGAAGGGGGAATAGCAGTTCCATCTTTTACGTCAGTCCTCGAAGTTTCGGTTGTCTATCGGTTTCGGCATTGGTGCCCACGGTGTGTTCACGGTGGTTTCTTACGTTCGCGTACAGCCGAAGTAGGCGACAATTCGGTCACCGCGGCTGTGCTGAAGAACCACGCAAAGAACCAGTGTGCCATTACTGGACCGGTGATCCGGTCAGCTCCCACCGATTATCAGCAGATTATTCGGATAACTCCTGCTGAGCCTCGTTGGTTCGAACGGAAATTCCGCCGATGGCCAGATCAGGCGGCGGTACGAGTCCGAGGTGTTGCCACGCCGCAGCAGTGGCTACTCGACCGCGTGGTGTGCGGGCAACCATCCCGGCGCGAACCAGAAATGGCTCGCACACCTCCTCGACGGTTGCCGGTTCTTCCCCGACGGCCACTGCAAGAGTGGAAACTCCCACCGGTCCGCCGCCGAAACTACGAATCAGCGCGCTGAGCACCGCTCTGTCCAACCGGTCGAGACCGAGTTGATCGACGTCGTAGACCACGAGAGCCGCGCGGGCTGTGGCTTTGGTGATGGTGCCGTCACCGCGTACTTCCGCGTAGTCACGAACTCGGCGCAGTAGCCGGTTGGCGATGCGCGGTGTGCCTCGCGAGCGTCCAGCGATCTCGGTGCACGCAGCCTTGTCGATCGGAACACCGAGTATGCCGGCCGATCGCTGGAGAATGAGTTCCAATTCCGCAGGCTCGTAGAAGTCCATGTGTGCGACGAACCCGAAACGATCACGAAGCGGACCGGTCAGCGCTCCCGATCTAGTAGTAGCCCCTACCAGGGTGAACGGTGCTACTTCGAGGGGAATCGATGTTGCTCCTGGCCCCTTACCCACCACGACGTCGACCCGGAAATCTTCCATGGCCAGGTAGAGCATTTCCTCTGCCGGGCGCGCAATCCGATGTATTTCGTCGATGAAGAGGACATCACCCTCGACGAGATTGCTGAGCATCGCCGCTAGATCGCCGGCTCGCTCGAGCGCCGGGCCCGATGTGAGACGCAACGAGGTGTTCAACTCTTGCGCGATGATCATGGCCATCGAGGTCTTGCCTAGGCCCGGCGGACCGGACATCAAAATATGATCGGGGGTACTGCCGCGCAGCTTGGCGCCTGTCAACACCAACTGCAGTTGCTCACGCACGCGTGGTTGACCGATGAAATCAGTGAGGGTTTTGGGTCTCAGGCTCGTCTCGACATCTGCGTCGTCCGCGATCAACCCGGCCGCGAGCTGCGAATCCGCAAACTCCTCTTCCGGATCTCCGGTCATCTGCTCTTACCCAGATAGGCCAGCGCGGATCGTAGAGCTACCGACGTAGACGCATCGGGACTCTCGACCAAAACCGAATCCGTCGCGTCCTCGGCCTGCTTGGCCGGGAAGCCGAGTCCGGTGAGCGCCTCGACGATCTGGTCACGAACGGAGTTGACCGTTCCGGGTCCGGACTGCACGATCGTGGTGTTCCCTGCTGCCACGATTGCATCGACCTTGTCACGCAATTCCACGATCATGCGCTCGGCACCTCGTTTACCGATTCCCGGAACCCTGGTCAGCGCGGCCACGTTGCTGTCTGCCAGTGCCGTCCGCAGCGCCTGAGGATCGAGTACCGCCAATGTCGCCATGGCAATACGGGGGCCTACGCCGGAGACCGACAGCAATAGTGAGAACAGCTCGCGCGATTCACTGTCCGAAAAGCCGTACAGGGTCATCGAGTCCTCGCGGACGATCATCGTCGTCAGCAATCTCGACGCGGAACCTCGGCTCAACGTGCCGAGTGTGTCTGGCGTCGCATTGATTCGGTATCCGACACCCGATGCCTCGATGACCACGTGATCGAGGGCGATATCGAGGACCTCGCCGCTGATCGAGGAGATCATCGTGCCCCAGCCTCTCCTGCTGCACGAACCGGAGCGGCAGCAACAGCTGCAAGTCTGGCGCGTTCGACCTTCCGCGCTGCCTGTGCTCGCGATTTACGTTCCTCGGCGAGCCGAATCTCGTACTTCCGCTTCTGCTGCGCGGCCATCGCTTCGGCCTGCGCCATTCTGGCAATCATCGGCGCACGCCAACAATGGCAAATGCCCAGTGCCAGCGCATCCGCGGCATCGGCAGGAGTAGGGGCGGTCTGCAGACCGAGAATTCTCATGACCATTGCGGTGACCTGCGCTTTGTCGGCGCTACCGTTACCGGTTACAGCGGCCTTGACCTCGCTCGGAGTGTGAAAACACACGTCGATCCCGCGACGTGCTGCCGCAAGCGCGATAACTCCCCCCGCCTGGGCGGTGCCCATGGCTGTCCGCACGTTGTGCTGCGCAAAAACGCGCTCGATCGCGACCACCGTCGGCTTGTGCGTATCCAGCCAGTACTCCGCTGCCTCGGAGATTCGAAGTAGACGCTGCGCCAGATCCATATCGGGCGGCGTTCGCACCACGTCTACATCGAGCGCCACGACACTGCGACCGGCCCCGCCTTCGATCAAGCTCAGACCGCACCTGGTCAAACCTGGATCGACGCCCATCACTCGCACACTGACACCTTCCGCTTACGAACTTTTGTTCGATAGCGTATCGGAGCGGTGCGACCTATCGGGTGCGCGACACCCGTAAGCGAGATCAGTCTTCGCGCCCCGAACGGTTTCACTCCTCGTCGAGTGCAGCCATCACTTCATCGGACAGTTCGACGTTCGAGTACACGTTCTGCACGTCATCGCTTTCTTCCAATGCGTCGATGAGCTTGAACACCTTGCGGGCACCGTCGACGTCCACGGGAACGGACACCGATGCTTGGAAGGTGGCCTCCGCCGAGTCGTACTCGATGCCGGCTTCCTGCAGTGCAGTGCGGACCGCAACGAGGTCGGTGGGTTCACTGACAATTTCGAAGGTATCTCCGGTGTCGGTGATCTCCTCGGCACCTGCATCGAGGACGGCCATCAGTACGTCGTCCTCGCTTTGCCCGTTCTTCTCCAACGTGACGAGGCCCTTGCGGGTGAACAGGTACGACACCGAGCCCGGATCGGCCATGTTGCCGCCGTTGCGCGTCATGGCGACGCGAACTTCTCCGGCAGCCCGATTTCGGTTGTCGGTCAGGCACTCGATGAGCATCGCCACCCCGCTGGGGCCGTATCCCTCGTACATGATCGTCTGCCAGTCGGCGCCACCGGCTTCTTCACCTGCGCCGCGCTTGCGGGCACGCTCGATGTTGTCGTTGGGAACCGAGGTGCGCTTCGCCTTCTGAATGGCATCGAACAGGGTGGGGTTACCCACCGGATCGCCACCACCGGTGCGAGCCGCCACCTCGATGTTCTTGACGAGTTTGGCGAAGGACTTGCCTCGACGGGCGTCGATTACCGCCTTCTTGTGCTTGGTGGTGGCCCATTTGGAGTGGCCGCTCATGCGATAGAGCCCCTTTCCTGCTTCAGCTAAGTGTTGTGTACTTTACCCATGTGCTCGAGTGACCGGATCCACTATCTCGGTTCCGTCATCCATCGACTGCCATCCATGCGCTACTGCGCCCTGTCGTTCCACTAGGTAGTGCGTACCAAGTCTACGAACAGTTCGTGGACTCGGCGGTCACCGGTGATTTCCGGATGGAAGCTCGTTGCCATCACTGCGCCCTGCCGGACCGCAACGATCCGCCCAGCGGCCGGGCCATCCGGAACTTCGGCCAGAACCTCGACGCCGTTCCCGATTCGTTCCACCCATGGGGCACGAATGAATACCGCGCGTACCTTCTCACCTTCGATGCCCGCGAACGTCAGGTCGGTTTCGAACGAGTCGACCTGCCTGCCGAACGCATTGCGCCGCACAGCGATGTCCAGCGCATCGAGATGCTGGGCGTCGGGACGAGTATCGAAAATCTCCGATGCAAGCAGGATCATCCCCGCGCAGGACCCGTAGGCGGGCAACCCGTCCTTCAGTTTCGCTCTCAGCGGTTCGAGCAACTCGAAGACCGACAGCAGAGTACTCATCGTCGTCGATTCCCCACCGGGAATCACCAATCCGTCTACCTCGTCCAGTTCGCCAGGTCTGCGAACCGTCGTGGCGGTGGCGCCACAAGATTCCAGCGCGGCGAGATGCTCGCGGACGTCCCCCTGCAACGCGAGTACACCGATCTTGGGACCACTCACTGGGGCCTGGCCAGATCTTTGTTCACCCGGTCGGGGTTGCGATCGAAACGCATAAGCCCCTCCTGGACCACGGCAGCGACCATCCGTCCCTGCCGATCGAAGATTCGTCCCTGTGTCAGCGCCCGACCGAAATCAGCGGAGGGCGAAGTCTGGTCGTACAACAACCACTCGTCGGCCCGAAACGGCCGGAGAAACCACAGGGCGTGGTCGAGTGACGCGGTCTGCGTCGACACGTCGGGATGCGGGACCAATGCCGACCCGAGAAGCGTCATATCGCTCATGTAGGCGAGAGTGCAGACGTGAAAAACCTGATTGTCCGGCAGCTTGTCCCGGTACCGAAACCACACGCGCTGTTGGGCGGCAAAATCCGGGTGCTTCTCGGTCTGCTCATCCGGTACCAGCCTGACGTCCCATTCTTTCCACTCTCGAAAGAATGGACTTCCCCCGTCCGGGAGATCACGCGAGTCGGCCAGAGACTCGGGGTCGACGACCTTGGGCATCGTGTCCTGATGCGAAATACCCTCGTCCTCGACATGAAAGGACGCGGACATGGTGAAGATCGGCTTACCAGCCTGAATGCCAGTGACCCGACGCGTGCTGAACGACCTTCCGTCGCGGAGGCGATCCACCAGATAGATCGTCGGCTCGGTCGGGTTGCCCGGCCGAATGAAGTATCCGTGCAAAGAATGGACGCGATACTGCTCGCCTACCGTTCGGACGGCAGAAACCAGCGCTTGTCCGGCTACCTGTCCCCCGAATGTCCGCTGCAGCAGACTGGGAAATGTTCGACCGCGAAAGATGTCGTCCTCGATGCGCTCGAGCTCGAGAATGTCTTCGATACTCGCCATGATCCACCTTTCTGTACCAGCTGCCTGAAGGCTAACAAGGAGATGAACTCGTTCTGCGGCCGCCGCGACTTGAGCCTGTGCAGGAAGGATGTTCTTCTATGACCCAACTCGAACCGATCTCGCCGGCACGACTCGTCGAGACGTTCAGCGCTTTGCTTCCGTCGGGCCGTCGCTGCGTCGCGGTCGTCGACGGGCCAGACGGTGCTGATCCCGTCGACTTCGCCTATCGGACAAGCGCATTCGTTTCCAGTACCGGTCGCCCGTGTTATGTCGTCGACCTTCACGACTTCGTTCGTCCTGCCTCGCTTCGATTCGAGTACTCCAGAACGGACGAAATAACCTATCGCACAGGTTGGTTCGATTTCGACGCGATCGAACGCGAGGTGATCGCCCCACTAAGGCCCGGCGGTCGAGGCCAATTCCTGCCCCGCTTGTGGGACGAGAAGAGCGATCGCTCGGCGCGCGCTACGCTGCACGATGCAGCACAGACACACGTAGTGATCCTTGCCGGACCGATGATGCTGGGCCGAGGCCTCGACGTCGACGCGACGATCAGACTCGACCTCTCGGCAGGCGCATTGCGTCGTCGGACACGGCCAGAGGAACAGTGGACGATCGAGCCACTACTCACCTACTACCGTGAGATGGACCTACGCTTGGGCAATGCGTCCGCGGGACCGGCGCTCTGGGTTCGCTGGGACCATCCCGATCGGCCTGCGGTCCGGCTGGGGTGACGACCCCGGTGAATCCGTCACCGACGAGGATTCACCAGCCGCGCTCGGACAACCTGTGCCCAACCGGGAGATCGTCCACGTTGATTCCCACCATTGCTTCGCCGAGACCGCGCGACACCTTGGCCAGCACATCGGGGTCATCGAAGAAGGTGGTCGCCTTCACGATTGCCTCTGCGCGCTGTTGAGGGTTGCCCGACTTGAAGATTCCCGAACCGACGAACACGCCCTCTGCACCGAGTTGCATCATCATCGCCGCGTCGGCGGGCGTTGCAATGCCGCCTGCAGTGAAGAGCGTGACCGGGAGTTTCCCTGCGCGTGCAACTTCCACGACGAGATCGTAAGGCGCCTGCAATTCCTTTGCTGCAACGTACAACTCGTCCTCGGGAAGCGAGGTGAGTCGGCGAATCTCGTCGCGGATCTTACGCATGTGCGTTGTTGCGTTCGATACGTCTCCGGTGCCTGCCTCGCCCTTGGAGCGGATCATCGCAGCACCTTCGGTGATGCGACGCAGGGCTTCGCCCAGGTTGGTCGCGCCACACACGAACGGGGCGGTGAAGTTCCACTTGTCGATGTGGTTGGCGTAGTCGGCGGGGGTCAGGACCTCGGACTCGTCGATGTAGTCGACCCCGAGACTTTGCAGGATCTGAGCCTCTACGAAGTGGCCGATCCGTGCCTTGGCCATCACCGGAATGCTCACGGTGGCCATGATGCTGTCGATCATGTCCGGATCGCTCATTCGGGACACGCCGCCCTGCGCACGAATGTCTGCCGGGACACGCTCGAGTGCCATCACTGCGACCGCGCCTGCGTCCTCGGCGATCTTGGCCTGCTCAGCGGTGACGACGTCCATGATCACGCCACCCTTCAGCATTTCGGCCATGCCGCGCTTGACGCGGGAGGTTCCGATTCCGGGCTTCGAAACCTTCTCCTGGGAGCCGCTGGTGTCGGTCTCGGTGGGGGTACTCACGGCAAACTCCTGTGTTTGATCGAATGCATTCTCGATGTCGAATCATCCTTCAACGGCAGCGGGCGCACGTGCCCGCGGATCCGAAAGGACGTATTTGTTCGAGGTCGATTCTAGGCTGGCCTTCGACCACCACCTATAACCACTCGGCGATTGCTGGACTGGTAGCCCTCGATCACCGAGCAGTCGATCTGCCGCCGAAGGATGTCAGCGAATGGCTCGGACGTCCGGCTCCACTCGGCGGGCAAGCACGATGTTGACTTCGTCGAGCAGCTCGGCAAGTTCGAGGGGATAGACGGTTTCGCCGGTCGTACCCAAGGCTCGGATGTCGTCCTCCTCACACCAACGATGGCCGGTGACAGTTCGTCGTTCGAAATCGGTGAAGCCACCGTGCTGAGGTTCGAACTCCTGAGTGCGGTAGGCAAAGAACAGCTCTTCCGACCGAATCAGGGTTCCGTTGAAAGGGAACGTGGCTACCCGCCGCCACATCGGACCCCTGAGATCAGCTGCTTCGACTTCGAGACCTGTTTCCTCGTAGACCTCACGCACGGCCGCTTCACGCAGACTCTCGCCGGATTCGACCGCGCCGCCGATCGTGAACCAGAAGAAGATTTCCGGAACGATCGGGTCATGTCCACGCAACAACAGAACCCGGCCGCGTTCGTCGACGAGCACCACTCTCGCCGAGGTCCGCTGCACGGCTCTTTCCTTGTGGCCGAAGGTCTCCGACGCCGATCTTTCGGCAATTTCGAAGTACGTCGGCAAGGGCGCGGTACCGCCCAGATGCAAGATCCGCACGGGTGTGGTCGTTCGCAGCGCCAAGGTGTCCCGCACCGCGTCGTTATGGAAACGCCTCGCGATCAATACACGCGCTTCGGAATCTGCCAGTTCGGCAACCAGCTGCGGCGGAAGATCCGCCGGATCGAGAGCTGCGAGTGCCCCGGACACGGCATTCTCGGCGTCCTCACGTCGCGATCTCTCCGCCCTTTCGGCGGTGTCGGCCAAAGCGGCGAGTCGTTTACTGTCCTCGAGCTGATCGCGAGTCGCTGCCGACACTGCACGGGCCACCACGGCACGTCTGGCCAACGCCGAATCGAGTGATTGCCATGCGAGGTCCGACCGAACGTGAAGGCGATCCAATCGATTGGCCGTGGCGTAGGCCCACAGGCCGATGACCAGTATCACCACGGAAACCAAGCCCAGTACGAGAATTGTCAACGCAGACAGTGTCATCAGCTCGCCGCCCGCACCTTCTGGCCTCCGACGGTGACTGTCTCGTAGACGCGCATGATCTGTTCGGCGACCACCGGCCAGTCGTAGTCGACAACGGCTCGAACTGCGGCTTCGACCAATCCGACCCGTAGTTTCTCCGAGGACAACAGAGAATCGACAGCGGTCGCCAGCGCCTCGGAGTCGCCGATCGGAACGAGAAGCCCGGCGGCACCGTCGCGTAGCACTCGACGAAACGCATCGAGCTCACTGGCAACGACTGCTGTTCCCGACGCCATCGCTTCGACGAGCACGATTCCGAAACTCTCACCACCGAGGTTCGGCGCGCAGTAGACGTCTGCACTGCGCATCGCAGAAGCCTTTTCCGCGTCGTCGACCTGTCCGAGGAATCTCAGATGATGGCCGAGCACGCCTGCGTCGTTCCGCAGGCTTTCCGCGTCACCGCGACCGACGATGAGAATCTCGATATCGGGATGCCGCGCTACGAGCGACGGGAGGGCACCGAGGAGCACCCCCATACCTTTACGCGGTTCGTCGAAGCGCCCGAGAAACAGCACGGTTTTCCCCGCTCGCGGATAACCGGGCAAAAGCGGCGCCCCCGCGAATGCGGCGACGTCGACGCCATTGGGGATCTCGACGGCGTCGCCACCGAGGGCTTCGACCTGCCACCGTCGGGCAAGCTCGGACACCGCAATTCTGCCGCTGATCTTCTCGTGGTAAGGCCGAAGCACCCCTTGGAATGTGCTCAGGAACAACGACTTCGTGGTCGAGGTATGAAAAGTGGCGACGATCGGCCCGTCGGCGGCTTTGAGGGCGAGCATCGACAGACTCGGCGCATTGGGCTCATGAATGTGCAGAACGTCGAAATCGTTCTCACTGATCCATCGACGGATTCTCGAATAGGTCACGGGCCCGAAACGCAGACGGGCAACAGAGCCGTTGTACGGAATCGCCAATGCCTCACCGGCCGAGACGACGAAGTCCGGGAGCAGAGTCTCTTCCGATGCCGGCGCCAACACGCTGACACGGTGTCCGCGCTCGATGAACACTTCGGCAAGTTGTTGTACGTGCGCTTGCACTCCGCCCGGAACGTCGAAGGAGTACGGGCAGACCATCCCGATCCTCACGACTCCTCGATTCGTGCTCTTCGCTTGTCCGAAAGGTCGGACATCCACAGAGGTTGCAACATGTGCCAGTCCGCTGGGTGCTCGGCGATGTGCGAGGCGAACGAGTCGGCGAGCGCCTGAGTAGCAACGGCGACACCCTCGCCGACGTCGATGCGAGGTGAAATGGTGAAACCCCACCCGTCACCGTCGAAGTAGCCGTGTACCGGTAGCAGGTGTGCCCCGGTATCGAGGGCGAGCTTCGCAGGCCCGGCCGCCATCCGGGTCTGCTCTCCGAAGAACGAGACTGGCACACCGTGTTTCGCCAGGTCGCGTTCACTGAGCAGGCAGACGACCCCATTGGCTCGAAGCCTCTCGGACAATGCCGCGAAGGGCGGGGATTCTCCCCCGCTCAGCGGAAATATCTCGAATCCGAGGCCTTCGCGGTAGTCGACGAATCGCTGATACAACGATTCGGGATTCAGTCGTTCCGCAACGGTGGCGAAACGTCCGTAGGTTCGGACCAACCACATCCCTGCCATGTCCCAATTCCCGCTGTGCGGCAGAGCCAGCACCGCCCCGGAACCCTCACTCAGTGCGGCGTCGAGATGCTCACGCCCGTAAACACATTTGTCGATCACCGCGGCCTGGGAATCCAAGTCCATCGAGGGCAGCCGGAACGCTTCACGCCAGTAACGTGCATACGATCGGACGCTGTCGCGAATCAACTCGTCCGGCACCAAATGCGGGTGCACGTCGAGCACCCGAGCCAGATTCTTTCGCAATTGCTCCGGTCCACCGCGACGACGAGCAGCGAAATCTGCACCCTTGTCGAACAGCTTCCGAGCCAACGGGTCCGGAAGCGCTCGAACCACTCGCCACCCTGCGGCATACCCAGCATCGGTGGCGCGCTCGACGAGCGTCATCTCTATTCGGCCTTCCCATCGGATCCGGCTTCTGGCTGCGTGGTCGGCGGGAAGATGATCTCACGTGCGCCCTCGGACCGCCGCACGGCGAGTACTCGCTGAAAGACCGTGACCACGCTCGCCGCAGCGAGAATCCACATCGCCGGATAGACCAGGCTCTGGAGCCAAGGAATGTCGAAATGGAGACCGACACCGGTCAATCCAGCACCGACGAGCACAATCACCAGACGGTCCGGGCGTTCTATCCAACCACCGTCCGCCGACAGACCTGATGCTTCGGCACGGGCCTTGGCGTAGGAGATGACCTGCGAGGTGACGAGGCAGATCAGCGTTGCGATCAGCAACGGCTTGTCGTTCTCGGTGAACACAGCCCACCAGGCGAGGCCACCGAAAATGGCACCATCGGCGACCCGATCGCAGGTGGCGTCGAGAACCGCGCCGTATTTGGTACCACCACCTCTGGCCCGAGCCATTGCACCATCGAGCATGTCGAACAAGACGAACAACGTGATGACGACCGCTCCCCACCACAGGTGTCCGGCCGGGAACAGCGTCACCGCGGCAGCCACTGTCGCGACCGTTCCGATCAACGTCACCGCGTTTGGTGTCAGCCCGGTGCTGTTCAACGCCTTACCCAGCGGGGCGGTCAGTTTCGATACCGAGGCCCGTCCGAAGACGCTCAGCATGACGACGTCCCGTCGCCGCGTCTACTCATTCGTTCCATGCCGATGACAGGAGAGCACGAGTCTCACGTAGCAACTGAGGCATCACCTTGGTGCCGCTGATCACGGTGATGAAATTCGCGTCGCCTCCCCATCGTGGAACGATGTGCTGATGCAGATGCTCGGACAACGAACCCCCTGCTGCAGCACCGAGATTGAGGCCGACGTTGAATCCGTGTGGCCGCGACACTCTTTTGATGACGCGAATGGTGTTTTGAGTGAACTCCATCAGCTCGGCGCTCTCGGCGGAGGTGAGATCCTCGAGCGCGGCGACACGCCGGTACGGCACAACCATCGTGTGCCCGGGGTTGTACGGATAGAGATTGAGCACGGCATACACCTGCTCGCCCCGCGCCACGACGAGACCGTCCTCGTCACTCATCTGCGGAATGTCGGAGAACGGTTCGCTGGACTGATTTTTTGCCCCGGGTGCCTCGGCTATGTACGACATCCGATGCGGCGTCCACAACCGCTGCAGACGATCGGGATGACCGAGACCGGTATCGACGATCGCCGCATCCTGTTCGGGCATTGTCAGCTCACTCCTGAAGTGTCGGGAACAAAGAGCGCGGCAGTAGGAGATGTATTGGTGCGTGCGGTAACCCAGGCGACGATCAGAGTTACCGCATCAGCGGTCGGGACACCGTTGACCTGTGTGCCGTCACGGAAACGGAAACTGACAGCACCTGCCTCGACGTCGCGCTCTCCTGCCAGGAGCATGAAAGGAACCTTCTGCGCGGTCTGGTTGAAAATCTTCTTCTGCATTCGGTCGTCGCTCGCGTCGACCTCCGCACGTATCCCGAGCTTCTTCAAGTCGGCAATCACGGAGAACAAGTGATCCTGATGGACTTCTGCGACGGGGATGCCAACGACCTGCACCGGTGACAACCACGCTGGGAACGCTCCCGCGTAATGCTCGGTGAGTAGGCCGAAGAATCGCTCGATGGAGCCGAACAGAGCCCGGTGAATCATGACCGGACGCTCCTTCGTCCCACCGGACGCGGTGTACTCGAGCTCGAACCTCTCGGGCAAGTTGAAATCGAGTTGAATGGTCGACATCTGCCAGGTTCGACCGAGAGCGTCTCTGGCTTGCACCGAGATCTTCGGACCGTAGAACGCGGCACCACCCGGATCCGGCACCAAGTCCAGGCCCGATGCGGCAGCGACCTCGGCGAGAGTGTTCGTTGCCTCCTCCCACACCTCTTCGCTGCCCACGGACTTGTCCGGGTTACGAGTCGACAGTTCGAGATAGAACTCGTCGAGCCCGTAGTCCTTCAGGAGGCCGAGCACGAATTCCAACGCTCGAGTGAGCTCTTCGTGCATCTGATCCCGTGTGCAGAAGATGTGAGCATCGTCCTGAGTCATTCCGCGCACACGAGTGAGCCCGTGGATCACACCGGACTTCTCGTAGCGATACACCGACCCGAATTCGAACAAGCGCAGTGGCAGTTCGCGATACGACCGACCCCGCGAGCGGAAGATCAAGTTGTGCATCGGACAATTCATCGGCTTGAGGTAGTAATCCTGGCCGGGCTTGCGCACCGCGCCGTCCTCATCGAGTTCGGCGTCGAGATGCATCGCGGGGAACATGCCGTCGCGGTACCAATCCAAATGGCCGGAAACCTCGTACAGGTGGCCCTTGGTGATATGCGGGGTGTTGACGAACTCGTAGCCCTCTTCGATATGACGTTGTCGTGAATAGTTCTCGAGCTCGTTCCTGATCACGCCACCCTTCGGGTGGAAAACAGGAAGGCCCGAGCCCAGCTCATCCGGGAAGCTGAACAAGTCGAGCTCCGAACCCAATTTGCGGTGGTCTCGACGCTCGGCTTCCGCCAGCAACTCGAGGTGCTTGTCCAACGCCTCGGTCGACTCCCAGGCAGTGCCGTAAATCCGCTGCAGGTCCGCATTGTCTTGGTTTCCCCGCCAATATGCCGCGGAGCTGCGAGTCAATTTGAACGCCGGCACGTATTTGGTCGTCGGAATATGGGGCCCGCGGCACAAATCCCCCCAAATGCGTTCTCCGGTTCGGGGATTCAAGTTGTCGTACGCGGTGAGTTCGCCGCCGCCGATTTCCATGATCTCGGGATCGTCGATACCGGACTTGTCGTTCACGAGCTCGAGCTTGTACGGCTCATCTGCGAGTTCTTCGCGTGCCTGGTCGATCGACTCGTACACCCGCCGCGAGAATCGCTGGCCGGCCTTGACGATCTGCTTCATCTTCTTCTCTAGAGCAATCAGATCTTCGGGAGTGAACGGAGTCTTCACGTCGAAGTCGTAGTAGAAGCCGTCCTTGATAAAGGGACCGATTCCCAGTTTGGCGTCCGGAAAGAGTTCTTGCACGGCCTGCGCGAGGACGTGCGCGGCCGAATGACGGATCACGCTTCGCCCGTCTTCGGTGTTCGCGGCCACCGGTTCGACCTCGGCATCGCCCTCAGGAGCCCACGACAGGTCGCGAAGGTGCCCTTCGGCGTCTCGGACCACCACGATGGCGTCGGGCCCCTTGTTCGGGAGACCGGTGTCCCGTAACGCCGTTCCAGCGGTCGTTCCAGCCGGCACCATGATGCGGGCGGGTGAGACGTCTGTTGCGGGCATGGTCACGGCGATGTACTCCTCGATAGGTCATTTCGGTCGGGTGAGACCGAAGGACAGCCTATCGGGAACTCACTTCGGACTCTTACCTCACTCCGGCCTGCATGCTCAGAGTGGGCTCGCGAGCCAGTGCCAGTCCGGCCCGACCCAACCGGCGACCAGATACAGACCGCCGATCAACCACAACGTAGCGAGGACCACACCTGCGGTGAACAGCACTCCCAATGCCCTGATTGCGATCGACTGGCGCGAGAACCATTCCATGAACGCGTCGTACTTCCCGCGGGCGAACTGCAGGAGTCGATGCGCCCAGGTGAACTCGGATGCGAGGATGCCCAACCCGGCGAAGACGATCAGCCAGCCCGGACCCGGGTACGGGATCGCAATGATGCCGAGAACCAGGACTGCAAACCCGACGACACCGACTACGACGCGGTAAGTCAGGTCGACAGCAGGATTGGACCCGATCTTGGCGCGAAGTCGATGTCTCCGCTGAGAGAGGCGATCGAGAACACTGTTCTCGTCGTCGGTCTCTGCCTGATCGGTGCGAACGTCGTCGGCTGCCACGGTCCCAGGCTAGACGAATCAGCCACGCGGCGTGCCGCACCAACCACCTCGGCAGCGTGAGCTATCTCGGTCCGATCAGCATGCTGCCTGGCGAGCGGGCTATGGGTTGAGAAGCCCCACAGCAGGCACACCAATGGGAATAGGGGACGACACAGCGGTGGCCCAGATGCCGACGGGCCCGTTGCCTGTGGTGATGGTCGTAGGTGTCGACCCGACAACCGTGGCACCGCTGGCCCCATTTGCGAAGTTGATCCACCTCACCGACAAATCTTGGGTGAACCCAGCGCACCGTGGTCCCAGCGGGTTGCACATCGGACCAGCACTGAAACGGACGTTGCCGGTTCCATTGGTGGCTGCGTCGAGTATCTCGTATCCGAAGGGGAACGGGTCGCCTGCGACGAAGTCGGTTCGGAAAGTGTGCGAGGTGAACGCCGGTTCGTCCACCGGTGCGGCCGCCGCGGGAGCGGTGCCCACTACTGCCGCACCTGCCAGGGCACACCCAACCACGGCAGAGCGAATGAGATTCGTACGACGTGAAAGCATCGATGACTCCTCGGGTGGGCGCTGTGTGTGCCGTATCAACACGGCGCCACCGTACCGCTGCACCTGGATCTGGATCAATGGTTCGCGGCGCACACTCTCGTCCATCTAGTTACCAGCAAAAGAAGACGAGCGCAGTGAAATTCGATCGAGCGAGTCACTGGTGTGAGTTGGTGTACGAGCGAATCAAGAGAACGGCTACCGTGCCTAGCGAGGCACCAATAACCACGGTAGCCAGAGCCGCGACGAAAGAATCGCTTGTAATCCACACGGACACTGCGCCGAACGTCAGTCCGATGGCACCAGCGATCGCCGCTTGCTTTTCATTCGATCTCATCGAACCACGCCCGTCTCCGGCTTTGGACGATCCGCCCGGAGGTTTCTCGCGCCGGCACCACTATCGAGTATGCAGGGCAGGGGCAAGGGTGGTGCGCCAGGCTTCGCGGAGCTCGTCTTCGAACAGTCCCCAGGTATGCGCGCCTTCGGCGCGCATCGACACCGTCGCCGGCACCCCCTGCACTCGCAGCGCGTCGACGAAGATGCCGGTGCAATAGTGCACCAACGCTTCGACTGCCATCCCCCCGAACGGAGGGATGGCCCCGGCTGGAGTCTGGTCGACCGGCCCTGGATTTCCCTGCGAGGCAGAGACATACACCGCAGTTCCGCGTAGCCGCTCGACGTTGACGGCCGGGTCGTGCTCACGCCAGCCCGGGCTTCCCGGTAGACCCCACATGTTGAACGGATTGTTCAATCCTCCCGCGATCATTGCCGATATCCCAGCTACGGCAAGGGGGTCCGAGGGGGCCGGGCAACCACTGAACGAGGCAGCAGCATCGAATACATCCGGAGCCTGAATCGCCAAGTCCAATGCAGGGCCACCGGACATCGACAACCCCGCTACCGCACGACGCCCGTTCGAGCCGTACGCGGCGTCGATCGCCGCCGGCAGTTCCCGGGTGAGGTAGGTCTGCCAGCGATTGGTCCCCAGCACCGGATCAGGTGCCTGCCAATCGGTGTAGAAACTGAACCGGCCCCCGATCGGTAGCACCACCGTCACGTTCTTGTCTGCGAAGAACCCTTCGACACCGGAATTGTCGAGCCACCCCACCCCGTCCTCGTTACCCAAAGCGCCGTTAAGTAGAACCAGCGACGGGGTCACTCCACCAGATGCGGGACGGAGGACTTCGTTGGCGATGACCCTGTTCATCGACGGTGAAAACACCTCGAGAACCTCTCGGGTCGCCGACACCGGACGCCGTTCCACCGTCTGTCCAATCTCTGCCGAGCCGGAACCGGGCGGTTGCGCATACGCTGGAACCACGACAGAAGCCATCGTCGTGACCGCGACGGCAACCACCGCAACCGCTTTCGGCCCCATGCACTTCGTACCGGGCTTCCGACTCGATTTCTGTCTCATTGGCCACATACGCACCAGACGAGCATTCCACGAGCATCGTTGCCCTCCGCTAACGATCGAGTCACAAAACCGTTCGCTCCGTCCGTGTCGAGACCGCGTGAATGCAGCTTCTGCTCGACGGCCTGCACCTACTCGGCACCCGTTCGGTATGAGCAAGAGCGTAGACAGCACCAAAACATCCTCACCCGCACGCACAACACCTCGAAATACCGCTGCCCGGGCTACACCCAGAGGCAAATATGGCCGAACCCGGCCCCGCGACACCCGGGTCGTCATGATCGCGATATCGACGGTGATTACCTGCCGCAGCATCCGCTGGATGTGTTCGCGAACGGATCGGCCGCGCCGGTACCGCGTCGAATCCAATCCATTGAGTGATCGACGCAATGCATGGCTGAGCTACCACTACCATCGATAATCAACCGAAGTTGTATACCTCGGTCGGCACCGGTACGTCCGACACGACGTTCGAGCCGTCCCAGCTGAACGTCACGTCTGCATTGCCCTGCGGGCAGCAGTTCGGCTCGTTGCCCACCAGCCACGAATAGTGCACGGTCACCGAATCATCGGTGCTACCGGATATCGATGTGAACGCGGACGGGCTCGGGGTGGCAAGCCGGGCGAACTTGTCGGCGTGAAAAAACATGATGTTTTCAGGCGAACTACCGGTGCCACTGGGGGTCTCGGCGACCGCCCACGTGAGCGTCGGGCAGTTCGGCATTGCCGCCGTTGTGTGCTCACCGATTTCGTAGTAATCACTTCCCGGCGGCGGGCCCAATGTGGCTATGACATTCTGCACCAGGTCGGAACTGGTGTCCAAGCACGGATCCCCTTGGTGCACCGGCACCGTCGCCGATGGATCCGTCGGGTTGTCCACCGGCGTCGGCGGCGGTGGCGCGTCCGGAGTCGCCGGAGCACCCGACTCGCCCGCCCGGGACGACGCACCTACCGAACCGCTCACCCGGGTGGGTGCAGATGGCTGCGACTTCACCGCATCGACGGTGCTGGTTGCAGCCGCCCCCACACTGCCGTCGTCGGAACATCCGGTCGCCAAAGCTAGCACCACAACTGCAGCTATTGCTGCGTGCACAAGTGTCTTCATCATCCCCTCGGTCCTCCCGACTGTCGGGCGACCGCCAATCACCATCGCTCAACAGGTCTCTCGCATTGGGCGGGGTGACTGTTACGCCCGTCACGTAACGACTTGATCCAATAGGCAGGACATGCGCCGGTCCGCCAGCACCTCGCCCACAGATCCGCCCGCCGCTGTCCGGAGTGTCTGTCGGTCATGCCGGCATCACACCTGGCATATTCCATAGCATGGTGAACGAACTGCACCGTCCGGATCGGGCGGATGTGGAGGGGCACCCGACGTGGCTTCTCGCACTACTGGGGGTCACAGCAGCCGTGGCCTTTGTTGCGCATGACAGATTGTTGTCGTTCGAGCAGTTCTATGGTCCCTTCGGTAACTTCATCGACGCGGTGGTGTATCGGTACGGAGGCCACACCTTCCTGGAAAGTGAGCCGCTCTATACCTTCATGCTCGAGGATGCGTTGCCGTTCACGTATCTGCCATTCGCTGCGCTGATTTTCGCTCCACTCGCTTACTTGTCCCGTCGTTGGTGCGCAAACGCTGGTGGCGGTACTCGATATCGGACTCTTGTATGTGGCCGTTCACCTGAGCTGGCGTCAATTGGGATACGAGAACACGACGCGTTTACGCCTGCTGAGTATGTTTCTTGCAGGCGCTTTCACATGGCTGGAACCTGTGCGGATGACGATCTGGCTCGGACAGATCAACTTGCTGCTGCTCGTGTTGGTGCTGTGGGATCTTGGACGACCCGCAGACAGCCGCCTGCGTGGGGTCGGCGTGGGTATCGCCGCAGGGCTGAAACTGACCCCGGCCTTGTTCATCGTGCTTCTCGCCGTAGTCCGAGATACCCGAGCGTTCATTTGTGCCTCGGTGACGTTTGTCGCCACGATCATCGTGGGATTCGTTGTGATTCCGGGCGACTCCTGGACTTACTGGGCGGGGACCATCGTCCGATCGGATCGAATCGGACTGATCTCTTCACCGGCCAACCAGTCGATTCGCGGCATTCTGGCCCGTGTGTTGCACACCGAGAATCCGCCGATGGTGTTGTGGATCGCGTGCGCCGGCGTAGTAGCCATGGGCGGATTGTGGGCCGCCCACATAGCTCACAGTCGCGGTGAGCACTTGCTTGCTATAACCATCTGCGGCCTGACAGCTCCCATGATTTCGCCTTTCTCGTGGGGCCATCACTGGGTATGGACCGTCCCTCTGATAGTTCTGACCTTGCATTACGCAGCGCGCATCGGGACGTGGTGGTCAGCCGTCCTGCCCGTCGTGCTCGTTCTTCCCTTGTTCGCCTGGTACAAGACTTACCCAGACGGGACGGTCACGATCGGCATTTTCATGACCCATGGCATCCCAGTCGTTCGTGTCGCTGCGCAGACTGCGTATCCGATCGTCTACCTTCTGATGCTCACCACTGCAGTGGTGTGCCTGGCCCGCCGACCGGTGAGGTCGCCGATCTGAAGACCGGGGAGGGTAGCGGCAGAAGACAAGGCGGAACTCCAGATTTGCTGGACTGTTCCGAACGGCAGGTAACTTCTTGCGGCCGGCGTCATGTGAGAGGACTGCTGTTATCCCCGAGTTTCCTTTTCGCGACCTGCGGCGATAAACCGTCCGATCACTGCTCTCGGTAGGTGTTTGCCTACCACCGGGGGGCGTAGTTGCTCCGATGCCAGGTCAAGTTGTCGCAGAAGGAGCAGCGCCCACAGAGACCCACAAACCTGTCGGGCCTACGAGCCCAAGAACCGGGACCACCTGAAACGCAAGAAACGCAAGAAACGCAAGAAACGCAAGAAACGCAAGAAACGCAAGAAACGCAAGAAACGCAAGAAACCGCCTGTTACCAGGCGGTTTCTAGTTGTGGTCCCGGCTGGGATCGAACCAGCGACCTTCCGCGTGTGAAGCGGACGCTCTCCCACTGAGCCACGGGACCGTTGTCTGATCACGTCATGCGTGATCGAACGAGGCAAACGTTAACACGGGTCTCACCCGGATCTCGACTCGGCCTTATCCCGTTCTCCGGGCGCCATCTACGACCCCCGATTGCCGGCTCCTGCCACCTTTGACTCTCAAATCCACTTCTGACCACGCGATTTGTGAGTTCGTCTGCCGTTGGTCTAATGTTTTGACCGCACCGCAGAGAGAGCAACTGCCTCTGAGGAGCATGCGGATGTGGCGCAGTGGTAGCGCATCACCTTGCCAAGGTGAGGGTCGCGGGTTCGAATCCCGTCATCCGCTCGAGGGACTAGGGCCCGTTGGTGGAGTGGCCGAGTGGTGAGGCAACGGCCTGCAAAGCCGTGCACACGGGTTCGATTCCCGTCTCCACCTCGTAACGAAGCGAAGGTTCCCGACCTTCAACTTCTGATCTTGCGCGATTAGCTCAGCGGGAGAGCGCTTCCCTGACACGGAAGAGGTCACTGGTTCAATCCCAGTATCGCGCACCATAGAAATACCAGGTCAGACCCCCTTTCGAGGGGGTCTTTCTTGTGTTTGCACCACGTGTGCACGACGTGGTCGTGCACACCATGGCCGCCGAGCGGTCACCGAAAGTCATATGACGCTGTGCGTCCATGTCTCGTGGACCTGGCCCTCACGTTCGAGTTCGAGCTGGTTACGCAACTCTCGATCGCCTGGTGCCGCGTCGAGCCGCGCAGCTTCCTTCTTTGTGATGACGCGATAGTCGACAAGTAATTCGTCTCCCGGCATCACCCCCGAGACGTTGAGCACTAGATAGTCGCCCTTGCGCAGGGTTCGCCAGTCCGAATGCGGGTTCGCGCTATTGACGGGTATCTGACCGTAATCGAATATCCACGTGCCGCGCAGCTGCACAGGCTTACGCCCGGTCCGTGTCAACACAACGACGTCTGTCGGCGTTCTTCCAGTGAGCGTGAACGGCGGCGGGCGCAGGAACGCCTTAGCGTCACGCAGTCCCGCCGGGGCCGCGAATATGGCCGCTGCCACGGCGGCAATGGCGGTGACGATAATCAGTGATAGTTCCACTGCGAAAGATTCTCATAGCAACAGAGAGCGACCACAAACAACTGCCGCCGAGCGGTCACCGAACGCATCCGAGCGGTGACAGAACAGTGCCCCCGGCCTCGTGAGAGACCGGGGACGTTACTGCTGTTGTCGGCACCGCACCGACCGCACGGTGCCAACGCCGCCCGCCGTCGGTAGCGGGTGGGGTCTGGTTACGCGGTGAGGCTCACCTTGGCGACACCGAGGGGTGCGAACACGTCCACGTTGGCGCGTGTCTCCACGCGGCAACGTAGCTGGTTGCGGTTGAAATCGTCGCCCACGTTCTCGGACCACTTGACCTCGAACGCGCCGGTGATGCCGACGGCAACCGCCGCCTTGTCGATCACAAGGCCGGTGCCCGAGGGAACCGCCAACGAGGTACCCACGGACACGCCCCATAGCTTCAATTCGGCGCGGGCTACCGGCAACGCGCTACCCGCGTCGAACTGTCCATCGGATCGGCGGGCAAGCTCGATTGCCTCCCAATCGAACGGTGAGAGCAGAACGACGCCCGCGATGTGTCCGACGTTCTCCAACGCCGTGATCGCCTTGCGGATCGTCGTCGTGCGGTCGACCGCGTAATCGACGAGCTGGATACCGCTTGTCCCTAGGATGCCCGTCACCTTGACGGTCGGGTCGACGACCTCGGGCGCGGTGCCCGAGATGACGAGACGTTCGAGCGCCTCGGCCAACCCACCGACGAGTTCGTTCTGCACGAACTGGGTGAGGCTTGCCGCATCTTCGAGCCAGAACTTGTCCACCGGATCGCTCAAGTGAGCTACAACCTTCAGGTGCGACTCGATCCGTTCGAGGCTCATCTTGCTCGTGGGCTTGAGCGCGCCGGTCGCCACGACCGCGGCGTTGTTCTCCCGAGTGACCTGCCTCAAGTAGGCGTAGATCGCCCCGCGTTGGATCGCCGGGATGACGTCGAGCGCCGAGGTGGCGATACGCCCGAGGTCGTATGGCGCGTCGGTGAGTGGAATGTCGGTGACCGTGGTGCCGGGTGAGGCAATGGCTTTCTGCCCGAGCGCATCGGTGGCACCCATCTTGGAGCTGATTGCCCGCGTGGCGGCCTTACGGCCCGAACTGTGCAGGTCGATCCGGCCCATGCGCTCACCGCTGCCCTTGTACTCGACGTTGCCGTTGTGGTCGACGCTCACGTTCTTGAACTGTGCGGCCACCCCCGCGGAACGCTTGGCGGCTTGGATTGTCTTGTCGAGTTCGGTGACTCGATCCGCGGCTTTGCCGAGCGCGTCGGCCTCGTCCGCACTCGGTGCGCGGCCCTCACCTTGATACTCGGCAATAATTTCCTGTGCCGTCTCGATAAGTTTCTTGCGCAGTTCTTCCAAGGTCAATCCCGCGGCGGCGGGGTCGGCCTTGGATAGCTGGATTGCGCGCTGTGATGTGTTCATGGTGGTGCCCCTTTGGACTCACGCGCCTTGCGGCACAGTTGAATTGGTGAGCCATGCGGGCCGTTTATGCGACGGTCGGGGCGTTCGGCGGGCCATTTCGTTGTGCACATGGTTGGCCGATGCCCCGCTGCTCATACGGGTGGCATAGGCGACGACCTCGACGGGCCGGTCTGCCGCGGCGTATTGCAAGGCCCACGAACCCGGTTGGTCAAGATCGACGCAAGGGCCACGATACCCGCGGAACGTGTTGTGCAGCAATGCTACCCCTCGGGACTAGCGCCAGATTGCAGGATTCCAATGATCCGCGGCAAGGGGGGATTCACACTCGACGGTGTCCCACGGTTCCATCGGGTCGGGCGCGACCGTCAACGTCGACGGCTCGGGCACCGGGGCCTCGTCGTGGTCACTCATATGTCCTCACTCGGTGGTAGTGCGTCCTCGACGGTCTCGGCGTCGAAATCCCACTCAGCAGGTAGAGCGGGCTTGGCGGCCACCACCGACTCTTTCGGCCAGGAACCTAGGGTGTCGTAATGATACTGGGCACAAAGCGCCTCGGGGCGGTCGACATACTTGCCGACCAAGGCGGTGCACCGCTCGAAATCACCTTGATAACCCCACGAAATCCGCACCGCACCCCTCCCGAGGCACCAATAGACCCTTGGATGATCCGCGTCGGGGTCGGTGTTCTGCCCCTCGAACTTGAGGCGTAGTGCGGCGGTGGCGAAATAGGCCCGCAGCTCGGCCTCGGTACTCACGATTGCCCCGCGAATGGATTAGGGACGCCGTCGAGGGCGTCCTCGGTCGGCGCGCTGCCACGTGAGGCCGCACCCTCACTCACCGGGTTCAAACCGAACGTCGAGGTCATCAGTCGGTGCTCGACGAGGAAACCACGGTACAGCTTGACCTCGGGCCGTTCGCGGTACAGGGCCGTCACCGCACCGGCGGCGTCACGGACGGTGACACGTTGCTTGAATCCGTTCTTGCGCAGGTACTTTCGTAGCCGCACGAGTTCCGACCACGTTTCGCACAGGTTGACGAGTGCGGCGCGGTCACCGATCTTGAGCCAGTGCCCAATCGACTCGATAATCCGATCCCATTCGAGGCTTGCCTCGGCGGTGAGGTCGGCGGGCTTATCGGGTTCGTGACGCTCGACCCGAGGGTTCGGCATTGCGCGACCGGCAGAGTCGACGCCCTCGTGGCGGGCCGTGAGTAGCCGCAATTCGTAGGGCTTTTTGGCGGGCATCGGCAACGCCTCCGTTCGTGTGAACCGAGGCCCCGAGGACAGGTCGCCTCGGGGCATCGGGTGCGGGCATCTTGGGAAGGCACGCACCCCGACCTTACAGGTTTGTACCGCCCATTGTATTGCTACCCCGCGGCGCATGTGCATTTGTGCACCTTAGGGTGCCCTACTAAACCGCTTCCCCCAGGTCGGGGCCGATTAGTGGCCGATGCCAGGCCCCAATACGGGGTCGGACTGCCACTCACGTACCGATTCCCGGCCCTGAGAGCCACGCTCACAGCCGAACGCGCCGGTTGTGCAGGTAAATTAAGCCCGACAGAGGGGGGTCTCAGACCGACTCAGGGGCTTAGAACGGAACTCAGGGGGTGTCTCGGGTCGGTGACGTCGTCGCCCCGACCCGAAGCCGTTCCCACCGAGTCGTGCATTTCTGCACATGTGCATTTTTGCAGATCGACCTATGCCCCGGCGGCCCGTTGCCGGTCGATTATCTCACCGATCTGTCGAGCCGCCTCGGCGCGCCGGTCGATCCTCTGCCGGTCGAGCTTGTTCTCGAAATGCGACGGCGGGTTCCTGTACGGATCACCCCGCAACGCCTCACGGTGCCTACGTTCCCTGAGACCGTCGTGAGCCTGTTGGTACCACTCGTCGAGCGACGAGCCACTACCGCGGCGCACCGTCGTTGCCGCCCTCTGTGTAGTTCGCTGCCGCCTGCATATCCTCTGCCCACGCCGCAAGGTTGCCGAGCGCGCCGGCGGTTTCGAGAACGTCGCACAGCAGTGCCGCTTGAGCGGTCACAAGTTCGTTGACGCCGCAATCACCCGAGGCGGTGACTTGATCGAGTAGCAACGCCATAGCCGCTTGGTCGTTCGTCGAGACGCATAGCGCGGCGCGTGCGGCCCAAGCCTGGTGCAATACAGCGGGTTGGTATCGGTTCGATGTAGCCATGGTCGTGTCCTTCGGTTGTCGTCGGTTGATTGCTTGCCGGTGCGTCTTGGCGTCAATGCGCTACCGCTTGAGTGCGTAGCCGCATACGGCCCGGCGGCGGTGATCTGCTACCAAGGCCCACCTCGACCCGCACCGCCCGCCTCGGTACGTGATCGGTGAACCAAGGACCCAAGGACCCAAGGACCCTCGGTGTGCGGTGAGAATTGCTCACTCGGCAACCGACACCGCCGAACCGCATTTCCGCAGGTAAATAGGTATATATATTGATAAATATCATTTCACAGGTGAGGCGTTTTGACAGAGAGAGACGCGCTAGGGTCCTTGGGTCCTTGGGTCCTTGGTTCGTCACGACTCGACCGCCCTGTCGGCGTTCCACTCGAACGTTGCGGTGCCGGTCCTCGACGGTGCGCCATGACGCACCGTGCCCTCGTCGACGAGGACCGCCAACGCGTCGGCGCAGAACGCGTGCCGAGTGCTGCCGGTCTTGCACGCGTCCCGCACCTGTGCCCCGGTGAACAACTTGCCCTTTCGCTTGGCACCGGCCAACCACGAGTGGATCGCCGCCGCCGCCGCCTCGACCGACTTGTCACGTGTCTTGCGTGCGCCCTCGTCTCGGTGGGCATCGGCGGCCCCACGAGCCTCGTGGCCGGTTCGGGCGGCCTCGGCAAGCACTCGTTGCACCCCGGCCCTCACACGGTCACTGTGAGCCAACAACAGGCCCGCAAGGTGCCAATCCTCGGCGGTCACGTCGGCGCGACTGTGCAAGACCGCTACCGCCCCGGCCAACTTGAGGCGTACGAGGTTGCGGTGCGCCGCGAGGCCGGTGAGTGCGTCCTTGCTTCTCACGAGCACGTTCTCACGGTCTGTGACGATCTGCTCGACCACCGAGGGGTCGACGCCCATGAACACGACCTCGTTGTCCCCTCGGTTCCACGAGGGCGGCGGAACGACCAACGTGACCCGTTCCCCACGGTGCCCGCCGACGGTGCGCCCGAGGTCGGCGGTATCGGCCCACACGAGGCGTTGCGGTAGGCCGCCGCCCTCACCGGCCAACATTTCACCGGCCCGCTCGGGTTGGACGCCGAGCGTGACCACGGCGCGGTAGGTGAACGCCGCCAACTCGGATCGACGATCCTGTTCCTTGGTGTGCACGCCGAGGCCCTTGCCGTCCCACAACCGGCGTAGCTCGGAACTGAAGTGCAACGATTCACTTTTCATCATCGAACTTGCGCTGTCGACCTCGGCAAAGTCGATCCACGCGGCGCGTCGGACGAGCTTGTGCACCGGAATGGCGGCGGGGGTCTTGCCGGTGACGGGATCTTTCGGTTGCGGCACCTTGATCCACTCTCGGAACAGGGTTGCGAACGCCTGCCCCGACCCGACTGTGATTGCCGTAAGTGCGCTGTCGACGGTCTGCCCCGCCTCGACCAATCCGTCGTCGTCGAGCGGGTCACGCTGCCAGTCGAGAATGCCGCCGTCCGATCCGACGCCCTTACCGGCACCCGACCCGCCCACGAGGGCCGTTATCGAGTTGAGAGACGCCCCGGTGTTACCGATTACGGCGGGCAGGCGCACCCACCACGGCGTCAACAGGGCGGCGTGGGTGAGCGATAGGAACAACGCCGCCCACGGCCCCACGAGGCGAATGCGGGCCTGTTCGAGTATGTGCTCGGTGACCGGCGAATGACCGAACACCTCGGCCATGAGTGCCTTGTCGTGCGGGTCGGTCGAGGTGTCGGTGCCGAACAACATCGAGGCCGCCGAGGCGTCACCGTTGTCGGACACCGGGATACCGAGGGCCTTGGCCGCCGCCCCAATATCGCCGCCGTGACGAGTTGCCGCCACGAACTGCACCTTGCTCAAGGTCGACGCACCAAGCTCGGCGGCGGCGGTGTCGGACCATACGTGCAACGGCCCTTGCTTGTCGGTGTCGGTGTCGTACCGCTCGTCACTGCACCCGACGTCGTGAGCTACCGCCGACTTGGGATCACTCGCACCCGGCCTCGTCCACGTCGGGCACCCGCAGGTCTCGGTCTTGCTGTTCGGTGTCCATCCCTCGGCGGTGAGCAAGTCGGCCCACGTGACCGATGCCGCCCACGTGTCGAGGTTCGAGGTATCGCCGGATCGGTTGGCGGCCTTGGTTTCTCGTCGCTCGGACTGCTCGGTGATCCGTTCGAGCAACCACACCGGCAACTCACGGACATTGCCGGGGTGCCACTCGTAAGCCCCCTCGGCGCGCACGCTCGGCGGCACCAACACGAACCTGTTGTTCCAATAGGCCGTCCACCCGTCGGTCGAGTACGAACCGTTGCTCGGCAAGGTGACGCCCTCGGGCACGATGAACCAAAAGTGTGCACCGCCCTTGTGTTGCCACTGCCCGGCGGCGTCGATCACGCCGGGTGTCGACACGGTCGGTTGAGCGGCGGGCACCGTCGGGTCTGCCAACGCCCACGCCGCTTGAAACGCCTCGACGTCGGCGGCGTTGTCGGCGTCGACAGCGAGAATGTTGGACCGGCCCACCTCGACACCGAGGTTGACGGCGTCGACGCCGTATCGCTTCTCACCGTTGTCGACGTACTTGCCGAGCCGTGCGGCGTCGGTGGTGGCAAGGTGCGAACCACCTTGCGACTTGGCCCGCATCCAATCGGCGTTCCCAGCGGCCTTGGCAATCTCTTGCGCCTCGGTGTCGTCGAGGCGTGTCTCGGCGGTCGTGCGCAGGTCGAGTGGTTTCTTACCGTTCGGCTCAACGAACACGACGGCCAGCCCGGCGTCGGCCAATGCCTGCACGTACCCGCCGAGGTTGGTCTTATCGCCCGGCGCACGCGAACCGAGCACGGCCTCAAGGTCGTACACGGTCGCGGTCATCGTTTACCGCCACTCTTGCGTGCGCTGCGACGTGCGGCACGGTTGCACCCGCCGCCGTAGAACGGGCAGGTTGGCGCATGGATGACGTTGACGAGCACGGTGCCGTCGTTCTCGCTCAACACGCGGAACGTGGCGTTGCAATCGGAGCACGGTGCCGTCGGCACCTCGTGGGCCTCGAATCGTGACACGTACCCGCCAACTCGGTTACCATGGTTCTCGAACATGCTGTAGTTCCTGTCTGGTTCGGACTTAACCCCTGGTGTGGTGGCCGGGGGTTTTGTCATGTATGGGCGTGTCGGCTCACACAGCGCGCAGTGGGTTACGTTGTGGCAGTTGGGGTTACGCGACACGAACAAGGCCGGGCGGTTCACAAGCGGTTACCGGCCCCTGATATGTCCGGTACGTCACGTCACCGGCCTCGGGTACGGCACAGGACGGTTGAAACCGGCCCATACCGCATAGGTAGCCGAGGAACACGCCGAGGCCCACGAGGGCAAGGGCGGTAATCATGCCGACCGGATCGGTGTCAGCACGTTGTCGAGGGATGCGGCATCGACGCGGACGCCGTGACCGGCGAGCTTGAACCCGTCGAGCTTCCCGGCGGCAAGCCACCGACGGATTGTTGTCACGTCGACGGCCAGAACCTCGGCGGCTTGGGCTTGGGTGATGAGCTTTCGGGCCATGGCAATTCAACCTTTACGGGAGTGCGGTTTCCGCTGTCTCTCCGTACAAGGGTTCGCGTATGCGCCCTATGGGGACTAACGAGATACGTTGGCGTCTCGTCGGTGTCCCACAGTTCTACACCAATGTGTAGACATGTGGCAACCCGTACTTGATTGTGTACCAACACGTTTGAATATGCACGATTCTATCCGGTGCCGTTCACCATGGCCGACAGTGCCGCCGCAATCGCCTTGTCGCGTCCACCGGCCACGTGCTGATACCTCAAGGCCGCGGCTGGTGTCGAGTGCCCTAGGCGGCCCATCAACTCGGCCAGCGTGGCACCTGTAGCCGCGGCCAACACCGCGCCCGAGTGGCGTAGGTCGTGGAACCGTAGGTCGTCGCGCCCGGCGGCGGTACGTGCGGTGTAGAACCTCCGGTAGAGCGTTGCCGGGGCGAGGTGCCCGCCGTGCTGTGCAGGGAACAACAGGGCATCCTTGCCGGGGCCGACGAACTCGGCAAGGTGGGCCTCGATTGCGGGCACGAGGTGAGGCGGGATCGCCACGTCGCGGGTGTCCGCGTCACTCTTGGGGTCACCGACGACGAACTCACCGCCCACGCGGACGACGGCGCGGCGTATGCGGATCACCTCGTCGGTGAGGTCGACGTCGCGCCGACGTAGCTCGGTGAGTTCACCGAACCGCATCGCGCACCACGAGGCGAGCAAGATCATGGCGCGGTATTGGGCGGGCATGGCCTCGGTGAGAGCGGTGAGTTCCGGCAACGTGGCGGGCCGGATCTTATGAACTCGTTTGGCTGACCCGGCACCGCGTATGTGGCATGGGTTGACGGTGATCTTGCCGTCACTGGCGGCGGTCGCCATGATCGTTCTCACGAGTCCGTAGGCGTGACTTCTCAGTGTCGGCGTAGCGGTGCCGAGGGCGGTGTACCAACCTCGTACATCGTCGGGCGTGATCGAGCCGAGGGGTAGTGCGCCGAGGCCCGGCAACACGTGGGCGTCGAGCAACTTGCGGTAGTGCTCCCGCGTGCGGGGTTTGACGTCTCGGTGCACGAGCCATTGCTCGGCATAGTCACCGAACGTCACGCGCCGAGCCGCCGCCTTGGCCGGTGCCGCGTCACTCGGTGGTGACCACAACTCACGGTCTATCTCACGTCGACGGTCAACGAGCCATGCCTCGGCGTCGATCTTGGCCCCGAACGTCGAGGGTGCGTCGTAGAGCCGTCCGTCGGGGCCGGTGTAGCTCGCTTTCCACCGACCGCTACGGAATTGCCGTAGCCGCCCGAATCCACGTTGAGCCTTGCCCTTGGCACCGGCCATTACGTCACCCTCGACTGTCGCATCTTGCACCACGTTTGCACCACGTCAGAGTACATCGGTGCATATCTGTGCCGAGTTACGCACCGCGATACTGGTACTTGAATCTGCACGTCAGAGCGTTTTTGACGAGGCCGGTAGGCGTGTCGCCAGTATCGCGTTGAGCTAATTCAATCCCAGTATCGCGCACCACGTAAAAAGACCCCGGCCATGCGGCCGGGGTCTTTTTTGTACCGTCAGGTCTGTCGAGATGTTTACCGTCGATCGCGAGTGGTGATTCACGTCATAGACGTGCACTCTGGTTTTCCAGCCCGCGATCGAAAGGACGCCTGCGATGGCCGACGACAATCAACCGAGCACCGAGGGCAGCGAACCTCAGGTCAGTTCCGATGCGCACAAGCGCGCGCAAGATGAAGTGGCCGGCATAGATGCCAAGTACGAGGCGGGTTCGAGGCCGACGGTTGTTCTTCCGGGAACCAACGGAATGGTGTCGGGTACGGCTTTCGCCGACATGGTCGATGACGACGGAAACTTGAAGGAAAACCATTCCGAGGACACCGCCGACAGTGCACCGACGGCCGACGACCGAGACGAATGACCGAAGGAACCGAGAATTCCGACGACGTCTACGTGCCCGAGTGCGTCGATGTAGCCGAGGTACGCGGATTTCTGCATGCGCCCTCGGGGCCATCGTCGGGTTCTCTCGCACTCACTCACGGCGCGGGTGGAAACTTCGACGCTCCGCTGCTTGTCGCTTCGGCCGATGCGTGGTCGGCACGAGGATTCACGGTTCTACGGTTCGATCTGGCGTTCCGACGTCGAAAGCCGTCCGGTCCCCCGCACCCGTCGAAGGCCGATGCCGACCGTGCGTCGATCGAAGCAGCGGTGACGTACCTCCGAAGGCTTCGCAGCGGCCCTATTCTGCTCGGTGGCCACTCGTACGGGGGTCGGCAGGCATCGATGCTTGTCGCCGAACAGCCGGAACTCGTCGATGGGCTGATTCTGATGTCGTATCCGTTGCATCCGCCCGGAAAACCGGAGAAGCCCCGCACTGCGCACCTTCCCCAGCTGCGCACTCGAACGATGTTCGTACACGGCACCAAGGACCCATTCGGTTCACCCGCCGAGCTGTCCGAGGCAATCGCGTTGGTGCCTGCTCATACCGCCGCGATCGAGATCTCCGGTGCAGGCCACGATCTGTCGGCGCAAAAATATGGAGTGGCCGACCTGGTTCAGGAGGAAGCGTTCAAATTCTTCGACGTGGGGTCCTGGAATTAGGGCGAGCGGGTCACTGGGCGCGCTCGCGCTCGTCGTTATGCAATCGTCATGCCGCCGACTGTCGACTTACGAGTGAGGTGTTCTACTTAGAACTATGCCCACCTGGGGATGGTTCATCGTCGCATTGGTACTCATCGATGCCGCAGTGCTCGCGGTGTGGCTCCTCGCGCGCAAGAGTCCACCCAAGAACGTCGCTGCCACAACACAATTGATGCTCGCGGGTTTGGATCACTCGGCACGCGAGGACATATACCGCCTCGTGGGCGAAAAGAAGAAGATCCACGCGATCAAGTTGTTCCGCGAGAGAACCGGCGCAGGACTCCAAGAAGCCAAGGATGTTGTCGAGTCCGTCGGTCGCGGAAACCCTATTCCCACGCTCGGCGCCCCGATGGGTGCATCAGGCATGGACACCGCCGCTTGGGCGGACATCATTCCCAGGCTTCGCACCCTCAAGGCCGAAGGCAACACAATTTCTGCCATCAAGCTCTTGCGCGCGCGATCCGAGCTTTCGTTGCGTGAGGCGAAGGCAGCGGTCGACCGCCTGTGACTGTCACCGTATCCCCCGCAGGCCTGTGGGACGCCGAACAGCTAGCCGATGTCGCGGCCGTCACCTTTCCACTGGCATGCCCGCCTGGTTCTTCCAGAGCAGCAATAGCGGCGTTCATAGACGGTGTTCTCTCGCATGAGCGGTTCGGTGAGTACCTGGCGGATCCGCGACGCAAAATTCTGGCGGCTACCGAGAATGATTCCATAGTCGGTTACGCCATGCTCGTGTCCGGACCACCATCGGATCCCGACATCGCGCGAGCGCTGACGTACGCACCGACGATGGAAATCTCCAAGATGTACGTGCTGCCCGACCATCACGGGAGCGAAGTGGCGGCGGCCCTGATGGCTGAATCACTGGCCCGAGCAACCCTGGGCGGCTGCGAAGGTATCTGGCTTGGAGTCAACCAACAGAACCTGCGCGCTCAACGCTTCTATGCCAAACAGGGATTCGAGATCGTCGGAACCAAAACCTTCACGCTCGGCTCCGAAATCCACGACGACTTCGTGATGGAACGAGGACTACGTTCGTGAATCTGCCGACCCGAGCGTCACCCGGCTGACCTGAGCGTCATCCGACTGATCTGAGCGTCATCCGACGGCGGCGAAGCGAGACAAGGCAAGCAGACGAGACGTCGCGCGGAGGTACTTCTTACGGTATCCACCGGCCAGCATCTCTTCGGTGAAGATCTCGTCGAGCTTGCTACCTGACCCGGTCACCGGAATGCCTGCGTCGTACAGGCGGTCGGCGAGCACCACGAGTCGAAGCGCGACAGCTTGATCCGCAGCCGGATGCACGTTCTTCCAGAACACCGCCTGCACACCATCGAGCAGCTTTCCGTATCGCGATGGATGCAGAGTGCTCAAATGTGCCAACAACTCGTCGAAATCGTCGAGGGTCGCGTCCGCCACAGAATCTGCCCGTTCGATCAATTCGGCCTCGGACGTCGGGTCCGGGGCCGGAGGCAGGTCACGGTGTCGGTAGTCGGGTCCATCCACCCGGATGGACTCGAAGATAGATCCAAGCTTCTTGATTTCCCGCATGAAGTCCTCGGCTGCAAATCTTCCTTCGCCGAGCTGACCGGGCAGGGTGTTGGACGTCGCCACGATGGACACGCCGCGCTGGGAAAGCTCGGACAGCAATCGGGACACGAGCATCGTGTCGCCTGGATCGTCGAGTTCGAACTCGTCGATACACAGAACGCTGTGACCCGACAACTCCTCGAGCGCCTTGTTGAAGCCGAGCGCGCCCACCACGTGAGTCAATTCGACGAACGTACCGAATGCCTTCGGTTCGGGGACGCTGTGGAAGATCGAGGCCAGGAGGTGGGTCTTACCGACGCCGAAACCGCCGTCGAGGTACAAGCCTGCGCCGGTAGAGGGCGCCTTCTTGCCGAAAAGTCCGCGTTTTCCCTTCCCGCGAATTTTCGTTACCTTCTCCGCGAACAACTCGGCTTTGGCGACTGCCTCGGCCTGGCTGGGTTCGTTCGGATCCGGGATGTACGAGGCAAAACTGACTTCGTCGAACATGGCCGGGGGGACCATCTGCGCGATCAACTGATCGGAGGGAACGACAGGATTACGATCGGCAAGACGTCCAGGCATCTAGTAAGCGTAACGAGGTGGTCTTATCTACAATGTGCGCCTACTCGATATTGCGACCTACTTCACATCCGACTCCGGCTCCTCGTACCCGGCCGACGGCGTCGTCCACCTGGCCGAACTACGCCGGTTGTACGCCTATCCGGACAACCTGACCGCGCCGTGGATCCGGGCGAACTTCGTCTCCAGCATCGACGGAGCCGTCAGCGCCAACGGCGTGTCCTCAGGTCTCTGTACACCCTCTGACAAAACAGTGTTCGATGTCCTTCGGACCCTGGCGGATGCGGTTCTCGTGGGGGCCGGGACGGTTCGAAGCGAGAATTACGGGGGTGTCCGTCTTACGGAGTCACAGCAGAGCCAGCGAATCGACGCGGGCCTGGCACCGATCCCCCCGGTAGTGGTCGTCACTGCTTCGGCCTCGATCGATCCGAGATCGCGTCTGCTCACCGACACCGAAGTACCGCCGACGATCATCACGACGACCTCCGCGTCGGCCGAGTCACGTTCGATGCTTCGCGAAGCAGGTGCGCACGTGATCGACGTCGAGGGAACGACCGTTCCGACCTCTGCTGTCCTGGCTACCCTGGGAGAAATGAGTCTGAGGCGAGTCCTGTGCGAAGGCGGCCCAGGCCTGTTCGGAACGCTGCTTGCAGACGATTGTGTAGACGAACTATGCCTGACGACTTCGCCGAACCTGCTTGCGGGAAAGTCGGGGCGTATTGCGCACTCGAACGCCGCGGTACTGCACCGGATGAAACGAATCCACGTGCTCGCCGACGACGACGGAACCCTGCTGACCAGATGGGTCCGAGTACGCCCGGCCGGGACCGGTGAAGTTCCCGGTGCGGAAAAGTAGATAGCCTCGCAGCGTGACGCAGAAAAGATCGTTGCTCGCAGTTCTTCTCACGGTCTCGATGTTGGGGGCGGCATGCAGTGCTGGGCCGTCCGGACGTCCGGACGTCGCCGTCGAGCAGAACTCCCCTGGGCAACCCGAAGAGTCGACTGCCGACGCGGAGCCGGAGAATCCAGAACTACAGGCTCCGGTGAACGATCTTGCGTGGACCGAGTGCACACAGAGCACCTTCGATCTCTACGGCCTCACCTCTCGCACTCCCGGGGTCGTCCTCGAATGCGCAGACTTCGACGCGCCCGTCGACCCATCCGGTCAGATGTTCGGGTCCTTCTCCGTCGGCGCACTGCGTGCGAAATTGGACAGGACGCCGCCCGATGCCGCACCCCTGGTCTTCACCTCTGGGTCCGACCGTGCGTCGATCGCCACACTTGCCGACCTTGCGGCCGGCAACAGCACGACGATGCTGGAGGCTCACCCGCTCGTCGCCATCGATCGGCGCGGAATCGGCAGGTCGACAGCCATCGATTGCGTGAAAGCCGACACCCGCAAGACCCGCGAGACGCTGGCCAACCTGGGGCAATTCGCGGTGTCCGACGGTGATGCCGTGGACCGAGCCGTCGCCGTCGGACGCGAAGCGACGATCGAATGCACCGATTTACTGCAGCCACAGGAGATAGCTTTCGCCACCAGTTATGCCGCAGGCGATCTGGAACAGCTTCGAATCGCCTGGGGAATCGATGCACTCGGCATCATCGGCACGGGGAACGGTGCATCCACGGCGTTGGCGTTTGCGGCCCAGTACCCGGACCGAGTGGCGCGGTTGATTCTCGATTCGCCCACCGGAATGAACGTAGATCAAATGACCGTGGCCCAGCAGAAAACGGAAGGACGAGAAGCCGCGTTCACTGCGTTCGTGCAGCGGTGCCAGGCCCTCCAGTGCTCGCTCGGATCCGACCCCAAGGCCGCGGTATCCGAACTACTGACACAGGTGGCAAACGGAGCCTTGGCACCTCTGTCGACCCACTCTGTGCTCGACGGGATCGCCTATGCACTCGCCTCGTCCTCCGGCGACCCGTCGAGCCGGACACTCGAGCTTGCCGATGCACTATCTGCAGCCAAGTCCGGCGATCCGTCCGCACTGAGCCGGTTGTCCTCACGCGGTGCAGTTGCCTACGGAACGGACGGTCAGTTCGTCGCACGGTGCATCGACGGCCAGCAGTGGCCGTCCCCGCAGGCCGTGCGCGATGCCGGTGCAAGTTGGAGCGAGCAGTACCCCATCTTCGGCATCGACGCCGCTCTGACAGCACTCACGTGCTCGTCGTGGCCGACCGCACCCGCTCCGCCCTTGCCGACGTCGTTGTCCGTTCCGGTTCTCGAACTCAGTGGCGCCGGCGACCCGGTCGTCGGGAATGGGGGGTTCGCCGGTGTGACCGGGCTTGTTGCCGCCACCGGCGCGCGTTCGGCCGCCATGACGTGGCAGGGTGCCGGCCACCCGGTGATCGGCGGGTCCGTGTGCGGCCAAGCCGCGGCCGCTGCATATGCGACCGACGCGTCGCTTCCTCCCGATGGCAGCGTCTGTCCCGCGTGACACGTCTGGTGCCGATCCACGGAGTGGTACCGAACACACCCAACGGGTGTCGACGGTCATTGCCCGAGCCCGGTCAAGGTACCGTTCCCACGTGTCACTTAGCTTCCTCGAGCCCCGCAACGGCCGGACGACCGCGGATGTAGTCCGGTTCGCGCTATGGCCGATCGCCATCATGACTGTTCTCAACCGGGCGATCGTACGGGCGGTCAACGGTGACTTCACCAATGATTTCATCCCCGTATACCGGGCTGCTCTCGCGTTTCTCAATCGCGAGCCGGTGTATACGGCGAACTTCGACTCGGTTGATCCGCATTATCTCTATCAGCCGAGCGCGACGATGCTGTTGTCGCCTCTCGCAATCATCGACCCCGAACGTTCTCGCTGGTTGTTCATCTTGGCGAGCACGATTGCCATCGTTCTTGCGTTGTACATCTTGCTCAAGATCTTCGGCTTCGGTCTGAACTCTGTCGCGGCGCCTGCACTTCTTCTCGCTGTCTTCGCGAGTGAAACAGTGACCAACACTTTGGTGTTCACCAACTTCAACGGTTTCGTTCTGTTGGGTGAGGTTGCATTCATCTACTGGCTGCTCCAGCGAAAAGACTTGTCCGCCGGTGTGGCGATGGGGCTGACACTAGCCATCAAACCGATCCTCGCACCGCTGTTGATCATTCCGCTGATGACCAAGCAGTGGAAAGTTTTCATCACCGCAATCGCAATTCCGGTCGTGTTGCTCGTGATCGCCTGGCCGCTGTCGGTGGACCCGATGGAGTTCATCGACCGCACCCTCCCCTATCTCCTCGAGTCGCGCGATTACTTCAACAGCGCGATTGTCGGCAACGGCCGCTACTACGGATTGCCGGAGCTCCTGATCTACGGAATCCGCGGGGTTCTCGGCGTGATGGTTCTGGTGTCGCTGTGGTTGCTCTATCGCTACTGCCGCGAGGACCGCCTGTTCTTCATTGCGACAACGTCGGGCCTTGTCCTGACAGCACACTGGCTACTCGGGTCACTCGGCCAGATGTACTACTCGATGCTGCTGTTCCCGCTATTGATGACGGTCGTGCTCAAGAACTCGGTTCTCCGAAATTGGCCGGCGTGGCTCGCAATCTATGGATTCATGAGCTACGACCGCTGGCTGTCCGGTCGATTCCCGACGGGAGGCCGAGCAATGGACTACATGCGCACTACGTTCGGCTGGAGCTTGCTGATCATCGTGATCTTCTCGGTTCTGATCGGACGGTACTTCGCTGCCCGCAGTGACGGCCGCCTCGACGACGGAATCGAACCCGAGTACCTCCTTCCGGAGAGCTCACCTGCGCAAACAACGAAGCAGCTCGAGAAGTATTAGCGTGGTGTCATGAGTTCAGCGACCGAAAAAAATTCTGTTCCCGCCGTTCAGCTCACCGACGCACAATGGCGAGAGAAGCTCACCCCCGAGGAGTACGCAGTCCTGCGTCAGGCGGGCACCGAGCGTCCGTTCGTCGGGGAGTACACCGACACCAAGACCGATGGTGTGTACAGCTGCCGCGCATGCGGGGCCGAACTGTTTCGCAGTACCGAAAAGTTCGAGTCACACTGCGGTTGGCCGTCGTTTTTCGATCCTGCAGACAGTGACGCGGTCATCCTCAACGAGGACACCACGCTCGGGATGCGACGCGTCGAGGTCATCTGCAAGAACTGCCACAGCCACCTCGGCCACGTCTTCGAGGGCGAGGGGTACCCGACGCCCACAGATCAGCGGTACTGCATCAACTCGATTTCTCTCGTTCTCGACCCGTCCTGACCCCCGACCGGCCTGGCGCGCAGCGCATAATGTGACTATGCGCACTTTCACGTCAGCACAGCAGATCACCGCGGCCGTCGGCGAGGACCTCGGCACCAGTGACTGGATGCAGATCACTCAAGACCGGGTCGACACCTTCGCCGACGCCACGGATGATCATCAATGGATTCATGTCGACGTCGAACGAGCAAAGAAGGAAAGCCCGTTCGGCGGCCCCATTGCGCACGGTTACTTGAGCTTGTCCTTGATCCCGGTGCTCACTTGGCAGATCTACACCATCGAGAATGTCAAGCTCGGAATCAACTACGGGTCCAACAAGGTTCGTTTCATCAACCCGGTCAAGGTCGGATCGCACGTCCGGTTGCAAACCACACTGACGTCGGCCGAGGAAGTGTCCGGTGGCGCACTCCAGATCGTGGCAACCAACACACTGCACATCGAGGGCGAAGACAAGCCAGCGTTGATTGCGGAAACCATCAGCCGAGTCGTCTTCTGATTGTCTCTCGTTCTACGAACTGTGGCGGATCGAACGCAGTGATCGGTGGCACTACGCCCTCGAAGCGTTCGATCTGCACCAGCACATGCTGGCCCGTGCACCCGTGTGACAGCGAGGATGTACCGACGTCGGCTGTCAATACATTCGGATTGCCGTGTACGCACATAGATCCGGTGTCCGCAGGGTCCTCGGGGTCGTACCAGGCACCCGTCGCCAACTGCACCACGGCGGGCATCATGTCCTCGTCCACCACGACGCCTGCAAGACAAGACCCACGGTCGTTGAAGACCCTGACTACGTCGCCGTCGTGTAGCCCTCGCTCGCTCGCGGCCTTGGAGTGCATCCGGATCGGCTCACGGCCATGCACCTTCGAAGCCTGACTTCTCGCTCCGTGATCGAGTTGGCTGTGCAGCCGTGTTCGTGGTTGATTCGCGATCAGATGTAGCGGAAACTGTTGCGCACGTTCTCCTTTGAGCCACTCCACCGGTTCGTACCACGCTGGGTGCCCAATGCAGTCCTCGTAACCGAACTTCTCGATCGCCTCGGAGAATATCTCTATGCGCCCGCTCGGGGTTCGAAGCGGGTACTTCTCAGGATCGCCGCGGTAGTCCTCGAGCAGGGTCAGTCCGTCCTCGGTCGCCATCCGCCATGAACCGAGCTGCCAAAATTCTTCGAAACCTGGAGTGTCCACATTCATTCCGCGTAGGTAACCCCGCCACTGAGCGTAGAGATGCTCCACCCACTCCCCCGAAGTGCGCCCCTCGGTGAAGTGCGCACCGACTCCGAGTCTTTCGGCCAGCGCGGAGAATGTGTCGTAGTCGTCTCGCGCGTCGGCAAATCGCGGCACGGCAGGGTGCATGGCGACCAGCAGTGGATCGTTGCGTGTACAGCTGATGTCACTGCGCTCGAGCGATGTCGTCGACGGGACGACAATGTCGGCGTGCTTGGCCATGGGCGTCCAGTACGGGTCGTGCACCACGACCGTGTCGGGTCGTGCCAGCGCCCGGCGAAGTCGTCCGAGATCCTGATGATGATGGAAGGGATTGCCGCCCGCCCAATGCACCAGCCGAATATCGGGATACGTCAGTCGCTGTCCGTCGAAATCGAATTCCTCACCGGGGTGGAGCAGCATGTCCGACACGGCAGCCACCGGGATGAACGACTTCACCGGATTCGAGCCCTGGGGCAACGTGGGAAGGGGATACGGTACCGGCGCGAGACCAGGCTCGTTCATCGACCCGTAGCCGTGCCCGAATCCCCCGCCGGGGATGCCGATCTGTCCGAGCATCGACGCCAGTGTCACGCCCATCCACGGTGCTTGCTCGCCCGATTTCGTCCGCTGCAGTGACCACGTGACGGTGATCAAAGTGCGACGCCTCGCCATCTCGCGTGCCAGGTCGGTGATCTCCGAGGTGGAGACGCCGCAGATGTTCGACGCCCACTCCGCGGTCTTGGGTGTGCCGTCCGCGACTCCGAGCAGATACTCCTCGAAGCGTGCGTATCCGGTGCAATATCGGTCGAGAAATGCTGTGTCGTGCAAGTTTTCGGACACCAGAACGTGGGCCAGTCCGAGCATCATCGCGACATCGGTGCCGGGAATCGGCGTCATCCAACGAGCCGCACCGTCGAGATCGTTTCGAAGCGGACTGATGGTGACGATCTTTCCGCCACGGGCGCGGAGCGCATCCAGAGCCGAAGCCGTGGGATGGTCGGAGGTACCTCCGTGGTTGATGCCGGTATTCTTCAGCGGGATTCCGCCGAACGCGACGATCAGTTCCGTCTTCCGGGCGATCACGTCCCAGGAGGTGGAGCGAGAGAACATCTTCCAGTGGGCTCCCAGAACGTGCGGCATGACGACGCCGGTGGCACCGAGCGAATAGCTGTGCACCGAGCGCGTATAGCCGCCGATGCAATTGAGAAATCGGTGAACCTGGCTCTGCGCGTGGTGGAATCGTCCTGCACTGGCCCACCCGTAGGAACCGCCGTAGATCGCCTGGTTGCCATGCCTGTCGATCACGCGAGAAAGCTCGACTGCCAGCAATTCGGTGAGTTCGTCCCAGGACACCGAAACGAACTCTCCGCTACCGCGCCGATCTGTCGGACCTGGACCACGCTCGAGCCAACCGCGTCGAACGGCAGGGCCTTTCACCCGAGACCGGTGTGTCACCGAGCCGACGAGATTGCCGAGTACGGGCGAGGGATTGCGGTCGGTCTCCTGGGGATGCACGGCGGTCACCTCGCCGTCGGCACTTTCAGCTCGAAACATTCCCCAGTGACCCATGTGCTGAGACGTTTCCGGGTGCTGCGGCCTCATCGAATTCCGTTGCTCGCCAGTGCATCCAGCAAAGCTGTGGGACGCTCTCCCGTCGCGATCGGATCGACGAGGGCAAAAGAGCAGCCTATTGCCCGTGCCGCCCCGTCAGCCTCTTCACTGTCACCGACCATCAAGGTCCGCACCGGATCCACCCCGAGCGAACGCACCGCAGAAAAAAATATTTCAGGCTGAGGTTTGACGTAGCCGACCTCGTACGACAAGACGAACTCGCTGACGTAGTCAATCACTCCGAGCATGTCGAATGCCGAGCGGATGTCGAAGGCAATATTGCTCAGCACGGCCACTGGAATCGCTCTGCCGGCGAGCATCGACAGCACGTGCGCCGTGTCCGGGTACGGAGTCCAACACGAAGGGTCGATAACTCGGCCGTACACGGACTCGGCCTGAGCGCGATCTGTGACGCCGGATTCACGAAGAACATGCAAATATGCCTGACGGTGCAGCGCCGGATCGAGATCACGGTTATTCCAGGCGTGCCTATTCACTTCGTCGAACTCGACGACCTCCCCCATTGGCGCAGTCATCCGTCGCATCAATTCCGCCGCACGGTGACCGTCGACCGGTGTTCCATCCGAGTGCGTGACGGTCTCGAACCAACTCTCGTCCTCCTCCAAACGGAACAGCGTTCCGGAGAAGTCGAACACCACAGCCTCGATCGGAGACGCGACGGCCCGGTCCCGCACAACACCTGGTCCCGAAGCGTGCGTCTCCGACCCCGAGGTCACGGGAGTGACGTGACGAGTGCTTCGACGTCGACGCGTGGTCCGGTGAAGAACGGAGTCTCCTCGCGAACGTGCCGACGCGCCTCGGTTGCGCGTAGGTCCCGCATCAGGTCGACGATCCGATCGAGTTCGGGAGCTTCGAAGGCGAGGATCCACTCGTAGTCACCCAACGCGAACGCCGGGACGGTGTTGGCGCGCACGTCCTTGTACCCGCGCGCGGCCTTGCCATGGTCGGAGAGCATCGTGCGCCGCTCTTCGTCGGGGAGCAAGTACCAATCGATGGAACGTACGAACGGGTAGACACAGATGTAGGCACCGGGTTCTTCGCCTGCGATGAACGCCGGGACGTGAGACTTGTTGAACTCGGCCGGCCGGTGCAGCGCGGTGTTGCTCCACACTGGGGTACTGGCCTTACCGAGCGCGGTCGTGCGACGGAAATCAGAGTACGTAGCCTGCAGGTCTTCGATGCGTTCCGCGTGTGTCCACACCATGAAGTCGGCGTCGGCTCGCATGCCTGCGATGTCGTACACACCACGTACTGCGACGCCTTTGTCTTCCTGACTCTCGAAGAACACTCGCGCCTGCTTGGCGGCTTCGGCTCGGTCCTCACCCAGGACGCCGGGCGTGACCTTGAAGACCGAGAACATCAGGTAGCGGAGGGTCGAATTGAGGGTTGTGTAGTCCAAACGTGGCATGGCTCTATCGTGCCACTTCCGCAATGCGTGTGGCTGCTCTGGTGGCCGAAGCGACACAAGCAGGCACTCCGACACCGTGACTCCACGCACCTGCCACTGCCAACCCGTCGACATCGCGCACAGCTGCCTCGATTGCGGCAACTCGACCCAGGTGGCCGGGTGCGTACTGAGGTAGGCCGCCGTGCCATCGCTGCACGAACGAGGACGACGGTGCAGAATCCACGCCGGTCACCCGATGCAGGTCTCGTACGGCCGCCTTGACCAACTGTTCGTCGGACCAGGTGAGCGGGCCTGCGTCGCCGAATCTTGCCAGCGAGGCACGGACGAGTGAGATACCACGCTCTGCAATATGTGACCACTTCCTGCTGGACAACGTGAACGCCTTGACGGCCAGTCCGGCGTCGGTGGCTACGAGCACGCCGGAGTTGTCGGGGAGGTCGACGGCAGCGTCGAACGCCATGGCCACCACGACGGACGACGCGAGCTCGATTTCGGCTGCGGCTGCAGCGGCATCAGGAACGACAGCGCACAGTATCGACGCCAGTGCCGGCGCGGGAACGGCCAGCACCACCGCGTCGACGTGCCCGATCGGATCCACCACCCAACCCTTGTCCTCGCGGCGAACGGCCGTCACGGCAGTGCCGAATACGGTGCGCGGTGCTGCAGCCGCTATCAGCGCATCGATCAGGGTGCGATATCCATCACGCAGTGCTCCGAAAACCGGCGCTGAACTCGGAGCGGGAAGCGCAGATGCCACGGCCGCCGACAGACTGGTAGCTCCGGCGTCCAGGGCCGCTGCCAGGGTAGGTAATGCTGCGCGGACCCCGATCGAATCGGAGAGCCCCGAGTAGACGCCGCCCAGCAACGGGTCGACCGATCTCGCGAGAACCTGTTCACCGAATCGCGACCCGACCAATTCGGCGACGCTGACATCGCTGTTTCGGTCCCAGGGCAATTCGGTGTCGCCCTCACCGGCGATAGCTGCCAGCGTCCGTGCATCCACCAGCCCCTCCACGGAGGCCACGTCGGCCGGGATCCCCATCAGCGTTCCGGTCGGCAGTGGGTGAAGCTTCTCGCCCGAGAAGACGAGTGGACGCAATCCGGCCGGGTGGACGAGTTGCGCGCTCAATCCGAGCTCATCCATCAGGGCCGGCACTTCGGGTCGACGGCCGATGAAGGCCTCGGCACCGACATCGAACGGACCGCCGGCCAACGTGATCGTGCGCAACGTGCCGCCGAGGCGCATCGATTCTTCGACGATGGTGATGTCGGCTTCGGGACCCCACATCTGGCGCAACCTGAATGCAGCGGCAAGGCCGGTTATCCCGCCACCCACCACCACAACCCGCGGCGGCCTTCCGGTCACAGCGAGTGCACCAACTCCACCACCCGGGTCAGCACATCCGGATCGGTATCGGGCAGAACTCCGTGACCGAGGTTGAAGACATGCCCCAGAGCGCCACCCTCGACAGCGCGATCGCCCTCGGCGACGATGCGTCGAACCTCACTCTCGACGGCATCCCAACCCGCGAAGAGCACCGCAGGGTCCAGGTTTCCCTGCAACGCCTTCCCCGGGCCGACGCGTCGGGCTGCGACATCGAGGGGAATCCGCCAGTCCACACCGACCATGTCGGCACCGGCCTCTCCCATGGCACCGAGGAGTTCGCCGGTCCCGACACCGAAATGAATCTTCGGTACGCCGGCCGGGGACATCGCATCGAGCACCTTGGTCGAGTGAGGCAGCACGAACTCGCGATAGTCCGCCAGTGAGAGCGCGCCGGCCCAGGAGTCGAAGAGCTGAACCGCGTCGACACCCGCCGCTAGCTGTGCCTGCAAGAACGTGATCGTCGTGTCCGCCAGAGTGTCGAGAAGGGTGTGCCACGTCGCTGGATCCGAGCGCATGAGCGCTTTGGTCTTCTCGTGGTTCTTACTCGGTCCACCTTCGACCAGGTAGGAGGCAAGCGTGAACGGAGCACCAGCGAATCCGATGAGCGGGGTATCACCCAGTTCTCGGGTGAGCGTTGTCACCGCATCGGTGACCGGCTCCACCTGCTCGGCGCTCAACGGCGGCAACGCTGCGACGTCGGCTGCCGAACGTACCGGCGACGCCACCACCGGCCCTGTCCCGGCAACGATGTCGAGATCGATACCCGCGGCCTTCAGTGGAACCACGATGTCCGAGAACAGGATGGCTGCATCGACATCATGGCGCCGAACCGGCTGCAGCGTGATCTCGACGACCAGATCGGCAGTGAAGCACGACTCGAGCATGCCGGTGCCGACTCTGAGCTTGCGGTACTCGGGAAGCGATCGCCCGGCCTGCCGCATGAACCACACCGGACGACGCGATGTCGGCCGTCCCGCGATGGTGGCCAACAAAGGCGCGTCGGGCAGCTGACGGCGAGGGTACGGCGCGTTTGTGTTCATTGCCATCCATGCTGCCACGAGAACAGAATATTGCCGCCACGCAGGCCTGAGCGCGTCTCATGGCCCCGACGATCCCAGGCCGGTTGCCCTGCAGTCGGTCACACTTGCGGCGCGCCTCCGACGATCCCGAAGGTGACGAGTCTAACGTCCGGAGTCGTGACCAATCCCGGATCCACTGCCGAACCTGCGCCGTTTCGATCGGCTGTCGAGGCGATGCAACGGGCCGTCGTGCACCCCGCCATCGAACTCGGACCGATCCGGCCACCGCAACGCCTAGCCCCGTTCAGCTACGCGATGGGCGCTGAAGTTCAGCATTCGACCTCCGAAGATATCGCGGAACAATCCGACGGCGATGCGTTCGGTCGGCTGATTCTGCTCTACGACCCGGACGGTGACGAAGCCTGGAACGGAACAAGGCGTCTTGTGGCCTATATCCAGGCCGATGTCGATGAATCGCTTGCCTCCGACCCCATGCTGCCCGAGGTCGCGTGGAGTTGGTTGGTCGATGCTTTGGAGAGCCGGTCGGAGTCACTGAACGCCCTCGGCGGGACGGTGACGTCGACGAGTTCGGTGCGCTACGGTGATATCGCCGGTCCACCGCGAGCCCATCAGCTCGAATTGCGCGCGTCGTGGACCCCCACCACCGGAGAGTTGGCTCCGCATGTCGAGGCCTTCTGCGAGGTGCTTGCCTATGCTGCTGGACTGCCACCCGCCGGTATTACCGAACTCCGCACGCACGGTGGTAACCGGACCTGAGTTCGCACGGCTTCGCGGTACGAGGGCTTAGAGTCTGCTCTCATGTCAGCGATGAGTTCCAACGATGCCTCGGACGTAACGAACGACGGTGACAATGTCGATGCGCCCGCTCCGACACCCCTGCTGGCGCCTGTCGACGGCGTTCCAGCAGTCGTCGACACCCCCGAGGGCGTGGTGGCGGCGGCGAAGCTACTCGCGGGTGGTCACGGCCCGCTAGCGGTAGATGCCGAACGTGCGTCCGGTTTCAGATATTCGCAGCGCGCCTACCTATTGCAGTTTCGACGACGAGGTGCAGGCACCGTCCTGCTCGACCCGATCCCGGTAACCGGCGCACTCGAACCGCTGGCTTCGGTGATCAATCCACTCGAATGGGTCCTGCACTCGGCCGACCAGGATTTGCCCGGTCTCGCCGAACTCGGTCTCGTGCCGGCGGCTTTGTACGACACCGAACTAGCCGGACGACTAGCCGGTTTCGAACGAGTCGGGCTCGGTCCGATCGTGGAACGCACGCTCGGCTTGTCGCTTCAGAAAGGGCACGGAGCCGCAGATTGGTCCACACGCCCACTCCCTGACACCTGGCTGAACTATGCCGCGCTCGACGTCGAAGTTCTGCTCGAGCTGCGCGATGCGATGGCCGAAGAACTCGCTGCGAAGGACAAAACAGAGTGGGCACGACAAGAGTTTGCGCACATCCTTGCGCTGGGTCCACCAAAGCCCAAGCCTGACCGCTGGCGAAAGACGTCAGGAATCCACGCCGTCAAGTCGGCGAGGGTACTGGCCTCCGTGCGTGAATTGTGGCGTGCACGCGACGAGATCGCGGAGCACCGAGATATCGCGCCGAGCCGAATTCTGCCCGATTCGGCGATTGTCGCCGCAGCGACGGCAGACCCGAAGACAGAGGGCGAACTACGTGCATTGCCGGTATTCGGTGGTCCGCGTCAGCGACGCTCGACCAAGGTATGGCTGTCCGCCCTCGAGCGCGCACGACGCTTACCGAGCGAGGAACTTCCACCCAAGTCCGCTCCCTTCGACGGCCCTCCTCCAGTGAATCGGTGGGCACGTCGTGAACCCGAGGCCGCGGAGAGATTGACCACCGTTCGTACGGCGATGACAGCACTGAGCGAAGACGTCGAGGTGCCGGTGGAGAACCTACTCATGCCGGATCTGCTGCGTCGGGTGGTGTGGGATTGGACACCTGTCGAACGTGATGTCGCGGAGGTCATCATCGACAAGAAGCTCACCGAGGGCCGGGCCCGACCGTGGCAGCGGGAACTGGTCGTACCAGTTCTGGCCGACGCCTTGACTTCCGAACAAGAGCCTGGGACCCCTCAGCGAGAGAGCGGCACCCCTGAGCAAGTTACCGGCGAGTAATACCGGCTAGAGTGGATGGCGGTCCGGCGTCAGCCGGGCCGCAATTCCGCATCTTCCCGGGAGGATCGAAGCGTGTCTGTACCCGCGTCCACAAGCTCACAGCGCAATGTCGTGTTCGTAGACGGCATTCGCACACCGTTCGGCAAAGCAGGCCCCAAAGGCATCTACGCCGATACTCGCGCCGACGACCTCGTCGTCAAAGCGATCCGCGAACTACTGCGGAAGAACCCGGCTCTGCCCCCGGAGCGCATCGACGAAGTCGCCATCGCGGCTACGACGCAGACCGGTGATCAGGGGCTGACCATCGGGCGCACGTCCGCTCTCCTCGCCGGACTCCCCCACAGCGTCCCCGGATTCGCCATCGACCGCATGTGTGCGGGCGCGATGACGTCCGTGACGACGACAGGTTCCGGAATCGGATTCGGTCAATACGACGTCGTCATCGCCGGTGGTGTCGAGCATATGGGCCGTCACCCGATGGGCGAGGGCGTAGACCCCAACCCACGCTTCCTCACCGACAGGCTCGTCGATCCGAGTGCACTCGTCATGGGCAACACGGCCGAGAATCTGCACGATCGGTTTCCGAGTATCACCAAGGATCGCACCGACGCCTACGCCGTCGCGAGCCAGAACAAGTACGAGGCCGCCAAGAAGGCCGGCTTCATCGCCGACACACTCGTACCGGTAGCCACCAAGTCCGCTGCTGGTTGGGGCCTGGCCACCGAGGACGAGCCACCGCGTCCCGGAACAACCATCGACGATCTCGCCAAGCTCAAGACTCCGTTCCGCCCAGCGGGCCGGGTCACAGCGGGAAATGCTGCCGGTCTCAACGATGGTGCCACTGCTGCGATCCTCGCCGGCGAGGACACCGCGCACGAACTCGGCCTGAACATCGGTATGCGTATGGTCGGCTTCTCGTTCGCAGGCGTCGACCCTGCTGTGATGGGCATCGGACCGGTCCCCGCTACTGAGAAGTTGCTCGGTCGTACAGGTTTGAGCATCTCCGATATCGGGTTGTTCGAAATCAACGAGGCTTTCGCAGTGCAGGTTCTCGCATTCCTCGAGCACTACGGCATCGCCGACGACGATCCCCGCGTCAACCAGTGGGGCGGCGCAATCGCCTGTGGACACCCCCTCGCCTCCTCTGGTGTGCGACTGATGACCCAGTTGAGCCGCCAGTTCGCTCAGCGCCCCGACGTTCGTTACGGCCTGACGACCATGTGCATCGGGCTCGGTATGGGCGGAACCGTCATTTGGGAAAACCCGATCCACTCCGATTACTCAGGAGCGAAGGCATGAGCGACATCACCACTAGCCCCACGAGCGAAGCGACGAAGAAACCGGTGATGCCGGACGAGGTAGTCACGAACGCGTTCACCAAGATCATCTCCGTACCCGGCCTCGAAGGCAGCATTGCCCTCATCACGCTGGACAACGGCTACGACCACACCAAGCCGTCGACGTTCGGCCCGGCCGGACTCGCGCGGTTCGATGCCGCGCTCGACGAGGCCTTCGCAGCTGATCCCGTCGCTATCGCGGTGACCGGTAAGCCGTTCATCTTCGCGGTCGGTGCCGACCTCAACGGCGTACCCAACATCAAGACCAAGGACGAGGCGCTCCAAATCGGGCAGCTCGGCCACAAGGTGTTCCGTCGCCTGCGCGAGTCACCCATCCCGACGTTCGCTTTCATCAACGGCGCTGCACTCGGCGGTGGACTCGAAGTCGGATTGCACTCCCGCTACCGAACTGTCGCTGACAACGCCGCAGCGTTGGGGCTCCCCGAGGCATTTCTCGGACTCGTTCCCGGTTGGGGCGGCACCCAGTTGCTGCCCAACATCGTCGGTGCTTCCACCGCAGTGACCGTCATCATCGAGAACTCGCTCAACCAGAACCGCACGCTGAAGCCGCAGCAAGCGGTGGACCTCGGCGTCGTCGATGCCATATTCGGCGGCGCCGACTTCATCGAGCAGTCTCTTGCATGGGCTGTTCGGGTGTTGAACGGCGACGTCGTTCCGAGTCGGCCCGAGATCGACCGCGGCCAGGCGTGGGACGACGCCATCGCGCGTGCGAAGGGCATCGTGGCCGGCAAAACAGGCAACTTCGCACCGGGCCCCGTAGCTGCGGTAGAACTGCTCGAGCTTGCCAAGAACACCGACATCACCGATTCTGCTTCGCTGGACAAGGCCTTCGCCGCAGAAGACGACGCACTGTCGACGTTGCTGGTGAAGGACGAACTTCGCGCCGGGTTGTACGCGTTCGATCTCACTCAGAAGCGCGCGAAGCGTCCCGCCGGCGCACCCGACAAGTCGCTGGCTCGCAAGATCACGGGCGTCGGCATCGTCGGTGCCGGATTGATGGCCAGTCAGCTTGCCTTGCTGTTCGTGCGTCAGCTGAAGGTGCCCGTCATTCTGACCGACATCGACCAGGAACGCATCGACAAGGGCGTCGGTTACGTCCACGGTGAAATCGACAAGCTGCTCGGCAAGAAGCGCGTCTCCCCCGACGCAGCGAATCGACTGAAGGCGCTGGTGTCCGGATCGATCGACAAGGCCGCTTTCGCCAAGACCGATTTCGTCATCGAGGCCGTGTTCGAAGACCTCGATGTGAAGAAGAAGGTATTCGCCGAGGTCGAAGAATTCGTCTCCGCAGAAACGATTCTCGCGACGAACACGTCCTCGCTGTCGATCACCAAGATGGCTGCAGATCTGAAGCACCCGGAACGCGTTGTGGGGTTCCACTTCTTCAACCCCGTAGCCGTCCTTCCGCTTCTCGAGGTAGTCAAGGGCGAGAAGACCGACGATGCAACGCTGGCAACAGCATTCGCGACTGCGAAGACACTCAAGAAGTCCGCGGTTCTGTCCGCAGACCTTCCGGGATTCGTGTTCAACCGCTTGGTGACCCGCGCATCCAACGAGATCATCGGGGCAATCGACGAGGGCACCCCCTTCGCCGTCGCCGACGGTGCGGTGGGCGAACTCGGTATGCCGATGAGCCCGTTGACTCTCCTCGCTCTGGTCGGGCCTGCCGTCGCATTGCATACGGCCGAGACGCTCGCAGAGGCCTACCCGGATCGGTTCAAGGACTCCCCCGGATTCCGCGCCCTGGTCGAGGCGAAGAAGCCCGGCGTCTGGACGTACGGACCCGAAGGCCAGGTCGTCGACCCCGAGGTTGCGGCCCTATGGCCCCAGGGTGACTCACCGTCGACCGCAGAGCAGGTGCTCGATCGCACCCGCAACGCAATCGCCGACGAGATCCGAATCATGCTCGACGAAGGCGTCGTGGCGGCGGCCGAGGACATCGACCTCTGCCTGCTGCTCGGCGGTGGGTTCGGATTCTGGAACGGCGGCATCACGCCGTACCTCGATCGTAGTGGCGCATCGGAGGCGGCCACCGGGCAGCGTTTCCTCGCTCCCGGCGTTGCCAGCGTCTGAGTCGAATACTGAGAGACGGCCCGCACTTTCGATGTGCGGGCCGTCTTTCGTTTCGACACCCTTTGTCGTTTTGCCACCCCCACGGTGACTACCCGACACATGCGGTAACTCTTCGGGTGAAAATCCGCCGATTTGCACCACTTCCGCGCGGACCGGGGCCATGATGGCCTAACCACCATCGCTGCTGGCACACGACCTCGAAAGCTGGGTTCGCAATGACGCAACCTACAGATCGCTACACCGCAAAAGTCATCGGAGTCACCGTCGCCGCAGCAGTCGGCGGCTTTCTCTTCGGTTTCGACAGTTCGGTCGTCAACGGTGCGGTCGATTCGATTCAGGAGAATTTCGGCCTGAGCTCGTTCATCACGGGTTTCGCCGTCGCCATTGCGCTACTCGGTTGCGCGGTGGGCGCATGGTTCGCCGGTCGACTCGCCGATAGCTGGGGACGCAAACGCGTCATGCTGCTCGGCTCGGCACTGTTCACCATCTCGTCGGTCGGTTCAGGTTTCGCATTCAGTGTTCCGGACCTGATGCTGTGGCGGGTCATCGGCGGATTGGGGATCGGGATCGCTTCGGTGATCGCGCCTGCATACATCTCGGAGATCGCCCCGGCGAAGTACCGCGGCGGTCTCGCGTCACTTCAGCAGTTGGCGATCACCATCGGTATTTTCGCCGCATTGCTCTCCGACGCGGTACTGCAGAACGCTGCAGGTGGGCCATCGAACGACCTGTGGTTCGGGATGGAAGCTTGGCGATGGATGTTCCTCGTCGGCGTCGTCCCCGCGCTCGTGTACGGCTTCCTCGCCACGCTCATTCCGGAATCGCCCAGATACCTGGTAGGCAAGCACCTCGACGAAGAAGCCGCGCGCATTCTCGGTGAAATCTCCGGCGAAATGCATCCGAACGAACGAGTCAAGGAAATTCGACTCACACTCAGAGCTGAGGCCAAATCTTCGTTTGCGGACATACGGGGGCCTAAATTCGGACTGCAACCCATCGTCTGGGTCGGTATCACCATGGCGATTCTGCAGCAATTCGTCGGCATCAATGCGATCTTCTACTACTCGACGACTCTGTGGAAATCGGTCGGGTTCAGCGAGAACCAGTCGTTCGTCACCTCGGTGATCACGTCGGTCATCAACGTGAGCATGACCTTCGTGGCGATTCTGTTCGTCGATCGATTCGGCCGAAAGAATCTATTGCAGATCGGTTCCATCGGAATGTTCGTCGGTCTGGTTCTTGCAGCAGTATCCTTCACGCAGTCGATCGGGTCCGGGGACGACATCACCCTCCCCGATCCATGGGGTCCGGTGGCCCTTGTCGGTGCCAATTTGTTCGTCGTTTTCTTTGCTGCTACCTGGGGACCGATCATGTGGGTCATGCTCGGTGAAATGTTCCCCAACCGAATGCGCGCGGTCGCACTGGGCATCAGTACCGCCGCCAATTGGGTAGCCAACTTTGCAATCACGCTGGCTTTCCCTCCACTGACCGAGACAATCGGACTCGGATTCATCTACGCATTCTTCGCGTTCTTCGCTTTGCTCTCCTTCTTCTTCGTCAAGTTCAAGATTCGCGAGACCAAGGGCATGGAACTCGAAGACATGGTTATCTAAGCCACTTCTCGGAGAGAGTGAGATGTCATGTCCACGTTCGTCGTCGAATACTCCTACACACCGGAATCATCCTCCGGTAGAGACGATCACCGGACGGATCACCGTGCATGGCTCACCGAGATGATCCGACGCGGGATCGTGCGATCTTCCGGACCATCGGCGGACCACAGTGGCGCAAAGTTCATAGTCGAATCGACAGATTTGGACACGGCCAGTCGATTGTTCACCTACGATCCGTTCGTTCGTGCTCATCTCGTCGAAGACGTACGCATAGTGGAACAGACGAACGCGGAGGACCAATCGAGTTGAGGTGGACGAGTTCCTTTTCGATGACGAGGAGGAGAGGTCCGGTCACTCCACGACGACGACGAGTTTGCCTCGGGTGTGCCTGGTCTGTACACGTGCCAGCGCATCCAGAGCCTCTTCGAACGGATACGTACGCTCGATCTCCACGTGCGCTTCCCCTCGGGAGCTCCGGGCCATCATTTCCACCAGATCATCGCGCACACCGCTGAGATGCGGCACCACCTGCACCCGCACACCGCGTTCGGGCTCAACTCGATCCCCAGAGATCGAGATCAGGTGGCCACCGTCCTTCACTGCTTCCATTACCTGCGCGGAGGTGTTCGGCTGCACCACAATCGCAGCGTCGACCCCGTTCGGCGCCCACTGCCGGATCTGCTGGGTCCAATCGGAGTCCTGGTAATCCACCACGGCCTCCGCTCCGAGCATGCGCACATAGTCGTGATTGCGGGTCGAGGACGACGCGCCGACCCGCCATCCACGTTGCCGAGCTATCTGGACGGTGAAGGTACCCACCGCTCCCGAGCCGCCTGCGACGAACAACGAACCGCCCGGCGGGGCACTCCAAGAGCCTCGATCGCTCGCAGCGCGGTGTTACCGGCGACGGGTACTGCAGCCGCCTCGCCGAACCCCATCGCTGAGGGTATGGGGACGATGAGGGAACTCGACTCGACGGCTACATACTCCGCCCACGTGCCACCTTTGGACTGCATAGAGCTGATGAAAGCGATGCGATCGCCAGGCTGGAGACCCGACACGTCCTTCCCTATCTCCTCGATGACACCTGATGCCTCCATGCCGATCGGATACGGGTAGGCCGCATCGACGGGCACAAATGAAGTGTCGTGGATGCCCACGCCGAACGCGTGCACACGGACCAGCAATTCGACATCGTCGATGCGCGGTACGGGTACCTCGGCCAACTCGACCGCATCGTCCTCTGCGCTCTTCTTGACAAATGCTCTCATCGCGTAGTCTGCTCCCTACTTCAAGGACAAGGTATCGAAGACTGCGGTTCGACTCAGATCGACTTTGCCCAGCCCACGATTCGCTGTGCGACGTCTTCCGAGGTCAAGCCGAGCTCACCGAAAATCTGCTCGCGAGAGGCGTGATCCAGGAATCTCTGTGGCACACCGATGCTGTGACAGATCGTGTCGACCCCCACGGCGCGGACAGCGGCAGACACGCTCGATCCGATTCCGCCATGTAGGCCCGAATCTTCGATCGTGACGACGAGACGAAAATCCTTGGCCATCTCGAGGAGCGATTCCGGCACCGGAAGCACCCAGCGCGGATCGATCACTGTAACCGAAAGACCCTGAGCTGCAAGCTTTTCAGCTGCATCGACCGCCATCGAAGCGAAGGCCCCCACGGCAACAATGAGAACATCACGCTCTCCGGGCTCCGGCTCGACGAGGACGTCGATAATACCGTCGAGACGTCGCAGCGCTGGAACATCATCCGTCACAGCACCTTTGGGGAACCTCAGCGCCGTGGGACCGTCGTGTACCGCCAAAGCTTCGGCGAGCTCCTCCCGAAGGGTTGCGCAGTCACGAGGAGCAGCGACACGGATCCCTGGCACTATCCCCAGCAGCGACATGTCCCACATGCCGTTGTGACTGGCTCCGTCGTTGCCGGTGACACCTGCACGGTCGAGAACCAAAGTAACGGGCAAGTTCAGCAACGCAACATCCATGAGCAACTGATCGAATGCACGATTGAGGAACGTCGAGTACACGGCCACGACTGGATGCATACCGCCGAGTGCAAGGCCTGCCGCTGAGGTCATGGCATGCTGTTCCGCGATCCCGACGTCGAAGAGCCGACCGGGGTACTCCTCGCCGAATGCAGCCAAACCGGTCGGACCTGCCATCGCCGCACTGATCGCGACGATATCTTGGCGGTCGGCCGCGATATCGATCAGTTCACGAGAGAAGACCGACGTCCAGTCCGGTGCGGCCGCCGAGCGTGATTGTCCGGTGAGCGGATCGATGACACCGGTGGCGTGCATCTGATCGGCAACATTGTTCTCGGCGTGCGCGTAACCCATCCCTTTGCGCGTCACCGCGTGGACGATGACTGGGCCGCCGTAGTCCTTGGCGCGTCGAAGTGCCGACTCGAGCGCAGGCTCATCGTGACCGTCGACGGGTCCGAGGTACTTGATACCGAGATCGGTGAAAAGGACCTGAGGGCTCAGCGCATCTTTCACGCCGGCCTTCATGCCGTGCAACATCGCGTATGCGGTCTTGCCGACGAACGGAATCTTGCGGACGATGCGCCGACCGTTGTCGAGGACCCGCTCATAACCGGGTTGCAGCCGAAGCGCTGCGAGATGCTCGGCGAGGCCGCCTATCGTCGGTGCGTAGGAACGTCCGTTGTCGTTGACAACGATGACAACCGAGCGGTCTTTGCCTGCAGCGATGTTGTTGAGGGCCTCCCAACACATGCCACCGGTCAGGGCACCGTCGCCGACGACGGCCACCACGGACCTGTCGGTTTGCCCTTTCAGTTCGAAAGCTTTTGCCAGTCCGTCCGCGTAGGACAGCGAAGCCGATGCGTGTGAAGATTCGACCCAGTCGTGTTCACTCTCTGCGCGTGAGGGGTAGCCGGAAAGACCGCCCTGCTTGCGCAGCGAATCGAAAGCTCCGGTCCGACCGGTCATCATCTTGTGCACGTAGGCCTGGTGGCCGGTGTCCCAAATGATCGGGTCGTGTGGCGAAGAGAAGATACGGTGGATTGCAAGCGTCAATTCGACGACACCGAGGTTCGGTCCGAGATGACCTCCCGTCGCCGACACCTTGTCGACCAGGAACTCACGGACCTCGTCTGCCAGGTCTGCCACTTCGGACGGGGCCAGTCGGCGCAAGTCCTCGGGCGTCTGAATTCGAGCTAGGACACCCAACGAGATCGCTCCCTCCGGCCGGAAATCTTCGGTCCTTGCAGTCTTGCCTTGTTCGATGCGAACTGTCTTGTCTCCCCAGTCTACGTAGCGTCCCGTGGAGCGACGCCGAGATAGCTCCTACTGATCGACAATACTGCGGTCCGGCATATGCACCCAACAATCCCAGCGCGTCGATCGTCACATCGCAGGCGGTGGCCGCAGCATAGGGTCACCTCATGACAACTGTCGTGGATCAGATCCTGAAGGACGTGTTCGACGCGTGTCGAGACAATACGTCGGGCTCGGTTGCCGATTACATTCCGGAGCTCGCGGCAGTCGCACCCGACGGTTACGGGATATCCCTCGCGACCAGCGATGGCTATGTCTACGAAATCGGCGACACAGCGACCCCCTTCACCATTCAGTCGATCTCGAAGCCGTTCACCTATGCACTGGCACTGACAGATCGTGGTGAGGCTGCAGTTGCCCGCAAGATCGATATCGAACCGTCGGGTGAGCCGTTCAACGAGATCAGTTTGGACCCGATCACCGAACGTCCCAGAAACCCGATGATCAATGCCGGCGCCATCACCTCGGCGTCGTTGATCAAAGGACGCACGCGGAAAGAGCGGTTCGAGCGGATCAGGTTGGCGTACTCACGTTATGCGGGCCGAGAACTCACCTTCAACGAGAGCGTCTACGCCTCCGAGGCCAGAACCGGAAATCGAAACCGCGCGATCGGATACATGCTGCGGTCCTTCGACATCATCGAGGAGAATCCAGACGCGGCCGTCGACCTCTACTTTCGTCAATGTTCGATCGATGTGACCGCGGCCGATCTGGCCATGATGGCAGCCACCATGGCCAACAACGGCGTGAATCCACGAACGAGGGAACGAGCTTTGGCACCCGCCCTCGTCGAACGAGTACTCAGCGTCATGACCACCTGCGGAATGTACGACGGAGCAGGCGACTGGGTTGCGCGAGTGGGTATGCCCGCCAAGAGCGGGGTCGGAGGTGGACTGCTCGCAGTGTTGCCGGGGCAGATGGGAATTGCGGTGTATTCCCCGCGTCTGGATCAACACGGGAGCAGCGTGCGTGGAGTGGCGACCTGTCGCGAATTGTCCACCAGGCTCGAACTTCACTTCCTGCATGTGACCCGTGCAGCCCGTTCGGCAATACGCGCTCGCTACACGCTCACCGAAGTACCGTCTCGAAAGCGCAGAAGTGACGTCGAGCAAGATGCTCTCGCCGAATTCGGTATTCGCGCAAGGGTATACGAACTACATGGTGACCTGTTGTTCTCTGGTGCCGAAACAGCCGTACGCGAGATCGGCAACCTCGACGATAAGCTCGACGCGTTGGTCATCGATGTCCGCGGGGTCGGCGAGGTCAGTGACGTAGCGCGCAACATGTTCGACGACCTGCACAAACACCTCGCCGAACGTGGCTGCCGAGCCTCGCTGGTCGACCCACAGGGCATCATGGGACACAAGGTTTCCAGTGTCGACCCGAACGCTGTAGCGGGGCGGATTTTCTCCGATGCCGGCTCGGCGATTCGATGGGCGGAAGAGTTGCTACTCGACCGCTACTGCGTTGGTCCGCGGCAGCCCGAGACGATCTCGGTGTCCGAACACCCGGTCCTGTGTGGACTGACCCCCGCCCAGCATGAGGAAGTGGAAGCGCTGATCGATATCCGGCACTATCCCCGGGGTCAAGTGATCGTGCGCGGCGGCGACTCGGCGTCGGGGCTGTTCCTGGTGCTCGCCGGTGAAGTCAGCTCGATCCTCGTGGCTGAAGACGGTTCACGTCATCGAATAACGACGTTGTCGCCGGGCATGAGCTTCGGCGAGATGCCACTCTTGACCGGCACGACCTTCATCCTCGACTTTTGCGCGGACACGCCGTTGACCGTAGGAGTGCTCTCGGTCGCGGACTTCGATGCACTGACGAAAGACGCACCCGCCGTGAAACTGGAGCTACTGACCAACCTCGCTACGGGGGCATACCTGCAGATGAACACAGCCATAAAGTCGCTAGGCCAGTTCGAAACGCGGCGCTGAACACACAGTGCGGGCCCCGTCCGAGCAAGGACGCCGGCGGAAGAATCTCCACCGGCGTCCTCGTCGACACAGCTCCAGCTGTCACCTTGTTGCTAGGCGCTATGTTGCTAGGCGCTCAATGTCGCCATTGTCAGCACCTCGGTCGGCTGCGGTGAGCCGCCTGCGGGTTCGAGCGAGAACGCGAAGTTGGTTGCTCCACCCATACCCTCGATGACCGTCTTGCCGCCTTCCGCCAGTTGCGCCGGTGAGACCAGCCCGACCGACCGTGGAGTTCCTTCGACGAACCACATCTGATAGTCCTTGCCCGCCTCCGGTGGCGCCACACCGTCGAGTTCCACTACAGCCGAGTCGGCTTCGCGTGAATACGAGATCTTCGCCGTACCTCCACCAGGGAAGCTTGCTGTGGACTCTTGCGTGTCGCCGTACGCAATCACCTGCTCGGCCTGCGTCGGGCTTGGATCGTTTCCGATCACTTGCGTCGCGACCACACCTCCACCGACGACAACGACCACTGCCGCGGCCGCAGCCATCAACGAGGTACGCAGCCTGGTGTTCCGTCGATCACGGTGACCCTTCATGCTCGTCACGTTCGACGCGGTCGGTGTGGGCGGGGGCACTTGCGTCGTACGCGAAAGATCGTCGAGGACCCGTCTGCGAACCTCTGCCGGGGGCTCGACGGCATCGAGCACCGACGCCAGCGCCAACGTCTCCTGAATCTCCCCGACGAGAATGCCGAACTGGACGCGGGCGGTATCGTCGACCGACTCGAGATCGCGCTCGATCTCTGTTTGCTCTGCTGCACTGACCGCATGGAGGGCATATACCTCCGCGGAATCGAGCAATCGTTGCCGTATCGCTTCGTTCATGAGGGTGTCACCCCCAAACATGTCTTCAACTTGATCAGCCCATCTCGTATTCGCGATTTGATGGTCGGTACCGCTACCTCGAGCCGCTCGGCTACCTCGCGGTAGGTCCAACCGCTGTAATAAGCCATTCGCACAGATTCACGCTGGGTGTCGGTCAACGTATCGAGGCACGCGATCACAGCCTCGGATTCGAGCCGTTGCGTGACCGCTTCGAGCACCTCGTCGTGCTCGGGTGAGTGGCTGATAGCGCCGTAGGCCGCCTCACGGTCGGTACCGGATTGCTCCGACCTGACCCGATCGACAGCCCGCCGATGAGCCAGAGTCATGATCCACGCGAGTGGACTGCCCTGCTTCGGATCGTAGTTCGGAGCCGATCGCCAAATCTGGAGAAAGACTTCCTGGGTGGTTTCCTCGCTATACCCGGGGTCACGAAGTACGCGTAGCACCATGCCGTAGACGCGAGCAGACGTCGCGTCGTACAGCTCGGCGAACGCACGCTGGTCACCCTTGGCCACTGCTGCCATGAGACGACGAAGCCGCTCGGTCTCGTCCGCGCGCAAGTTACGCAACTGTGCGCTGGGGACTGCACACGCGGCTCCTTCGGAGTCCACCGATGCTGACGGGTAGTCGTCTGAATCGGAGGTCCCCTGAAACGGCGAGTCCGAACTCGGGGTGGCGCTCACCGGACCAAGGTCCCAACTGATTCGAATCTGATCGCGTTCATTGATCAAGAGAGTAGTGCTCATATGGCTCTCACACCGAAACCTCCGCGTTTTCCCGCCGCACAAGGTATTCGGTACAAGGAACGAAAGGGATGGGCGAGCGCGCAAAATGGATTGCGGGCGAGGCGAAAATCGGGCGATCATGGAGGAATGGAATCATCGGCGGCAATATCGACTCACGGCATCGTCAAACGATTCGGCGATACCGTTGCCGTCGACGGTATCGATCTGACCGTTCCATGTGGTGGGGTGTACGGCGTGCTGGGCCCGAACGGAGCAGGCAAGACGACAACCATTCGGATGCTGGCAACGCTCCTCCCCCTTGACGGCGGCATCGCCCGCATCCTCGGTCACGACCTCGCCACCGAGGCGAGAGCCATTCGGAGCAAGGTCTCGCTCACCGGCCAATTCGCGTCTCTCGACGAGGACCTGACCGGTACCGAGAATCTCGTTCTTCTTGCGCGGCTCTATGGATACTCCCGTCCTGCAGCACGTTCGCGGTCGGAACAACTTCTGACGGCGTTCGGGATCGCCGATGCCGGTGGGCGTCAGGTGAAGACGTATTCGGGCGGAATGCGGCGTCGGATCGATATCGCCGCAAGCATCATCGTCACTCCTGAGCTCATTTTTCTCGACGAACCGACCACAGGGCTCGATCCGCGGAGCCGAAACCAGGTCTGGGAGATCATCAGGGCACTCGTGGCCGGCGGAACAACAGTGCTGTTGACGACGCAGTACCTTGACGAGGCCGATCACTTGGCGGGTCGAGTCGCTGTCATCGACCGAGGGAAGGTCATCGCGGAAGGGACTACCGGAGACTTGAAGGCGTCGGTCGGGGCAGGTGCACTTCATGTGCGCGTTCTCGATCCGGCGCGGCGCAGCGCAGCCGCCGCGATACTGCGAACCATCCTTACCGACGAGGTTGCGGAGGACGCAGATCCGGTGGCCATCTCTGCGCGAGTCGATTCTGCGTCGTCGGTAGCGGCCGCACTTCCCGCTTTCGAAGCAGCGGGTATCGCGATCGCTTCCTTTGCAATCGGACAACCGAGCCTGGATGAGGTCTTTCTGGCTCTGACGGGGCATGCCTCGGAGACGGAGACCGCGTCATGACGACCACGACACTCACCGACGCTTCCGCCTCGGTGTCCGAGGTACTGCGTAGCGCCGGGCCACGACCACCGAGACCCCGTGCACTGTCCACATCGTTGAGTTTCGGCTGGCGGGCGTTGCTGAAAATCAAGCACGTGCCGGAGCAACTATTCGACGTCACAATGTTTCCGATCATGTTCACGCTGCTGTTCACCTACCTTTTCGGCGGCGCATTGGCGGGTTCGACCACCGCCTACATCCAATTTCTGCTTCCCGGAATCCTCGTGCAGACCGTGGCCATGATCACCATGTACACCGGCGTCACGTTGAACAAGGACATCGAGAAGGGCGTGTTCGACCGATTCCGCTCTTTGCCCATCTGGCGTCCGTCGCCTCTGGTTGGCGCGTTGCTCGGTGATGTCGTGCGCTACACGCTCGCATCGGTCATCGTGTTGATTCTGGGGTTGATCATCGGATTCCGCCCAGCCGGTGGGATGCTCGGTGTCGCGGCGTCGATTGTGCTGCTGCTGGTGTTTTCGTTCTGCCTGTCCTGGGTGTGGACGATGATCGCGATGATCGTTCGAACAGAATCAGCGGTCATGGCCGTATCGATGTTCATTCTTTTCCCATTGACCTTCGCCAGCAACATCTTCGTCGATCCGCAAACCATGCCTGGGTGGTTGCGAGCCTTCGTCGAGGTCAATCCGGTGAGCTTTCTCGTGACCTCGATCAGATCACTGATGTCCGGCGACACCGATGTCACTGCATTGACGGTGACCACGGTGATGTGCGCTGGGTTCCTGGGCGTCTTCGGACCGATCACGATGCGCCTCTACAACCGAAAGACCTAACTGTGTTCGAGTCCTAGCGACGGCGTGTCGCCGTTCGTGCTCGATGTCGCCGCACCGCATCACGGTTGGAACAGACAGTCCCGCAGTATCGTTGACGGCCCGTTCTGGATACGTCCGCGAACGAGGTGCTGCAATCTTCGGCCGCGCACCGACCCAACCGCGACATTCCGCGCCCAGTCAGATGAAGCGCAGTTCCGACGCTGACCAGGGCTCGAATTACTGACCCCAGGGCGATATTGGGGTCTCGATAGTGGATGTGCCACCCATCTCCTGCGTGGTTGGTCAGACGCGGGTAAGCAGACGCACGGGTGCGCAAACCGTTGAGGATTTCCGCTCGAGATTCATCCGTGGAGGCGTCGATCACCGTCGACCATTCGGCCAGAAAAGCCATCGTGTCCACCAGGTCGGAGTCACCGGGGACGGTGTCGACAACCAACCCCGCCTCGACGCAGCGCCGACCGAGTTCCGCGGCCGACTCGAGTGGAGCATTGAGCAAGCCGACCCCCAAGTGCACGGCATACGTTCCGTAAGGGTTGATATGCATAAGACCTTTACAGCACAGTGGGGTTATGCATAGCCGCAAAAACCCCTCCAATGGCTGAGCAACAGCCTCTCGTCACAACACGAGCGAAGGAGCGATCAGCTACCAGAACTGCACATGCGGAGCCCATCGGATGCTCTCCTCATGCACCTACGAGCCAGGAATTCTCGCCCTCGTCAGCGCCCGATGAGAGAACTCCATGAAGTCGCGTCTGCAACCGAGTCCTGGTGCGAGATTCCACCCCTGCGTCAGCCGCTCGAAGCCATTACTCGACCGCTGTGTAGTGCTCGAAATAAGTCCTCAGGTCTACCTGGTGAACAAGCCGATACACTCCACGTGGTGCGTGAGCGGAAAGGCGTCGAATGCACGCATCGCTTCGAATGTGTACCCAGCCTCTCGATACAGACCGACATCTCGGGCGAACGACGCTGGGTCGCAACCGATGTGAACGATGCGCCGCGGTGAACGTGATGCGACACTCGAGACGACCTCTTTGCCTGCACCCGCGCGAGGAGGATCGAGCACGACGACGTCGGGAGCGTCCAGCAGCTCGACCACTCGTTCCACTCGGCCAGGTTCGAACGCCACGTGCTTCACGTCCTGGAGCGCTGCGGCGCCGTCCGCTGCCGCGCGTCGAGAGAATTCGACACTGACCACCTGCCCGTCGGTGCCGACACTGGGCGCGAGGCTGGCGGCGAACACCCCGACACCGCCGTACAAGTCCCACGCAACCGATCCTGGATTCGGTAGCGCCCATTCTGCTACGACATCGCTGTACATCTGTGCGGCCCCGCGATGTGCCTGCCAGAAGCCGCTCGCATCCAGTTCCCACTCCCGGCCGGCAACGAATTCGTGTGCCCGACCGCTACCGACGACTGTGCGCTGCGCCCGCTGCTGCGCCGACGCAGACCGTCGGGCGGACGCACCTCGTCTGCCCGGCGAACGTCGCCCGGTTTTCGACACCGCTGCGGGTGCTATTTCGACAACGTGTCGCTCGCCTGTACCGTCGACCGCCACGGCAAGCTCCGCCCCCGGACGCCACTTCTCCTCGTTCAATCCGTCGAGAGCACCCGACATCACCTGGGGGCACTCGAGCTCGGTCACGATGGTCGAACTTCGGTAGCGGTGAAAACCCGCGCGCCCGGCAAGATCCACGGTCAGTCGAACCCGGCTTCGCCACCCGGTTCCATCTCCGGTGAACGGCAATTCCTCCACCTCGACGTCACGCTCGATGCCCGCGATACGACGCAATTGCTCGCTCACCACGGATGCCTTCATGGCTCGGCCGGCAGCCAAGGTTGCGTGTGAGTAGTCACAGCATCCGGATCCACCCGGACCGGAGATCGGGCACAGCGGCGCAATCCGATCCGGTGAGGCAACGATGATCTCCACCGCATCCGCTCGGCAGAACGACCCGCCGCGATCCTCTGTCACTGCCGCGCGGACGATCTCGCCCGGCAGTCCGTGACGCACGAACATCACTCGGCCTTCGTGGCGCGCAACACAAAAGCCTCCGTGTCCCGGCGCACCGAGTGTCACTTCGATGTTCTGGCCTACCCAGTTCTCACTCATCGCGCTCACTTCGCCGTCGGCGGTTCGTACCCGCGGCGGGACGCACCCGGAGCGTTTTGGATCGACTCTCGTTTCGCCTTCTCCGACGAGTGCAGCTGCCACGGGACGCTGGTCACCATCACCCCCGGCTGGAACAGCAGGCGGCTCTTCAGTCTGAGGGCACTCTGGTTGTGCAGAATTTGCTCCCACCAGTGTCCGACGACGTACTCGGGGATGAACACGGTCACGACGTCGCGCGGCGAATCCCGGCGCACTCTCTTGACGTAGTCGAGGACCGGCCTGGTGATTTCACGATACGGCGACTCCACGACTTTGAGCGGCACCGTGACGTCGCTCGCTTCCCAACCCCGAACGAGTGCGCGGGTGTCCTGTTCATCGACGTTCACCGTGATGGCTTCGAGTGTGTCCGGCCTGGTCGCGCGCGCGTATGCTAACGCACGCATCGTGGGCATGTGTAGTTTCGACACCAGCACGATCGAGTGTGTCCGGCTCGGCAGGACGCCATCCCACTCTTCGTTCTCGAGTTCGCGTGCCACCGTGTCGTAGTGCTTGCGGATCATCCGCATCAGAACGAATATCGCGATCATCGCCACGATGGCAATCCACGCACCCGCTGCGAACTTCGTGATCAGCACAATCACGAGCACGGTAGCCGTCATGGCCAGGCCGATGCTGTTCACGATCCGCGAGCGGAACATGTGTCGACGTTGGTCCGGGTCCTTCTCGCTGCGCAGCAAGCGGGTCCAGTGGCGGATCATTCCCGTCTGGCTCAGCGTGAAGGAGACGAATACGCCGACGATGTACAGCTGAATCAGCTTCGTCACTTCGGCACCGAACACAACGACGAACGCGATCGCGGCACCCGACAGAAACAGAATGCCGTTGCTGAAGGCAAGGCGATCACCGCGGGTGTGCAGCTGGCGCGGAAGGTAGCGGTCCTGCGCGAGAACCGATCCGAGCACCGGGAACCCGTTGAATGCCGTGTTCGCGGCGAGCACGAGGATCAGAGCAGTGACGACGGTGATGAAGAAGAAACCGATCGGAAAGCCGGAGAAGACCGTTTCGGCCAATTGGGCGATCAACGTCTTCTGCTGGTAGCCGTCAGGGGCTCCGATCAGCTGCTCACCGGGCTCCATCGCATACTTGATGCCGATCTTCTCGGCCAAGATGATGATTCCCATCATCAGAGTGATGCCGATGACGCCGAGCATGAGCAAGGTCGTCGCGGCATTCTTCGACTTCGGTTTGCGGAATGCGGGGACGCCGTTACTGATGGCTTCCACACCCGTCAGCGCTGCACAGCCGGATGAGAATGCTCGTGCGATGAGGAACGCGAATGCGATTCCGTACAGATTCGAGTCCTCGGCTTTCAACTCGAAGACTGCCGAATCTGCTTTCAGATCCTCACCGAATACGTACACCCGGATCAGCCCCCAGGCCAGCATCAACACCATGCCGACCATGAATGCATAGGTGGGAACCGCGAATGCCGCCCCCGATTCTCGGATTCCTCGCAGGTTGATCGAGGTGATGAGCACGATCGCCACGACGGCGAACAGCACCTTGTGTTCGGCCACCAGCGGCACAGCCGAGCCGATGTTCGATGCCGCGGCCGATATCGAGACCGCAACGGTCAACACGTAGTCGACCATCAGCGCGCTGCCCACCGTGAGCCCCGCCGTGGGCCCCAGATTGACCGTCGCAACCTCGTAATCGCCGCCACCGGAAGGATAGGCGTGCACGTTCTGCCGATAGCTTGCGACAACGACAGCCATCACGACGCAGACAGCGAGGCCGATCCACGGCGTCAATGCATAAGCGGAGATTCCGGCGACCGAGAGGACGAGAAATATCTCTTCCGGCGCGTAGGCCACCGAGGACATGGCGTCCGAAGCGAAAACGGGAAGCGCTATTCGTTTGGGAAGTAGGGTATGACCGAGCTTGTCGCTGCGGAACGGCCTACCGAGCACTAGCCGCTTGGCGGCGGTCGAAACCTTGGACACGGTGCAAAGCGTAGGCCTTCCGAATACGGCCGCACCACCGGCGCGTCCGAAACTCGCCGAAGTAGTTCGACGCGCATCCACCGCATTCCTGAAATGCCCGAATTTTCCCAACGCTGCACCGGCTGGGCTCGATCGTTGCCGCGCTGCCGGTTACCTTGTTGTACGAGCACCGAGAGTCACCGGCCCTTGCCGGGAGACGAATCGACGCTATCCGAACGGAGCTGGAGCCTGTGTACGTAGTAGTGATGGGGTGTGGCCGCGTCGGCGCATCGCTGGCCGGTGCACTTCACCGAATCGGCCATGAGGTGGCGATCATCGATCGAGACGAGACTGCATTCCTCCGTCTGGATCCAAGCTTCGACGGCCACCGCATCATCGGCATGGGATTCGACAGGGACGTCCTCGTCCGCTCCGGGATCGAGAAGGCCGAAGCATTCGCGGCCGTCTCCTCCGGTGACAACTCCAACATCATTGCCGCACGTGTAGCGCGCGAGACGTTCGGCGTCGACAAGGTCGTCGCCCGGATCTACGACGCGAAGCGCGCGGCGGTATACGAGCGGCTGGGGATACCCACGGTAGCAACGGTCCCCTGGGCTACCGATCGATTCCTTCATAATCTTCTGCGTGACGATCCGACCACCAAATGGCGTGACCCTTCGGGCAGCGTCGCGGTTGTTCTACTCGATATTCACGATGGGTGGATCGGCAAGAAGCTGGCACTGCTCGAAGAGTCGACTAGTTCACGAGCGGCATTCCTCATCAGATTCGGCACCGGACTACTGCCGGACAGGCGCACGATCATCCAGGCGGACGACGAGATCTATATCGCCGCGGTGTCCGGGACGGTTGCCGAGGCAATTGCGCTGGCAGCCAATCCCCCGCCCTCCGACGACTAGTTACATCCGCACCGAGACGAACGGGAACCCATGAGAGTCGCAATCGCCGGCGCCGGCGCTGTCGGCAGATCCATTGCCCGAGAACTGATTCGTAGCGAACACAAGGTCATGCTGCTCGAGCGTAAACTCGACCATGTCGAACCCGAAGCAATTCCGGAAGCGGAATGGGTTCTGGCCGACGCGTGCGAGCTCTCACTCCTCGAAGCGTCGAACCTCGAAACGTACGACGTGGTGATCGCAGCAACGGGAGACGACAAAGCGAATTTGGTGTTGAGCCTGTTGGCCAAGACAGAATTCGGTGTCAACCGAGTTGTCGCGCGCGTCAACGATCCGCGAAACGAGTGGCTCTTCGACGGATCGTGGGGCGTCGATGTCGCGGTGTCCACCCCGCGCATGCTTGCCTCGCTGGTAGAGGAGGCCGTCTCGGTCGGCGATCTAGTTCACCTCATGACCTTCCGCAAAGGACAGGCCAACCTGGTGGAGATCACGCTTCCGGAGAACACTCCGCTGGCCGGCAAGCCTGTTCGGAAACTTCGACTCCCGCGTGACGCCGCACTGGTAACCATTCTTCGTGGCGGCCGTGTCATCGTCCCGCAGCAGGACGATCCCCTGGAAGGTGGAGACGAACTGCTGTTCGTGGCGTCCGTCGAAGTCGAGGACGATCTACGCGCTGCAGTCGGGCTGAACGTCGCGTCGGGCTGATTGTCCTTTCAGACATGCCAGCATTTCGCGGCGTTCATCACCCACTGGGAAACGTCAGGACTTTCTCGCTTGATCGGCAGTTGATTCGCTCTCTTCGTCGAGCGCTCGATCGGCCCGCCGAACAGCCCAGACCGTGACCAGAAGTGCGATGCCGGTAAGTGGCCAACCCATGCCGATACGTGCGACGGCCAGCCAACCTGTCTGGTCGGCGTCGTACAGCTCGGACTGCACGATATAGCGGGCGCCGAAGACAAGGGCCCACGCGAACGTGGCGATGTCGTAGGAGTGAACCGACCGACGGTGCCCACGCCATTCGGTCCCTTTGCCATTCAGATATCCCCAAGCCACCCCGACCAGTGGCCACCGCGCGACTATGGACACCAGAAATACTGCTCCATACAGCAGGCTGGTGTAGATACCGAAAAGGAAATAGCCTTTGGCGTCGCCTGTTCGGTACGCGATGAACGCACATATTCCGACACCGAAGAATCCCGAAATCGCCGGCTGAATCGGGTTGTGCCGCCACAATCTCCACACCAACACACCCAGTGCGATTGCGAGGGCCGACCAAATCCCGGCGGCAAGCCCGAACATGCTGTTGACAGGTACGAACACCACTACAGGAAGAGTCGAGGACACCAAACCGGTCAAACCGCCGAGTTGCTCGAGGACAGTTTGCTTGCTCTCTTCGTCCAGACTCGCCGCAGCATCGACGACGTCGGAGTCAGTCTGCTCGATAGGCTGGGCTGGGTGATCCGCCGTTGAGCCCTGCCGACCCAGCGAGCTGTTCTTCGGCTCGGTTCCGTCGGCGGGAACGTCGAGCTCGGGGCGTATGTCATGGCCGCCCATCGGGCGACTGTCTCTCTCGGTCACATCATCGAGCGTGCCACATGAACGATGTCAGGAGTCGTCGCGGAGTTCGTAGTACGGGTTGTAGACGATTTTCCGACCGTTTCGCTCCCCCACCCGGCCACGGATGAGGACGGTCTTGCCTGGTTCGATTCCCGCGATCTTTCGTCGGCCGATCCAGACCAACGTCACCGGATCGGTGCCGTCGAAGAACTCGGCTTCGATGTTTGCATTTGCCGCCTTGGAACACGCCTCGACGCTGCGCAACCGCCCCAACATCGTGACCTCTTCGCCCCTGGAGCAGTCACAAGCACGGCGGGCGCCCGAGGCTTCCGCAGTTTCCGCCATCTCTTCGGCATCGAGCTGATGGATGTCCTCCGTCAACTTACGCGTGAGCCTGCGAAAATATCCTGCGGCAACGGGTGCCATGGTGCGCTCCTGGAAGCATCTGCGACGAGTTACATCGCTGTGAAGACCGGTACCAACGCCACTGTAGCCCCGCGTGAGGCCGACGGCCAACCGCCAGTTCAACTGCGTCTGCGGGACAGAATCGTCCGGTCGACGGCGCGTGTGAGTGAACGGGCACAATCACCGGAATGAACGTGACGAGCCCGACATTGCACGTGGTGGTCCTACCGGGCACTGGATCGGATGCAGAGTTCGCATTCGACGCATTTGCGGCGGCGGTAGCGGCAGCGGGAGCCACGATCGAGGCTGTAAGCCCGAACCCCAACGGCATCGTCGCGTCCTACGACGAGGCGATGTCTGCCGCGGCACACCGCCATGGCCCAATCATCGTCGGCGGCATCTCCATCGGCGCCGCGGTGGCGCTTTCCTGGGCCCGCCGTCACCCACAGTCGGTGATCGGCGTGCTGGCAGCCTTGCCGCCCTGGATTGCCGAGCCGGCCGACGCACCGGCAGCACTCAGCGCGAGATATACCAGGGAACAATTCGACGCTTCCGGACTAGACGCGGTGACCGCAGCGATGGAAGCGACGACTCCGGAATGGCTGGCGTCGACTCTCCGGCGTTCATGGGCGTCGCAATGGCCCGATCTTCCTCGCGCTCTCACGGAGGCCGCCGCGTACGTGGCGCCGAATCTCGACGAACTACGCAGCACCCTCGTGCCCACCGCCGTGATAGGCGCCGTCGACGATCCGGTTCACCCGATCGACGTTGCGCGGACGTGGCACGAAGAAATTCCGAACTCGTGCCTGTCCACTGTCACCCTTGCCGACATCGGTTCCGATCCAGGGGTGCTAGGTCGCCGCTCGATGCAGGATCTGATGGGCCTCGTCGACTGATACGTATGGCGTCGTTATGACTCCGGCCTCTCTCCCGCGCGGTCAGCGCGAACGAGATGTCAACCGCCCAGCTGTTGCATTGCAGACCCCGAGGAGCCTCGACGCGGCCCTTCGGTAGGTGTTGTCTGGTTAGCAGGCGCGGCGGAGGTCTGTGGCTGAGGCTGCGCATCCTGTGGTTCTGGTCGCGCCTGCTCTGCCTGCTCTGTCTGCTCCGCCTGTTGCTGCTGTGCCGCGGCGAGCTGTGCGGTCAGGGCGGCCGGAAGGACCACCGGGAGCGGGGTGCGCACGGGATGAGGCTCGGTACCGCGATCGACCACCGTCTGTGCAAGGACGTCGCGCGCGATCTGCACGAGAGGAGAGTCGTTGGCGACCGCGCCCGACGGGCCGGCCAGAACGCAACGAACCATCCACCGATAGCCGTCGACTCCGATGAAGCGCAGATCCGCGTTCGATGTCACTCCATGCAGTTCCCGTCCCCAAGGACCGGTCTCCATACTGACTACGGACTGATCCGAGCGAAGCGAGGTAGCCAAATCGGCTGCAACCTCGCGCCATTGGCCGGGCGACTTCGGTGCGGCGTAGGCCGCAATGGTGATTCGACCGTGCGCAGTGACGACATGTACTGCCTGCGGTGCGCCGGCCTGATTCATCTCCACCTGCAACTGGCCTCCAGCAGGCAAGGGCACCAGTACCGATCCCAAGTCGAGTCGCGTCTGGGCAAGGGTGTCGCGATCCTCGTCCAATTCGGTGAGGTCGAACGGACCGAGGTCGGGGTCCGCGTGCTCACCGACGGTTTCGTCGCGCTCGGCGGTCGCGGTGCCGAGCGCGTCGTCGCTGCCTCCGGCCGAACTCGAGTTGTCGAAGTTGTCTTCGTCCCCGAAGAACCCACCGGTCGACACTTCATCCTGTGCTGCGGTCTTCTTCCGCCGTCCGAACATGATCAGTTCTCTTTCTCTGCGAAATCAGTGCGTTCTCTGTGAGTCAGGGTTTCAAGACTGCCGATTGGGGGCGTCGCGGAGGCCCGCGTGTCCACCACTCGACCCGTAGCCGCCAGTACCTCGTACCGTGTCGTCCAGAATCTCTACCTCGACGAAGGACACCAATTCGACCTTCTGCACGAGGAGCTGAGCTATCCGGTCCCCACGGACCAGTTCGATGCTCTCGCTGGGGTCGAGGTTGATCAGACATACTTTGATCTCGCCTCGGTATCCGGCGTCGATAGTTCCCGGTGCATTCACGATCGAAAGTCCGGATTTCGCCGCCAAACCCGAGCGCGGATGAACCAAGCCCACCATTCCGAATGGAAGAGCAACTGCAATTCCGGTTCCTACCACCAGTCGTTGACCGGGCGCGAGGGACACATCGGCCGTGATGTACAGATCTACCCCAGCGTCACCTTCGTGGGCTCGCTTCGGGACCGGGAGGTCCGGGTCGAGTCGTTTCAACGCGACAGTCGGTGGATCGACTTCGCCGATGTCGGCTGAGGCACTGTTGGGATCGTCGCTCACGTGCACCGAGACTACGCTGCCACGACGCTCGGTCCTTCTCTTCCCTCGACGTGCGGCTATCAGTGTTCGACAGGGATACACGTATCCTGGACGAGTGCCACAGGAACAACATCACGATCTCGAACCCGCAGCCGTCCCGGAATCCGCGACGGGCACCGTCGTCTATACCGAAAAACTGTGGGTTCCACTGTGGTGGTGGCCGGCAGCGTTGGCTGTCGGCGCATTGCTCGCAGCCGAGGTCCACATGGGCGCGCCGGGAGTACGGGCGTGGCTTCCCTATGTGATTCTGCTTCCGTTCCCCATCTGGGCTTTGTACTGGTCGAGCAGAATGACCGTCGAGGTAGTTCGCAACAACGACGGAGCTGGAGAGCTCCGGGTAGGGCGCGCACACTTACCCCTTGATGTGATCGCCAAATGCGCAGCGATACCGGCGACAGCAAAAAGTGCGGCGCTGGGAAGGCAGCTGGATCCCCTTGCCTTCGTTCAGCACCGCACCTGGGTCAAACAAATGGTGTTGATTGTTCTCGACGATCCCGATGACCCCACCCCCTATTGGCTGGTCAGCACTCGGCGTCCGGACGACCTGTTGGCCGCCTTGGCTCAGCCCACCCCCGAAGACCACTCGTAACGGTCTTGGCTGAGCCACTCGATCGTGCTCGCGCGAGGCCAGTTGGCTCGGCGAGCTACATCGACCCGAGCTGCCGGTGCGTCAGTTATTCTGCGCGTCGATCGCGTTCTCGTGCTCGGTTACGCAGCGCAGTCTCTACACATCAGAACGCCACCCGCGTCACTAGCCAATCGGCTCCGGTGATGAACGAGGAAGCAGCTCGAACAAGTGAACTCGTCGGCCTGCTTAGGCACCACGCGAACCGATAGTTCTTCCCCGGACAAGTCTGCGCCCGGAAGTTCGAAAGATTCTGCTGTGTCTGATTCGTCCACATCGACCACAGCGGACTGCGCCTCGTTGCGGCGTGCCTTCAGCTCCTCGAGCGAATCCTCGGAAACATCGTCGGATTCTGTTCTTCTCGGTGCGTCGTAGTCGGTTGCCATTGTTCCTCTAACCCCTCGTTCTCTTGCATGTTTCCGGTGGTTGCTGCGGGCGACGTCCTAGCGTGATCGCCAGCTGTGATGAGGGCGCTTACGTTGCTCCCACCGTCCTGTTTCTTTTCGGTCCGCACTACTGAGCCGTGCTGCCGTTCGAGCTTTCTTCCTGCAACTTCACTTGTCACTGCGCGACTGCCCGCGAAGCATCTGCTTCGCGAGAGTAACTACTCCGCGAGGTGCCCGAGTCGAGGCGTCCGAAACTACATCGGTTGATGCCCGAATAGCTGTAATCGAAACCTGATCGATACCTCACCAATCGCTCTTGTGGTCCACCGAATCGGCTCCGTTCTGAAACCACCGGGGCCGCCAGACAATAGCCGAGCGGCGAGAGAATAGCCAGGCCGAATCGCCGTCCTACCCATTTTCACGTGTCCAATCCGCAAGAACAACCTGGAGAGCCAGTACATTCCGAGAGGAGCACGAACCACTACCGACGGCTACCAGAACAGCTCGAACACAGCGGCAGTGTGCACCTTCGGACCGTGGCAGTGCCCTTCGTCTTTCCCGCCAACTACAGTGAGCGTGCGCCGACACTCGCTCGACTCGGCGCAGCTTCGATTCTGCCGACGGAAAGGCTTTCCACACCGTGGTTTCTCTGATCACCGAGGGCCGATCGGCCGACGACCAAGGCCGTCCGTTTCGACGTCGGCGAGCGTTTCCCATTCTGATCGTGCTGCTCGTGCTGGCGCTCCTCGGTGTCGTCACCTGGATTCGAGTGTTCACGGCAGGTGAGGCTGCAACGACGACCGTCGCATGCAATGCACCCTCGACAGCACCTGCGAGCGATGGCACCGTGCCCGCACCGCTCGGCGAACGCGTCGACCCGTCGACTCTGTTGGAGGTGGAACCGGCGCCGGTCGCGAACACGAAGGTTCGGGTGTTCAACGCGAACGGAGAACGCGGACAGGCAGCGACGGTAGCCGCCGAGCTCAGCGACTACGGATTTGCGAGCGCACCGGACGTCCAGGTCGGTAACGATCCCGTCTACTTGGATCAGAACATGCAGTGCCAAGGTCAGATTCGGTTCGGCGCGGCTGGGACGGCCGCTGCGAGCACCATGTGGCTGGCGGCCCCTTGCGCCGAACTGATCCAGGACGGACGCCCCGATGACACCGTCGACTTGGCTCTGGGAACCTATTTCAAGGATTTGCAGCCGAACCCGGACGCAGAGTCGGTCTTGCAGTCGCTGGCAGGAGTGACGCCCGGCGCCGCGCCTGCCCCACTCGACATCGACCTGCTCTCGGCCGCGAGGAAAGCTCCCTGCTGACCGAGCACCGGCCGTAGAACTCGTTCAATCGGCCGGAATCGGATCCAGCGCACCCAGTTTCCGCAAGGTTTCGGTGAACTCAGCTGCGATACCGGGTGCGACCGCGACGGTGACCGCCCCACCCGAGCTCGTGGAGTTGGGATGGGGCACGAGCACCGTCGCACCTGCCTCCTCGGCGATGAGCGAACCCGCTGCCCAATCCCACGGGCTCAGCCCGTGTTCGAAATGGGCATCCACCGAGCCGGACGCCACCATGCACAAGTCCAACGCTGCAGATCCGATCCGCCTGATATCGCGAACCAGCGGAAGCAATTCGCCGATGATGCGGCCTTGGACGGTTCGTCGAGCCGATCCATATCCGAAGCCGGTGGCGACAAGGGCAAGAGACACCTCGACAACCGGATTGCACACCAGTTCTGTTGTGGATCCGTCTGATTCGGTCACAGTCGCGCCATGCCCGCGCACCGCGGCATACACCTGTTCCCGTGCAACATCGACCACGACTCCGACAAGACTGACACCGCCGACCTGCGCAGCTACCGAAATCGCATAGGCGGGTATGCCATACAGAAAGTTCACTGTTCCGTCGATCGGGTCGAGTACCCAACGGACTCCGTCCACCGAATCGGTGGCTCCCCCGCCCTCTTCGCCCAGGATCGGGTCACCGGGTCGACGCTCTGCCAGCAATACCCGAAGCAATTCCTCGGTTTCGGTGTCTACGACTGTGACCGGATCCGTAGGAGTGCTCTTGGTCTGCACCGATTCGTCGCCCGCCCCCACGGCCGCCGCCGGAGCACCGGGACCGAACACTTCGGGCCTCCTCGTACGCACATGGGCAGCTGCAGCAACGGCAATCTCGCGGGCAACCTCCATCAACTCCTTTGCGAGAGTTGAGCCCGGCTTCGATGACGACAAGTCCTGCGATATACGTGGGTTCGACACCCGACCATCGCATCACACCGCACAGGGCAACACCACTCTCGATGAGATTCGCGATTGCGGTCCAATTGTCGAGTCATCGACACATCGCCCACCGGATCGGACATCGAGGATCTATTCTCGGTAGTACATCAGTCTTCGAGTACGCAGATTCCAGTGCACGAATTTCATTGCACGATCCTCGACAACAGGAGTACGCGGCACATGACACAGGCAGGTTCGGTATCGATCACGACCGACAGTGCACATCGACACGGATTCGGTGTCGACGTCGGTGGCAGTGGAATCAAGGGTGGGATCGTGGACCTGGTCACCGGAGAGTTGGTCGGTGACCGGTACAAGATCGAGACTCCCCAACCCGCCACCCCGGACGCCGTTGCGGGCGTCGTAACGCAGATCGTGCAGCATTTCGGCTGGACCGGGTCGATCGGCGTGACTCTTCCCGCCGTCGTCACCGGTGGGGTTGCGCGCTCGGCAGCAAATATCGACAAGTCATGGATCGACACCGATGCAAGGGCCCTGTTCGCCAAGGCGATCGGCAACGACAACATCACGGTCCTCAACGATGCCGACGCTGCAGGTGTTGCGGAAGACCGCTTCGGTGGAGGCAAGGACAAGACCGGTGTCGTCGTGCTCCTCACCTTCGGCACCGGAATCGGGTCCGCTGTCCTTCACAACGGTGTATTGCTTCCCAATACCGAGTTCGGACATCTGGAGGTCGACGGCAAGGAAGCGGAGCATCGTGCAGCCTCGTCGGTCAAGGAGTCCAAGGATTTGTCCTACAAAGCGTGGGCCAAGGAAGTATCGAAGGTCCTCGAGACGTTCGAGGCACTGCTATGGCCCGATCTTTTCATTGCCGGCGGGGGAATAAGTCGCAAGAGCGAGAAGTGGATTCCGCACCTGACCAACAGAACACCAGTGGTGGCAGCCACTTTGTTGAACACCGCAGGCATCGTCGGTGCCGCTCTAGCAGCCGACACAGCGCCCGATACAGCCATCGACCGGTAACAAAGTTCCTGGGGGTCGTTACAATGGGGGAAGCCGGTCTGCACGCCGGCACATTCGACAAGACCTCTCCGCCGGAAACCACTCTGGCGTGACGCCGCACGACACCGTCACGAAAGGGCGTACGTGGCAGCCACCGATATTCGTCAGACCGTAGATTCAGCATCGGAGTCTGCGTCCACTGCACCTGCTGCGGAAGCACCGACCGGCACGACCCTGGAGGTCGGGGCTGCACCAGCGGCAAAGGTCGCGTCAGCACCGGCCAAGAAAGCCGCCGCCAAAAAAGCTCCCGCCAAACGCGCAGCAGCCAAGAAAGCTCCTGCGAAGAAAGCAGCTGTGAAGAAGTCCGCCGAAGACGCGACCTCCGACGCTGATGCCCCCGGCATCGATGAGATCGATATTTCCGAGGGAGACATTGCCGCGGCAGCCAACGACGTCGTCGAGGTTGTTGCCGTGGGCGCAGACACCGAAGAAGAGTCGACCACAGAGCCCACTGCAGAAGACAAAGCTTCCGGAGACTTCGTCTGGGACGAAGAGGAGTCAGAGGCGCTTCGTCAGGCCCGTAAGGATGCCGAGCTCACCGCTTCGGCCGACTCGGTCCGCGCGTACCTGAAGCAAATCGGCAAAGTTGCACTTCTGAACGCCGAAGAAGAGGTCGAGCTCGCCAAGCGAATCGAAGCAGGCCTCTTCGCGACCGAAAAGATGCGCGAGTTTGCCGAAAAAGGCGAGAAACTCCCGGTCGCCGCACGGCGCGACTACACCTGGATCTGCCGCGATGGTAACCGCGCAAAAAATCATCTTCTCGAGGCCAACCTTCGACTTGTCGTATCACTGGCCAAGCGATACACCGGCCGCGGAATGGCCTTCCTGGACCTGATCCAGGAAGGAAACCTGGGACTGATTCGTGCCGTCGAGAAGTTCGACTACACCAAGGGATACAAATTCTCCACGTACGCCACGTGGTGGATCCGTCAGGCCATCACCAGGGCCATGGCCGATCAGGCACGTACGATCCGCATCCCGGTGCACATGGTCGAGGTCATCAACAAGCTCGGCCGTATCCAGCGCGAGCTGCTTCAGGACTTGGGCCGTGAGCCCACTCCTGAAGAGCTCGCCAAGGAAATGGACATCACACCTGAAAAGGTTCTCGAGATCCAGCAGTACGCTCGAGAGCCGATTTCACTCGACCAGACGATCGGCGACGAAGGCGACAGCCAGCTCGGCGACTTCATCGAGGACTCCGAGGCTGTCGTGGCGGTGGACGCCGTGTCGTTCACGCTGCTTCAGGATCAGCTCCAGTCGGTACTCGAGACACTGTCCGAACGAGAGGCAGGTGTCGTTCGTCTCCGCTTCGGTCTGACCGATGGTCAGCCTCGCACTCTGGACGAGATCGGTCAGGTCTACGGCGTGACGCGTGAGCGTATTCGACAGATCGAGTCGAAGACGATGTCCAAGCTTCGGCACCCATCCCGTTCGCAGGTACTTCGGGACTACCTGGACTGACATTTCTTCCGTCAGCGCAGAAAGCCGTCGTCCACAGTGGGCGGCGGCTTTCGCATATCTAGCGGCGAACTGTCGGGCGTCATCGGTTCGGTAGGGACCCAGGGACGATCACAGCTTCGGCGGCAAGAATTTCCCATCCTCGTTCGGGGCATAGTCGATGACGCCGGTGATCGCGGACGTGGGAAGTGGCCCGTAGAGATGCGGAAAGTGAATCGCTTCCGGATCTCCCGGCACACCGGGCTCCCAGCGCACTGGTGATCCGAGACGGTCAGGGTCCACGAGAAGCAAGACCATATCGGTTCGTCCCGCGAACAGTCTGTTGGCAGGTAGATGGACGTGATCCGCTGTGGACAGGTGCACGAACCCGATATCGTCGAAGCCGGGCGGCAGGACTTCGCTCGAAGCGCGCACGGACAGCCATTCTTCGATACTGCACATGTGAAGCAGAACGGGCGAGGTGTCGGTCACGTCGTAATCGTACGAGACAGGTACGACGAATCGACTCGTGGACAATCGTCCACATCGCTCGTCCCCGATGTCGGGCGCGAAACGCCGATCGTCGACCAAAAGGAATCAGCTGTAAGCGAACGCAATTTTAGGCAAAGCCCAACTGCCAGGGGCTTTCCGCTCGATTTCTGTTAGTGACAACACAAAGAAACACCTACGGGAACAACGCGTGACTGCCAAACGTCTGAGAGAGTGTACGGACCGCGCCATACCGACGCGGCGGACCGGCCCCAGGCGATCGCTTGATACCGAAAGCCAGTACGGAGGAGTCATGCCCGGAACATTGACCAGCCCACAATTGACAGCGACCGACCGGTGCGACCGGTGCGGCGCTGGGGCTCGTGCACGTGTTGTGCTCTCGACCGGTGGAGAACTCCTGTTCTGTGGCCATCATGCCAAGGAGCACGAGGACCGTCTACGTGAAGTGAACGCAACAGTGATGACCGAATCGGACTCTGCAGTGTAACCGGCTCGCTCGTATCGGAAGGCGCAAGCGCCGACGAGACGAATCGACAAGTCATTCGACACCAGAACGGGTGGCCACGAGAAATCGTGGCCACCCGTTCTGCATTGCGTATGGGATCCAACGTCTCCGCGTTACATCTTCCGCAGTTGAACGATCCGCTCGCTCAGTTGATCCGCGGTGGCCATAGCAGTCGGTGGCCCGCCACAGATGCGCCGTAAGTCCCCGTGAATGATCCCGTGAGGCTTCCCGGTGCGATGGTGGTACACCGCAACCAGACTGTTGAGTTCACGACGAAGCCCGGCCAGCTGGCCGGCCGAAGACGCGCGTTCCGACACAGCTACCGGAGCTGGCACGGACAGTCCGGGTGCTGTCGGCTTGTCGATCTGTTCCTGCTGGCGTTGCCGAAGCAGATCGCGCATCTGCTTGGCGTCCAACAACCCAGGGAGGCCGAGGTAGTCGGCTTCCTCGTCGCTTCCCGAGAACGTCGCAGTCCCGAAAGATGATCCGTCGTAGATCACCTGATCGAGCTCCGCGTCTGCACCGAGCGAGGTGTACGCCTTCTCCTCCTCGCCTAGCTCGTCTTTCTGCTTGTTGGCATCGGCGAGCAACTCGTCGTCGAACCCGTCCTTTTCGCGGTGAGGCTTGCCCAAGACGTGGTCGCGCTGCGCCTCGAGCTGACTTGCCAGATCCAACAGGACCGGCACCGACGGCAGAAAAACGCTCGCGGTCTCCCCCTTGCGGCGTGATCGAACGAAGCGCCCGATGGCCTGAGCGAAATAGAGCGGCGTCGACGCGCTCGTCGCATACACGCCCACTGCCAATCGAGGAACGTCGACGCCCTCCGACACCATTCGGACCGCAACCATCCACTGTTGGGTGCTTTTCCCGAACTCGGCGATCCGCGCCGACGACGTCGGGTCGTCGGACAGAACGACCGACGGCGCTTCCCCGGTGATCACTTCGAGCAGCTTGGCATAGGCACGCGCAACGGTTTGGTCGGTCGCGATCACGAGTCCACCTGCGTCCGGCATGCCTCCAGCCCTCAGTTGCCCGAGTCTGGTGTGTGCGGCCAACAGCACAGCTGGCATCCAGTCGCCCTGCGGATCGAGCGCTGTCCGCCACGCCCGTGCGGTCTGCTCAGCACTCAGTGGCTCACCCAGACGTGCGGTGAACTCTTCCCCGGCGTTATCTCGCCACCGCGCCTCACCCGAATACGCGAGGAACACAACCGGCCGTACGACACCGTCGGCCAAAGCCTCCGAATAGCCGTATGAGTGGTCGGCGCGTGAACGCATCAACCCCTCGTCGTCCGGTTCGTAATTGATGAACGGAATCGGGCTGTCGTCGCTGCGGAAAGGTGTACCGGTCAACGCCAGTCTGCGCGTTGCGTCACCGAAGGCCTCGCGGATGCCCTCGCCCCAACTCTTGGCGTCGCCACCGTGATGGATCTCGTCGAGGATGACGAGCGTGCGTCGACCCTCGGTGCGCACCCGATGGCGGAACGGGTGTGAAGCGATCTGGGCATACGTGACGACCACGCCGTGGTAGTCACTCGAGGTCTGACCGGTCGAGTTGGAGAAGCGAGAGTCGAGCGCAATTCCCACGCGAGCAGCGGATTCCGCCCACTGGTGCTTCAAGTGTTCGGTAGGGGCGACGACGGTGATCTGATCGACGGTTCGGTGCGCCAACAACTCCGATGCGACGCGCAAGGCGAAGGTGGTCTTACCTGCTCCCGGCGTCGCGACTGCGAGAAAGTCCTTGGGTGAGGCCACCAGATATCGGGTCAGGGCGCGCCTCTGCCATGCGCGCAGCGGCGCGCCACCTGCCGAACTTTCGGTGGGTGCTCTTTGGTCTGTTGATTCGGCTTCGGTCATGTCAGCGCTCACTGGCCCGCCGGTTCCTGGCATTCGATCGAATTCCTCGCGCTCTCGGTTGCCCTGCAGTTCCCGCCGTGGAGCCTATCGCTCCGTACTGACCGATCTCGCATCGGAAGGAGCACCCGAGGGGGCTCGATCGTTCGACTCCTCCAGCGACACGACGGGTGCAGACGGGCACTCCGAGCCTCGTTCAGGAATGCTGGAGGAATCATGAGTGATTCTGCAGGCGAAACACCACCGAGCGGGCAGTTGTCCAGGAGACGGCCGCTTCGATCCATCTGGGTTGTGACGCTACGCACACTGACCAAGTCCTGGGACGACTCGATCTTCAGCAAAGCTGCGACCGCGGCGTTCTGGCAGACGCTCTCACTCCCGCCATTGTTGCTCGGAGTACTCGGCAGCCTCGGATTCGTCGCCGGCTGGTTCGGACCCGACACCATCGACATCATCGAGTCGAAGATCATCACCTTCAGCCGCACGGTGTTCAGCGACAGCGTCGTCGACGGCATCATCACTCCGACGGTGCAGGACATCCTCCAGCAAGGACGCGGCGAGGTCGTGTCCGCCGGTTTCGTCCTGTCTCTATGGGCGGGATCATCCGCGATCTCCACCTTCGTCGATTCGATAGTCGAAGCGCACGGGCAGCAGGATGCACGTCACCCGATTTGGCAACGAGTGTTCGCCCTGCTGCTCTACGTAGCGTTTCTGGTCGCAGCGGTATTCGTGTTGCCGCTGGTTGCGCTGGGCCCTACGTACGTGAAGCAGATCCTCCCGGGTCCATGGTTCGAAATCGGTAGTGAGCTGGTCGATTTCTTCTACTATCCCGCGGTCGGACTGCTTCTCATCGCCGGATTGACCACGCTCTACAAGGTGGCGCTGCACACCTCGCTACCGTGGCATCGGCTCCTGGGGGGAGCATTGCTGGCGGGCGTGTTCTTCATGATCGCCAGCGCGGTGCTTCGCCGCTATCTGACCTGGATTACCGGAACCGGTTACACCTACGGTGCGCTCGCGACTCCCATCGCGTTTCTGTTGTTCACTTTCTTCCTGGGGTTCGCGGTCGTTCTCGGCGCAGAGTTCAACGCGACCATCCAGGAGTTCTTCCCCGCGAGGGCAACCAGGATCGATCAGATGAAGGGATGGCTCGCCGCGCAGGCAGATTCCGAGGAGTCGGGGCCGGTGACGGCGGTTGCATGGAGGTTGGCCACCGGGCCCATCCGCGTCGGACAGGACAGGGGCAGATCGAACAGGCCCAAGGAGATATCGGGGAGTTCACCCTCCCCCGACACCTCGGCGGAACCCGAAGGCCCACCTCAGCCGAGCCCTACTCCGAAGGTCCCGCCCTTCGGAGATCACCGGCCGGATCCGGACCGCGGTCAGTCGCCCTTCTTCAATCCCTCGTAGACCTTCTTGCAGTCGGGACACACTGGCGAGCCGGGCTTCGCTGATTTGGTCACCGGAAAAACTTCACCGCACAGCGCGACGACGTGTGTTCCCATCACTGCGCTTTCGGTGATCTTGTTCTTCTTCACGTAATGAAAGAACTTCGGTCGGTCGTCTTCCGTGGTTTCGTCCGGCGCGATCTCGGGGCGGTCTTTCGTCTGAGTGCTCATGTCTCGATTATTCCGCATCCGTCGTTGTGAGACGAACGACGCCGACAAGTGCATTCCGGGTGAGGTAGTGCCACAGTGGAGGGATGACGAGAACCCAGGGGTTTTCCGGCTCGGCCGAGAGTGGATCGGCCCGTAACCCCACATTGATCACCGAGGCGCAGCAGTCGGTCGAAGATCAGCACAAAGCTCGCGTGCGGAAATACATGTTCATCATGTCTTTCCGTATCCCCGCGCTGGTTCTCGCCGCCGTGTCGTACAGCATGTGGGCCAATCCTTGGATAGCGATGGCGATCGTCGGGGTCTCCATCCCGCTCCCCTGGGTTGCGGTACTCATCGCCAACGACCGCCCGCCGCGCACCAAGAACGAAGTGAGCCGTTACGACGGCCGACACGTCGAGTCGACACAGATCGAGGCACGCGCTCATCGCGTCATCGACGCAAGCGAAGACTGACGGGCCCGCCGGGTGGACACCTGGGTGCGCGCTGCCTGAAAGACTGTGTCGGTGACTGCGACGCTGCTTTCTGCATGCCCATCTCTCCGACAAGCTTTCGAAACGAGTTGCTACGACGCCGACAGTCTTCTGGAAGCACTCGGCGATGACGCCCACGCCGCCCTGATGCGTAGCGAACCTGTTCCAGTGCGGCGAGAAAGCAAAGATCTTGGGCGCTTGGGTGTTCTGATTCGTCTGTTCCTGCTCGTCGACGACATCGAAGAGTTCGAGGCCTCCGAAGCCCTGTCCCCGCTCTCGATCGACGACGCTGTCGCAGCTGGAATCGTCGAGCGGGTCGAACCTGATCATGTGCGTGCATTGCTCGACATTCGACCACTCGACGCCGGATACGGCACCCGCTGGATCTTATCCGATCTCGATGGCAGCATGCGTCCGCTACCGACCGCCACCGATCACGTACTGGGAGTCGGTCAGGCATCGCTCTCGCTACTTCGTGGAACTCCGACCACCCAGGTTGGAGATGTCCTCGACGTCGGTACCGGGTGCGGGGTGCAGGCGATCCACGCGGCCCAGTACGCCGACGCCGTAACCGGGACCGACATCAGTGAGCGCGCGATGCTTCTGGCCGAGGCAACGTGTGCTCTCAACGGCATGAACATCGAGCTGTTGCGCGGATCCTGGTTCGAGCCCGTCGCGGGGAGGACCTTCGATCGGATCGTTGCCAACCCGCCGTTCGTCGTCGGACGCGGAACGATCGAACACAGCTACCGCGATTCGGGGATCGATCTCGACGGCGCGAGCAGACTGATGATCGAACAGGCACCGAACTACTTGAAGCCCGGTGGCACAGCAGTCATTCTGGCGTCCTGGATCCACGTCAGCGGTGAGGATTGGCGCGCGCGTGTTGCATCCTGGATTCCCGATCACGGCGTGGATGCGTGGATAGTGCAGCGCGACGTTGCCGACCCGGCTCTGTACGTAGGTACGTGGTTGCGAGACGGAGGGGTAGATCAACGGGATGCTGCTGGAGGGGTCCTCGCAGAGTCCTGGCTGGCGCATTTCGCCGAAGCCGAGGTCGAAGGTATCGGGTTCGGATTCGTCTACCTGCGTAAGACCGACCTGCCGAGCGATGTTCTGGCCGAGGACCTTCACCATGCATTCGAAGATCCGCTCGGCAACGAAGCGATCGCCTATTTCGACAGGGTCGCCTGGCTTCGTGAAAACGATCCCGCTGACTCCGTGTTCGTGCTCGATCCCGCGACCGCCCTCGAACGTGTCTATCTGCCGGGCGAAGACGGGTGGGCCGGGGAGGTCGTCCGTGTCTACCGAGGAAACGGCCCGAACTGGCAGCACGAGATCGACGAGTTGGGCGCACGCTTGCTCGCAGGAATGCGACCGAACGGTATGGCACTACGCGAACTGGTCGCACTGTTGGCGTCGGCGAACGATCTCGACGAGACCGATCTGTTGGACGGTGCCGTGGAGCTGATCACCGGTCTGTTCCGTCATGGACTCCTCGCGCCGGAGGGAGTAAAGGAGTGAGTTCCCGGCCTGAACCTTCTCAGCAACTTCTCAGGACGGGTACGGGATAGACGCTGGTCAAGCGGGTATCTGCGGGTGGAGCGTGGGAACTTTTCGGGGACACCCGGACGTTGATCCCTATGAGACACCACCGATCAGGAGGCAAGTCATGACCAGCCCCAGCACTACGACCCGCCCACGTCCGACCGACGCCGATCTCGACGCCCAGAGCCCGGCTGCGGATCTTGTTCGCGTCTATCTCAACGGCATAGGTCGCACCGCGCTGTTGACGGCGGAAGAGGAAGTGGATCTCGCCAAGCGCATCGAAGCTGGCTTGTATGCGAAGAATGTGCTGGAGAACACCAAGCGCTTGACGGCGGTCAAAAAGCGCAAGCTGGCGATCATCGTTCGTGACGGGAGTGCCGCTCGCAGCCATCTACTCGAGGCGAACCTACGTCTCGTGGTGTCCCTTGCGAAGCGATACACCGGACGTGGCATGCCCCTGCTCGATCTGATTCAAGAGGGGAATCTCGGTCTGATCAGGGCTATGGAGAAGTTCGACTACGCAAAGGGCTTCAAGTTCTCCACCTACGCAACCTGGTGGATCCGGCAGGCCATCACCCGAGGAATGGCAGATCAGAGCCGGACCATTCGGCTACCAGTGCATCTGGTCGAGCAGGTGAACAAGCTGGCCAGGATCAAGCGTGAACTTCATCAGCAACTCGGTCGCGAGGCCACCGACGACGAACTGTCCAGCGAATCGGGGATTCCCGCCGCAAAGATCGCCGATCTACTCGATCACAGTCGCGACCCGGTCAGCCTCGATATGCCGGTCGGAAGCGATGAGGAAGCCCCACTCGGCGATTTCATCGAGGACTCCGAAGCTACTTCCGCTGAGAACGCAGTTATCGCCGGACTTCTTCACAGCGACGTCCGCACAGTGCTCTCCACGCTGGACGAACGCGAGCAACAGGTCATTCGCCTGCGATACGGCTTGGATGACGGGCAGCCCCGCACGCTCGATCAAATCGGCAAATTGTTCGGTCTCTCACGCGAGCGCGTTCGTCAGATCGAGCGCGAGGTAATGGTCAAGCTTCGTCAGGGTGACCGAGCGGAGAAGCTGCGGTCCTACGCAAGCTGAAGACTGTCCGACCGCACTGAAAAGTGGCGCAGCGGTGTCGATTCCCGCGGCCGCCCCTCAGATGTGGGTGGCCGAGTCGACTTCCTTCCCCCCTCTGGGAATGTCGACTCGGCCCCCGCTTTCCACAGAAAGTGTTGCCACTCGCGCCCGTGACGCTCAGCGCAAGCGTCGCGGGCCGAGGTCGTTCTTACTCGGCTCGGGTCCGAGACGGACGCGTGCATCGGTGATCTGAGCGCCGTGCGCCGACGCCAGAACTGGTTCGCATGCCAGCTCTCTGATCTCGGGGATATCGTCGGCCATGGCCGACACTCGTTGAACAAGGTCCACGAGCGCGCTCTTGTCGACCGGGACTGCATTTCGGTACCCGGACAGCAATGGAGCAGCCTTCGGTGCGTCGATCAGTTGCACCGCTTCGTCCTCCGTCAACGGCAGCACTCGATATGCCCTGTCTCCCAAAAGATCCGATATCACTCCAGCCAGTCCGAAAGAGATCAGCGAACCGAACGAGGGATCGTCCTGAACCCGGACCACGCACCCGATACCTTTTGCTGCCATCTTCTGGACGTGGAGCAGAGGCTCGCCAGAATCGGCCGCGAGCGCGCGATAGGCAAGACGTGTGGCCTCGGGGCCGGTGAGATCCAGCCGCACCCCACCGAGGTCCGGTCGGTGTCTCCACTGCGCTCCTGTCGCTTTGACCGCGACGGGGTAGCCCAATTCCTCACCGGCAGCGACAGCTTCGTCCTCATCTATCACCGAACGAAACTCGGTTATCTCTATCCCGTAGCACCCCAGAAGCTCGGCGGTCTCGAAATCCGAAAGCCATCGAGTGTGTTCCTGAGCCGACCAGTCACGAACCAAGGACTGTGCACGTTCGGAATCGATACCGCTGGGCCGCAGGGGTGTCGACACAGGCCTGCTCCGCCAGGCCGCGTAACGCCAGGCCTTCGCAAGTGCCGTCACCGCACGCTCCGGGCTCGAATACGAAGGCACCGATCCGCGGACCGGCTGTCCGAATTCCCCGCGCACGGCCAATACGTCCGGTATTCCCTCTGTCGCGAGGAACGTCGTCAGGACGGGTTTGTCGGCCCCCAGAACTGCATCACCGAGAGCTTTGGCGAACGGCTCGACCGTGACCGCCACCGGTGGTACGAAGACGACGATGACCGAATCGACGTCGCCGGCGGCGAGGGCGCCCGCCACCGCGGCCGCGAATTCTTCCGGGCCTGCCTGTGGTCCTACGTCGATCGGTACGCCCGCGTGCAATCCATCGGCGCGCGCAGCGTCCACAGCAAGAACTCCGAGGGCCGTCGAGTTGCCGACGACTGCGACGCGTGGCCCGGACGGCAATGGTTGGTAGCCGAACAGAATTGCACAATCGAACAACTGCGCAATGGTGTCGACTTGGATCACACCTGCCTGCTCGAACAACGCCTTGACGATGGAATCATCGATGGCAGGGCCCGTTGCCAATGCCGGCGGCACAGCACCGCGGCCACTCTTGACCGCGATGATGGGCTTGGTACGCGCTACGCGACGCGCAATCCGGGTGAATTTGCGTGGGTTACCGAAACTTTCGAGGTACAGCAGAACGACTTCTGTTTCGGGGTCCGAATCCCAGTACTGCAGAAGATCGTTACCCGACACGTCCGCGCGGTTGCCCGCCGAGACGAATGTCGACAGACCCAGTCTGCGCTTTGCTGCCTGGTCGAGAATTGCGATGCCAAGGGCCCCGGATTGACAGAAGAAGCCGACGCGCCCAGGCATCGGAAGTCGCGGTGCGAGGGTTGCGTTGAGGGCGAAGGCCGGGTCGGTGTTGGCGACGCCCAGCGCATTGGGTCCGACGAGTCTCATACCGTGTGCCCGCGCCGCGTGAACCAACCGGCGCTCGTTCTCCTGACCCGCTTCACCGGTCTCACCGAACCCACCTGACACGACGACGAGGGCTTTGACACCTTTGTCGAGACAATCGTCGAGGACGTCGTCGATGGCATCGGCGGGAACGGCTGCGATGGCCAGATCCACTGAATCCGGAATGTCGTGCACCGACGGGTAAGCCCGAACGCCACGCACGGACTTGTGATCGGCATTGACCGGGTACACCGGTCCGGTGAAGCCGCCGGCAAGGAGGTTGGCCAACACCGCGTTTCCTACTTTGGAACTGTCGGTCGAGGCGCCGATCACTGCCACGGAGGTCGGGCTCAACACGTTTCGGACACTGCGCGCCTCGGCAGCTCGCTCGCGTGAATTGCGCACCGACAGCAGAGCCTCGCTCGGGTCGATGGCGAATTCGAGACGCAGCACGCCCCCTTCGTAGCTTCGGCTGACCTGATACCCGGCTTCGCGGAAGACACTGACCATGTTTCGGTTCTCGGCGAGCACTTCGGCGACGAACATCCGGACGCCGTTCTCCGCCGCAGCTCCGGCGAGGTGTTCGAGCAGGATAGGCCCGAGCCCGCGGCCTTGATGCGAGTCGGCGACGACGAATGCGACCTCCGCAGAGTTGCCATCCCCCTCCGGCAGCCGTTCGTAGCGGCCGACCGCGATGATGTCGTCGCCGAGTATTGCCACGAACGCGACCCTGGAGTGATGGTCGACAGTGGTGAAGTTGAGGACGTCACGCTGTGGCATGGTCGGGTACGGGCCGAAATACCGCAGATATCGAGTGCGCTCGGACAGTCCGCTGTGGAACTCGATCAGCGCCTTCCCGTCGGACGGTACGATCGGTCGCAGATGCACCACTCCCCCGTCCGAGGCGAGTACGTCGACGACCCAGTGCTTCGGAAATGAAGTTTCCGACCGCATACGGTCCTGCTCTTTCGCCGTGTCGGCGTCTTGGGTGTTCGGCTCAGTCACGAGGATCCTCCGGGTCGAGTCCGAGAAGCGGGAAGCTCGCTCTGCGAGTGGCGATGATCGCCGAATCTACCCTTTCGAGTGCACGATCGGCCGCTTCGATCGATCCCTGGACAGCACCTCCTGGGCCGTCCCACGCGGGATAGTCCACGTCGCCGCCGTCACCCATCGTCTGTGGCAGGTCGACGCTTGGCGCCAGGTGCCGAACCCGATCGCGCCACAGGTCGGGCAGAGGCATCGCAGGGTCTATCGGGCGACCGAGGGCCGCGGCGATCAGATGGGTCCACGCTCTGGGGACCACGCGAACCAGTCCGTAACCACCTCCGCCGACTGCCAGCCACCGCCCCTCTGAATGTTCGTCCGCGAGGTCACGCATCGCGAGAAATGCGGCGTTCTGGCCGTCGACAGTGAGGGCGAGGTCCGCGAGCGGATCCTCTCGGTGACTGTCGACTCCACATTGGCTCACGATGATCTGAGGGCGGAATGCCGAGATGGCGCCGGGCACGATTGCATGGAAGGCGCGTAACCATAGTCGATCACCGGTGCCAGGCAGTAGCGGAACGTTGATTGCCGTGCCTTCCGCAGCGCCGGAACCGACTTCGCTGGACCACCCGGTGTTGGGCCACAACGTTGCCGGATGTTGGTGCAAAGACACCGTCAGCACCCTCGGATCGTCGATGAAGGCATGCTGCACCCCGTCACCGTGGTGAGCATCGACATCGATGTACGCAATTCGATCGAACCCATTGTCCAGCAACCATGAAATAGCGATTGCGGCGTCGTTGTAGACGCAGAAACCAGATGCCCAGTCCGCCATGGCGTGGTGCATTCCACCGCCGATGCTGACAGCTCGTCGAGCCCGTCCGGACGCAATCTCCCGGGCTGCTGCCAGAGAACCGCCGGTCAGCATTGCGCTGGCTTCGTGCATGCGTTGGAAGATCGGATTGTCGTCCCCACCGAGCCCGTGTTCCGGTTCCTCCGTATCGCCGACCGTCGTGAGTTTCTCCGCAGCGGCAAGCTTCTCGGGGGCCCGCTTGACCGCTTCGATGTAGGCCGGAGTGTGAATCCTCAAAAGCTCCGAATCCGGCGCAGCGATCGGCTCCACGAGTTCGATGCCGTCGAGCACGCCGATCTGCCGCGCCAGCGACATCGTCAGATCAAGTCGAGTCGGGTTCATGGGGTGGTCATCGCTCCACCGATACGAGAGGTACTCCGCGCTCCACACGACGATGTCTTCGGCGACTGCCGAATCCTGGAACGGTGATCGAGCCACCTGGTCTGCCATGACGGACACGCTACGTGCCGCAACGGCACTCTGCGAGCAATGGCACTGCGCGAGCAACGCCGAACGTTGCCTCCGTTACGTCTCGGTACGGTCCGGCTCGCCAGCGGGACGGCCTGGAACACCTATACGCGCCGATCAACGGTAGAATCGGCCAGGACGAAGGGGTTGAGTGTGAAGGATCTGGTCGACACCACGGAGATGTACCTCCGCACGATTTACGATTTGGAGGAAGAGGGTGTGGTGCCTTTGCGGGCACGTATCGCCGAACGCCTCGAACAGAGTGGTCCTACCGTCAGTCAGACTGTGGCCAGGATGGAACGTGACGGGCTGCTTTCCGTTGCGGGCGACCGCCATTTGGAGCTGACCGAGAAGGGACGCGGACTCGCCGTGGCGGTGATGCGCAAGCATCGACTCGCCGAGCGACTCCTGGTCGACATCATCGGTCTTCGCTGGGAAGACGTCCACGCCGAGGCATGCCGGTGGGAGCACGTGATGAGCGAAGAGGTGGAACGTCGCCTCGTCGCTGTACTGAACAATCCGACGACCTCGCCCTACGGCAACCCGATTCCAGGTTTGGATGAGCTGGGTTTCGGCCAGCCGGCGGCGGTCCACGAAGATTTGATTCGCCTGACGGACGTTTCCCACGGCCACCCGACGGCGGTGGTCGTGCGTCGACTCGCAGAGCACGTCCAATCCGATCCAGAGGTCATCGCACAGTTACGTGATGCGGGTGTCGTCCCGGACGCCCGGGTTACAGTCGAAGCCAAGCCCGGCACGGTCACCATTACCGTTCCAGGTCATGAGGGAATAGATATTTCGGAAGAGATGGCTCACGCCGTTCAGGTGAAATTGGTCTAGTTCATCGCGTCGAGGCGCGGAGGCCGGCATTCATCGAGCGGCCTCCGGCCCTACGAGGAGATGAAGTAGTGAGACTTTTGGTTACCGGCGGTGCCGGCTACGTAGGCAGTGTCTGCGCGGCGGTACTTGTCGATCGAGGACATGACGTCGTCGTCGTCGACAATTTGTCCACCGGAAACAGCGAGGCCGTCCCGACGAACGCGACGTTCGTCGAAGCCGACATCAAGGATGTCGCGGCCTCGCTGTTGTCCGAAACGAAATTCGATGGAGTATTGCACTTCGCTGCCCAGTCGCTTGTCGGTGAATCAGTTGTCGCGCCGGCAACGTACTGGTCCGGCAACGTCGTGACCACTCTCGCGTTGCTCGATGCGATTCGCGAGTCGAACACCCCTCGACTGGTGTTCTCTTCGACTGCTGCCACGTACGGTGAGCCACAGAAGACACCGATCACCGAGGATGCACCGACAGCGCCGACCAATCCTTACGGTGCAACCAAATTGGCGATCGATCACGCGATCACGTCGTATTCAGCAGCATATGGATTGGCTGCCACCAGCCTGCGGTATTTCAACGTCGCTGGTGCGTACAAGGAGTTCGGCGAGAACCGGGTTGTCGAGACGCACCTGATTCCGCTCGTGCTGCAAACTGCTCTGGGCCAACGCGAGAAGATTTCGGTCTTCGGTTCCGACTATCCGACACCGGACGGAACTGCGGTACGCGACTACATTCATGTCGCGGATCTGGCCGAGGCTCATATCCTTGCGTTGGAGGCATCGACACCGAGCAGTCACAGGATTTACAACCTCGGCAGCGGGACCGGGTTCTCCGTCCGTGAGGTCATCGACGCGTGCACGCGGGTGACAGGCCTTCCCATCACCGTCGAGGATGCACCCCGTCGCGCAGGTGACCCTGCTGTCCTGATTGCTTCGAGCGATCGTGCCATCTCGGAGTTGGGGTGGACTCCACGTTTCACCGATCTCGACGTCATCGTCGCTGACGCATGGACGTTCCTGCAGAATCTAGGAGACCGATCCCACGCCGTACGAGTCACCGCGCGCTCGTAGGTGGCGACAAACGGACACCACACAGTTCGGCGACTGCGTAGCCACTGAGCGCGACTTCTCTGATCATCTCCGGACGGGCGCCAGCGTTCAAAGCGGAGTCGAGGAGGCGTGCGAGTGAATAGTCGGGGTCGGCGGCCAACGCTAGTTCGATCGCAACCCCTGCCATTACTCCGTCACCGCGTGCGTACGCGCTGAACCCGAGCAACGTTGCGGGGCACGCCCGCTCGGGTGCCGGCAAGGTACGCGACAGATGCGACCACAGTTGCTCGGCAGTGGCAGCACAGTCGTGAAGGGCCAGCGCGAGCATGCTGTCGCGAACCATCAAGCGCGTCAAGGCAACCCCGAGCTCGGCGATCTGCACCGCCGAAAGTTCGAGCGATCTCGGCTGGTCGAGTGGCGATTGTGCCCACCGACCGATCTCTTGGAGGATCCGTTCGATGGTGGTTCGCTCCGAGGGCGTGGCCGCTTCTCGTGCCGCGCCTATGCACGCGCGCACCTGCCTGCTCACTTCGGTGTCCAAGGGCTGCAACAGATCTGCGAGCGCTTCTCTGGACTCCAGCATTGCCCTCCCCCCGAGCACGTACGCGAGCGTCACGGCCGAAGACCGCGGATCCGATACGGTCCCCCTCTCTCGCGGCTCGGTCAGAGAGATCCATGCACATCCATGCGCGATGTTCTCGGTCAGGAACGTATCGAGCAAGCGGGTACCCCGCGCCTGGAGCCGGTCCTCGAGCCGACTCCCGAGAGCCTGGTAACGGGTATCACCGCCGAGGGCCTCCACAGAGGTCTTCGTTCTGTCATCGACGATGACAGCGATAGCCGTGAGAACCTCATCCCGCATGCAGACGGCCGCGAAGCGGTCGATCACATCGGCCATCTCCGTGCTCACCGAGCGCAGTGTCGCGGCTGGGTCCGGGAAGCTCAGATCGTGACGCATCACTGTGCCGATAGTGAGGGTTTCGCCGATCCGGCCGTCCAGGCAGATGAGCAGGAGAGATCGAGAAGGGGCGAAGCCGAGCATTGCCGGGATGGCAGCGATCAGGTCACCGGTAGCCGACACCGTGGCCAGCATCGGTGGAGTGGGTCGATTGTCAGGGAACGTCGTCATGGCGAGAACAATGACGTGTCGACATTCGACTACGGATCGGCTGACCTGGGACGAAATATAGCTGTGGACGGGGCAATTCCCTGTGGAAGAACACTGCTTACAGGTTCGAGATCCGACTCTTCTCGTCGGACGGTTGTGCTATCCGGCGTTCACCTTTTGGACCGCAGCGGTGAACAACTCGTCCAACACGGCTGCATCCGGCGCGGAGTTGTCGAACGACATGAACGTTGCTGCTATCCGAACGTCGTCGACCTGAGCCATCAACGTGAGCATCGACTGCGTCACCGAGTCTGCGCCGGTGCCAGAATTCACGGTCTGCTTCACCGCAAGGGTCTCGTCGGCATTGATCGGAGGCGCCGGGGAGATAGTCGACCGGATGACGGAGGTGGCACCGGATTTGGTTGCCTCGACCTCACCGCACTGCTGAAGTTGCTCCTCGCGTACTGACAGAGGCTCGTCGACCACCGTCAGTTCGATCGAAATCGTCGACCGGTTGGCGTTGTCGGTTCCGACGATCAACGCAGCGCCACTGGGCGCCGAACTTGGTTCCGTAGGTTTGCAGCCCGCAGGTGACACCTCGGCGCCAGCAGGAATACCGGTGAGATCCGGCGACGCCTGTGCAATCGCTTGCGGAGGAAGCACTATGGCCTCGTACGGGGCTGGGAACTGGGAGGGGTCGATCAGAAGCGCGCTGAGATCCTGTCCGTCTCCAGATATAATCGACGTCGACCCCTGGCCACCGGCTTCAGCGGTGCCGGTCACAGCGGACCCACATCCGGCGATCGACAGGACTGCTGTCGCCCCGATCGCGATCAGAAACGGGCGAGATTTCGATACGGAACGGCACAGCACGGAAGGTCCTCCAGTATTCGCAGACGAATCTGTCTCGGGCATCGCGTCGGCGCCTGCGGATAACCGGCTCCCGCCCGGTTCTACCTTCTCATTCGAGTGGTGAACAAGGCGGGAGACAGGCCGAACCTCTACCGCGATTGCCGGTGATCCGGGCGACTCACGACCCGCGCTTGATCCATTCCTCCAGGTGTGGAGACTCGTCGCCGATGCTGGTGCCGTCACCATGACCGGTCTTGACGCGTGTCTCGGCGGGGAGGGCGAACAGCGTGTCCCGGATGGAGCCGATGATTGTCGGGAAGTCCGAATACGAGCGTCCCGTCGCACCGGGTCCGCCGGAGAACAAAGTGTCTCCGCTGAACAACTCCGCGGCCTCCGGTACGTACAGACAGGTGGAGCCGGGTGAATGACCTGGTGTGTGGATCGCGACGATGTCGGTTCCAGCTATCGAGATCCGGTCACCGTCCTCGATGGTCCGATGCGCAACACCCGGATGAGTCTGCTCCCACAGCATGTCGTCCGCTGGGTGAAGCAGCACCGGGGCATCGAGCGCCTGCGAGAGCTGAGGGGCGACCGTCACGTGGTCGTTGTGGCCGTGCGTGCAGACGATGGCCTTGACGGTCCGGTTACCGACCGCATCCAGAATCGGTTGCTGCTGATGCGCTGCATCGACGATCACGACTTCGGTGTCGTCACCGATCAACCAGATGTTGTTCTCGACGTCCCAGGTACCCCCGTCGAGACTGAACGTCCCAGACGTCACCACCCTCTGGATGCGCAACTTTCCGCTCACAGGATGACCACCGAACGCAGCACCTTGCCGTCGTGCATCGCAGTGAACGCCGCTTCGACGTCGTCGATACCGATTCGTTCGGTGACGAATTTCTCCAGCGGCAATCGACCCTGCTCATAGAGATCGACGAGCATCGGGAAGTCCCGTTCCGGGAGGCAGTCGCCGTACCAAGAAGACTTGAGCGAACCCCCGCGGGAGAAGAAATCGACCAGAGGCATCTCGAGTGTCATGTCCGGCGTCGGCACACCCACCAGAACAACTGTGCCTGCCAGATCGCGAGCGTAGAACGCCTGCTTCCACGTCTCCGGTCGACCGACAGCATCGATTACGACGTCGGCGCCGAACCCACCGGTCAATTCCTGGATGGCTTCGACCGCGTCGACCGCGGACGCGTCCACCGTGTGGGTAGCGCCCAAGTCCTTCGCCCATTCGAGCTTTCCCTTGTCCCGATCGACAGCGATGATCTTCGTCGCGCCCGCCAGCTTTGCTCCGGCGATGGCCGCATCGCCGACGCCACCGCAGCCGATAACTGCAACCGAGTCACCGCGCGAGACGTTGCCGGTGTTCATCGCAGCGCCGATACCTGCCATGACGCCGCAGCCGATCAGACCGACGACCGCAGGGTCCGAACCCGGCGCAACCTTGGTGCACTGCCGCTCGTGGACGAGAGTCTTGTCTGCGAACGCGCCGATACCGAGCGCAGGCGTGAGTTCGGTGCCATCTGCGAGCGTCATCTTGTGCGAGGCATTGTGCGTATCGAAGCAGTACCAGGGTGTGCCCTTCTTGCATGCCCGACACTCGCCACACACTGCGCGCCAGTTCAGCACCACGAAGTCACCGACCTCGACGTGGGTCACCGCGTTGCCCACAGTTTCCACGGTTCCTGCGGCCTCGTGACCGAGCATGAAGGGGTACTCGTCATTGATTCCGCCGTCGCGGTAGGCCAGATCCGTATGGCAGACGCCGCACGCGTCGATCTTCACTACGACGTCGTTGGGGCCCGGATCGGGAATCGTGATCGTCTCGATCGACACCGCTTCGTCCTTGGCCTTGGCGACGACGGCACGCACCTGTTGCGGCATTAGCACTCCTTCGACGTTCAACTTTTGATCCGGCTTTCAACTTTTGATTGTTGTAGACCAGACTCCCACAACGTAAGCACGACCAGCGACTCTCATTTGTCCGTCGGCGTCGGGTGATTGCGTTTATGGCTCTCACCTACCCGCGTCTCACCCTCGTCGAGGTACTGCGTGCCGTCGCGAGCTTTTCGAGCTGAGCAGGGGTGTGTCCGGCAAACCTGGCTTGCGGGAATGAACTCGGTGTTTCTCGGCGTTCTCCCTAGGTAGTAGTCGTACTCACGGCAGTGCGACCGCCATGCCGAACCGACGGGTATTCTCCACGCGAGGTCGGTTACGGCCGTGGTGCTGGCCTCGAGTGGGCACGAAGAAACGGAAAGGGGTTCGGCCATGGACGAACGATCGAATATGTACGAGCTGGAATTTCCGGCGCCGCAAACGATGTCCGGTGACGGTGTCGGTCCGGTGTTGGTGCATGGACTCGAAGGCTTCTCCGATGCGGGTCACGCAGTAAAGCTCGCCACCAAGCACCTTCGTGACACGCTCGAGACGGAACTGGTGGCTTCGTTCGATGTCGACGAGCTGATCGACTACCGCTCACGTCGGCCCACGATGACGTTCAAGACCGATCACTTCTCGGATTACGACGCGCCAGAACTCAATCTGTATGCCGTCAAAGACAACGCCGGCACGCCGTTCCTGCTTCTTGCTGGAATGGAACCGGACCTTCGGTGGGAGAAGTTCTCCACCGCAGTTCGTCTACTGGCCGAGCAACTGGGTGTGCGTCGGACCATCGGTCTCGGGTCGATCCCGATGGCGATCCCTCACACTCGTCCATTGGGCGTTACCGCTCATTCCTCGGACAAGTCGTTGATCTCCGAGGAGCACAGCTGGTCTGGTGACATCCAGGTCCCTGGTAGCGCGTCCTCACTTCTCGAACTACGGATGGCTCAGCACGGCCACGTGTCCATGGGATTCTCGGTCCACGTTCCGCACTACCTGGCTCAAACCGACTATCCGAGTGCCGCGCAGACCTTGCTCGAACACGTCGGTGAGGCGGGAGGCCTGGAGTTGTCTCTGGTCGCGCTGGGCACCGCCGCAGCTCGAGTGCAAGAGCAGGTCGACGAGCACATCACCGGCAACGAGGAAGTGCAGTCGGTCGTGCACGCCCTCGAACGTCAATACGACACCTACGTCGCAGCACAGGAACAACAGTCGACGCTTCTCGCCAGCGACGAGAGCCTTCCGAGCGGCGACGAGCTGGGGGCTGAGTTCGAGAAGTTCCTGGCCGAGCAGGGCGGGTTCGAGGCCGAGCCGGAAGATTTGGACACATCGGGTACCGACACGGACGGCACCGATAACGGGCACTGACCGGCACCTTGTTCGACCATTGGATGGGTGATTGTGGGAACGTTCACACAATCACCCATTCTATTTTGTGCGGATTTCGTGTGTGTGGGATAACGGAACATACCTGTAACCCGAGTTGTTCTCGATGTCGCGTCGAGCGTCGTTACTCGTGCGAGAGTTTTCCAGGAGAGAGCTGTCGGGAAGTACAGCAGTGTCGAAGAAGTACCGCAGTGGCCTAAAGCTATGAGGAATCAGGAGGCGCGACATGAGCAGTTCTCGCACGCGCAAGCTCCGCACGGTTCCCGATGCCGAACCGAAATTGATCTTCCGCACCATTCATGGCTATCGGCGAGCGTTCCGGATGGTGGGCGAAGGCCCAGCTCTGCTGTTGATTCACGGAATCGGTGACAACTCCGAAACGTGGAACTCCATAATTCCGCATCTTGCGCAGAACCACACGGTCATTGCACCCGATCTGTTGGGACACGGGCAATCCGACAAACCCCGCGCCGACTACTCGGTGGCGGCGTACGCCAACGGGATGCGCGATCTGTTGTCCGTCCTGGGAGTCGACCATGTGACGGTGGTCGGCCACTCGCTCGGCGGCGGTGTCGCGATGCAGTTCTCCTACCAATTTCCGCACATGGTCGACCGACTCGTACTCGTGTCCTCCGGTGGAGTCACCAAGGATGTCCACCCACTTCTTCGGTTGGCTTCGGTGCCATTGGCAAGCGAAGCAGTCAAGCTTTTGCGCCTCCCCGGGGCCATGTCGGTCGTCAGGTTGGCCGGCAACCTCATCGGAAAGCTGAATACGACGCGGCTGCGGCCGGGTGCACTGCTTCACGACACACCTGATCTCGTGCGCGTGCTGGCGGGCCTGCCGGATCCTACTGCGCACGAGGCATACCTCCGCACCCTGCGCGCTGTCGTCGATTGGCGTGGCCAGGTGGTGACGATGCTCGACCGGTGTTATCTCACCGAGAATCTCCCGGTGTTGCTCGTATGGGGAGATCGGGACGTGGTGATACCGGTCAACCATGCGCACCTCGCACATTCCGCGATGCCTGGATCCCGACTCTCGGTGTTTCGCGGGGCCGGCCACTTCCCGTTTCGTGACGATCCGATGCGTTTTCTGCATGTGCTCGAAGAGTTCTTCGCCTCGACGCCGTGTCTGGAATTCGACGAGACTCGATGGCGGAACTTCCTCATCACCGGAGTCGGTGAAGACATGATCACCGGGAACGCCGGTACCAGGCTTGCGGTACTGGGCGCCATGGGAGCGGACGAGCGCAGCGCAACCTGACACGCCTGGCGCACGGGCCGCTGATGGCGACGCGGCCGGCGCACCATAGCCTGTTACGGTGCTCCTCTCCGAACTCGTACCTGCCCCCACAACCAGCGAGGCGCAGGATCCGGACACGTTGTTCGACATTTTCACCACGTGGACCAGCGAACGAGGGCTGAATCTGTACCCGGCCCAAGAAGATGCCTTGATCGAGTTGGTGTCGGGGTCCAACGTCATCCTCGCGACACCGACCGGCTCGGGAAAGTCGATGGTGGCTGTCGGTGCCCACTTCGCTGCGATGGCGGCCGGCAAGCGGACCTTCTACACCGCACCCATCAAAGCTCTGGTCAGCGAAAAGTTCTTCGCACTGTGCGATATTTTCGGTGCACAGAATGTCGGCATGATGACGGGCGATGCTGCGGTCAACGCGGGCGCTCCGATCATCTGCGCGACTGCGGAGATCGTAGCGAATCTAGCTCTCCGCGAGGGGGCCAACTCCAATATCGGCCAGGTGGTGATGGACGAGTTCCACTACTACTCCGAACCTGACCGAGGATGGGCCTGGCAGGTTCCCATCATCGAGTTGCCGAACGCGCAATTCCTCCTGATGTCGGCGACTCTGGGCGACGTGTCTTTCTTCCGAGACGATCTCACCCGCCGCACCGGGCGCCCCACCACCGTGGTGTCAGGCTCCGAGCGGCCTGTGCCGTTGATGTTCTCCTACGTGAGCACACCGATCGGCGAGACGATCGAGGAGTTGGTTTCGACGCATCTCGCGCCCGTGTACGTCGTGCACTTCACCCAGGCGTCTGCCCTCGAACGGGCGCAGGCGCTGACGAGCGTGAACGTGGCCTCCAAGTCCGAGAAGCAGCAGATCGCCGATGCGATCGGCCAATTCCGGTTCACGACGGGTTTCGGCAAGACACTCTCGCGACTCGTGCGGCACGGAATCGGCGTACACCATGCGGGCATGCTCCCGAAATATCGACGCCTCGTGGAGAAACTTGCCCAGGACGGTCTACTCAAGGTCATCTGCGGCACCGACACCCTCGGTGTGGGCATCAATGTTCCGATCCGAACTGTGTTGTTCACCGGACTGACCAAATACGACGGCATTCGCACCCGCAAACTACGCGCCCGAGAGTTTCACCAGATCGCCGGACGCGCCGGACGGGCCGGATACGACACGCTCGGAACCGTCGTCGTCGAGGCACCGGAACACGACATCGAGAATGCACGGCTCGTCGCGAAGGCTGGTGACGATCCGAAAAAGCTCAAGAGGGTCCAACGCAAAAAGGCGCCCGATGGCTTCGTCTCGTGGGGTGAGCCGACGTTCGACCGGATCATCACAGCGAGTCCGGAGGCGCTGGTCTCGAGGTTCTCGGTCAGCAATGCGATGTTGCTCAATGTCATTGCCCGACCGGGTAATTGCTTCACTGCAATGCGGCATCTGCTCGAGGACAACCATGAGACTCGACCAGCCCAGCGCAAGCATATTCTCCGAGCGCTCTCGCTCTATCGTGGTCTGGTCTCGGCGGGCATCGTCGAACAGCTCGCGGAACCGGATGCGGAAGGACGACACGCCCGGCTCACGGTCGACCTGCAGCCGAACTTCGCGCTGAACCAACCACTGTCACCGTTCGCACTCGCCTCGTTCGATCTGCTCGATGTCGAATCCGATACGCATGCAGTCGATGTGGTGTCGATCATCGAGTCGACACTCGACGATCCCCGCCAGATTCTGATGGCCCAGCAGCACGCGGCACGCGGAGAAGCAGTCGCACAGATGAAGTCGGATGGTATCGAGTACGAGGAGCGAATGGAACTGCTCGAGGAGGTGACGTGGCCGAAACCCCTCGTCGAGCTTCTCGTGCCTGCCTTCGAGATCTACCGCGGTGGGCATCCGTGGCTGACGGAAGTCGCGCTCTCCCCCAAGTCCGTAGTCCGCGACATGATCGAGCGGTCGATGACGTTCACGGAACTGATCAGTCACTACGGTCTCAGCCGTTCGGAAGGACTCGTTCTTCGGTACCTCGCCGACGCGTATCGCGCTCTACGCCAGACGGTGCCGCCAGAAGCCCGGACCGAGGAAGTACAGGACATCACCGAGTGGCTCGGGGAACTCGTTCGCCAGGTCGACTCGAGTCTGCTGGACGAATGGGAAAATCTCACCGACCCGGGTGAGGATGCCGAGACGAAGCCCGAACCCTATGGTGGTGACACGCCGAAGCCGATTTCCGCGAATGCGCGCGCGTTCCGTGTGCTGGTCCGCAACGCCATATTCAAACGAGTGGACTTCGCGGCGGCGGGTTGGTGGAACGCGCTCGACGCGTTGGACGACGGCCCTGACTGGGAAGCAGAACTCGAGCCGTTCTTCGAGGAGTACGGCGAAATCGGCACCGGCCCATCCGCGCGTGGGCCTGCCTTGTTCGAACTCACGGTTGGCAGTGACCGGACGACGGTCAGGCAGGTTCTGGAGGATCCCGACGGCGATCACGGGTGGTCGTTCGATGCGGTCGTCGATGTCGAGGAGTCCGATGCTCTCGGTGAGATCGTGTTCGACGAAATCACGATCACTGCCGGCTGAGTTCGCTACCTCGACGGTCGGCTACTGGGCAACTACTGGCTGACGGCCGATCCGATTCGCGAGACCAGTGCACTCAGTGCCCGATACTCTTCGGCGCGGCCGCTCGACGCACGGTGGACCAGGCCCATTCGCCGACCGGGTTTCGGGTCCGCGAACTCGGCCCGCCCCAGCGCACCCTTGCCCATCTCCACGGCAACAGCCGATCTCGGGACGAGTGTGACGCCGAGACCGCCTGCGACACACTGAACTACCGTGGCAAGCGAGGTTGCTCTCGTGTCTCCGGCTGCAGGAACCGCGTCGACCGACCGGCAAAGGTCCAGGGTTTGATCTCGCAGACAGTGGCCGTCGTCCAGCAACAATATCGGCAGGTCGACGAGTACGGACAGGGTCAGATCACGGCGTCCGTCGAGTTCATGACCTACGGGGACGACAAGCACGAAATCTTCTTCGTACAAGGGTATTTCGATGATGCCGGATTCTTCGGTCGGCAGCGCGACCACGGCCGCGTCGATCGCACCCGACCGTAGCGAGGCCAACAGTCGATCTGTCTGATCCTCCACGATGTGCGCGTTCACGTCCGGGAATTCGGCTCGCATCGCCGGGAGCAGGGCAGGCAGAACGTACGGCGCAACCGTGGGGATCAGTCCGAGTCGAAGTGGGCCCGCCAGTCGGCCTCCCATCCCGGATGCTTCGGATACGAATCCGGCGGCCGCATCGAGGGTTGCCCGTGCATGCTCGAGCAGATGTGTGCCGGCAGTGGTCATCAGAACTCGCCTGGTACTTCGTTCGACGAGCTGGACGCCCAGTCCCTGTTCCAGCGAGGCGAGGGCCTGCGAGAGTGTCGGCTGACTGATGTGCAGTCGCGCCGCGGCACTTCCGAAGTGACGTTGCTCGGCAACGGCGACGAAAGCACGCAGCTGTGAGAGCGTCGGTTGATAACTTCTATCAGTCATGCCTATCAGTCTAGTGCTACTAATCACCTTTACCTTTCGAGTATTTTTTGGCACACTCGTACATGTCGGAGATCGACCGTAGGAAGCACCGACAACACGCGGCGGTGCTCCACACACGACTCCGCCCATTCGCGACACCGTGCATGTACGAATCCGACGCGCACCACGAGCGCGACGCATGCGCACCACTACAGAGGAGGACCATATGGCCCTGTTGACAATTGGCGATCAGTTCCCCGCATACAACCTCACCGGCGTTATCGGCGGAGACCTGTCGAAGGTCAACGCCCAGCAGCCCGACGACTACTTCACCACCGTCACCAGCGATGACTATGCAGGCAAGTGGCGCATCGTCTTCTTCTGGCCGAAAGACTTCACCTTCGTGTGCCCGACCGAGATCGCCGCATTCGGAAAGCTGAACGAAGAGTTCGCCGACCGCGACGCCCAGGTACTCGGAGCGTCCGTCGACAACGAGTTCGTGCACTTCCAGTGGCGTGCACAGCACGAGGACCTGAAGACCCTTCCCTTCCCCATCCTTTCCGACCTCAAGCGTGAGCTCGCAACCGCTGCAGGTGTTCTCAACTCCGACGGCGTCGCAGACCGCGCGACGTTCATCGTCGATCCGAACAACGAGATTCAGTTCGTCTCCGTCACCGCAGGTTCCGTCGGCCGCAACGTCGACGAGGTTCTGCGTGTTCTCGACGCACTGCAGTCCGACGAGCTGTGCGCATGCAACTGGAAGAAGGGCGACCCCACCATCGACGCAGGCGAGCTGCTGACGGCGAGCGTCTGACATGAGCGTGGAGAATTTGAAGAAGGCCCTTCCCGAGTACGCCAAGGATCTCAAGCTCAACCTGAGTTCCATTGCGCGATCGACGGTTCTGAGTGAGCAGCAGCTATGGGGGACACTTCTCGCTACTGCTGCGGCCACGAAGTCTGCGACGACGCTGAAAGAGATCGCTGAGGAGGCTGCGGACACACTGTCCGCCGATGCCTACAACGCCGCTCTGGGTGCAGCATCCATCATGGGGATGAACAACGTCTTCTACCGCACCAAGGGCTACCTCGACGGCAAGTACGACGACCTCCGCGCAGGTCTGCGGATGAACATCATCGGCAATCCTGGCGTCGACAAGACCGATTTCGAACTGTTTTCGCTGGCAGTCTCGGCAGTCAACGGATGCAACCACTGCGTCGAGGCACACGAGAAGACCCTTCGCGACGAGGGCGTCGACCGTGAGGTCATCTTCGAGTCGATCCGCGCAGCTTCGATCGTCGCAGGCGTCGGCCAGGCCATCGAGGCCAGCCGCACGCTCGACGGTGCAACCGTCTGATAGACGAAATACACAGCGAAAGAGGCCCGCACACTCGTGTGCGGGCCTCTTTTTTCCTTCAGTTCACTCGGTGATGGTCGGCCGGATCTCGGGTACATCGACAGCGATCTCGTCGCCGAGGTGGACGCCCTCAGCGAGGGGTAACCGGTCACCGCTCCAGAATTTTCCGGGATCGAACCAATTCGCCTTCTTGTTGCCGTTCAGCAGACCCATCGACTCGTACGTCATTGCGACTACTTCTGCGCAATACGCTGTTTCCAGAGCGGCGGCATGGTGCTCACTCTTACGGAAGCTCGGCACGCGCCCCTTGAACCATCGACCCGCAAGTTTCGCAGTAGTCGGGAACGCCGTTCCGTCCATTCGAGCTATGGTGCGCAGCAATGCATCTTCCTGCTCTCGAGTGACGGCATTGTCGAGTTGTCTGAGCCAGCAACGCTGCCCGTACTTGTTCGACCACTGCATCACTGCCGCATGGAGATCATGCAGCTGCACGCCGCGCTGAAAGTTCCCGGTCCACATGTCCTGCAGCGATTTACCCAACTCGGCGTGCCACATGAGCGGAGGAAGGTCGTCGACCACGACTGCCATGCCGACGTGGTTGACCGGACTGTTGGTCAACGTCTGTATCGCACGATCAGTGGCAGAATGACCGCGGAAGATCCAGATGTCTCCGGTCCGAGTCGCATCAACCGCTGTGTTCAAATCGATCCGCGACGCAGTCATGTCGCTCAGCCTAGATCGTCTCGAAACCGCGAACTCCCCCACCAGGTATTCAGTGGAGTCGTTTGACGTTTGATTCGAAATTAATCAATATAGACATGTGTCGAATCAACCCCTCCTCGTCGACGACCTCAGCAGCGGCGTGTGCTGCTCGCCGCTGATTGCCGAGCCATTGTCCGCCGACTGGGCAGGGGATCTCGCGCGAATGTTCAAAGCGCTCGGCGATCCGGCCCGGCTTCGACTTCTGAGCCTGGTCGCAAGTCACGCCGGTGGTGAAGCGTGCGTGTGCGACATCTCTGATTCGTTCGACATATCTCAGCCGACGATCTCCCATCATCTCAAAGTGTTGCGTGAAGCTGGTTTGCTCGACTGCGAACGCCGTGGAACCTGGGTCTACTACTGGGTTATACCTGCTGCGCTGCAACAATTGTCGTCGGTCTTGGCCGCCGCCGACCCGACCACCGACGATGTTGCGCTGGTGACCGTATGAGTAGCCAGGCGAACACCTCCGATCACCCGGCCGTCGTCGGCAAGCTCTCCACTCTCGACCGGTTCCTGCCGGTATGGATCGGCGTCGCGATGGTCATCGGCTTGGCGTTGGGTCGGTTGATTCCGGGCCTGAACAACGCCCTGTCGACCATCTCGATCGACGGCGTCTCACTACCTATCGCTGTCGGTCTGCTGATCATGATGTATCCGGTCCTGGCGAAGGTCCGGTACGACCGACTGGAAACCGTCACCGGTGACAAGCGCCTGCTGGCCGGATCGTTGGTACTCAACTGGGTCCTCGGCCCGGCACTGATGTTTGCTCTCGCTTGGCTCTTCCTCCCCGACCTGCCCGAGTACCGCACCGGCCTGATCATCGTCGGTCTCGCCCGCTGCATCGCGATGGTCATCATTTGGAACGACCTCGCATGCGGCGACCGCGAAGCCGCCGCCGTCCTGGTTGCCATCAACTCGGTCTTCCAGGTATTCATGTTCGCCGTCCTCGGATGGTTCTATCTTTCCGTCCTACCGGGCTGGCTCGGCCTGGAGCAGACCACCATCGAGGCTTCCCCCTGGCAGATAGCGAAGTCGGTACTGATCTTCCTCGGCATACCGCTGATAGCGGGGTTTGCTTCTCGCTACTTGGGCGAACGCACCAAGGGCAGGGAATGGTACGAGTCGAACTTCATCCCGAAGATCGGGCCGTGGGCTCTCTACGGCCTGCTGTTCACCATCGTCATTCTCTTTGCGCTGCAGGGTGATCGGATCACTTCCCAACCGATGGACGTCGTTCGTATCGCCCTTCCACTGTTGGTCTACTTCGCGGTGATGTGGGGCGGCGGTTACGCCCTCGGGGCCGCGATGGGCCTGGGCTACGCACGCACCACCACGCTCGCCTTCACCGCGGCAGGCAACAACTTCGAACTCGCCATCGCCGTCGCGATCGCCACCTACGGCGCAACATCCGGGCAGGCATTGGCCGGGGTCGTCGGCCCGCTCATCGAAGTCCCAGTCCTCGTCGGGCTCGTCTACGTCTCACTCTCACTACGTAAACGCTTCATTTCGGCCTCGCCGACCGCGACCAAGGAGTTGTGATGTCCAGCATCCCCAGCGTGTTGTTCGCCTGCGGGGTCTGACGTCGATCGAGCTGTCAGACGGGCGCGATGTCACTGGCTTCTGCTACGCACACGAAGCGGGCGAAGCAGGCATAGACACCGCCGAGTTCGGTGGTTGGCGGGCGTACGTGGCTTCGGTAAACAGTGACTCTGCGGACCGCGCACCCTTTTTGTAAACCGAACGGCCACGCTCGGAGGCGAATCAAGCGTGCAGCTTTGGAAAAAGGGTGCGCGCTCTAAACGTCGAAGACCTCGTCGCCGAACTCCGCGATCGCTCCACCGTCCGCGATCACAGTACGGTGAAGTGATGAAGCTGTGGAAGATCCTCGGGATGGCAGGCGTCGTCGGTGTTGCCGCGACAGGCGCCCTCGTCGTGAAGTCGGAACGCAAGCGGCAGGCGTATGCCCCCGATGAGGTCCGCGATCAATTGCACAAGCGGTTTGCCGAGGCAGCTGAAACCCCGGTGCTCAACGCTGCACCCAAGCGAACCGGGGTGCAGCGCCTGAAGGACCGGTTCAGCCGAGCGCGCTGAGGATTCGACCGGCGAGCTCTTCTACCTCGTTGTCGGTCATCACGAACGACGGCGAGATCTGCATCGCACCCTGCCCTGCAGCGCGCCCGGAGACCCCGTGTTTGCGGAGCGTCGCGACGAAGGGGAGCGCTTCGGCCGGATCGACCAACTGCACTGCTGCTACTGCACCGAGTCCGCTGCGAACCTCCTGCACGCGAGGGTGTTCGGCGAGTGGCGCCAGATAGGTATGCAGCGACGTCTCGAGGCGAGCGGACTCCTGCAGCAGGTTTTCGCGCTCCATGATGTCCAGTGTTGCCATCGCTGCTGCCGCGGCACCGGCGTGCCCACCGTAGGTATATCCGTGGCGCCACCAGACGCCACCTGAGAAGAACGGCTCGGCGATGTGTGGAGCGACGAATACCGCCCCCATCGGGACGTAGCCCGAGGTGAGTCCCTTTGCCGTGGTCATCAGGTCGGGCTGCAGGTCGAAACGAGTCGAGGCGAACCAGGAACCGCCGATCCGCCCGAAGCCGGTCACTACCTCGTCCGCGACGAACAGTACGTCGTTGTCACGACAGATTTGCCGCACCTCCTGCAAGTACCCCTTCGGTGGCAGGTAGACCCCACCAGCACCGATGATGGGTTCGCAGAAGAACGCTGCGATCTTGTCGGCACCGACTTCCTCGATGAGGGCCAGCAAGCTCTTCGCATCGTCCCAAGCGACTGTGCGCGCATCCGGCATCAGCTCGCCGTAGTTCTCCCGATTCACGGCTATACCAGCCAGTGCAGTACCGGCGACATGCATTCCGTGGTAAGCCTTTTCACGTCCGACGATAAGCGTCTTCCCAGGCTTGCCCACCTCGTGCCAGTAACGCCTGGCCAATTTCGCCGCTGTGTCGATCGAGTCGGAACCACCCGAGGTGAAGAACACCTTGCTACCCGCGACGGGCGCGATCTTCCCGAGCCGCTCCGCAAGTGCCAGCGTCGTCTCCGGGACGAAATCACCGAAGTTGGAGTAGTGCGCCAGCGATCCGAGCTGGGCGGCGACGGCGTCGGCGATCTCGGTCCGGCCGTGACCGACGTTCGTGAACCACAGCCCGGCAGTTGCATCGAGATACTTGTTGCCGTCTCGGTCCCAGATGTGAGCTCCCTCGCCACGTGAGACGACGAAGGGGCCTGTTCTGGTCACTGCACCCATATCGGCGAAACCGTGCCATAGGGCGGAGGAGGTGGACTCAGGGGAAGTATCAGCCACAGAAGACATGGCTCCGAGCTTAGTCAACGAGCTGCGTCCGATTGAGCCCCGTACCGCCATCGGCTGCCGAGCCGGCCGACTGCGTTCACCGCAAGTGCCATCAAGACGAATGCGACGGTGAGTACGAGCAGACCGATCACCAACGCAACGTATCCCTGGCTGCGCGGATCGAGGAACGGATACGGATACCAGTCGACGATCGGACCGCGGATCAGACTGTAGATCCCGTATACGAAAGGAAAGACAAGCCAGATCAGCGACTGTGTCTCGGTAATCTTCCGACGCGGCGGCACCACGATCCAGTCGATCAGAATCACCACCGGCATGATTCGATGAACCACATTGTTGGTCCACGGATCAGCGACGCCGACGTCGATCCCGGCGAGAAGAACGGCGTAGATGATCCCGGTGATCACCATGTACACCGTCACACCCCCGCGGAACAACTGCCAGCGCTCCCCCTGCAGGTCCGCCACCCCGCCCACGGTAAGCACGAGGACAGTCAGAACATTGCTGAGCACGGTGAAGTAGCTGAAGTAGTTGGAGAGCGAGAACGAGCTACTGTCCAGGCCCTGTGCGACGATCCACGAGAGCGCGGCGAACGTGAGCGCAGCAAACAGAAGTCGCAATGCCCTCACGGGCACGGGTGTACCGAGTACAGCGGGCGCTTGCCGCGAGGTCGTCATAGTCGATCTTGGCACGGCCAAGAAGTGATTTCCCCACGTTTGCGTCGGGCAGTCCTGCTCTCGCGCCACCGGGCAGATACCCTGGTGGGCAGCATGTCCACATCAACATCCCCGTCTTCGAGTCTCAGACGCACCCTGACCACCCGACTTTCGTCGGTCTCCGTGCGCGACGCCCACCGCCTCCGCCGCAAGCTCGAACGTGCCCGCACCGACGATGCCCTGGCAGCGATCGAACCCGAGATCGCTCGCGCCGAGACTCTGACCGCCAACCGGCGGGCCGCGCTCCCGACGATCGAGTACCCCGAGGCGCTTCCGGTCAGCCGCCGCAAGGACGACATCGCCGCCGCCATCGAGCAACATCAGGTCGTGATCGTCGCCGGCGAAACCGGATCGGGAAAAACGACACAGATTCCCAAGATCTGTCTCGAACTGGGCCGTGGGATTCGAGGATCCATCGGCCACACCCAACCCCGTCGACTCGCTGCCAGAACAGTTGCCGAGCGCATCGCCGAGGAGGTAGGCGAGACTCTCGGACAATCAATCGGTTACAAGGTCAGATTCACCGACCAATCCTCGGACTCGACACTGGTCAAGCTGATGACCGATGGAATTCTCTTGGCCGAGATTCAACGGGACCGGATGCTTCGGCAGTACGACACACTCATCATCGACGAGGCTCACGAACGAAGCCTGAATATCGACTTCATCCTCGGCTATCTGGCTCAGCTACTCCCCCGCCGGCCCGATTTGAAGGTGATCATCACCTCCGCAACGATCGATCCGGAACGATTCGCCCAGCACTTCGCCCGGGACGGTGTACCGGCCCCAATCATCGAAGTGTCCGGCCGCACGTTCCCCGTGGAGATGCGCTATCGGCCCCTGACGGTCGACGCAGGCGAGACCATAGTCGACCGAGATCCCGTCGACGCGGCATGCGATGCCGTAGACGAACTCATGGCCGAAGGTGAAGGCGACATTCTCGTCTTCCTCTCCGGGGAACGCGAAATCCGCGATACGGCCGATGCGTTGCGCGATAGGCAACTACCCAACACCGAGGTCGTACCCCTTTACGCGCGCTTGTCCGCCGATGAGCAGCACCGAGTATTCTCCTCGCACACCGGCCGCCGCGTCGTTCTCTCGACCAACGTCGCCGAGACGTCACTGACGGTTCCCGGGATCAGATACGTCGTCGACCCCGGTACCGCGCGAATCTCGCGCTACTCGTTGCGCACCAAGGTCCAGCGACTCCCTATCGAGCCGATTTCGCAGGCATCGGCCCGTCAGCGGGCAGGTAGGTGTGGCCGTGTGGCCGACGGAATCTGCATCCGTCTGTACTCCGAAGACGACTTCGATGCACGGCCACCGTTCACCGAACCGGAGATCCTCCGCACCAACCTCGCTTCGGTAATCCTGCAAATGACCTCCCTTGGCCTGGGCAAGATCGATGCATTCCCCTTTGTCGAGCCGCCCGATCCGCGTAGCATTCGCGACGGAATCGGTTTGCTCGAAGAGTTGGGGGCGTTGAAGCCGTCCTCGAACACCGGCGAGTCCGAGCTCACACCGATCGGGCGCGAACTGGCTCAGCTTCCAGTCGATCCGCGCATGGCCCGCATGCTCGTGGAAGCGAACAAGACGGGCGCGCTCGCCGACGCTCTCGTCGTTGTTTCTGCGATGTCCATCCAGGACGTTCGCGAACGTCCAGCCGAACACCAGCAAGCAGCCGATGAGCAGCACGCGAGATTCACGGCTCCGAACTCGGACTTCCTGTCGTACACAGCACTATGGGAATACCTTCGCGACCAACGAAACGACCTGTCCTCGAATCAGTTTCGAAGAATGTGTCGAAACGAATTCCTGCACTATCTCCGTGTGCGCGAATGGCAGGATCTGCACGGTCAACTACGTCAGATCACCAGAGGTCTCGGCTGGACTGTGCCCGACGCGCCGAGCTCGCACGATTCGTTGCATCAGGCGCTCCTGGCCGGCCTCCTTTCGCACATCGGAGTCAAAGAAGGTGACAAACGCGAATTCCTCGGTGCCCGCGGAACCCACTTTGCGATATTCCCCGGGTCCGGGCTGTTCAAAAAGCCTCCACGCTGGGTGATGGCGGCGGAACTGGTCGAGACCGGACGTCTATGGGGCCGGATGGCGGCCCGAATCGAACCCGAATGGGCCGAACGACTCGCCCCACATCTAGTGAAACGAACGTACTCCGAGCCACATTGGTCCACGAAACGCCAATCTGCCATGGCGTACGAACGCGTTACCCTGTACGGACTTCCCCTCGTGACCGGCCGACCGGTCGGGTACCACAGCATCGATGCAGAAGCGTCACGCGAGCTGTTCATCAGACATGCACTGGTACAAGGCGAATGGACGACGCAGCATCCGTTCTTTCACAAGAACCGCGCACTGCTCGACGACGTCGGCGAACTCGAGAATCGGGCCCGCCGTCGCGACATCGTTGTCGACGACGATGCACTCTTCGAGTTCTACGACGCCAGAATCGGGGCGGAAGCCGTTTCCGCTCGCCACTTCGACACGTGGTGGAAGAAGACGCGACGCACGACGCCGGATCTACTCGACTTCACGGCATCGACCGTCGTCAATCCGGATGCTGCATCCGTACTCGGTGGGGAGTATCCCGATGCGTGGCGCCAGGGCGAGGTCCAGTTTCCGCTGACCTATCAGTTCGAGCCCGGTTCCGCCGCCGACGGAGTCAGCGCCCGCATCCCGATCGCCCTGCTCGCGCAGGTTCAACCGGTCGGATTCGACTGGCTGGTCCCGGGCATGCGAGCAGAACTTGTCAGCACACTGATCAAACTGCTGCCCAAGACTTTACGACGCAACGTGGTGCCCGCTCCCGATTTTGCCGTCGCCGCACTGAGGGCGATGAAGCCGAGATCGGAACCCGTTCTCACCGCGCTGGCTCGTGAACTCTCACGGTTGGGTTCATGCCGGATCGATCCGGCAGACTTTCAGGTTTCAGAGCTCCCCGACCATCTCCGGATGACCTTCGTCGCGGTAGATACCAACGGAGAGGTACTCGGATCGAACAAGGACCTGACCGCCCTCCGACAGACCCTGTCTCCGCGAGTGAACCGCGAAGTCGCCAGTGCGGTCGGCCAAGCCGAGCGGGCGGCCACACTGGCGTGGACGTCGTCCACTCTGGGGACTCTCGAGCAGACAGTCTCACGTTCCGTCGGCGGCCAACGAGTCACCGGATATCCCGCACTCGTTCCGGAAAACGGCGGCGTCGCGGTCCGCGTACTGAGCACGCCGGCCCAGCAACGAACCGCAATGCGTAACGGAACCAGAACTCTGTTGAGCGATCGCGCGCCGCGCGGCACCAAGGCACTCATCGCTGGAATTCCGACCAAGGAAAGAATCGCACTCGGACAGAATCCGTACGGCAACATCGAAGCACTGCTCGAGGACTGCCGCACGACAGCAATCGACGAGTCGATGAGTGCTCACGGCGGTCCCGTACGCTCGCCGGAAGAATTCGAAGCACTGGTCAAGTCGGTGAATGCCGAGGTAACCGAACGCACGTCTCGGGTACTCGCACTGATTCGACCGATTCTGACTGCAGCCATGGAGCTTCGAGCTGCACTCGAGCGAGCCAACGGCGACGCCGCCGATGACGTCCGCGAACAACTAGCCGGTCTGGTATTCGATGGCTTCGTATTCGAATTCGGCTCTGCCAGGCTCACGGAAATCCCCCGGTACCTCACCGCCGCCACTCGGCGACTCGGCTCACTACCCAGCAGCGCGAACCGGGACGAAACTGGTCTGAACGTACTCGATCGAGTCTACGAGGCATACGACCGACTGCTGAAGTCGCTTCCGGAAGCCAGACACCAGAGCAAACCAGTGCAGGAGATCTTCTGGATGATCGAGGAGTTGCGAATCCAACTTTTCGCACAAGGAATTCGTACGGCGTACCCGATATCGGAAAAAAGGATCACAAAAGCAATCCAGGCCATCAGCCAACAGTGACGGCCTCGCGTCGACCACATTCACGCCCGTCCAGCGCACGCGGTCGTCAGTCGACAGTGGCAGCTGACTGTCGTTGCTCGCGAAGGTCCTGAATTTCTTTCTCGAAGTCCTCGGCCGAGCTGAAAGACTTGTATACCGACGCGAACCGAAGGTACGCAACCTCGTCGAGATCGCGAAGCGGACCGAGAATGGCCAGTCCGACCTCGTTGCTCGGGATCTCGGCCGATCCGGATGCCCGAACTGCATCCTCGACCTGCTGAGCCAACAGATTCAGGGCGTCGTTGTCGACATCTCGGCCCTGGCAGGCGCGACGGACACCTCGCACCACTTTCTCGCGACTGAAGGGCTCGGTGACTCCGCTGCGCTTCACTACAGCCAGGACAGCGGTTTCCACTGTGGTGAAGCGGCGTCCGCACTCCGGGCATGATCGACGACGACGGATCGCCTGACCTTCGTCGGCCTCGCGAGAGTCCACCACGCGGGAGTCAGGGTGCTTGCAGAACGGGCAATGCATGTAAGAGCCTCCGTCGTAGCCGTCACACCATCTCGTAGGTAGCGCAAGAGGTGCAGGAACCGAGGATACTCGGACTGCTACCGGACCCAGTGCCGCGTACCTGGCTCGATCCCCGAGGAGTGCTTCGGGCACCGACCTTCGAGGTGGTGGGTCTGTGGAAGGAGGCACTGCTGCATCACTGGCCTGAGTCGGTGGCCGTGGTGAGGTCCTGCACGGTAGTACCGAAGAAACCACCTTGCTCCACGACCGCAACATCCCCCGCTGAGCCGCTGTCGAGATGTCCGGCGCGTAGATTGGCCAGCCCAACCAAGCCCAGAAGAACAATGACAGTGAGCAGCACCCCCGCGATCGTCGCGGTCCATGAAATCGTCTGACCTGACGTCTCGTCGTCGAAGCGTCGATCGGCGGAGCTCTGATCGACGAACCGGTTCCCGCCACTCTGTGGCGCGGCGGTGTGAAGATAGTGCCGACGCTCGAGTGACGCGCATGACGTGCGCGGCCGAGAAGTACGGACAGACGACGCCGAGCGTGCTGTGCGATCGAGGGTGTCGCGACCGTCTGCACTGCGACCGTCTGCACTACGACCGTCTGCGCTACGACCTGCTGCTGCGAGACTGGTGAGAGCTCTTGGGCGCTCTGTCGTGATGCTCATCGGAACCTCCACTGCGGTGTACAGATCGACCGTGACGATGCCCGCGGGTGCCGCGATATTCATCTTTGTTCGATCAGGCGTTCGATGAACGCTTGTTCGAAGTTCTATCACGCAACTCGGACAATGTCAGCAGAAGTTACGACACGGATCGAACAGATGTTTGATCGAACAGGGATTTCGGGCTAGATTCGTGTCAGAAACCACACGTCACATCCACACCACGCGTTCGGGCCACTCGAGCACTCGAGAAGGCCCGGCAGGGGAAGGCGATGCAGGAGGATGAACGAATGAAAGAAGAGACCTCGTCAGGGTCACCGAAGTCCACAGGCAAGGCAGGCGGGAAGGCACCCGGGAAGACGAAGGCTACGGCACCGAGCGCGAAGTCACGCGGAAGTGCGACCGGCGGAAAGACCGACGCGCCGGTCGCCAAGATTGCCGGAACTGCCAAGGCAACCGCAACTGCCAAGGCAACCTCGGTGCCGACGGCGAAGGCGTTCGAAGGTGAGGGCACCGACATCAATGCGGGTCTGACCGAACGTCAGCGCAAGGTTCTCGAGGTCATCAGGGCATCGGTGACCGAGCGTGGCTACCCGCCGAGTATCCGGGAGATCGGGGATGCGGTCGGGTTGACCTCTACGTCGTCGGTCGCTCATCAACTTCGAACGCTGGAGCGCAAAGGCTTCCTCCGACGTGATCCGAACCGCCCACGCGCAGTCGATGTACGCGGCCTCGACGAGGTACAGGCAGACCACGCTGCAGCCGTAGCCGACGGCTCGGCGCCTGCGGAAGATCATCTGCCGACCCCGACGTTCGTTCCGGTATTGGGACGAATCGCTGCCGGCGGTCCGATTCTTGCCGAGCAGGCAGTCGAAGACGTTTTCCCACTCCCCCGCGAACTGGTCGGCCAGGGTTCCCTGTTTCTGCTGAGAGTAGTCGGCGAGTCCATGATCGAAGCAGCAATCTGCGATGGCGACTGGGTGGTGGTTCGACAGCAGAGCGTCGCCGACAACGGCGACATCGTTGCGGCCATGATCGATGGCGAAGCCACGGTGAAGACGTTCAAGCGCACCAAGGGTGAGGTATGGCTGTTGCCGCACAACCCTTTGTTCGAGCCGATCCCGGGCAATGACGCAGCCATCCTCGGCAAGGTCGTCACGGTCATGCGCAAGCTCTGATCAGCGAGTTCGTACAGATGAAGGGCCGCAACCTCTCGTTTCAAGGTTGCGGCCCTTCATCTGTATCGGTTGGAAGGTGAGTGTTACAGATTCAGTCCTCGCCCGATGATTTCCTTCATGATCTCGGTCGTTCCGCCGTAGATCGTCTGCACCCGAGAGTCCATGTATGCCTTGGCGATCGGGTATTCCTTCATGTATCCGTATCCGCCGTGCAGTTGCAGGCAACGGTCGATGAGACGCACCTGATTCTCGGTGGTCCACCACTTGGCCATAGCGGCTTCCTGGACCGTCAGCTTGCCGTCGTTGAGCAGTTCGATGAATTTGTCGACCATGATCCGTGAGGCCGTCATCTCGGTTGCCAACTCCGCCAGCACGAATCGTGTGTTCTGGAATTTGCCGATGGACTTACCGAAGGCCTTGCGATCACGGCAGTACTGAATTGTCATTTCGAGCGCCGACTCCATGGCGGCTGCTGCGACGACCGCAATGGACAGTCGTTCCTGAGGCAGGTTCTGCATCAGGTAGATGAAGCCCATCCCCTCCTCACCGAGAAGGTTCGCGGCCGGCACGCGAACGTCGGTGAAGCTGAGCTCAGCCGTGTCCTGCGCCTTCATCCCGATCTTGTCGAGATTGCGTCCACGTTCGAAACCAGGCATGTCGCGCTCGACAACGAGCAAGCTGAATCCCTGCGCACCCTTGTCGGGGTCGGTGCAGGCTACGACGATGACGAGGTCGGCATTGATTCCGTTGGTGATGAACGTCTTCGACCCGTTGAGGACCCATTCGTCTCCATCACGAACGGCCTTGGTCTTGATTCCCTGCAGGTCGCTACCGGTACCGGGCTCGGTCATCGCGATCGCGGTGATCAACTCACCGGAACTGAATCCGGGGAGCCAACGCTGCTTCTGTTCTTCGTTCGTCAAATTGATGAGGTATGGCGCCACGACGTCGTTGTGCAGCGTGAATCCGATTCCGCTGTAGCCGCCGCGGGTAGTTTCCTCGGTGACGATGGCGTTGTAGCGGAAGTCCTTGACACCGCCACCGCCGTACTCCTCCGGCACGTCGGTGCCGAGGAATCCCTGCTTTCCAGCTTCTACCCACACCCAACGATCGACGAGATTCTGCTCTTCCCACTTGGCGTGGTTCGGCGCAACGTGTTGGTCGAGGAACTTGCGGTACGACTCGCGAAACATGTCGTGCTCGGAATCGAATATCGTGCGTTCCACTTCGGTCTCCTTCGAATTGCCAACCGACGGCACAATGGGTCACCGCCGGTGAACTGACGTCATTCGAGCCTACGGCCGAATTGATAACACGGTCGATGACCGAGCCGCGCGGAATCGGTGACCGAAGCCAGTGCTGCTATCGGCGCTGTGTGCGAGAAAGGGCGCGCAGCACGGGATAGCCGACCAAGATTCCGACCGATCCCCAGGCGATACCGCCGAGCTCCACCGACCCGACCGTCAGCGTCAGATCGCCGATGCCGGCAACGATGGCCGCAGCAACGACAACGAGGTTGACGGGATCGGTGAAATCGACCTTGCTATCTGACCAGATCCGCACACCCAGCAGGCCGATCAGTCCGTACAGAACCAGTGTCGCGCCACCGATGACTCCGTCCGGGACCGTGAACACCAACGCGCCGAACTTCGGCGAGAACGCGAGCACGACGGCCGTCACCGCGGCCACCCAGTAGGCCGCGGTCGAATACACGCGGGTCGCCGCCATCACGCCGATGTTCTCGGCGTAGGTCGTCGTGCCCGAGCCACCCGCAGCACCTGCCAGCGTCGTCGCCAATCCGTCTGCGATGAGTGCGTCTCCGGCGAGGTCGTCGAGTTTTTTACCCGTCATTGCCGACACTGCTTTGACGTGGCCGACGTTCTCGGCCACGAGAACGATAACAACGGGTAGTGCGATGAGTACGACGGACAATTCGAACGTCGGTCCGCGGAATTCGGGAATACCGATCCATTCTGCAGCCCTCATCGCGTCGAGTTTGACGTCCGAGATCTGCCCTGACAGTGCAGCGAAAACCCACCCGACGATGACACCGACGAGGATTCCGAGGCGGCCGAGCAGTCCCGGGCCGGCAACGGTCACCAGCAGAATCGCCGCGAGAGTCACGGCGGCCACGAGCGGCTGCGCCTCGAACGACGACGTCGCTGCGGGAGCGAGGTTGAGTCCGATGAGAACCACAACTGCACCTGTGACGACTGGAGGCATCACCGCTTCGATGAGTCGTCCGCCCGCGAACTTGACGATGACGCCGACGAGGGTCAGCACGACGCCCACGGACAAGACGGCGCCGAGCTGCGCGGCAGGGCCGCTGGCCTGTGCCGCGCTGAGCGGTGCGATGAAGGCGAACGAGGACCCGAGATAACTGGGAATCCGCCCCCGCGTGATCACAAGGAAAAGGGCGGTACCGATGCCCGAGAACAACAGTGTCGTGGTGACGGGAAATCCGGTCACTGTGGGGACGAGCAACGTGGCGCCGAACATGGCGATGACGTGCTGCATACCGATACCCACGGTTCGCGGCCAGGACAGACGCTGGTCCGGTGCTACTACCGCCCCTGGCTCGACGTTCTTGCCGTTGCCGTGCAGGGTCCATCCGAATTGTCGTCTCACGGCTTCGAATCCTAGAGCCCGTCGCTTCGTCACTCGTTCAGGATCGACGCTGCCGCCTCACGTGCC
>NZ_JASITC010000005.1:0-322915 GCF_030063405.1 Rhodococcus sp. H29-C3 | reverse complement strand
CTACGACGGGGCCGCGGCCGCGCGCCGGCATTGCTCGAGCGTGACCGTGGACAGTTTCGCCCCTACGTGTGCAACTGCAGCCGACGCAGCGGACAGAGACGTGACACCCAGGCCGACCAGTACACACGCCAGCAGAGGGTCGGCAGCGGCCTCTCCGCACACTCCAACCGGCTTGCCCACTGCCATACCGGCCTTCGCGGTGTGGGCGACCAACGTGATGACCGCCGGCTGCCACGGATCGGTGAGCGATGCGAGTTGGGAGGACATCCGATCGGCAGCCATGGTGTATTGCGCCAGATCGTTCGTTCCGATCGACAGAAACTCCACATGCTCGAGAATGTGCTCGGCGAGCAGCGCCGCGGCCGGGACCTCGATCATGACGCCCGGAGTCAAACCCCTCTCGCGGACGTCGGCGGCGAACGCGGCGGCTTCGGCCGCGGTGGCAATCATCGGTGCCATCACCCAAGGCTTCGAATTGGTTGCTGCAGCAGCCGCAGCGATCCCGTCGAGCTGACGATAAAGAATTCCTCTGTCCTGCTCGGCGATTCGGATGCCACGAATACCCAGTGCGGGGTTTGCCTCGTCCGGATGATTGGCGAAACGTAGGGGCTTGTCCGATCCGGCGTCGAGGGTACGAACGACAACCTTGTGCCCGGCGAACGCATCGAGAACTTGACCATAGATCTCGGCCTGCTCATCGACGGTCGGTTCCGAGTCGCGGTCCAGAAAGCACAGTTCGGTGCGAAAGAGTCCGATCCCGTCGGCGGCAGTCTTCCGCGCTGCGCGAGCTCCCGCGCCGTCCTGAACGTTGGCAAAGATGTCGACTCGGTGACCGTCTGCTGTAACTCCGGGCCCTGACCAGTGGGACACCCGATCCAGTTCGGCTCGAGCCGAATCCACCGAGGCTTTCGCGAGGGCCGCATCGGGCTCGAGCACGATATCGCCGGTGATTCCGTTCACCAGCGCGGGAGCACCTTCGGCTACGTCGTCGAGCCCCGTGACCGCCACGACGCACGGGATGCCGAGCTGACGCGCAATGATTGCGGTGTGGCTTGTCGGTCCACCGAGTGATGTTGCCAGTGCGAGAACCAGACGCGAGTCGAGTCCCGCCGTGTCAGCAGGCGCCAAATCGTCGGCGAAGAGTACCGAGGGCGTCTCGGGAGTCGGAACCCCCGGCTCGGGGATCCCCAGTATTTCGGCGATGACACGGTCGCGGATATCACGGAGATCGGTCACGCGCTCGGCCATCAGGCCGCCGAGCTTGGTGAACATTGCGATGAACTGCTCGGTTGCGGCGACGGTTGCCGAGGTGGCAAGAGCGCCCTTCCCGATAAGTTTCTCGGCGGCGCCGATCCAGCCTCGATCCTGGGCCATCGCCGCATTTGCCGAGAGCACTTCCGACGCTGCTCCGGTCGCCAGTTCCGCACGTGCGCGCAGTCTCGCCGAAACATTCGCCGCGCTCGAACGGAATCGTTCGAGTTCGGTTCCTCGTTCCGCCTCGTCGACGACAGTCGTGTCGACCGGGACGTCCGGACGCTTGCCCGGGCGGATGACCGGGCCGTACCCGACACCCGGGACTACCGGCGTTCCATGCAGAACCGACGAGCCCGACAACGTCAGGGCTTCTCCTGCAGCCGTGACACCTTCTTGCGTATCGGCTCGAAGCGATCCCGTCATGCGTCCTCCTCGGTTTCTGGAACAAGTGTGGTGTAACTCGTAGAACTACCTCTGATGTGACTGAGATTACTCTTTGCTCTTGACATGTCAACACATACGGGCGTAAAACAACATAAACCAACAATAGTTCGGAGGGAGGCGCAGGTGTACGCAGAAGAGCGCCAGCAAGCAATCGCCGAGGTGATCAGCAACCGCGGTCGAGTTTCCGTTGCAGATCTGTCGACCACATACGGCGTGACGACCGAGACCGTTCGACGCGACCTTGCCGTCCTCGACCGCCTCGGGGTTGTCCGAAGGGTCCACGGTGGAGCAGTTCCGGCGTCGGCCTTGACCGCCGCCGAACCGGGCGTCGGCGAGCGCGAGTACACGCGGGCCGAGCAGAAGGACGCAATAGCGGCCGCAGCCCTCGCCTACCTCCCGCTCAACGGCGGTAGCGCCGTGTTCGATGCCGGAACCACCACCGGTCGACTCGCCGCCCTTCTCGGCAACGAACGCGAGCTGACACTCATCACCAATTCGATTCCCATCGCTGCTCGTGTCGCACCACTGACGGGGGTGAGTCTTCGTGTTCTCGGCGGTCGAGTCCGCGGCACGACACAGGCTGCCGTGGGCGAGGAAACGTTGTCGGCGTTGGAATGGCTGCGCGTCGATGTGGCATTCATCGGGACCAACGCACTCAGTGTGGGGCACGGGTTGTCCACGCCCGACAGTGACGAGGCCGCCGTGAAACGAGCGATGGTGCGCACCGCAAACCATGTCGTCGTGCTGTCGGATTCATCCAAGATCGGCCGCGAGCACCTCGTCAGCTTCGGTCGCCTGGACAACATCGACGTTCTGATAACCGACGACGAGATCGACGAGATCGATCGTAAGAGTTTGACCGACAACGGAATCGAGGTCGTGATCGCATGATCGTCACACTGACAGCCAATCCGAGCATCGACCGGACAGTCGTGCTCGACTCCGAACTCGTCCGCGGCGGGGTGTATCGAGCGCGGGCATCGGTCAGCGATCCAGGAGGAAAAGGCGTCAACGTGGCCCGGGTCCTGACCTCGTCCGGAGTGCAGGCGATGGCCGTCCTACCTGCAGCGCCGACGGATCCGCTCCTCTCCGCGTTGGCGACGAAAGGCGTCCGTTACTGCGCTGTACCGACGAGCGGGCAGGCTCGAACCAACATCACCATCAGCGAACCAGGTGGAACTACGACCAAGATCAACGAACCTGGAGCATCTCTGACCGTCGACACTCGGGAGGAATTGTTCGACGCTGTTCTCGATCTTGGCCGGGACGCCGCATGGGTTGTACTGTCCGGATCGCTCCCACCCGGCATCCCCACCGACTGGTACGCGAGCATCGTGCAGGCGCTCCGCGATACACCGTCGAAGGTAGCCGTCGATACTTCCGACGCACCGCTCCTCGCGCTCGCTGCTTCGTTCCCCGACTCGGCTCCGGACCTGGTGAAGCCGAACTCCGAGGAGCTGGCTCAACTCACCGGAGCGAATGCCGAAGACTTGGAACGCGCTGCGGCGGCAGGCGATCCGACGGCCACCGTCACCGCCTGCCGGATACTCCTCGAACGCGGAGTCGGCGCGGTGCTCGCGACGCTCGGCAGCGCGGGAGCAGTACTCGTCTCCGCCGAGGGCGCATGGTTCGCGACCCCACCTCGGATCGACGCCCTCAGCACAGTGGGGGCGGGCGATTCCTCGCTTGCCGGCTACATCCTCGCCGATATCGAACGATGCTCGGGTGCGGACAAGCTCCGCCGAGCCGTTGCCTACGGCACAGCGGCTACCGCTCTGCCCGGCACAACGTTGCCGACGCCCGAGCAAGCGCACCCTGAATCGGTGACGGTACGGGCGCTCGATTCACCGCCTACCAGCTCGCCTACCCCCCCGACCTCATCCCCCACCCGTTCGTCGACACACTCCTAGGAGCGAAGTCATGTCAACACCAACCAGCGATCCCGCGATCATCGCGGAGGAGCTCATCCTCCTCGATGCCGATCTCGGTGCCTCCAAAGATGCTGTCATCGAACGACTCTCGGAGCTACTTGCCACAGCCGGTCGTGCCACCGATGCGGCCCCGCTCCGCGAAGCCGCCCTGGCTCGCGAGGCTCAGTCTGCTACCGGCCTACCAGGCGGGATCGCCATCCCACACTGCCGTACAGAGGCAGTCACCTCGGCATCCCTCGGTTTCGCACGGCTCGATCCCAAGGTCGACTTCGGAGCACCCGACGGTCCTGCAGACCTGGTGTTCCTGATCGCCGCCCCCGCGGGTGCCGGCTCAGCCCATATGAAGCTGCTCTCCAGTCTGGCTCGCGCCCTGGTCAAGCCAGAGTTCGTCACCGCGCTTCGAGACGCCCCTTCGCCGGCCGGCATCGTCGCGCTGGTAGAGGGCGTCATCAACCCGGCGGCAAAGGCCCCTGCAAAGACTCCCGCGAAGGCTGCGGCACCTTCCGGTCCAGAAGCCTCGGCGCCGGCGGCCACTTCTACTGCCAAGCACATCGTGGCGGTGACGGCATGTCCCACCGGAATTGCCCACACTTACATGGCCGCTGACTCTCTTGTCGCCGCCGGTGAGCGCGCTGGAGTCACCGTGAATGTGGAGACGCAGGGATCGAGCGGGAGCACTGCCCTCGATCCGGCTCTGATCGAGGGCGCCGAGGCCGTCATCTTCGCCACCGATGTCGGCGTCAAGGGCAAAGAACGATTCGCGGGCAAGCCCGTCGTATCCTCGGGTGTCAAGCGCGCGATCAACGAACCCGACGTCATGGTGACCGAGGCATTGCGCGCCGCCGAAAATCCCGATGCGGCACGTGTTTCCGGAACCGCGGCAGCAGCAGGATCGGCCGGCACCGGCGCAGGAGAACTGGGCTGGGGCACACGCATCCGACAGATCCTGTTGACCGGCGTCAGTTATATGATTCCGTTCGTCGCGGCGGGTGGTCTGCTGATCGCTCTCGGCTTCCTGCTGGGTGGATACGAGATCAAGGATGTCGCCGAGGACATCGTCGTCAACAACTCCCTCACCTCGCTTCCCACCGGCGGGCTGACCGCCTATCTCGGCGCAGTGCTGTTCCAGATCGGCGCCCTGTCGTTCAGCTTCCTGGTGCCTGCACTCGCCGGCTACATCTCGTATGCCATCGCCGACAGACCCGGTCTGGCGCCGGGCTTCACGGCAGGCGCTGTGGCCGTGCTGGTCGGTGCGGGCTTCATCGGTGGTCTCGTCGGCGGTTTGATCGCGGGCTTCGTCGCACTGTGGATCAGCAGGTGGAAGATCCCGACGGTTCTCCGCGGACTCATGCCCGTCGTCATCATTCCGCTGTTCGCCACGTTGATCGTCGGCGGCATCATGTTCCTCGTGCTCGGCAAGCCCCTTGCCGCCATCACCAGCGGACTGACCAACTGGCTCAACGGTCTGACCGGCAGCTCGATCATCATCCTCGGCATCATCCTCGGACTCATGATGTGCTTCGACCTAGGCGGACCGGTCAACAAAGCTGCTTACGCGTTCGCTACCGCAGGTCTGTCCGTTACCGACACCGCATCGCTTCGCATCATGGCCGCAGTGATGGCGGCAGGAATGGTCCCCCCTCTTGCTCTTGCCCTGGCGTCGGCTGTCCGCCCCAAGATCTTCACCGAGGCGGAACGTGAAAACGGTAAGGCTGCCTGGTTCCTCGGTGCTGCATTCATCTCCGAGGGCGCCATTCCGTTTGCCGCAGCAGACCCGCTGCGCGTCATCCCATCGATGATGGCAGGTGGAGCGGTCACAGGCGCACTGATCATGGCCATGGACGTAACGCTCAGTGCGCCACACGGTGGAATCTTCGTATTCTTCGCCGTCGGCGGGATCCTGTGGTTCCTTGCCGCCCTGGCTGCAGGCACGATCGTCTCGGCAGTGCTGGTTATCGCTGCGAAGCAGTTCGTCAAGGGCAAGAACTCTCCCACCGAGGCAGAGCTCGACCCCGATCTCGTCACAGCCTGATCGACCACCCTCGCTACACACAACCAAGGAGCACTTCATGCCCAGCACCACAGTCACCGTCGGATCGTCCATCGGCCTGCACGCTCGCCCCGCAGCTCTCATCGCCGACGCCGTTGCCGAAGCAGGCGTCGACGTCACCCTGGCGGTCGAAGACCAGGAGCCGGTCGACGCCGGATCCGCGCTGATGATCATGACCCTCGGCGCCACCAAAGGGACCGAGGTCGTCGTCGAGAGCGAGGATCAAGCAACACTCGACAAGATCGTGGCGCTGGTCGCCGCAGATCTGGACGCCTGACGTCCTGTCGCGTCACCTGCGGCGTGCAGTCCTGACGCCGTAGGCGACCGACAACAGAACGAGAACACCCGCGACGGCCATCGCACCGAGTACCCATCGGCTCTTCGATTCGGACTCGGCGCCGGCCGTCGCGAGTTGTGTATCGGTACGTTCGGCGACCACCAGATCGGTTGCACCACGAAGCATCTGGATAGGGGGTAGCGGAACAGCCGCTGCCCCCGACGCGACTGCCCCTGACACAACTGCCTCCGATGCGACGAGAAGGTTTCCATCCAAATCGAAGGCAAGCGCCTCACCCTGGGGTTGCTGGGGTGCCGCGACAACGACACGATCGCTGCCGAGGGCCTCCACGATATCGCCGTCGTGGACACCGAACAGGTAGACATCGTTGTACGTTCGGACCGCGACGACGGTGCCGTCAGCACTGATCGCCCCTCCGGTGGCCAAAATCGAACCAGTGACGAAGGGCGGACCACCGGGAGTTGCGGTGCGCTGGAAGGTCAACTCGCCGACCTTCTGCAGTGGCGTCGGACCGGGTGAAGGCAACCGATCGACGGTGGTGTCGCCGACAGGGACGTAGATCCCGCTGACTCCGGAAAGCTCCTTGGTCACCACGATCGGCCGTCCCGACGGCTCGATCAGCAGAGTCTCCGCGTCGTGTGGCCCGTCCGGATACGTCAGACGATGCAGTTCACCCGCACCGGTCGAGGGGTCCATGCCGGTGATCGCGACGGTGTCGCGGCGCGCGCGATTGTCCCCGGTGTCCGAGAGCCACAGGCGTCCACCGTGAGAGGCAAGGTCTTCGACATCGTAGGGATCGACAGGAACGTCGATCCAACGGGCGACTGCACATTGCTCATCGAGCACAGCCAGCCGATGATCGGTACCGCTGTCGCCGATCGCATAGAGCACACCGTCGATCGAGGTCAGACCGGAAAGCTCTTCGAGACCCGGATCCACGGGGCTGCAATATGTTTCGAACTGCACGCTGCGAACCTCGGGTGCCGCACTCGCCGGTGCGGCCCCGAGAAGTACACACGTGAGCGCCCCTGCAACCACAATCGATCGCATCGACTCAGGCAGGTGCTACTGCAGCGCCGACGGCGAACTCGGCGAGCACCGAGGCAAGCGCCGTAGGCACCCGAGCCTCGACGCGTGTGCCCTCGGCCTCGTGCGAAGAGTGTGTGATCCGGCCTTCGGTGTGGATCCGAGCGACGAGATCGCCACGCGTATACGGCACCAGTACGTCGACCTGGGCTTCCGGCCAGGCAAGGACGTCTCCGAGATGATCACGCAGTTCTTCGATTCCCTCGCCCGTCCGTGCAGATACGAAGCGCGCTCCCGGGAACAACCCACGAAGCTGGGTCAACTGCACCGGATCTGCGGCATCGATCTTGTTGACCACGATCAGTTCCGGCGGCATCTTGGACTCACGTTCCTTGACGACGTCCATGATCACTTCGCGAACTGCGGTGATCTGGTCCACGGGAAGCGGATCGGAACCGTCGACCACGTGCAGCAACAGATCGGCGTCCGTCACTTCCTCCAAAGTCGAACGGAAGGCTTCCACCAGTTGGGTCGGCAGATGTCGCACGAATCCGACCGTGTCGGTGAGCACGATCGCGCGGCCGTCTTCGAGCGTCGACCTGCGAGAGGTCGGGTCGAGGGTGGCGAACAGTGCGTTCTGTACGAGCACACCCGAACCGGTAAGTGCGTTGAGAACACTCGACTTGCCTGCGTTCGTGTACCCGACGATCGCGATGGACGGCACAGTGCTCTCGAGGCGACGCTCACGCTTGGTGTCGCGAGCCTGCTTCATGCCCTTGATCTCCCGCCGAAGCTTGGCCATACGCTCACGAATGCGTCGCCTGTCGGTTTCGATCTTCGTCTCACCGGGACCACGAAGCCCTACCCCGCCATTGCTTCCCGCCCGACCACCAGCCTGCCGGGACATGGACTCGCCCCAGCCGCGAAGCCGAGGAAGCATGTACTCCATCTGTGCGAAGGCCACCTGCGCCTTGCCCTCGCGGGAGGTTGCGTGCTGAGCGAAGATGTCGAGGATCAACGCCGTCCGGTCGATGACCTTGACCTTGACGACCTTCTCCAGTGCATTGAGCTGAGCCGGGGTCAATTCACCGTCACAGACCACGGTGTCGGCGCCTGTCGCCACGACGACATCGCGGACCTCTTTGGCCTTACCGGAACCGATGTAGGTCGCCGCATCGGGCTTGTCGCGTCGCTGCACGAGCGCTTCCAGTACCTCTGATCCTGCAGTTTCGGCCAACGCAGCCAGCTCCGCCATACTGGATTCCGCCTGCGCTGCGGTGCCGCTGGTCCACACGCCGACCAAGACGACTCGTTCGAGCCGCAACTGCCGGTACTCGACCTCGGTGACGTCCTCGAGCTCGGTAGACAAACCTGCCACACGACGCAATGCAGTGCGTTCTTCGAGCTGCATGTCTCCAGCGGACGGAGAAGACTCGTCAGCGGGGAGCGGTGATCGGGCGAGTCGACGCGACCAGGCATCGGACTCCTGCCGAGTCCACGACGAGCTTTGCTCTGCTCCACTGTCCTGCGGGGCGGCAGACTCAGTAGTGTCGCGCTCAGCCGTGTCCGGCCCAGAGGAATGCTGCGCAGCGAGGTTCTGCTTCACTGAATCCTGCTGTTCTGAATCCGTTATATCGTCATTCCTCGAGTCGGAATCGCTATCGATTCGATGTGTGTTGGTCATACACCGTCAATGATCCACTAAATCACCAGCGCATGCACATGAGATTCACGCACGCTCGCGCCACCACTGGTCATCGATGGTGCCGTTCGCCAACAGCACAGACGGCCCGCGAAGCGATGCGCCCTCGTCATCGATCGACACCGTCACTTCGCCTCCCGGCACACCTACCACCACCCGACCCGAGTCGAGACCCTCGTACGACAACGCTGCCGCTGCTGCTGCCACCGTGCCGGTCCCGCACGAACGCGTCTCCCCTACCCCGCGCTCGAAAACTCGCATGTCGACACGACCGGATTGCAGGCGGGTGAGGATTTCGACGTTTGCCCCCGCGGTGAAGAAACCGCCGTCCAGTTCCGGCGGTGTCGACAGATCGAGCGCACGTAGTGAAGCGATGTCGGCGGCCGGGTCAACGCATGCCAGGTGGGGATTTCCGACGTCGATTCCGATGCCGTCGTACTGATGACCGCCGAGGGTCGTACTGCTGGCACCCATCAAGCGGACTTCGCCCATGCCGACGGTGACGTCTGCGCTGGTGTCATCGAAAGCGTGCACCGTGACCGGTCGCGCGCCAGCCCTGGAACCGACTACGAAACGATCGTTCGATTCGAGGCCGTTCGCACGCAGGTAGTGCGCAAATACCCGAACGCCGTTGCCGCACATCTCGGCGATACTGCCGTCAGCGTTTCGGTAGTCCATGAACCAGTCCGTGGGCCCGACGCCTGAGGGCAGGCGGTCGAGAACGCCTGCCTCGCGAAGACGCCCTGCGCGTGAGACCCGTAGTACGCCGTCTGCTCCGAGGCCCTGTCTGCGATCACACAGGGCCGTCACGCGGACACGAAGTAGCTCGATCTCGACATCAGGATCGTGCAGCACGAGAAAGTCGTTCTGCGTTCCGTGGCCTTTGGCGAAATGCATAGCGCGAAGTCTACGGGTGCGCTGATTCTAACCTCCGACGATGGCCAGCGCCGAGTCGCGCAGAGCAGGATCGGCGCCATCGAGCCAGTCGACGCGCGGATCCCGACGGAACCACGATCTCTGACGACGGACATAGCGGCGAGTTCCGATGAAAGTCCGTTCGCGCGCGAAATCCAGATCGCACTCCCCCGCGAGGTAGTCGAGTACCTGGGCGTACCCGATCGCGCGCGGAGCAGTGACCCCTTCACGCAAGCCGATGTCGACGAGGTGTTCGACCTCCCCGACCAGGCCGGCAGAAAACATCAGGTCCGTCCTGCGCGCGATGCGCTCGTCCAATTCGGTCGTGTCGCGGTCGACACCGAGAAGTTTCGTCCCCCAGCGCGGTTTTCCGATCTTCGGCGCGGACGCGGCGAAAGGCTTACCGGTGATCTCGACTACCTCCAAAGCACGGACGAGCCGACGGCCGTCGGTGGCCAGGATCGATGCGGCGGCTTCGGGGTCTCGTTCTTCGAGCGCTCGATACACCGCGTCGGTTCCGCCGTCCGCCAGGATCTGCTCCCATTTCGCCCGGACCTGCGGATCGGTGGCCGGGAACGCCCACTCGTCCAGCAAGGATTGGACGTACATCATCGAACCTCCGACGATGATGGGAACACGGTCGCGCGCCAAGATGGCGTCCACCTCCAAGGCCGCGGCATCCTGATATCTCGCGACTGTGGCTGTCTCGGTCACATCGAGGACATCGAGTGCATGGTGCGTGATGCCGCGCCGCTCGCCCAACGGCAGTTTTGCAGTGCCTATGTCCATTCCGCGGTATTGCTGCATGGCGTCGATGTTGACGATCTCACCGTCCAATGTCTCGGCCAGATCGAGGCCCAGATCGGACTTCCCGGTCGCGGTTGGGCCGATCACGGCGATCGGCACCCTCACAACGACTCCCCAGACAACGACTCCCACGTACCGACGAAATATCCGACGCCGAAAGGCGCGCCTCGGTAGAGAGTCCTCGGCCGCGCCTCGCCGTCACCCACGATCCCTGCCAGGGTCTGCCACGCAGCAGTGCCTTCCACGCCGACGCCGGCACACAACTGTCGATCGAGTCCGGCGAGCGCATCTACATCGGCGTTTGCCAGTGCATCATCGATCTGGGTCTGTACCTCTTCCGCGCGTGGGTCGAAGGATCCGGGGGCCTTCGCCGTCAGCATCGTCGACCCGTCGGCCACCACCAGCAATCCCCACGGCTCCGCGCTGTCATCCATCGACTTCCGAAGTTCGCGGCCGATGCTCACACAGCTCTCACTCGATGTGTCGAGCCCCACCAGGTGCACATCGACAACCGCGCACGGGGCACTGTGGTCCCGAATCCACCCCGCTACCAGCGCGGCCAAGGGAATGGTCGAATCGATCTCCGTCGTAACGTCAGCGGGTGAGAACGCGACTTTCACATCGACGCCGTAAGCGGCGAAGCTTCCACGTGAGTCAGAAGGAACGGTACGGGCTTTTTCGTGCACACCCAGCGCAATCCATCGGTTCGCGAGCGCACCCAGCATGCCACCGGCTTCGAGGGTTGCGGCTCGAACCGCGAGCGCTTCCGTGACCGAGCGTCCGGTCAGTTCGGGAACCAGAATTGGGGGCGACGGCACGATGGCTACTGCAGACAACACGGCGCCAACGCTAGTCGCTCGTATCCAAGCACCACCGACACGGCAGCGAAATGACGGACGGCGACGCGTAGAAGCGTCTGACCTGTTTGAATGGTGAACACGGAAGGCATCGAGTGTCCATGGTGTCTACTGCGTCGACGGTGGCACCGGATAGTCGGAGTGGTCCACCGTGACTTTCAGCGCGATAGAGGCAGCCGTGACGCGCGGCAGAGATGAGGAACAATGTCCGATCTTGGCGACACCACCAGCGGATCCACCGAGCAGCCCGCCCAGACATCTGGAGCGACGGCCCCAACGGCCCCAACACCGACCGCCCCAACACCGAGTGCCCCCAAACCCGGGGCACCCAAGCCTGGCGGTCCGAAACCGGGAGCACCCAAACCAAGGCTCGACGGCGAGGTTGCCAAACCTCATCCGGTGTCCTCCCACGTCCCGTCTGTCGTCCCGACGATCGCGCCGCCGAGCGATCCCAACAAGTTCGGCCGAGTGGACGACGACGGTACGGCCTGGGTGAAGACCGCGGACGGCGAACGACAGATCGGATCGTGGCAGGCCGGAGACGCTGCCGAAGGTCTCGCACACTTCGGACGGCGCTACGACGACCTTTCCACCGAGGTGGCTTTGCTCGAAGCCAGGCTCACTGCGGGTTCCGGAGATGCGAAGAAGACGAAGGCAGCGGCCTTGGCCTTGCTCGAAACACTTCCGACAGCCGCAGTAATCGGCGACATCGCTGGCCTGCACGTCCGCCTGGAGATCGTCGTCGAGCACTCTGAGGCCGCTGCAGCCGTCGCGAAGCAAGAGAAGGAGATCGAGCGCGCCGCACACACCTCCCGCAAGGAGGAGTTGGCAACCGAGGCCGAGCAGATCGGTAGCGAATCCACGCAATGGAAAAATGCCGGCGACCGTCTGCGAGAAATTCTCGACGAGTGGAAAACGATCCGCGGAGTAGATCGCAAGGTCGACGATGCTCTGTGGAAGCGCTACTCGAAAGCCCGCGAGAACTTCAATCGACGTAGAGGCGCTCACTTCGCCGATCTCGATCGCGAGCGAGGTGCCGCGAAAACTCGCAAGGAAGAACTGGTCGAGCAGGCTCAGGCACTCTCGTCGTCGACCGATTGGGGTCCCACGGCCGCCGCATTCCGCGATCTACTCGTCGACTGGAAAGCTGCCGGCCGCGCGCCTCGCGATGCCGACGACGCGCTGTGGAAGGACTTCAAAGCTGCCCAGGATGTGTTCTTCGCTGCGCGCAATTCTGCGGCGTCCGAGCGTGACGCGGAATTCGAATCGAATGCGACCGCGAAAGAAGAACTGCTTGCAAAATACGGCAACATAAATCCGAGTAGCGACCTCGATGGGGCGCGTGCGGCTCTGCGTGATCTTCAAGAAAAGTGGGACGCACTGGGCAAGGTTCCGCGAGAGAAGATGCAGGAACTCGAAGGTCGCTTACGCGCCCTGGAAAAGTCGGTTCGGGACGCGGTGGACTCACAGTGGCGACGCACCGATCCGGAGGCGTTGGCCCGTGCTGCTCAGTTCCGCGAGCGCGTCGCTCAGTTCGAAGAGCAGGCCGCCAAAGCTCGAGCGGCAGGCAAGGACAAGGACGCCAAGCGTGCGCTCGAGCAAGCGCAGCAATGGCGGGAGTGGGCCGAAGCGGCAGAGGGCGCCGTCGGCGAGATGTAGGAGCTGCCCTCTGGTGAGCTAGTCCAGATGGAAGGACGAGGTCAGAGCTTACGGTCGGTCGGACGCCCGAGAATGGGTCCGCCCCACCGTGAGTTCTGCTCGTTCTCGGCCGCGGCGACGCGGCGACGTTCTTGTGCGGCCAACTGCGCGTTGGTTTTGTTCCACACGGCCTTCAGCCACTGGAACGTCAGCACGACAACCGCGATCCACGCGATGATGAGACCGATTCCGGGTCCACCGCCCGTAGAGTCAGTCGGCAGTGTCTGCCTGGACCAGATCGACAGCATTCCGAATACCGACGCCACGGCGCAGCCGCTGAGCGCTATCCACGCGAGCGCCCACACCCTGGTGACGAGGGCGAGGACCGAGAGCAACACGCCGAACACTGCAACGAACCCAACGAAGATCCGGGACGGCAACGCGATGGATTCGCCGAGCCCTTTGTCACTGCCGGACAGGACGTCGAGTCCTGTAGCAGATCCGGCATGTGGCAACACGAAAGTGAACAGCAGCACGAGAACCAGTACGGCGACCACCACCGCCCGTGCTCCCGGGTCGATCTCCGAATCGATCTTTCGTTCCGCGGTGTCGTAATCGGGTGCGCTGCCGTCTTCGCTGCTGGGCCTCGACTTGGTCATGCGCTGCATCCTGTCACTACGGGCGCTGGAGCCGGGACGCCGACAGCCGGCAGGCCCAACCCGACGCCGATGGGGGCCGTCTTCGGGAGTATTCCGCGTTCGTACGCATCACCGGCAGTGGTGCGACGGTGCGAGACAACGCCGGTGTCGGCGATGAGATGGTAAGGAGCGGCCGCGGTGATCGTCGTGGTGACGACGTCACCGGGTCTGATGGCGGCGATCTGGTGGTCCTCGGCTCGGAAGTGAACGAGTCGCCCGTCCCTGGCACGACCACTTTTGCGATGTGTGGCGGCATTCTTGCGACCCTCGCCGGTCGCGACCAGCAGTTCCACTTCGGTCCCGATGAGTTCGCGGTTGGATTCGAGGACGATCTCCTCCTGCAGCGCGATGAGCCGTAGATAGCGCTCCTGAACAATCGCCTTGGGTATCTGATCCTCCATGTCAGCAGCCGGTGTGCCGGGGCGCTTGGAGTACTGAAAGGTGTACGCGTTCGCGAACTTCGCACGGCGCATGACCTCGAGAGTCTGCTCGAAGTCCTCCTCCGTCTCACCGGGGAATCCGACGATGATGTCGGTAGTGATCGCCGCGTGCGGCATCACTTCACGTACCTTGTCGATGATCCCGAGAAACTTGCTCTGCCGATACGACCGCCGCATCGCTTTGAGAACTCGGTCCGAACCCGACTGCAACGGCATGTGCAACGTCGGGCAGACGTTCGGTGTGGTGGCCATCGCATCGATTACGTCGTCGGTGAACTCGGCCGGATGCGGCGAGGTGAAGCGCACCCGCTCGAGGCCTTCGATCTCGCCGCAAGCCTTCAACAGTGCGGCGAACGCGCCGCGGTCACGTGGGAGTGCCGGGTCCGCGAACGAAGCCCCATAGGCATTGACATTTTGGCCGAGCAGGGTCACTTCGAGAACGCCTTGGTCTACGAGTGCCTGCACCTCCGCAAGAATGTCTCCGGGTGAGCGGTCGATCTCCTTGCCGCGCAGCGCAGGGACGATGCAGAACGTGCAGGTGTTGTTACAGCCCACCGAAATCGATACCCAACCCGCGTACGGGGACTCACGCTTCGCCGGCAGAGTCGACGGAAAAGCCTCCAGAGATTCGAGAATCTCGACCTGAGCTTCGTTGTTGTGTCGAGCCCGCTCGAGCAGGACCGGAAGCGAGCCGATGTTGTGGGTCCCGAACACCACGTCCACCCACGGGGCCTTCTTGACGACCGTGTCGCGGTCCTTCTGTGCCAAGCAGCCACCGACCGCAATCTGCATACGGGGATTGCGCGTCTTGGCGGGCCGAAGCATGCCCAGATTTCCGTACAGCTTGTTGTCCGCGTTCTCTCGAACAGCGCAGGTGTTGAAGACCACGAGATCGGCATCGGAACCTACATCGGCCGGCACATAGCCCGCCTCTTCGAGCAGACCTGCCAGTCTCTCCGAGTCGTGCACGTTCATCTGGCACCCGTGCGTGCGGACCTCGTAGCTCCTCTGGGTCATCTGGTCACTCGTTTCCACACTGCCAGGGTACGGCCCGGCGCGACCGTCCGTCGCCGGGGATACGCCACTTTCTCGATCCGTCTCCTCGGCCTGAGTGCACCGACAGTAAAGTTTCCATTACATAATCGAAGAATGTTGCGTTAACGGCGTTGTCGACGACCAAACTACGAATAAGGTTCTGCCCTATGACGCATGCCACCGACGCGCCGGCTTCCGGAGCAGTTGCCGACCGACCCTCCATGATCTCCCTGAAATCGGTAGACAAGCATTTCGGTGATCTGCACGTCCTCAAGGACATCAACCTCGAGGTCCCTACCGGCCAGGTCGTCATTGTGGTCGGACCGTCCGGGTCCGGGAAATCGACGTTGTGCCGAACGATCAACCGACTCGAACCCATCGACTCCGGTTCCATCGAGGTCGACGGCTCGATCCTTCCTGCCGAAGGCAAAGCGCTCGCCGCGCTTCGCGCCGACGTCGGGATGGTCTTCCAGTCGTTCAACCTTTTCGCGCACAAGACCATCCTCGAGAACGTCATGCTCGCGCCTCTCAAAGTGCGCAAGCTCAAGAAGGACGAGGCACGTAAGTCGGCCCAGGCGCTGCTCGAACGTGTTGGTATTGCAAATCAGGCCGACAAGTATCCGGCTCAGCTTTCCGGCGGACAGCAGCAACGGGTGGCGATTGCTCGCTCACTCGCCATGAACCCCAAAGTGATGTTGTTCGACGAGCCGACGTCCGCTCTCGATCCCGAAATGGTCAACGAAGTTCTCGACGTGATGACATCTTTGGCCAAGGAGGGCATGACGATGCTCGTCGTCACCCACGAGATGGGATTCGCGCGCAAAGCCGGTGACCGTGTCATCTTCATGGCCGATGGCGCAGTCGTCGAGGACACCGACCCCGACAGCTTCTTCACCGCACCGAAATCCGAACGCGCCAAGGACTTCTTAGGCAAGATTCTCGGTCACTGACCGAAAATTGCTCTTTCTCGCCACGCTCTCGTCGCACGTAACAACACGTGAAATCAACATGGAGGATTAACCAGTGAGAATCACTCGCTCGATCCGTCTAGGGGTCGGCATCGCCGCACTTGCCGTCGTCGCTACCGCCTGTGGCGGGGGCGAAGAAGCCCGCAACGTCAGCAGTAGTGCTGAGAACGGCAACCTGATCGTCGGCATCAAATTCGATCAGCCCGGTCTGGGCCTCCGCAACCCGGATGGTTCCTTCAGCGGCTTCGACGTGGAGGTGGCCAAGTACGTTGCGGGCCAGCTCGGAGTGTCGGAAGAGAACATCGAGTTCAAAGAATCCCCGTCGGCTCAGCGAGAGACGCTGATCCAGAACGGTGAGGTCGACTACATCGTCGCTACCTACTCGATCACCGATACGCGCAAGGAGAAGGTCGGCTTCGCCGGACCGTACTTCGTCGCCGGCCAGTCTCTGCTGGTTGCCGACGGCAATACCGACATCACCGGGCCCGATTCACTCAGCGGCGGTAAGAAGCTGTGCTCGGTCACCGGGTCGACGCCTGCACAGAACATCGCCGACGAGTACCCCGGCGTTCAGCTACAGCCGTTCGACACATACTCGGCGTGTGTGGAAGCCCTGCGTAACGGTGCCGTCGACGCAGTGACGACCGACGACATCATCCTCGCCGGCTACGCCGCCCAGTACCCGGGCGAATTGAAGGTTGTCGGTGAGCCTTTCACCACCGAGAACTACGGAATCGGCTTGTCCAAGGACGACACCGAAGGACGTAACAAGATCAACGACGCCATCGAGGAGATGGTGTCCAGCGGGGCATGGAAGACTGCGTTCGAGGAGACCGTAGGACCTTCCGGTTACCCGCTTCCGGCACCGCCGACCGTCGACCGCTACTGACGCTCGCCGACGTCGGGGCCCGGGCAACTGCAGTTCGAATAGCTCGCCGCCCCGACGCCGGTCGAACCGCCCACGCCGATAGGACATTCCTCCATTGAACTTATTGAGCAAGTACGGCGATCAACTCGTCGACGCGTTCATCATGACGATCAAGCTGACGGTTCTGTCCGCCGTGGGTGCATTGATCCTCGGCACGATCATCGCGGCGATGCGCGTTTCGCCTATCCCTGTCGCACGCGGCATCGCGGTCGCTTACGTCACGATCTTTCGTAACACTCCATTGACGCTGATCATCCTGTTCACCTCGTTCGGCTTGTATCAGACGATGGGTGTCAATCTTGCTCCGGAGAATTCGCCGACATTTTTGGTGGACAACAACATCAGGCTCGCGGTTCTCGGCCTGAGCGTCTACACCGCGTCGTTCGTCGCAGAGTCGTTGAGGTCCGGCATCAACACCGTGCCCGTCGGCCAGGCGGAAGCTGGCCGTTCTCTGGGCATGACGTTCACCCAGAACATCACGATCGTCGTTCTCCCCCAGGCATTCCGCGCCGTCATCGCACCGCTGGGCAGTGTGTTGATCGCGTTGACCAAGAACACGACCATCGCCTCCGTGATCGGTGTCGCGGAAGCATCTCTGCTGATGAAGACGATGATCGAGAACGAAGCTGCGATCTTCGTCGTCGGTGGAATCTTTGCGCTCGGCTTCGTCGTCCTGACGCTTCCGACCGGACTCCTGTTCGGGTACCTAAGCAAGCGATTGGCGGTGAAGTGATGAGTGATGCTGTAGCTGTTCTCTACGACGTCCCGGGGCCCAAGGCGAAACTGAGGTACCGGATCCTCTCCGGTGCCGTTCTGCTCGTCTCTCTGGGCATCGCGTATCTCATCTACTTGGCACTCGACTCCAAAGGTCAGCTGACAGCTGACAAATGGGATCCGTTCGTCACTGCCAGCACGTGGACTACGTATCTACTTCCCGGCGTCAAGGGAACTCTGATCGCGGCGGCGATCTCGATCGTCTTCGCGTTGGTCCTCGGCGCTGTTCTCGGTATCGGAAGATTGTCCGACCATCGCGCCATCCGCATCGTCAGCGGTGTGCTCGTCGAACTTTTCCGCGCAGTTCCGGTGCTGATTCTGATGATCTTCTTGTACGCGGTCTATGCCGAGTACCAAGTTTTCAAAGTCAGTTACCTCGCTCTGGCTGCAGTGGTGACCGGTCTTACGCTCTACAACGGCTCTGTCATCGCCGAAATCGTTCGTGCCGGTGTCAATTCGCTCCCGAAGGGGCAAACCGAAGCGGCCGATGCTTTGGGCATGCGCAAGAACCAAGTCATGCGGATCATCTTGCTACCTCAGGCGATCACAGCGATGCTGCCGGCGATCATCTCGCAGATGGTGGTTGCACTGAAGGATTCGGCGTTGGGCTACATCATCGGCTACGTCGAAGTGGTGCGAGCCGGTCAGCAGGTCGGTGCGTTCTATGGCAATTACCTTCCCTCGCTCGTCCTCGTTGCGGTCATCATGATCGCTATCAACTCGCTACTCACCAAGCTGGCAACGGTTGTCGAGCGTCGATTGCGTCAGAAGAAGCGGAAGACAGGTGGGACTGTCCTCGCAGCGTCGGACTTCGGCGGGGGTCCCGCAGGCGCAGCCTGAATTGTTGGACCGCGCTGGCCACTGGACCGGCCGGTCTCGGACCGAGAGAAGAAGCCCGCAACACGTTTCGGTGTTGCGGGCTTCTTCTGTATCGACGGTGACGAGTTCGGGTGGACGATCACCCGAACTCGTCACCGTCGAAGTCTTGGGTATCGAAATGATCAGCGTTCGAGTCCTCGGTCCCGATCCGCGCAAGCTCGGCTTTCACGATTGCGTACGCCATTCCTGCCGAATAGCCACGCCGAGCGAGCATTCCGACTAGTTTTCGTGCAATCTTGTCTCGTTCGGCACGGGCCTCAGCACCGGATCCATCAGGCACTGTCAGATTGCGGCAACGCTTGTGAACAAGTTCGGTTGCCCGGACACGCTCGTCCTCGGTGTCTATTTGATCGAGCGCGTTGAGAGCATCCTCATTGCTGACACCTTTGGCGCGCAGCTCGACGCTCAGGGCCCGCTTGCCTTTGCCCGAGTAGGTATGGCGTGAATGCACCCACTGCTCCGCAAAGGCCTGGTCGTCCACAAGGTTCGCGGCTTCCAACCTCTTCAGGACTGCATCCGCGACTTCCGGACTGAACCCCTTCTTGCTCAGGCGAGTCTCGAGTTCGTGTCGGCTTCGCGCACGATCGGTGAGGAGCCGAAGGCAGACATCTTTCGCCTGCGCTTCGGTGCCCCCACCGTCGGTTTCCTGTTCTTGTTCGGATCGCTGTTTCACAGCGGGTCACCCGTGTCAGAACTCGACCGGAGCAGCCTTCTCGTCATCGACTGCTGTGACGTCGGCACCGATCTGCAGCTTCTCCATGATCTTCTTCTCGATCTCGTCACGGATATCGGGATTCTCGAGCATGAACTTGCGGGCGTTCTCCTTGCCCTGCCCCAGCTGATCCCCGTCGTAAGTGAACCAAGATCCCGACTTGCGGATGAATCCGTGCTCGACGCCCATGTCGATGAGCGAACCTTCGCGGCTGATGCCCTTGCCGTAGATGATGTCGAATTCTGCTTGCTTGAACGGGGGCGCAACCTTGTTCTTGACGACCTTGACGCGGGTGCGGTTACCGATTGCCTCGGTGCCGTCCTTGAGCGTCTCGATGCGCCGGATATCGAGGCGGATGGAGGCATAGAACTTGAGAGCCTTGCCACCCGTCGTAGTTTCGGGTGAGCCGAACATGACGCCGATCTTTTCGCGCAGCTGGTTGATGAAGATGACCGTGGTGCCGGAGTTGCTCATGGCACCGGTCATCTTGCGTAGCGCTTGGCTCATCAGTCGGGCCTGAAGACCGACGTGACTGTCACCCATTTCGCCTTCGATCTCGGCTCGGGGGACAAGAGCGGCCACCGAGTCGATGACCACGATGTCGAGAGCGCCCGAACGAACCAGCATGTCCGCAATTTCGAGTGCTTGTTCACCCGTATCCGGCTGCGAGACGAGCAATGCGTCGGTATCGACACCGAGCTTCTGCGCGTAGTCAGGATCGAGTGCGTGCTCAGCGTCGATGAAGGCAGCGATTCCGCCGGCACGCTGAGCACTGGCCACTGCATGCAACGCGACAGTCGTCTTACCTGAGGACTCCGGGCCGTAGACCTCGACGACACGGCCACGCGGCAGCCCACCGATACCGAGCGCGACGTCCAGAGCAATGGAACCGGTGGGGATGACAGCAATAGGTTGGCGGACCTCGTCGCCGAGGCGCATCACCGATCCCTTACCGAAATTCTTGTCGATCTGCGCAAGTGCGAGATCGAGTGCTTTGTCGCGATCGTATGCAGCCATCGTGATCTCCTCAGTGTGGTCTGTGACAGCGTGGTCTCGTTGAGAGTGTTGTCGGTAACGGTAGAGCTGGGTACCGACAAGAACTGCCCGAGACCGCTGTGTAACCGAATGACATCAGCATAGGGGAACACCTGTTCGATTGCATCAGGCGGCTCCCGGACACGCCGGGGAGAATCACCACCGGGATTTGGGCACGTCGAATTCACTACACAGCGCACGCCATACATCGCGGGGATCGACACCTGCTTCGATCGCTTCCGCTCCCGTCATACCGTTAAGACCAGTGATGACGTGATCGACCAGCATCGAGTCACCACGCATCCGGCCGAACTCCTCGACTAGCAACTCCTGGAACTCGGTCAATCGCACCGGACAACCGTAACCGAGGACGCGTCACCGCAGAACGTCGCGGCACACCTCTACGGGATCCTCCACGTCGGCGGCACTCGCCGAAGCCGAGCGTGCAGCGTCGGTGAAACTTTCGCCCCCGAGCACACGGAGGACGGCGTCCGCGATTGCTCCAGGGGTCGGCGGGCGAACAATGACCGCGCTCCCCTGCCGTGCCGCGCGATTGGCCAGTTCCCATTGGTCTCCGCCACCGGGGATCGCGACGACGGGGACTCCGTGGATCAGTGCCTTCGCCAACAACCCGTGCCCGGACCCACATACGACGACGTCTGCGTGGTCAAGGAGATGGTCCTGCCGGCCGAGCCCCGCTGTAGCCCAGTTCGGTAGTTCGGCCGGGGGCTCGTCGAGCATCGAGGCGACCAACCGCACCCCGCTTCCCGCAAGGCCTTCCACGGTCGCCTCGAGCATTCCCTGGGCGCCGGTGAACGCAGTCGAAGGAGCCACCATGACCACAGGACCGTCGCCAGGCGGAATCGGCAGGACTTCTGTTGTCGGCTCCCACAACAGGGGTCCGACGACGTGTGCCTCGATCGGCCAGTCCGGCCTCGGAACCTCCAGGGCGGGAATGGTGGCGATCAGACGTGCAGCGGGCCCCGGATCTTCGACAGGCAAGCCGACCCCGACACGTGCGGCTCCGCGTTGGGACTTTCCCTGGGCTATGGATCTGCCGGTCGCAGCTCGCATCAACGTGTCACGTAAACGACCCCGAACACCTGTCCCCGGGGCAAGGCCGCTCCCGATCGGAGGCAATCCCTTCGACGGTGCGTACAACGGATGCGGTGACAATTCGACCCACGGGATGCCGAGCCGTTCGGCGGCCAACCCGCCTCCGGCGGTAAGGATGTCGGATACAACCAGATCGACGTCGGCATTCTGCAGATCCGGCAATAGTTCGGTGGAGATGAAGGCTGCCCGCGAATGAATCCGCTGGCCTGCATCCATATCGTCGTCCTCGGGCCGTGGTGTCAGGCCTTTGAGCAACCGGGTGTCGATACCCACGGCGGTGGCCGCGTCGATCCACCTCGAACCGGTGAACAGTATCGGCACATCACCTGCGGAGGCGAACAAGTGGCACAGCGCAATAGCGGGAAAGGCATGCCCTGGGTCGGGGCCGGCTACCACAGCTACTCGCACGCCGCTCAGAGTGCCATACCTACGTGATCGACGAATACCTGCCTGCTCGAAGCCGAGTCGACGTCGGGCTTCACCGATCGAGCGGACGCAGGTACGAGTCGACGGCGTAGGCGAACTCGGCGACCAGATCGTCACCCGGGATCCGACCCGACACCATCTCTGCCGACTGCACAGCGGACTGGACCATCAACAGCAACACGGTCGCCATATGGCTCGGCAGGCCATCGCGAATAGACGAGTCCCGTTGGCCACCTTCGATGATGGGCACCAAACCGTCGATGATCAGCGATTGGCTCTTGCCGAGGCGATGCAGGATGTACGTCGCGAGGATTTCGGGATCGGAACGAAGAATTTTTACGAATAGTGGATGGATACGTATGCCGTCGGCCACCGCCGAGACAGAGGACGTGATCTGCCTCCGGGCAGAGGCAGCGGGATCGAACCTTGGCATCACGGCACCGATCTCGCGGGTCAGCAGGCTGGAGACGACCGCTCGGGTGTCGGACCAACGCCGGTAGACGGTCGGCCTGCTGACTTTTGCCCGACGGGCGATCTCGGCGAGAGTAGTTCGGCGGACCCCGTATTCGAGAATGCACGAGCGAGCAGCGTCGAGCACCTGATCTTCGACCGAGAAAATGGCGATGTCATCGGCGGAGATCTCGCCCAGTTCGGTCTGCTGGCTCACTCCTGCACCCCGTTCATGTCCGCGATTCGTAGGCCGATCCAACGCATTCACCGAACAGTGCACCGGACCCGGGTTGCACACGTCATCGATGTGCAAAATTGTAGTTCATGTCCGGCGGCCGGACTGTCGAGCTACCCAGCTCGTCGCCGCCGATCTAGAGTTTGGTCAAGTCTCGATTTTCCTGGCCGGTCACTGCCTTGAACAACCAGTACAACCCGAAGACGATGGCGCCCGCGACGGTTATCGCGAACAGTCCTTTGATCACTGCTCCGAAAACTGCGAATGCAAGCCACACCAGCACGATGATGCCGAGGATTTTCCAGAACATTTCTTTCATCTCCCTTTCACTTGAGTCGATACCGATCCTGACATGCCGGATAGACGAAATCACCGGGTCGGCAACGAGATCAGGGAAAGATGGGTGATGACCCCGACATGGTCCTGTTCAGGAGTGACGGCGCCGGATCTCGGCTAGTTCCTCCAGCGCGAAGGCCCAGCCCTGGAGTTTGTCCGTAGCGGAGGAAAGCTCTGCGCGCCGGGTAGCGACCGCACTCGACGGCATTCCCGTCGGAGAGGTCAGCCGCGCGGCTGCTTCTACGAGCTCCTCGTATTGGTCCACACCGGCTTCGAGTTCCGCGGCAGCGCCGCTGATCGAGCTGGTCAGATGGATGCCGGCTCGTGTGTTGGACTCCGCTGCACGCTCCATCGCGACCATGTCGGTTGCCATGTCCGTCAACGCAGCGGCCGCAGCGTAGGCGACCTCGGTGGTGTCCAGAATGTCCTCGGAGGCGATCGAATCGGACCTCTGCAGAACTCCGGTCAACTCGTACAGGCTCCGTTGTGCACCTGCAAGGCGGTTCATCGCCGTGTAGGCCGACGAGTGCCGCGCGGGAAGCATGCTCTTCCCCGGCTTGCGGGCCGGGAGTGGCTCAGCCTTCAACTGCTTGTATCGGGTGATGGCAAAAACGGTGGGTACGGCGAGAAGGGCGGCTCCGCCGCCGGCCGCGATCATGGTCCATTCCGGCGCAGACGCCACGGCAAGCCCGGCTGTCGACAGCGCGGAAGCGCCGGTGGCTCCGCCGAACCACGATCCACGACGGCGCGCTCGACGAACTCGCCGAATTTGCTTCTGACGAGGATCGTTCCATTTACTTGCAGCCTCGACGACGGACTCGCCGATGCGGCGTGCCGAGTCCGCAGCATCCTTGGCGGCCGAGATCGTGCTGGAAACAGACATGGCCGACCACGTAGGTGGTCGACCATGGTGTTGTTTCGTCATACTTGCAGATCCAAGTCCTCTACGCGTCAGTGCTGCGCAGGTGGTTCCGGGGTTGCATTGGGTGACTTGGCGATCGACGGCTTGGATGTTCCCGTCGCGTTGCCGGACGGGAGTGCGTCACCTGCCATCGAAGCACGGATCTGCTCCAGACGGCTGTGCCCGGCCATCTGAACCGACGCCTGCTGCACCTCCATCATCCGACCCGACACAGTGTTCTGCGCCAGTTCGGCCGAGCCGAGGGCATCCGCGTAGCGACGTTCGATCTTGTCGCGAACTGCATCGAGGCTCGGGGTATTACCGGGCGCGGACAGCGTGCTGTCCATCGATCGGAGTGATTCGCTGACCTTCTCCTGCATCTTCGCCTGCTCGAGCTGGCTGAGCAATTTTGTACGCTCGGCCACCTTGGCCTGCAGAGCCATCGCATTTTGCTCCACGGCCTTCTTCGCCTGCGATGCGGCCTGCAAAGACTGGTCGTGTAGGACCTTGAGGTCCTCGACACCCTGCTCGGCAGTGACGAGCTGAGCTGCGAATGCCTCGGCAGCATTAGTGTACTGCGTCGCTTTGTCGATATCGCCTGCAGAGGACGCCTGGTCGGCAAGCGTGACTGCCTGGCGAGCGTTCGCATTCAGCTTCTCGACCTCGTCGAGCTGACGGCTCAGCTTCATCTCCAGCTGACGCTGGTTGCCGATAACCGAGGCCGCCTGCTGGGACAGCGCCTGGTGCTGCCGCTGCGCATCCTCGATTGCCTGCTGAATCTGAACCTTGGGGTCGGCCTTCTCGTCGATCTTGGAATTGAAGAGCGCCATCATGTACTTCCAGGCTTTGACGAAAGGATTAGCCATGGGTTGATCCTGCCTCCATCTTTGGCGCCGCGTTACACGCGTAGTGGGTGAACATGCACGTGTCGAAAAGGATACTGGTTGCGGCTATCCTGCGTCAGGCTGCTGCGAGTGCACGTGCGGGCGCTGGGATGACGACGCGAGTCTCACCCGCAATACGTGGCGACCCGCTACCGCTCTTCTTCGGCCCGTTGTCGGCGATAGGAAGCCCGGTGCCGTCGGCCGTCGAGGCGGGGCCAGTGGACACGAGCAGCGAGTCACTGACGTCGCTCATCACGTCGGACAACGGAACCGCCAACGCGGTGCAGATGGCGGCCAGCAGTTCGCTCGATGCCTCTTTCCTGCCACGTTCGACTTCCGACAGATATCCGAGGCTCACGCGCGCGGTGTTCGAGACCTCGCGCAGTGTGCGACTCTGTGCAACGCGAGTGCGCCGCAGACTGTCGCCGAGTGCTTCACGCAATAGCAGCGCCATCTCGCTCCTCCTCGTTCGAATCCATGTCGTTCGAATCCATGTCTCGTTCGTTTTCAGCTACATCGACCATCTTCAGCTACAACGCTGGGTGGGGCCCGATTGGTTCCCGACCCTATACGTCGCCGCGCAGGCTCACCCGTCGAAACGGCTCCGAGATCGCACTACGCACTGTATCGCGTCGGATCGTCCAACGGTCGCCCGACAGTCGGAGGTTATGCACCTGAGTCCCCTCGGGACCCGCGACTGCGACGAAGACCGTCCCCACCTCGTGTCCGTCCCGACCCGTCGACGAGCGGATCGGTCACGACTTCACCCGCCGGCGCAGGCGAATGGCCTGGACCACGTAGTCGAGTCCGGTGTAGACAGTCAAGAACACCGCCAGGCCCATCAGCGCGATGGATACCCCTCGCATCTCGTCGGGCAAGGGCAGGAGATACATTCCGATCGCAAAACTCTGTACCAAAGTCTTGACCTTGCCACCGCGTCCTGCCGGGATCACGCCGTGCCGGATCACCGCGAATCTGACGAGTGTGATGCCCACTTCGCGTGCCGCGATGACCACGGTCACCCACCAGGGCAGGTCTCCGAGGATCGACAGTCCGACGAGTGCTGCACCGATCAGCGCCTTGTCTGCGATCGGATCCGCAATCTTTCCGAAATCGGTGACCAACCCGTATTTGCGGGCGAGCTGCCCGTCGATCCGGTCGGTGATCGCCGCGACCGCAAATACCACCGTCGCGGCTATTCGCCATCCGCTGTCGTGACCGTCTCCGACGAAGAGCACGGCGAGAAACACCGGAACGAGAGCAATTCGAAGCATCGTCAAAATGTTGGCGATATTGACGATGGGAGCAGGTTCGACGTTCCCGGTGCTCGAGTTGCTGTGTGGCAGATTCGGGCCGGGAGCCAGGGGTTCGCTCATACCGCCGAGTCCCTGATGCCGATACGCCGACAAAGGTGTCCAGATTCATTTCGGACCAGTTCGGTTACGGACACACGAAAAGAATATCCGTTGCAACGTTGACTACTGTTCACCACATGACTTCTGGGCCGAACCGGGCGAGTCGACACCACGTCGACGAAGAGACCGACAACGCACTCGATACGACTTTCGATCGCCGCGAGGCCTCCCGTTCCAGCGACGACGTGGTCGTCCGCCGTGCTCGAACGTCCGACATCCCGGAGATCAAGCGACTGATCGACATCTACGCCGGGAAGATCCTGCTCGAAAAAAACCTGGTCACGCTGTACGAAGCGGTTCAGGAGTTCTGGGTCGCCGAGCAAGGAGACAGCGTCATCGGCTGTGGTGCGCTCCACGTCTTGTGGTCCGACCTCGGCGAGGTACGTACGGTCGCGGTGGACCCTGCTGCCAAGGGCCTCGGTGCCGGCCGTCTCATCGTCGACACTTTGATCCGAGTGGCTCGTGACCTGGCACTCCAGAAGCTCTTCGTACTCACCTTCGAGGTGGACTTCTTCACGCGGCACGGATTTCTCGAGATCGAGGGAACACCCGTCACTGCCGAGGTCTACGCCGAAATGTGCAGGTCGTACGACACCGGTGTCGCGGAATTCCTCGACCTGAGTTACGTGAAGCCGAACACCCTCGGCAACACGCGAATGCTGCTCCCCCTCTGAAACAATCCAGGCTGAAACAATCCAGGGCGAACTCGATTCGCATACTCCGAAAGATGAAACTTCATGGCACTGTTCGCCGTTGTCTACACCTACTCCCCCAGTACGACCGCGGGGCGAGACACTCATCGCGCCAACCATCGTGCCTGGCTCGCCGACCTGCTGGAGAAGAAGACCCTCGTCTCCAGCGGCCCTTACACCGATGGCAGCGGCGCTTTGATCATCGTCGACGGAACCGACGTCGACTCGGTGAAGACCTTGTTCGCGCAAGACCCGTTCGCCACCGAAAACTTGATCGAGACGTCTGACGTCACCGAGTGGAAACCTGTCATGGGTGCGTTTGCCTAGTCATCGTCGGCAGGCGCCTCGTCCGGGTCGCCACCTCGAATAGACCACAGCAACCCGTCTAGCTCGTCGGGCTTGATCAGAACCTCGCGAGCCTTCGAGCCCTCACTGGGCCCGACGACTCCTCGGTTCTCCATCAGGTCGATCAATCGCCCGGCCTTGGCGAATCCGACGCGCAGCTTGCGCTGCAACATCGACGTCGAACCGAACTGGCTGGTCACCACCAGTTCGACGGCCTGGAGCAGGACATCGAGATCATCGCCGATGTCGGGATCGACGTCCTTCTTCTCCGACGCCTTTGCCGCGGTGACTGTCTCGTTGTACTCCGGCTCTGCTTGGTTCTTGGCGAAGTCGACGACTGCCGAGATCTCTTCGTCGGTGATGAAGGCGCCCTGTAGACGAGTCGGTTTACCTGCACCCATCGGCAGGAAGAGTGCATCGCCCATACCGATCAGCTTCTCGGCGCCGGGCTGATCGAGGATGACTCGGGAGTCGGTGAGCGAGGACGTCGCGAACGCAAGACGTGAGGGCACGTTGGTCTTGATCAGACCGGTAACGACGTCGACAGAGGGTCTCTGCGTGGCAAGGACGAGGTGGATCCCTGCCGCGCGGGCCTTCTGGGTGATGCGAACGATGGCATCTTCGACGTCCCGCGGAGCGGTCATCATCAGGTCCGCGAGCTCGTCGACGATCGCGAGAATGTATGGATACGGCCGGTAGACACGTTCGCTTCCGAGCGGCGCGGTGATCTCACCGGATCGCACCTTCTTGTTGAAGTCGTCGATGTGCCGGACCTTGTTGATCTGCATGTCTTGGTACCGCTGTTCCATCTCCTCGACCAGCCATGCCAATGCTGCCGCCGCCTTCTTCGGCTGCGTGATGATCGGGGTGATCAGGTGCGGAATACCTTCGTACGGTGTCAGCTCGACCATTTTCGGGTCGATCAGGATCATGCGAACCTCGTCCGGCGTCGCGCGTGCGAGTAGTGAGACGAGCATCGAGTTCACGAAGCTGGACTTACCGGATCCGGTGGAACCGGCAACGAGAAGGTGCGGCATCTTGGCCAGGTTGGCGCTCTGGAAGTTTCCTTCGATGTCCTTACCGAGTCCGATCACCAGCGGATGATGATCCTTACGGGTCGATGTCGCGGTGAGCACATCGGCGAGTCGGACCATCTCGCGGTCCGAGTTCGGCACCTCGATGCCGACTGCAGATTTTCCTGGGATCGGCGCAAGTAGACGCACGTTGTCGGTTGCGACCGCGTACGCGATATTGCGCGCGAGCGCTGTGATCTTCTCGACCTTGACGCCGGGTCCGAGTTCGACCTCGTACCGGGTGACGGTGGGTCCACGGGTGAAGCCCGTTACTGCCGCATCGATCTTGAATTGGTCGAGAACCTCGGAGATAGCCTCGATCATCGTGTCGTTGGCCTGGCTACGAGTCTTGGGTGGATCGCCGTCGATCAACAGTGACAGCGGCGGCAGTGTGTAGTCCCCGTCGACGACGCGGTCGACGACGATCTTGTCTTCCTCGGCTTCGGGCTTCGGCTCCACGGCCTTGACGATCGGCTTGGGCTTGGGGCGAGCGGGAGGTGCGGTCGGCGCCTGTGTTGCAGGTTCCATGACCTCGGTCGGCTCTTCGACCGGGGGCGCTGCTTTTCGTGCACGAGGCTTCTTGACCGGAACATATTCTTCGGTCGGGTAGTTGCCGTACGGATCGGCGCTCGGTCCGTCGGTGGGGTATCCGTCGACGTCGAATCCGGAGCTGTCGTTGTCGCCGTAGCCGTCGCTGAAGTCGGCCCCGAAATCTGCTGGGTCGTAGTCTCCGTATTCATCGCCTCGACTGTCCGTGCCGAACAACGATCGAAGACGATCCGGGATGTCGCGCACCGTGGTTCCGGTCAGCAGAAGCACACCGAACAGACCTGCCAGCAGGAGGAGCGGTACAGCGAGCCAGACGGTCAGACCGTCGGTGATCGGGCCTCCTGCAACGTACCCGACGAAACCGCCACCATCGGAGCGGCCGGCCGAGTCGGACGGTGAACCCGCAGCCAGATGCCACAGTCCCAGAATCGGAAGCGCGAGCAGGATCGACCCGAGAACCAGTCGCGGTCGGATGTCGGGATTCGGTTCCGAGCGCATCAGGATGACCGCGATCGCGACTCCGAGTGCCGGCACGATGTATCCGGCTCCACCGATGACGGCGCGGACCGCGATCTCGATCCCCTCCCCTACGGGCCCGCCAGCGCTGAACCACACGGCTGCGGCGACGACGACGCACAGAGCGATCAGACCCAGTGCGATCCCGTCGCGTCGGTGGCCGTGGTCGATGTCCTTGGCCTTGCTGACGGTTCGAGTCGTTGCGCCGACGCCTTTGGCTGCCATCGACCACGTCGAGGAAATTCCGCGTCCGACGGCAGAGGCCACACCACCGGTGTTCTTCTTGGACGGTCGACGAGAACCAGTACCTCCACGCGCCGGTGGCGACTTGCGCGCCGAAGGTGCAGTGCGCGCCGAAGGTGCAGTGCGGGCCGATGGCGACGTTCGTGGGGCTGTGGGTTTACGTGGTGTGCTCACCGTGCGCCCCCCGGAAGACTTGCGTGATCCCCCCGAAGCCCGCGACGTCGACGAGGTACCGGCGCCGCCGGTACCCGAACTTCGAGTGCTGGTCTTTCCTGCCATACCCCTAGGTTAGTCGCAAGGGCACCTTCGAAACCATCCGCAACACGAGCAACAGGGCTCAGAGGCTCCGATCGAGCGCGTCGAGCGCCTCGACATCGCGAGGATCTCCTTCCTTTTCGAGCCGGACAGCGCTCCGACCGAATGCATGCAGCAACAGTTCCGAAGGTGGTCCGATCAGAGTGACCTGACCTCGTGAGCTCTTTTTGACGGTCACGGACCGTCCATCGGTCGTACGCAATTCCACCCCGATCGGAGCTCGGCGATAGGACTTACGCCCGATCAACCCCACGGTCGAGAACAATTTGTCTTCCATAGCTCGCGGCAACGTTCGCGGTGACCACTCAGGCTGCGCGCGACGCAGGTCTTCGTGATGAACGAACATTTCGCCGACGTTGATCAACGGATCGAGGATCTTGAACGGTGACCAGATGGGCGGTCCCGTCCGAATGTCCTCGACCAGCTTGTCGAAAGGCCTGGAAGCTACCTGGCTCTGGACCTTCTCGGTATACCCGGCGAGGAACGGAATCAGAATTCCAGGTGCGGCATCCAACCGACGCTCCCGAACGACGAGGTGCGCGGCCAGATCACGGCCCGTCCACCCACCGCACAACGTCGGTGTGTCCTCCCCCAACTCTTCCAATGTACGTACTAGGGCTGCGCGTTCATCCTGTGCAAGGCTCACATCGAACCACCGTACGTGCGTACGTCCCCCGTGCACAGTCTTCGGCGCGGCGTCCGTAACCTCGGTTCGGTGCCTGTATCGGAAATTCTCGTCATTCTCGTAGCGGGCTTCGGTGCTGGAGCCATCAATGCCGTCGTCGGTTCCGGAACTCTGATCACCTTTCCAACTCTCGTCGCCTTCGGATATCCCCCGCAGATCGCGACGATGTCGAATGCGATCGGATTGGTCGCCGGTAGCGCTTCCGGCACGTGGGGTTATCGACGAGAACTCGCAGGGCAGTGGCACCGGTTGCGCTGGCAGATACCCGCATCGTTCTTCGGTGCGCTACTCGGCGCGTGGCTGCTGCTGCACCTGCCTCCGTCCGTCTTCATTGCGGTGGTTCCAGTACTTCTCATCGCTGCCTTGATTCTCGTGGTCCTCCAGCCCCGCATTCAGGCGTGGGCAAGACGCCGCTCGGAGGCGGCCGGTGAAGCCGCTGACCATGTCAGCCGGGCGAAGCTGATACTGCTGACCATCGGGACGTTCGTGGTCGGAATCTATGGCGGCTATTTCACTGCAGCGCAGGGGATCCTACTGATCGGTGTGATGGGGGTGCTGCTTCCCGAGTCGATACAGCGAATGAACGCGGCCAAGAACTTGCTCTCGCTCATCGTCAACGTCGTCGCGGCGCTCGCTTACACGATCTTCGCGTTCAATCAGATCAGCTGGGCTGCAGCAGGTTTGATAGCCGTCGGATCGGTCCTAGGCGGGTCGGTGGGTGCGCGGTACGGAAGACGTCTCTCACCATGGGCACTGCGGAGCGCAATCGTCGTTCTGGGCCTCATCGGACTGTGGCGGCTGGTCTTGGCCTAGTCCTAGTCCTGGGCCTCGACTTGGAAGTGAAAGCAGACGACTCCGCCCCGCAGCTCTCGAGCTTCTGCGGGGCGGAGTCGGTCGAAAACAAAGAAACTGTCAGTTCACTGCCATGACTGTCGGAACGATCATCGGCTTACGGCGGTACTTGTCTGCAACCCACCGGCCGACTACGCGTCGCACGGCCTGCGCAATGCGATGGGTGTCGGTGACACCGTCGGTCGCAAGGCGCTGCAGTTCGGCCTCCACGAGTTGAACGGTGGCTTTGAGAGCAGTCGGATCGTCGGAGAATCCGCGACCGGACACTTCGGGGGTCGTGACCGCCCGCCCTGTTGTCGAATCGATGGCGACGGTGATGGCGATGAAGCCGCCTTCGCCGAGAACGAGTCGGTCCGACAATGTCGAGTCGCCCACGTCGCCCACGGACAAGCCGTCGACGTACACGTGTCCGACCGGGACCTGACCGACGATGCGAGCCAAACCATCGACCATGTCGACGACGACGCCGTCTTCGGCGAGCACGACACGGTCCTCGGCAACACCGGTGGCCTTGGCGAGTGCTGCGTTCGCACGGAGGTGACGCCACTCGCCGTGCACAGGCATGACGTTCGTGGGACGGACCGCGTTGTACAGGTAGAGCAGTTCACCCGCAGACGCGTGGCCCGACACATGGACCTTCGCGTTCTGCTGGGTCACGACCGTAGCTCCACGCTTGGCCAGACCGTTGACGACAGCGAAGACGGAGTTCTCGTTGCCGGGGATCAACGACGATGCCAGCACGACGAGGTCGTTGGCCTTGACGTTGATCTGTCGGTGTTCGCCGCGAGCCATCCGTGACAATGCCGAGAGCGGCTCGCCCTGAGAGCCCGTGGAAATCAACACGAGTCGGTCGTCAGGAAGCGTCGCGGCAGTGTCGACGTTGACCTCCAGGCCTTCGGGCACACGGAGGTAACCCAGATCCTGAGCGATCTGCATATTGCGGACCATCGAGCGGCCGACGAAGGCGATTCGACGGTTGTACCGCTCTGCGACGTCGATGACCTGCTGGATTCGATGCACGTGACTTGCGAAAGATGCCACGATGACACGCTGCTTGGCTTTGCCGATGACGGTGTCGAGCACACCACCGATCTCGCGCTCGGGTGTGACGAATCCGGGGACCTCAGCGTTGGTGGAGTCCACCAAGAAGAGATCTACGCCCTCGTCACCGAGACGTGAGAAGCCTGCAAGGTCGGTCAACCGGCCATCGAGCGGCAACTGGTCGAGCTTGATGTCGCCCGTGTGCAGAACGACGCCCGCGTCGGTACGTATCGCGATGGCCAACGCGTCGGGAATCGAGTGGTTGACGGCGAAGTACTCGCACTCGAACGGTCCGTGGCTCGTCTTCTGGCCTTCGACGACCTCGACGAGATTCGGCCGCAGACGATGCTCACGGCACTTTGCTGCGACGAGAGCAAGCGTGAACTTCGAACCGATGACAGGAACGTCCGGCCGCAGCCGCAGCAGGAAAGGTACGGCACCGATATGGTCCTCGTGGCCGTGGGTGAGAACAACGGCCTCGACGTCGGCCATTCGGTTCTCGATGTGCCGGAAGTCGGGAAGGATCAGGTCGACGCCAGGCTGCTGATCTTCGGGGAAGAGCACGCCGCAGTCGACGATCAGGAGCTTGCCCTGATGCTCGAAGACGGTCATGTTCCGGCCGATTTCACCGATGCCACCCAGGGCAACGATACGTAGCCCCTTGGACGGCGCCTTCGGAGGCAATCCGAGGCGTGCTGTCGGGTCGATCGCTTTACGGGTATCGGGGCGTTGCGTCTTCGCCGAGTTCTGCGCCACGGGACGTGACGACTGAGCGGGTCGTTCTGCCGGAGGTCCGGCATTTCGGGTTGCGCGGCCGCGTGATCTGGGTGGTCTACTCATACAAGCACTCCTGCTGCTCGCAGGTCAGCTGCGAGCAATTCGATTTGGTCGATGCTCGGTGGCACCTGGGGAAGTCTGGGTTCGCCGACATCGATTCCGATGAGGCGTAGGCCCGCCTTCGCTGCACTGACCCCGCCGAGGCGGGAGACCGAGCGAATGACGGGGATGAGGCTGGCATTGATGGCCTGCGCGCGCGCAATGTCACCAACCATGAATGCGGTGTGCAGTTCGCGGACGCGAGCCGGGACAAGATGGCTGATGACGCTGACGAAACCGGTAGCTCCGACGGACAGCCACGGGAGATTGAGTGGATCGTCTCCCGAAAAGAACTGCAGACCAGTGGACGCTATCAGTTCGGCGCCGGCATTGAGATCGCCCTTCGCATCCTTGACGGCAAGAATTCTGGGATGCTCCGCCAACCGGCGTAATGTTTCGGTCTCGATCGGGACGACCGAGCGCGGCGGAATGTCATACAACATGACAGGCAGATCGGTTGCGTCGGCAACAGCGGTGAAATGCGCATACAGACCGACCTGCGGTGGACGGGAATAGTACGGCGTCACGACGAGAAGGCCGTGTGCGCCTGCCCGCGCGGCATCACGAGCGAGTTCAACGCTGTGTGCTGTGTCGTTGCTGCCCGCACCGGCAATGATCCGGGCGCGGTGTCCGACGGCTGCGATGACCGCCCGCATCAATTCGAGCTTCTCGTTCTCGGTGGTGGTCGGTGACTCTCCGGTTGTTCCAGCCAGAACCAAGCCGTCGTTTCCCTGTTCCACCAGGTGATGAGCGAGACGCACTCCCGAATCTATGTCCAACTTTCCGTCGGCAGTGAATGGCGTCACCATAGCGGTGAGCACCGTGCCGAACGGTGGCTGGATGGGAGGAGCGGCGTCACCGTATGTCATGGTCAGCAAGGTTACCCGGTGCTACCGGCGGTCCTCACAACTCGGTCACGAATGGGCTGTGCGCCACCTCTGAACCATCGGCCAACGTCGATATCTCGAAATCGCCGAATACATCCGGTGCCACTTCCGCCAACTGACGCAGACATTCCACGGCAAGTCGCCGGATTTCGACGTCGGCATGTTCGGAGGCTCGCATCGAGACGAAGTGACGCCATGCCCGATAGTTGCCGGTGACAAGCAGGCGTGTCTCGGTCGCGTTCGGCAACACCGACCGGGCGGCCTGACGAGCCTGCTTACCACGCAACGCCGAATTGGTGACGCTCTCGAGCTTGTGTTCGAGAGCGTCCAACAGTTCGACGTAGGCGGCCCGACTGGCGTCGGTAGCTCGTTCGAAGAGCGCTTCCAGGTGTGGGTCACCCTCGATCGCGGGGGGAACGATGACTTTGGCGTCGTTCTCGGGGACGAATCGCTGCGACAGCTGCGAGTAGGAGAAATGCCGGTGTCGGATCAGCTCGTGGGTGCACGACCGAGAGATGCCGGTGATGTAGAAGCTGACGCTCGCGTGTTCGAGAACCGACAGGTGCCCAACATCGAGAAGGTGCCGCAGATACGACGCATTGGTGGCAGTGCGCGGGTTGGGCTTGGACCAACTCTGATAGCAGGCGCGACCGGCGAACTCGACCAGGGCCTGCCCGCCATCGACATCGGTCTCCCACGGGATGTCGGGCGGCCCCGAGAATTCGGTCTTGGCAACCAATTGCACGTTCAGTGACACCGTATTCGGCACCGCAGTTCCTCCACTCGAGCTGGCCCGTCCGTCGGTGCAGCCTATCCATGAACGCCGTGACACCTTGCATGACGTCAAGTATGGCGTCACACTGACGTCATGGAACTGAACAAGCACACTGCCTCGCTGCGCGCCGATCTGCTCGCGGCCGCCGCACTGGGTGACGAACACACGAGACAGACTGCGGAGGCACTCGGCGCAGCTGCCGAAGCGTCGGCCAAACTCATGCTGATGGGCGCGCTGTCGGAATTCGCCGGCGAACTGAACGAGCAACTCGGCGACCGTTCGGTCCACGTCCGACTGGACGGTGCCGATGTCTTCGGAGAAGTCCGAATGTCCCCCACAGCCGCAGATTCGACAGCCTCGGAAAAGGACAGCCCTTCCGAGGACTATCCGACAATGGACGAGGTCACCGGCGAAATGCGCCGGGTGACCCTTCGCATGGTCGAACACATGAAGGATCGCGCCGAGGAAGCAGCCTCCACCAATGGGGTGTCGCTCAATTCATGGCTCTCACAAGCAGTCCAAGGCGCATTGCGCGATCAGATACGCAAGGATCGCAGCGGCTTCTGACGTCACTTCTTCTCGCGCCACGCACGTTCGAACGGCAACCGCCACGCGTGCGGGGCGACGAGCTGATGAATGGCATTGGGTCCCCACGAGCCAGGTGAATACAGTCGCACCGGCGGCGGATCGGCAAGAAGCGGCGCAGATACCTCCCACAGTCGCTCGATGCCCTCCGCCGTCGTGAACAAGGTGTGGTCTCCATGCATGGCGTCGAGAATCAAGCGCTCGTACGCTTCGAGAACGTCGCCGACCCGTTCGGTGTCCTGGATGGAAAACTGCATGGACAATTTGTCGAGCCGCATCCCTGGCCCAGGCCGTTTGCCGTAGAACGACAGCGAAACCTTCGACGCGTCCGCTAGGTCGAACGTCAAGTGGTCCGGCCCCTGTGCGCCGACTCCCGATCCTGCCGGGAACATCGATTTGGGTGGCTCACGGAAAGCAATCGAAATGATCCGTTTCCCTTCGGCCAACCGCTTACCGGTCCGCAGGTAGAAGGGAACCCCTGCCCACCGCCAGTTGTCGATTTCGCACTGAAGTGCGACGAAGGTGTCGGTGTCGGAATCGTCAGCCACTCCAGACTCCGACCGGTAACCGGAATACTGCCCGCGCACAACCTTTTTCGGGTCCAGAGGGATCATCGAGCGGAAGACTTTGTTCTTCTCCTCGCCGATCGCTCCGGGTTCGAGGGCAGTCGGTGGCTCCATCGCCATGAACGCGAGAACTTGAAACAGGTGCGTCACCACCATGTCTTTGAAAGCTCCGGTGGATTCGTAGAAGTTCGCCCGACCGTCCAGTCCCAACTTCTCCGGAATGTCGATCTGGATGTGGTCGATGAAGTTCCGGTTCCAGATCGGCTCGAACAGACCGTTGGCGAACCGGAAAGCCAGGATGTTCTGTGCAGGCTCTTTTCCGAGGAAGTGATCTATCCGAAAGATCTGATCTTCCTCGAACGTTTCGTGCAGTGTGGCGTTGAGGGCTATCGCACTGTCGAGATCGGTACCGAACGGCTTCTCCATGATGATGCGCGATCGTTCGACCAGATCGGCGGCACCGAGCATTTCAACCACGGCGAGAGCAGCTTTCGGCGGAACACTGAGGTAGTGCAGGCGTCTGGTTCCCGGACCCAACTCCATCTCGGCGTGCGCAACAGCGTCGGCGAGCGCCGCAGGCCCGGCTTTCTGCGATACATAGGTCAGCTTGCGTGCGAACTCGCTCCAATGCTCGTCGGAGACCGTGCGGGTGGAGAATTCAACGACCGATTCCAGGGCCATCTGGCGAAACTCGTCACTTGTCATCTCATCCAACGAAGTTCCGACGACACGTATTCGTGGAGCGAGGTCGGACAATGCCAGGTGCATCATCCCCGATAGTAGTTTGCGGCGTGCCAGGTCTCCTGTTGCTCCGAAGAGCACCACGACCTGTGGGGGCAGTTCACTGTCGGATACGGACACTCGTGAAGTCACACTTGCGATGTTCGCACCATCGAGGACATCCCGCTGCCCGAACAGACGATTGACTACACAGCGCGTGCCAGGGCGGTCACGAGGTCGCCGCGTTCACCGATCACGATGGCGTCGAGCCCCAGCCAGTCCGCCATTTCACGCAGGGCCTGCGCCAGCGCAACGGCGATGGGACCGACGGCGCGTTCACCTTCGACGAACGCGCCGAGCACCTGCAGTTCCGAGCGCGCCCGATCACCCTTGAGATCGAGCCGCGCGACCAACTCGTCCCCCATCAGAAACGGGAAGACGTAATAGCCGTGTACCCGCTTGTGTTGTGGGGTGTAGATCTCGATGCGATAGCGAAAATCGAAGATGCGTTCGACGCGCGGACGATAGAAGATCATCGGGTCGAACGGACACAGCAGCGCACTCCCCCGGACGGACCGGGGAATGCGAGCCTCGACATGCAGGTACGCGGGCACGTCCCAACCGCGTACTTCGACGGGTTCGAGAACACCGTCCTCCACCAGTTCGGCGACAGCGGCTTTCGATTGTTTCTGTGAAAGCCTGTAGTAGTCACGAAGATCGGGCTCGCTTGCGATTCCGAGCGCCACCGCAGACTTGTTGACCAATTCCCTTACTGCATCGGCCTCGTTCACCGTGCGAGAAAGGATATCGGGAGGGATCACCCGCTCCGTCAGGTCGTAGTGCCGAACGAAACCAGAGCGAGTGGCAACCGAAACAATGCCGGCCGCGAACAATTGCTCGCACACGACCTTGACGTCACTGCGGTCCCACCACGGCCCCTTGCGTCCAGGACGTTCGACCTCGAGCGCACGCTCGAGGTCACCGGCACTCGACGGCCCGAGATCTCCGATGACAGCAAGAACATCATCGGCCAGCAACGGGTTCCGTTCCAGAACTTTCGCAGCTCCTCCCCAACGACCATGCTCGTACAATCTTGTGCGCCAACCCATCAGCGGCCAATCCTCGACCGGTATCAGCGCGGCTTCATGACCCCAATACTCGACGAGCTTGCGAGGGCGTCGCACAGTATCGGTCCACGCAGCCCGATCGATCACAGTTCGGTCGTACTTGCCGATTCGACTGAATACCGGCGCGTAGTGGGCGCGCACGAGAACCGACACCGAGTCGATCTGGAGCAACTGCGTCTGTGCAATCGCATTGTGCACCGCGCGTGCGGACGCCAGCCCCTCTGTCACGGAACGCGCAGACGCCAACCCCTGCGCAGCCAGGGCGGTGCGGCGTGCCATCGATGCACTCATCTCACGCATGACGCCACTGTGCCACGGGGGTCCGACGACTCGTCGCTAAGGAGTCCAACCATGGGAGCGTGCGATATCCTCCATCGTGGACGCCAGCTGAGTCAAACCAGGTTCCTCGATCGGAAAGTGACCGCATCCGTCCAGCATTACCAGCGATGTCGGCGCGGCGATTCTGTCAAGAAATCGGATGCTCAATTCCGCCGGGGTCCACGTGTCTTCTGCAGGATGAGTCAACGTCACCTTCGGGCCTTGATATTTCTCGGGGGCCACGTGTTCGAATGACATGAAACTGCTGAGAAATCCAAGCGGTAAGGACACTCCACCGCCGAGTGGATCGGTCGCGCATGCCTGCGACAGCTCGCGATTTGCACTCATGTTATCGATGTCCATCAACCACCGCACCGGCACACGGACGCTGCCGAGCACCGCCGAACCCGTCTTCAGCAATCGGGGGGCCATTGGGCCGAGGACACCGAAACGCGCAGCGGCAGATCGAGCATCGGCATCCGATGGATCCAGAAGACAAGTAGCAATGACGTCGGCAACCTGACCCGTTCGGGCAGCGACTTCGTAGGCCAACATACCGCCCATGCTTGCGCCGAACAGAATTAACGGACGCGGATCGTCACGCTTCTCGGCAACTACAAGATCGCACAGCATCTCGACCCAGTCCTCGTATCTCACCTTCCCTCCGTTCTCAACGACTGTCCTGCCGTACAGCGGCATGTCGGGGAACAACACGTCTGCTCCACGCGTCGCAGCGAATGCCGCGAATGGCCACAGTGCGCCTGAATGCCCACCCGCACCATGAATCGCCAGAACTTTGACAGCAGCATCGCTATTGCGCGCTCGAGCAATATGAATTGAGTTGTCACGCCACTGCCAGGTTGTCGAGACCGGTTGGAGGAAATTCTGGTACCCAGCGGGAAAGAACCGCGCATACGCGTCCGACGTCATAGGAGCGAGACTAGACGGACATCACCATCGCTGCCGGAGCCGAACGTGAAGAAGATACCGACTTGGCAAGTGGGCGTGTGGCTGTGGACCTTCAAGAATGTCAGTGGGGAATAATACACTCGAAAGTATGTTCTGCATATCTGCTTGAGTGCAGCGAACTTTCCCGATTTCAGACTCTGCTAAGCCGCGAACAGCTCTGCCAGTGGATGCGGATCGGTGTTGACCGATTGTTGGAGCAGTCGGTAGAAGAGCATTCCTCTGGCGGACGAGGTTCGTCGGTTGAATCGGAACGCGTACTCGTCGAGGTAGTAGGGCAAGTGCTTCTCGCTGATTTTGTGATGGAGCGTGCCCGCCACCCAACGTTTCAGGAGCGAGGCAACCATGTGCACCCCAGGAAGTTCCTGTGATCGGTCTACGGATTCGTAGCCATTGGAGTACTCGTGTCGGTAGCCCATATCTGGCAACCTTCGCATGTATCGCGCACCGTCGGTGCGGAGGAGAGTTCCGGGAACTATTGTCTCGGTAGCGAAGTCGAGAATCTTTAGAGTCCCGGGGGCATCCGACAGACGGAATCGAACTCGTCCGAGTTTGCGTGGACTGATCCGTTCGACGGCAACCATGATCGGCAGCTTTTCCGAACTGGCACCTTGATGCCCCGTCAATACTCCTCCGACGAACGTCTCGTCCAATTCGACGATGACATCCGATCCGCCGAGTTGCTCGCGGTCTGGTCGAACCATCGCGCGGCGAAACTTCTGGAGCCACGCCCACGCCGTTTCGTACGAGCCGAAGCCGAACATGCGTTGAACGGTCAGCGCCGAAACGCCGTTCTTCTGTGAGGTTATGAACCAGGCGGCAGCGAACCATGTCGAGAGTGGAGTGCGCGATCGATGGAAGATCGTGCCTGAGGTGACCGACGTTTTTCGGCCGCAGGCGGTGCACATCCACAATCCTTTTGCGGTGCGCCATGACTCGACTCCAGCGCAGACGGGGCAGATGAACCCCTCTGGCCAGCGCAAATCTCCCAAATACTCGATGCATGCGGCATCGTCGGGGAACCATTCGCGAAATTCTTGGTATGTCCTCGGGTAGTCCGTTCCACCTCGTGGCGAACCCGCCGACTATGCCATCTGACCAGCTTAGCTGCACTTAAGCAGATATGCAGAAAGTATGTTCGAATAGGGGGGGTCGGAGCCGGCACCATCGACGGCAACAGCTGTGTGGCAGGACTGCTCACAGTTGCCGGCCGAGAGCGACATCAAGAGAATATGTGCCGAGTCCGTGTGGTGGAATCGGTGTGCAACGTCGTAGAGATCCGCCTCGCCGATGCCGATGACCGCGGCGACGATCCCGCAGACGCGTTGCGCGATGCGGTGTGCGAGGCAGCATGAGCACTACGCATGTCGTGGCGCCAGATCCGTTCGTTCACCGACACCGGCTTCGCATTGGACCGATTACCTTTGACCGCCATTCGATTCAGTTGCGGAATACTCGACCGGTCGCACGTCACGGTGATGACCTCGGTTCTCGGTTATGCCAGTGATGAGACGATCAAGGCCATCGAATTCGACGCAGTTGCTGCAGCCGCACGCTTCAACGCACCGTCACTCCGCAACAAGCTGTGGCGACTGTGGATGGCGTACAACCCCGACGAGCCGCGGTAGCTCGGGCACTGTCGGCTCGCACAGGTAGAGAGGTGTCGGTCCGGCAGGAAGGAGACGGAACAGCGATCTTGCGCGCGCAGTTGACCGACCTCGAAGGTGCCGAAGCCGACGCTCTGATCGAGGAGATCGCCGGTACCGTGTGCGAGTCCGATCCGAGGTCGCTACGGCAACTGCGTGTCGACGGACTGTTGGCCCTTCTACACAGCGAAGAAGTTCTCGAATGCCACTGTGAACGCGGTGAACAGTGCCCGGCGTACGGCAACACCGACGCACCGCCTCCGCGACGGGGTCCTCTCGTTCAGATCCTTGTCGATGTGCAAACCCTGTTGGGTCTGACCTCGAGCCCGGCTGTCCTGGCGGATGGGACACCCCTCGACGCGGCCCTGGCTCGGCTGGTCGCCAAGGATGCTCAGTGGCAAGCGCTACTGACCGATGTCGTGACCGTCATGACGGCCTCGGGTGTCGCTGTTCCACCCAGCGTCACAGCACCACCCAGCGATACTCCCCGGAGTGGTGGGAATATTCGACGCCCTGCTGCTCTGTTATCGAATTCGACTGTTGGTCAACCCCTCTCGGAGCACCTGATCGGTCGGGGTCGGGTGCGCCGAGGTGGCACCGTCCCCTGCGCTTGTCCCAGAACGTTCAGCCCTGAACGACCGGAAATCAGCGAATCGGTCCGAGCAAAGTTCTCCGCCGAACTACTCACCACCATCGAGAACGACCCGACACTGGCCGTGGGAATTTTTCCCGACGGACACGGTGGTCTTACCTGCCCACCGCCAGGCGCGCTGACGTACAAACCCTCGACCGAGACCGCAGCACGTGTACGAATGAGGCACCGGACATGCAGCTTCGAACACTGCGATGTCCCCTCCACGAAATGCGAACTCGACCACATCGTCCCGTTCGACCACAACAACCCCGAGCGCGGCGGGTGGACTATCGAGACGAACCTGCACCCCGTCTGCACCTGCCACCACCAAGCTAAGACCTCGCGCAGCTGGACTGTCGCCCTTCTGCGGGGCTGCGCGATCCTGTGGACGAGCCGCTGCGGACGCCGCCGGATCTCCCTCCCTGATCCGGGAGTGCTGGGCTTACCCAGAACCCACCGACGCGGAAAACGAGGTTCGGAACCCGAGCCCGATCCGGTCACGGTGACCTGGTGGGAAAAGAACCAATCGCCCGGCACGCAACCACCTACGACCAACGACCTCCGAGACGCCGCGACCGATGTTGCGCGGGTGCGAATCCGAAATCCGCGACGTCGACTCCGCGAACACAGCGCAGTCGTTCGACTACGCCAGCGCGCCAAACCCCCACCGTTCTGAAGACAAGCGGTTCAGCTCATGAGAGTTGCTGCCAGCGTGCCGCCGAGTTCGTAGCAAGAATCCTTGGCGGCCTTGTCCGCTGTGGTCAGTTCCAGTGCCGCGGACACATTTTCCAGCGCCCATCCGGTGGCGATCTTCGCTATCGCCGACACTGCGCCGACGGTGTCGTTGTTGCCGTGAACCCACATGCCGTACGGGCGGGAGGCGACTGCGTCGAGACATGGATAGTAGGTGGTGTCGAAAAAATGCTTGAGAGCACCACTCATGTATCCGAAATTGGCCGGTGTTCCGAACAGATAACCGTCGGCGCCCAGGACATCGGAGATGGTCGCGCCCAGTGCGGGGACGCTCCGAACGGTCACGCCCTCTACGTCGGGATCCCTAGCACCCGCCAGGACCGCTTCGAGAAGCTCACGCGTCACCGGCGACGGCGTGTGGTGAACGACGAGCAGAGTGGCGGTCATCGGTCGGCGGATTCCTGCCGTTCGAGTTCTACTGCCCGCTTCATCGTCTCGCGGGCTCGGCCCCGGTCGCCTGCGTAGTCGTAGGCTCGCGCCAATCGGTAGGAGTTGCGCCAGTTGTCCGGATCTTTCTCCCACTCAGCTTTGATCTGTTGGAAGAGTTCGTCGGCAGCGTCGCGGGCAATCCGACCCGACGGCATCGTCGGCAGATCGGAGACGTCCAGTTCGAGGCTTTCCTCGCGCATCCGGCTGGCCAGATGCTGATGATCGAACCCTGCCTTGAGGGTGGCGCCGACAATCCATACCCCGAGGATGGGCAACAGAATGACGCCTATTCCGAGACCGATGTTGACCGGGCCGCCGGTCTGAATCAGCGACAGTCCGCGACTTCCGAGAAGGTAGAAATAGAAGCCCAGAACCAGCACCATGACGCCGATGATGAGCACAACTTTGGTGGCCTTGTTCATCGCAACCTCGCTACAGATCCAAGAAGGGGTCGAGTCCGACCGTCAACCCGGGTCGTCCGGAAATTTCACGCAAACCGAGCAGGACCCCCGGAGCGAAGGACGAGCGGTCCATCGAGTCGTGCCGGATGGTGAGCGTCTCCCCCTGCGTTCCCAGCAGAACTTCCTGATGGGCAATCAGTCCGGCGAGCCGAATGGAGTGGACCCGAACGCCGTCTACTTCAGCGCCTCGGGCACCGTCCAACTCCGTGGTCGTGGCATCCGGACTCGGGCCTACGCCGGCCTTCTTCCTGGCGTCGGCGATGACCTGGGCCGTGCGGTATGCAGTTCCGGACGGCGCGTCGGCTTTGTTCGGGTGATGTAGTTCGATCACCTCGACCGAATCGAAGAATCGTGCGGCCTGCTCGGCGAAGCGCATCGTCAATACGGCACCGATGGCGAAGTTCGGCGCGATCAGGACACCGGTCCGGGGCGAATTCGTCAGCCATGACCGGACGGTGTCGAGGCGTCCCTCGTCGAAGCCGGTAGTTCCGACAACGGCATGAATACCGTTCTCCACTAGGAACTTCAGGTTGTCCATCACCACGTCCGGATGCGTGAAGTCGACGACGACCTCGGTGACTGCGTCGACAAAGTTCGAAATCGGGTCGCCCTGATCGACCGTGGCAACCAATTCGAGCCCGTCTGCTGCCGTGACGGCATCACAGATGGCTTGCCCCACCTTGCCGCGGGCCCCGAGGACGCCGACTCGAATAGGCGCTTGTGCACTCACGACTGTTTCTACTCTCTTTCGCTGACACTGCTTTCGCTGACACCGACGGCTTCGGCAAGCCTACTGACTTGCGAGGTACCCGTACTACGCCGGTTGGGAATCGGTATTAGTCGGGCAGGCCGCAAATCGGACTCGGTGTCAAGATACTGTCGACCGGTGATTACGGAAAGTGTCGTGCGCGCCCACAACGTCGACCTGGTCAGAGGCGGACGACATCTACTGCGCGGCGCATCGGTGCAGGTCGAGCAGGGGCAGCACTGGGTGCTGCTAGGTGCCAACGGAGCAGGTAAGAGCACGTTGCTGAGCCTGCTCGGCGCGTTCGTGCACCCAACCAATGGCACCGTGCATGTCCTCGGTCACCAACTGGGCCGTGTCGACATGCGCGAGCTGCGCACCCACATCGGTCACGTCGATCCTCGACTGCGTATCGAAGCTCCTTTGACGCTGTTCGAGACCGTGCTCACCGGGCTCACCAACACCCCCGATCTGATCCCGCGATGGTCGGCCACTTCCGAGCAGAAAGACCGGGCCCGATCGCTCATCGCCTCCCTCGGTATCGAGGATCGCAGCGACTCACCTTGGCGCACGCTTTCGCAGGGTGAACGTGGCCGCGCGCTGATCGCGCGGGCACTCCTGTCCAACCCTGCGCTTCTGCTTCTGGACGAACCCGCCACCGGACTCGACCTCGCTGCTCGCGAGCAACTTCTCTCCGCACTCGACAATCTCCGCGCAGAGCACGAATCATTGTCGAGCATCCTCGTGACGCATCATCTGGAGGAGATTCCCAAGTCCACGACGCATGCCGTGCTCATCCGCGACGGCCACATCATGGTCGACGGCCTCGTCGAAGACGTACTCACGACCGAGAACATCAGCGCATGCTTCGACCATCCCATCGAAATCGGACGCAGCAACGGCCGCTGGGTCGCTACTGCTCGTCGAACGTGATGACCTGACGGATGGCTCTGCCGTCGGCGAGTTGGTCCATGCCGTAATTGATGTCCTCGAGCCGGATTCGCGAGGAGATCAGCTTCTCGACCGGTAGCCTGCCCTCGCGGTAGAGCTGCGCATACTTCGGAATGTCACGCTCGGGCACTGCAGAACCGAGATAGCTGCCGATGATCGTGCGCGCTTCGGCGACGAGTCCGAGAGGCGATATCGAGGACCTGGCGTCGGGAGCGGGAAGGCCGACGGTGACGGTCCTACCGCCTGGTGCCGTCGCTGCGACGGCCGCTTCGAAGGCGCGCGCGTTTCCTGCAGCTTCGATCACGATGTCTGCTTTGATACCCAGCTCATGAAGCTCGGCAGGCGAATACGTCCGAGTCGCACCGAGTTCGCGAGCGGTTGCCAGCTTCTCAGCCACTGCATCGACCCCGATGACCTCACCGGCGCCCACGGATACAGCCGTCAGTACAGCGGCCATTCCGACGCCACCGAGACCGACCACCATGATGGACTGGCCGGGCCTGGGCGCACCGGCGTTGAGAACTGCGCCACCGCCGGTCAATACTGCACATCCGAGCACCGCCGCGACGTCCGCCGGAATATCGTCGTCGACGGCTACGACCGATTTCCGGCTCACTACCGCGTGTGTTGCAAATCCGGAGACCCCGAGGTGATGTTTGACTTCCTGGCCCGCGCGCGCCAATTTTCCACCGCCACCGAGTAACTCACCAGCGTTGTTCGCCGCGCTGCCTGGCACACACGGCATCTGCCCGTCGGTCCGGCAACCGGCGCATTCTCCGCATCGAGGTAAGAAGGTCATCACCACGCGGGTGCCGAGTGCGATGTCCTCGACCCCGGACCCGAGCGCCTCGACGCGACCGGCCGCCTCGTGCCCGAGCAACATCGGAACCGGACGTACGCGATTGCCGTCGACCACGGACAGATCGGAATGACACAGGCCGGCCGCCTCGATGCGGACGAGCAATTCGCCCTCGCCGGGCGGGTCGAGATCGAGTTCCGAAATCGTGATCGGCCGAGATTGGGTAAACGGCCGAGACCGTCCGATTTCCTCGAGCACTGCGCCGCGAATCTTCATTTCTCCACTCTAGGACGCTCCGCGCCTACAACGGCAGACGCGGCCTCAGCAGATGCGCCACCAGACCCGTCCATCCGGTTTGGTGGGATGCTCCCAAGCCTTCCCCGGTGTCACCGTCGAAATACTCGTTGAAAGTGGGGTGCACGCTCCACAACGGGTCCGCGCTCGCCTCGATTCGCGCTCCATCCGCCGGACGCTTACCGTTCACCGGCCGAAACAGCGACGCCAACCCGCTGTCGATCAAATCTGCTGCCTGCGTCAAGGTGCGGTGATTGCCGGAGCCGGTGGGAATCTCGATGGTGAAGGATCCGCCGTAGTGACGCCCGTATGCGCGCAACTTGTCGGCCAACAACACGTTGACCGGGAACCAGATCGGGCCACGCCAGTTGGAGTTGCCGCCGAACATGCCGGTGCGTGATTCGCCTGGTTCGTACTCGATGGACAGACTGCGACCGTCGACATCGAACGTGACGCCGTCCCGGTACGACGCCGACAACGATCTTATTCCGTACTGCGACAGGAACTCTTCCGAATCGAACATCCTGGCAAGCACACGCTTGAGTCGTTCCGGTTCGACGAGGGTCAGCAACACTCGAGTTTCGTCACCGTCCTTCCGAGCGAGCAACGGACTGACCATGTCAGGTCGACGGTGTTGCACCCACCGCAGCCGCGCGGTCAGATCAGGGCATTCCTCCTCGACCCATGACGGAATCTCGGTCGCCCCGAGAATCGGGAGCAGGCCGACCATGGAACGTACCCGCATCGGTACCGCGTCGCCCTCTGGAGGCACGAGGACGTCGTAGAAGAACCCATCCTCTTCGTGCCATAGTGAAATATGTTGCGAACCAAATGATTTGACAGCTTTCGCGATCGACAGAAAGTGCGAGAAGAACTTCGTCGCGACGTCGTCCCAGGCATTGTCGTGACGCGCGAGCTCGAGCGAAATCTTGAACATCTGTTGGCAGTAGAACGCCATCCAACTCGTGGCGTCGGATTGTTCGAGCCGAAATCCTGGCGGCAAGGGCGCAGAGCGGTTGAACAAGCCGATATTGTCCATTCCGAGGAACCCACCCTCGAAGATGTTCGAACCCGCCGAGTCCTTTCGATTCACCCACCACGAGAAATTCAACAGCAGCTTGGTGAATACACGCACCAGGAATTCTCGGTCGCGGTATCCGTCGATTCGGTAGACGTGCCACGCCGCCCACGCATGGACAGGTGGATTGACGTCACCGAACTCCCACTCGTAAGCGGGGAGCTGACCGTTGGGATGCATCGCCCACTCCCGGCACATCAACACCAGCTGCTCCTTCGCGAAATCCGGATCGACATGTGCGAGCGGAATGGTATGAAATGCCAAGTCCCACGCGGCAAACCACGGATACTCCCATTCATCGGGCATCGAGATCACGTCCGCGAGAGCAAGATGACGCCAGTGGGTGTTTCGCGCCCTGGCATCGAGCCGTGACGGCGGTGCGGGCTCCCCAACCGGGTCGCCTTCGAGCCATTGCTCGACGTCGTAACGGTAGAGCTGCTTCGTCCACAACAGCCCCGCGTACGCACGCCGAGCAATATGGCGATCATTCTCGTCCAGATCGGATCCGATCACGACGCCGTAGAAGTCGTCGGCTTCCGAACGTCGGTCGGCAACAATGGCGTCGAACCCACGTCCGAAGGTCTGCGCGACCGGCTCGTTGTGAGACAGACGAAGCTTGACCTCGACGGTAGCGCCGGGTGCGATGTCGTCGAACCGAAACCAGAACGCCGACTTCGTGCCCGTCTGTTCAGGGTTCACCGCGCCGGTGTCCCCCTCGACGACGCGGCGGCCGATTCCGTCCTTGCAATACGCGCTGACATTCTCCTGACCCCAGAGCTGCGCCGAGTTCGTTTCGTTGTCGCAGAAGAGGACCTCTGGTTCTCCTTCGGCGCTCAGGTAGTACTTTCCGAGAAAACCATGTTCGGCCACGATTGCGCGCACCCGGCCGGACTGCGATTCGGGAGCAGTCATCTGCGAAAGGGAGCCGCCACGGTCGTCGCGACCCCACGCCCATGTATTGCGGAACCAGAGATGCGGCAGCAGATCCACCGACGCCGCCTCTGGGCCATGATTGGTGATCGAGATGACGATGGCGATGTCGTCCGGGGCGGCCTTGGCGTAGGTGACCTGCACGTCGAAGAATCGGTTCTCGTCGAGAATTCCGGTATCGGAGAGTTCGTACTCCCGCTCGTCTCGTCCTCGTTGCGCGTTCTCCTCACGAAGCTGCCGGTACGGATACTCGGCGTGGGGATAGCGATAGAGCCATTGCATCCAGCTGTGGCTGGGTGTGCCGTCGACGACCCACCAGTACTCCTTGACGTCCTCGCCGTGGTTGCCTTCACCGTTGGTAAGACCGAAGAGTCGTTCCTTGAGGACGGGGTCCTTGCGGTTCCACAGCGCGAAAGCGAAGTTGAGAAACCCGAAACGATCGCAGATCCCGCCCAATCCGTCTTCTCCCCACCGGTAGGCCCGTGCATGCGCCTGATCGAAGGGAAAAGACTGCCAGGCGTCCCCATCGGTCGAGTAGTCCTCACGGACTGTGCCCCACTGACGGCCGGCAAGATAGGGACCCCACTGACGCCATGGTCCGGACACACCGGGCGACTCGGCGAGCCGCGAATGCTCTGCGGTCCTCGGCTTGGGCAGTGGTTCGGTGGCATCGGTCACGGCACCAGTCTGCTACCTCGATGGCACGCTCGCGTACCGATGAGTTTCACCGGGCCCACAGGTCGAACGAGAAGAGCCCTGACAACCACGAAAAGAGAAGATCGATGCGCACACTGACAGCAGGTCTGTTTCACTCCGTCGACGGCGTGGTCGAGTCCCCCGATCAATGGCAGTTCGATAGTTTCGACGAAGAAATGGGGGGTCTGCTGGGGGCGATGATCGAGCGAGTGGACACGGTGATTCTCGGACGAGTCGGATACGAGCAGTGGTCGAACTATTGGCCGACCGCAGGGGACGAGGACGGCTTCGGGGGCTTCATCAATTCGGTTCCCAAGCACGTCGCTTCCAGGACGCTTGCCGGTCCACTTGCCTGGGCGAATGCCTCACTCATCGACGGGGATCTCGATGACTTCGTTCACGATCTGAAGGCATCGGAAGGAGGAGAGATCGCCGTGGTCGGCGGCATTTCCATCGTTCGCCACCTGTTCTTCGCCGGACTCCTCGACTCACTGACGCTGATGACGCACCCTGTGATTGCCGGTTCTGGTCGAAGGATGTTCGAACCAGGTGACCCGCTCACCAAGCTCGAGTTGCGCAGTTTGGGCAGGACGTCCAAGGGCAACGCAATTCTGGAGTACGCGAGAACCTGATCAGGCGCGACAGACTCGCAGCAGTGCAGCGACATCCGTGCGATCGAGGCCTTTGGGGGGTGGATCCTGCAGGAGAATCTCTCGCAATCGGGCCATGAAACTCTGCCGACTCACACCGAACTCGGTCAGCACGTCCTCTGTCGGACCGAAGACGTGCGGAGATTGTGGGGCGTGCTGATCCTGCATCGAAAGTTCCTTTCGGCCGCCTGCCGCTCGGTGGCGACTCTGTTCGACGATCTATCCCCCGACAAGCAAGAAACGTTACACTTTCACCCCAAGTGGAACGCTCTTGGAAACATGAATCGCCCACTTCTCCCACGTCCCCGGTCGTAGCATCAGATCTCGTGACCCCGGCTCTCCGCATCCTCGTGTACAGCAGCAACTCCGACACGCGCGCATATGTGACGACGGCTATCGGCACACGCCCGAAAGCGACACTCGGCGCGTTCGACTATCTCGAAGTCGCATCGGCCCCGATGGTGATTCACCATCTGGACGCCGGGGGCATCGACCTCGCCATACTCGACGGGGAGTCCGCGCCGGCCGGGGGAATGGGCGTAGCGAAGCAACTACGGGACGAGCTCGCACACTGTCCACCATTGGTGGTTCTGACCGGACGACCGGACGACAGATGGTTGGCGGATTGGTCCGGCGCCGACGCCGCAGTGTCACATCCACTGGACCCGTTCGTGTTGACGGAAACGGTCGTGAAACTACTCGAAGACCTACCGAAAGTGCCACCGTCCCAGACTTTCCCCTCGTAGTGGACCCGACACCCTTTCCGCACAGTCCGAAACCGAGACACGTCGGGGCATCGCACCGGTAGGCTGTGTTTCAGCTCACATTCCTACAGGCTGTCCACAGGGCATGCACGGAGGCGCGAACAGCATGAACGAGTACATTCCCATTCTCGTCCTCGGTGCTGTCGCCGTCGCCTTCGCTCTCGTCTCCGTCGTCATCGCCTCGGTAGTCGGACCGAAGCGGTACAACAGGGCAAAGATGGATGCCTACGAATGCGGTATCGAGCCGACAGCTCAACCGATGGGTGCAGGTCGCTACCCCGTGAAATTCTATCTGACGGCGATGCTGTTCATCATTTTCGACATCGAAATCGTTTTTCTTTATCCCTGGGCCGTGCATTTCGACGCACTCGGCGTATTCGGGCTTCTCGCAATGGGACTGTTCGTCGTCAGCGCTGCAGTCGCCTACGCCTACGAATGGCGTCGCGGCGGGCTCAGCTGGGATTAGGTTCGCGACTTTCAGAAACGTTTCGCCACTTTCAGAAACTTTGAATCGGAAGGGTCAGATATGGGTCTCGAAGAGAAGCTACCGAGTGGCTTCCTGCTGAGTACGGTCGAAGGCCTCGCCGGATACGTCAGGAAAGGCTCACTCTGGCCCGCCACATTCGGTCTCGCCTGCTGCGCAATCGAAATGATGGCCACCAGTTCCGGCCGATTCGATATCGCCCGATTCGGTATGGAGGCCTTTCGCGCCTCCCCGCGGCAGGCGGATCTGATGATCGTCGCCGGCCGCGTCAGTCAGAAGATGGCGCCCGTGTTACGTCAGATCTACGATCAGATGGCTGAGCCGAAATGGGTTCTGGCCATGGGGGTATGCGCCTCCTCGGGCGGCATGTTCAATAACTACGCGATCGTCCAAGGCGTCGACCATGTGGTTCCGGTGGACATCTATCTGCCCGGGTGCCCGCCCAGACCGGAGATGCTGCTCGATGCAATCCTCGAACTGCACAAGAAAATACAAGAGATGCCGCTCGGCGTGAACCGCGAAACGGTCGCCCGCGCAGCGGAAGCCGCCGCATTGGCGTCGACACCCACTTTCGAACTCAAGGGGTTGCTGCGGTGACGTCCGATCGACGTGGAATGTTCGGGGTGAAGGGTACCGGTGACACATCCGGATATGGGAGGTTGGTACCACCTGCGCTGCTGCGGGAGAGTGCATCCCGTCCCTACGGCGGGTACTTCGATGCCATCGCCGATGAATTGGAGCGCACGCTTCCCCTGCTCGACACGACGTTCGACGAAGCAGTGGAGGCGGTCGTGGTCTTCCGCGGCCAGCTCACCCTGCATGTTCGACGCGAACACCTTCTCGCGGTAGCGACGACCCTCCGCAACGAACCGGAACTTCGATTCGAACTGTGCCTGGGCGTCAGTGGCGTCCACTATCCCCAGCAGGTCGACCGAGAACTACACGCGGTATTTCCCTTGATGTCGATAACCCACAATCGTCGAATTCGTCTCGAAGTATCGGTCTCGGATGCCGATCCGCACCTGCCGTCGCTGGTAGAGGTCTATCCGACCGACGACTGGCACGAACGTGAAACATACGACTTCTTCGGAATCCAGTTCGACGGTCATCCTTCGTTGACTCGAATTCAGATGCCCGACGATTGGGAAGGCCATCCACAACGCAAGGACTATCCACTCGGAGGAATCCCGGTCGAGTACAAGGGTGCGAGCATTCCTCCGCCGGACCAACGACGGGGGTACAAGTGATGAGCGAACGATCGTTGACCGTCTCTGGGCAGGACTGGGACGACATAGTTGCTGCTGCAGCAGAATCGGCCGCAGGCTCCTCCGAGGAGCGCATCGTCGTCAACATGGGGCCGCAACACCCGTCGACGCACGGGGTGCTTCGACTGATTCTCGAGATCGAGGCCGAAACCGTGACCGAAGCTCGATGCGGAATCGGCTACCTGCACACTGGAATCGAAAAGAATCTCGAGTTTCGAAATTGGACGCAGGGTGTCACCTTCGTGACCAGGATGGATTATTTGTCCCCCTTCTTCAACGAAACTGCGTATTGTCTCGGTGTCGAAAAGCTGCTCGATATCACCGAAGAAGTACCCGAACGCGCGACCGTCGTCAGGGTTCTGTTGATGGAACTCAATCGCATTTCTTCGCACCTCGTCGCTCTGGCTACCGGTGGAATGGAATTGGGTGCAGTTACGGCGATGCTGTTCGGGTTTCGTGAGCGCGAGTTGATTCTCGACGTATTCGAGATGATCACCGGATTGCGGATGAACCACGCGTTCATTCGACCCGGCGGACTCGCCCAGGATCTACCCGAAGACGCCGTGGCTAAAGTACGGGAGTTGCTGAAAACTCTGCCTGTTCGTCTCCGCGATATGTCGAATTTGCTGAACGAGAATTCGATCTGGAAGGCCAGGACCAAAGGGATCGGGTATCTCGATCTGACGGGCTGTATGGCTCTTGGAATCACCGGTCCGATGCTTCGATCCACCGGTCTCCCTCATGACCTCCGCGTCTCCGAACCCTATTGCGGATACGAAAACTACGAATTCGAGGTATGCACGGACACCGGTTGCGACGCCTACGGTCGATACCTCGTGCGGATCGACGAGATGAAGGAATCGCTCAAGATTGCCGAACAGTGCCTCGACCGGCTTCGACCAGGACCGATCATGGTGGACGACAAGAAAATAGCGTGGCCTGCCGACCTTTCCGTCGGACCGGACGGTATGGGTAATTCTGCCGAACACGTCCGCGAGATCATGGACACCTCGATGGAATCGTTGATCCACCATTTCAAACTCGTCACCGAGGGCTTTCGGGTCCCACCGGGTCAGGTGTATGTCGCGGTCGAATCGCCGCGCGGTGAACTCGGCGTCCACATGGTCAGCGACGGCGGTACGCGACCGTTTCGGGTTCATTATCGAGATCCGTCCTTCACCAACCTGCAAGCAGTTGCAGCCACCTGTGAGGGCGGCATGGTCGCTGACGTCATCGCCGCTGTGGCAAGTATCGATCCGGTAATGGGAGGTGTGGACAGATGAGCGAACCCGTTTACGTGCAACTGACCACCCGGGCGGCCCCGTACCCACCGGACACCGAAACTCGGTTGTCTCTGGACGCCGACAGGATCGTCGCCAGGTACACCTCGCCCGGGGATGTGGATCCGGAGATGGCGCGGTCGGCACTACTGCCGCTGCTGCATCTGGTCCAGGCCGAGGACGGGTACATCACCCCGACAGGTATCGAGTTCTGCGCACATCGGCTAGGACTGACCGGTGCCGAAGTCACCGCCGTAGCGACTTTCTACTCCATGTATCGGCGCGAACCAACCGGTGACTATCTGGTGGGAGTGTGCACCAACACGTTGTGCGCGGTGATGGGCGGCGACGCCATCCTCGAAGCTCTCGAGGACCACACCGGAGATGTCGACGACCCCATCACGTTGACTCACATCGAATGCAACGCAGCCTGCGATTACGCACCGGTGGTGATGATCAACTGGGAGTTCTTCGACAACCAGACCCCCGAATCTGCGCGCACCCTCCTCGACGACTTGCGTTCGGGACGGGAGGTCGTTCCGAGCAGAGGTGCGTCGCTCTGCACGTTCCGGGAGACCGAGCGAATACTTGCGGGTTTTCCCGACGAACGCCCGGGCGCGGTAGAGGCCGGTGGTACTGCCGGCGGCCCGACCCTCGCCGGCCTGCAGGTCGCACGCGCACTATCGATGACCGCCCCGACGGCGCACGAGCCCTCGGACGAGGGTCCCGCACCCCTCGGGTCGGCGGATTCCGCCGCAGAGGAAACGACCAAGGACAAGCCCGCGCCTGCACCTGGCGAATCGGTACCTCCCGAGAAGGGAAATTGACGTGCCCCTGACTCCGGTTCTGAGCGACTACTGGGACGACCCGCAATCGTGGACCCTGGAAACCTATCTGCGCCACGGCGGCTACGAGGGCCTGCGTCGAGCGCTGTCGATGCCCGAGGACGACGTCATCGCCACTGTCAAGGATTCCGGTCTTCGCGGTCGCGGCGGGGCAGGCTTCCCGACGGGAATGAAGTGGAGTTTCATTCCGCAGGAGGACGGTAAGGCGCACTACCTGGTGGTCAACGCGGACGAGTCGGAGCCCGGCACTTGTAAGGACATGCCGCTGCTCCTGGCGACACCGCAGGTGTTGCTCGAGGGAATCGTCATCGCTTGCTATGCAATTCGGGCGCATCGCGCGTACATCTACCTTCGAGGCGAGGTGGTTCCGGTACTGCGCAGACTTCATGCCGCGGTTGCCGAGGCCTATGCGGCGGGATATCTGGGACGCGACATCCTGGGCAGCGGTTTCGAACTCGAGGTGATCGTGCACGCCGGCGCCGGCGCCTACATCTGCGGCGAGGAGACCGCTCAATTGGACTCGCTCGAAGGCAAACGCGGGCAGCCTCGCCTCCGCCCGCCGTTTCCTGCCGTCGCCGGTCTCTACGCGCGCCCGACTGTGGTGAACAACGTCGAGTCGATCGCCAGTGTCCCCGCTGTCCTACGCAACGGCGTCGACTGGTTTCGGTCGATGGGGACCGAAAAGTCGCCGGGCTTCACCCTCTACTCATTGTCGGGCCACGTCACCCAACCCGGCCAGTACGAGGCTCCACTCGGAATTACGTTGCGCGAGTTGCTCGGTTACGCGGGCGGAGTCCGCGCGGGTCACACCCTGAAGTTTTGGACACCGGGTGGGTCCTCGACACCGATATTCACCGACGAACACCTCGACGTCGCCTTGGACTACGAAGGTGTCGCCGCCGCCGGTTCGATGCTCGGAACCAAAGCGCTGCAGATCTTCGACGAAACCACCTGCGTGGTCCGCGCAGTGAGACGGTGGACCGAGTTCTATGCGCACGAGTCCTGCGGCAAGTGCACGCCATGCCGGGAGGGCACCTACTGGCTGGTCGGGATCTACGCGCGGCTCGAGACCGGGCAGAGCACACTCGCCGACCTCGATACCCTGCTCGACGTCTCCGACAGCATCCTCGGAAAGGCATTCTGTGCGCTCGGGGATGGCGCAGTCAGTCCGATCACTTCCTCGCTGAAGTACTTTCGCGAGGAATACCTCGAACACCTGGGTAAGCCGTGCCCGTTCGACCCACATCGTTCGACCCTGATGGCGGGAGCACTCACCTCATGACCACCACGACGGAGACCGTGACTGTCAGCATCGACGGTATCGAGGTCCGTGTGCCTGCAGGCACATTGGTCATTCGAGCAGCTGAACTGAGCGGAATCCAGATCCCCCGATTCTGCGATCACCCGCTGCTCGAGCCGGTAGGCGCATGCCGTCAGTGTCTCGTCGAGGTGGAAGGTCAACGTAAGTTGCTCGCCTCGTGCACCACTACGGTGACGGAGGGAATGGTGATCCATACCCAGCAGAGCTCGCCCGTAGCCGCCAAGGCACAGCGAGGTGTCATGGAGCTACTACTCATCAATCACCCACTCGATTGCCCGGTCTGCGACAAGGGCGGTGAGTGTCCGCTACAGAACCAGGCGATGTCCGCCGGCCGTTCCGAGTCCCGATTCATCGAGGTCAAACGCACTTTCCAGAAGCCGATACCGTTGTCCTCGCAAGTGCTGCTGGATCGTGAACGGTGTGTGCTGTGCGCACGGTGTACTCGTTTCTCTCAGCAGATAGCCGGGGACCCGTTCATCGAGTTACTCGAGCGCGGTGCGCTCGAGCAGGTCGGAATTTACGAGAACGAACCGTTCGAATCATATTTCTCGGGAAACACCGTTCAGGTGTGTCCCGTCGGAGCGCTCACCGGCACTGCATACCGATTCCGAGCACGCCCCTATGACCTGGTCTCCACGCCCAGCACCTGCGAGCATTGCGCGAGTGGATGCGCCCAGCGCACCGACCACCGTCGCGGAAAAGTATTGCGCCGCTTGGCCGGTGACGATCCGGCAGTGAACGAGGAATGGAACTGCGACAAGGGCCGCTGGGCATTCGCGTACGCAACCGAACGCGACCGACTCACCACTCCCCTGGTTCGAAAAGACAACGGCGCGTTGGAACCGGCGTCGTGGTCGGAGGCTCTGGCAGTGGCTGCTCGTGGCCTGGCCGCGGCCGGCCGTGACGTCGGAGTTCTCGTCGGTGGGCGGGTGACCCACGAAGACGCATACGCCTACTCGAAGTTCACTCGAATTGTGCTCGAAAGCAACAACATCGACTTCCGAGCGCGGACCCATTCGGTGGAAGAAAGCAAATTCCTTGCTGCATGCGTCGCCGGGCGGTCGTTGTCGGTGACGTACGAGGATCTCGAGCATGCGCCTGCAGTTCTCCTGCTCGCCTTCGAACCGGAAGAGGAATCGCCGATCGTATTCCTGCGCTTGCGCAAGGCCGTGCGAACCCGCGGTCAACGAGTGGTATCGATCGCCCCGTATGCGTCCGCAGGCGTGAAAAAGCTTGGCGCCCAGCTGTTACAGTGCGTTCCAGCCGACGAGGTCGGAGTGCTCGCGGCACTGTCGAACCGCGAAGAGATCGACCTCTTCCGGCAGGCCGGCGCAGTCGTGATCGTCGGTGAACGGCTCGCGGGTACACCCGGCGGACTGTCTGCAGCTCTCCGTTTCGCGGAGTCGACGGGCGCGAAACTTGCCTGGATTCCCCGGCGGGCCGGCGATCGCGGCGCTGTCGAGGCCGGCGCGCTGCCGAATCTGCTGCCGGGCGGGCGCCCGGTGATCGATCAGCGGGCTCGGGCAGAGATGGCCGACATGTGGGGCGTGACCGGGCTACCCGATGCCGTCGGACTCGGCTCGAGCGAGCTACTCGACGCAGTATCCACTCGGTCCCTTCGTGCGCTCGTGATAGGCGGCGTCGAAATGTCAGATCTTCCCGACCCAGCCGCAGCTGCCACGGCGCTCGACAATGCCTCGTTCGTCGTCAGTCTCGAAATTCGAGCCAGCGACGTCACCGAGCGTGCCGATGTCGTGTTTCCCGTTGCGACGGTGGCAGAGAAGGCAGGGACATTCCTCGACTGGGAGGGACGGGCGCGGCCGTTCGAGGCGCCGCTGACCGACGTTCGGGCTCTGCCGGACAGTCGGGTTCTCCACGCTCTGGCCGCCGAGATGGGGCTCGACCTCGGCACCCCCGATGTTGCGGCCATCAGAGCCGAGATTGCAGCACTGCCGACGTGGAAGGGTGAGCCGGCCTCCCCGCCGGATCATCACCCTGCACTCGATACGCACCGTACCGCGGGCATCGGTGAAGCGGTCCTGACGACCTGGCGAATGCTCCTCGATTCCGGACGAATGCAGGACGGGGAACCGCACCTGGCGGGTACCGCACGTCGCCCCGTCGTGCGCCTCTCCGTCGGAACTGCGCGGGAGATTTCAGTCGGCGACGGCGATCTCGTCACTGTGCGATCCGAGAGGGGCACGGTCACACTTCCGCTGGCGATCACCGATATGCCCGATCGGGTGGTGTGGGTCCCGATGCGTTCTACCGGATCCCACGTGCACACCCAGTTGGGATCCGGCACCGGAACCGTTGTGCGCATCGAAGCAGCGAACGAGGTGATGTAGGTGATTCCTGGAATCGGACTCGACCCCTGGTGGCTGGTCATCGCCAAAGCGCTGGCCATCTTCGTCTTCCTCATCCTGACACCGTTGATGGCAATTCTCATCGAGCGGAAGGTGATGGCGCGCATGCAGATGCGCGTCGGGCCGAACAGGGTAGGACCTGGCGGCATACTGCAAAGCTTGGCCGACGGTGTGAAGTTGGCCCTCAAGGAAGGGATCGTCCCCAAGGGCGTCGACAAACCGATCTACCTGCTGGCACCGGTCATTGCCGCCGTCCCGGCATTCATGGCTTTCGCGGTCATTCCGTTCGGCCCCGAAGTCTCGATATTCGGCCGACTGACACCGCTACAGCTCACCGACCTACCCGTCGGGGTGCTGTACATCCTGGCCGTCACGTCGGTGGGTGTGTACGGAATCGTGCTGGCCGGATGGTCATCCGGCTCCACGTACCCCCTCCTCGGCGGACTTCGGTCCACCGCTCAGGTCATTTCGTACGAGATTGCGATGGGGTTGTCTTTTACCGCCGTGTTCCTCCATGCGGGCACCATGTCGACGTCGGGAATCGTGGCAGCACAATCGAACACGTGGTACATCTTCTTGCTGTTCCCATCGTTTCTCATCTATCTGACGTCGATGGTCGGCGAAACCAACCGCGCCCCTTTCGATCTTCCCGAAGCCGAAGGTGAGCTGGTGGGCGGCTTCCACACCGAATACTCCTCGCTCAACTTCGCGATGTTCATGCTCGCCGAATACGTCAACATGGTCACTGTGTCGGCTCTCGCGACGACCCTGTTCCTCGGCGGTTGGCATGCGCCCTTCCCGCTGAACCTGTGGGACGGCGCGAATTCCGGTTGGTGGCCCGTGCTGTGGTTCACCCTCAAGGTGTGGGGATTCCTGTTCCTCTTCATCTGGCTCCGCGCGACACTTCCGCGACTTCGATACGACCAATTCATGAATCTGGGCTGGAAGGTCCTGATTCCGGTGTCCCTGGTATGGATCATGCTCGTCGCGACGGTACGAGCTTTGCGGATCGAAGGCTACGGATCGTGGACGGTCACATTGTTCGTCGCAGGCGCAGTAGTTGCCGCCCTCGCCGTCGTCTCTCTTGTGCGCCGACGGCGACGCAAGCCGCCACCGCCGACCGAGGCCGCTGGTACCTCACCGTTCGATCCAATGGCCGGCGGCTTCCCGGTACCACCGATGCCCGGACAGCATCTTCCGACCGATGACAAGGAGCGAAGCGATGCCTGAATTTCTAGGCCCCGTAGCCGGATTCGGCGTGACGTTTGCGACGATGTTCAAAAAGCCGGTCACCGAGTTCTACCCGGAGGAGAAAGTTCCGACCGCGCGCCGCTACCACGGTCGGCATCAACTCAATCGGTACGCCGACGGTCTCGAGAAATGCATCGGTTGTGAACTGTGTGCCTGGGCGTGCCCGGCCGATGCGATATACGTCGAAGGCGCCGACAACACCGAGGAGGAACGATTCTCTCCTGGTGAGCGGTACGGCCAGGTATATCAAATCAACTATCTGCGCTGCATCGGATGCGGGTTGTGCATCGAAGCGTGTCCGACGAGGGCATTGACGATGACCAACGAATACGAACTCGCGGACGACAACAGAGCGGATCTGATCTACGAGAAGGATCGTCTGTTGGCACCGTTGGAGCCTGGAATGGAGCCGGCCCCTCACCCCATGGCGGACAATGCAACGGCCGCGGACTACTACCGCGGCACGATCCAGTGACCACATCGACCGCCGAGGCCGTCCAATTCTGGCTGCTCGGTGGGTTGGCCGTCCTCGGGGCACTCGCGATGGTGTGCGCCTCCAAAGCGGTGTATTCGGCTCTTTTTCTGGCCGTGACGATGATCATCCTTGCCGTCTTCTATATCGCTCAGGGCGCGATCTTTCTCGGTGTCGTTCAAATAGTCGTCTACACCGGCGCCGTCATGATGCTGTTTCTGTTCGTACTGATGCTCGTCGGTGTCGATTCCGCTGACTCGTTGGTCGAGACCCTGACAGGGCAGCGCCCTGCCGCCATAGCTGCAGGAGTCGGGTTCGGTCTCGTACTGATCGGCGCTATCGGCAACGCATCGGTGGAGTCGGGCAGACCCGATTTTCTCGGACTCGACGCAGCCAATTCGGGCGGCAATGTCGAGGGCCTGGCCGAGCTCATCTTCATCCGTTACCTCTGGGCTTTCGAATTGACGGGCGCACTACTGATCATCGCCACGGTCGGGGCGATGGTGCTGGCCCATCGAGAGCACTTTCACCCCCGTAAGGGCCAACGGGCGTTGTCCGAGCAACGATTCCGCGACGGCACGCATGTGACCCCCATGCCCAGCCCCGGTGTGTATGCCAGACACAATGCCGTCGACTGGCCGGCTCGGTTGCCGGACGGATCGCCTTCGGAGCTCTCGATCAACCCGATGCACCGTGGACACCGAGGTGAGGCGCCATGAATCCGGAGAACTACCTGTACCTCGCCGTGTTGCTCTTCACGATCGGCGCTGCGGGAGTACTGCTTCGACGCAACGCAATCGTGGTCTTCATGTGTGTCGAGTTGATGCTCAACGCTGCCAATCTCGCGTTCGTGACCTTCGCTCGCATGCACGGCAATCTCGACGGCCAGGTCTTCGCGTTCTTCACCATGGTTGTTGCAGCTGCTGAAGTCGTCGTGGGGCTCGCGATCATCATGACGATTTTTCGTACTCGCCGATCCGCCTCTGTCGACGACGCGAATCTGCTGAAGTACTGATATGTGGCTACTACCGACCCTCCCGTTACTGGGCGCGGCCATCCTGCTGCTGTGCGGGCGCCGCGGTGACCGATGGGGACATATCTTCGGCACCGCCGTGGCCTCGGCGTCGTTCGTCGTCGGGGTCATCCTCTTCGTGGAGATGCTCGGCCGAAGCGCCGAGGACCGCGCCGTGAGCCAAACTCTGTTCAGGTGGATTCCCGTTGCCGACCTCCAGGTCGATTTCGGTCTGCAACTCGATCAGTTGTCGATGTGTTTCGTATTGCTCATCACGGGAGTGGGTTCGCTCATCCACATCTACGCGATCGGTTACATGCGCGAAGACCCCGATCGTCGACGATTTTTCGCATACCTCAATCTCTTCTTGGCCGCGATGCTCTTGCTGGTCATGGCCGACAACTTCCTCGGCTTGTACGTCGGGTGGGAGGGCGTGGGCCTCGCGTCGTATCTGCTCATCGGATTCTGGCAGTACAAGCCCTCCGCGGCAGCAGCAGCGAAAAAGGCGTTCATCGTCAATCGCGTCGGTGACATCGGATTGATGATCGCGTTGATGATCATGTTCTCAACGTTCGGTGGCGTGTCCTTTTCCGAGGTCCTGACGGGGACAGATACGGCAAGTGAGTCGGTGCTGACCGCACTCGGTTTGGTGCTGCTTCTTGCGGCGTGCGGAAAGTCGGCCCAGGTGCCGCTTCAATCCTGGCTCGGCGACGCCATGGAAGGGCCGACGCCGGTGTCGGCACTCATCCACGCAGCGACGATGGTGACAGCAGGCGTGTATCTGATCATTCGGTCGGGGCCGATCTTCACCGCGGCCCCGACGGCTCAGACCGCGGTCGTCATCGTGGGCGCCGTGACGCTTGTGTTCGGTGCGATCATCGGGTGCGCCAAGGACGACATCAAGAAGGCATTGGCCGCGTCGACGATGAGCCAGATCGGATACATGGTGCTCGCTGCCGGACTGGGCCCGGCCGGATACACCTTCGCGATCATGCTCCTACTCGCACACGGCTTCTTCAAAGCCGGCCTCTTCCTCGGTGCCGGGTCCGTCATGCAGGGTATGAACGACGAGGTCGACATGCGCCGATACGGGGCGCTGCGGAAGTCGATGCCGATCACCTTCGTGACGTTCGGCCTCGGCTACCTCGCCATCATCGGTGTTCCACCTTTCTCCGGCTTCTTCGCCAAGGACAAGATCATCGAGGTCGCCTTCGGTGCAGGTGGCGCGGCCGGCGTCGTGCTCGGCGTCGTCACCCTGTTCGGAGCCGGTCTGACGGCGTTCTACATGACGCGGGTGATGCTGATGACCTTCTTCGGCACTGCGCGGTGGGCCCCCGATGCACACCCACACGAGTCGCCTTCGGTGATGACCGCTCCGATGGTCGTTCTCGCGATCGGGTCGGTCGGCGCGGGGGCACTGTTGACCGTTGGAGGATCGTTGGCGTCATGGTTGGAGCCCGTCTTCGGCGAAGTCGAGGAGTCACACGCACTTCCGGCCTGGCTGGTGACGTCCATGGCGCTTGCTGTCGTCGCGGTCGGAGTACTCGTGGCGTACCTCCGCTATGCACGATCGCCGATACCGGCCACAGCGCCTGAACCGGTCTCGGTGGTGACGACTGCGGCCCGACGGGATCTGTACGGCGACGCCTTCAACGAGGCCGCTCTGATGCGTCCCGGCCAGAAGATCACCCAGGCCGCGAAAGTATTCGACGACACCGCAATCGACGGCGCCACCGTCGCCCTCGGGTCGATCATCGCAGCGGTATCAACCCGAATCCGCCGCGTGCAAACCGGTTTCGTACGTACCTACGCGCTCACGATGTTGCTCGGCACGGCTGTGTTTCTCGCGATGATGGTGGCGGTGATGGTGTGGTGAATTCCTTTCCTTGGTTGACGACATTGTGGGTGTTGCCGATCATCGGTGCAGCAGCTGCGCTTGCCATGCCGAAAGCACGGCCAGGGTGGGCCAAAGTGTCGGCGCTCGTGGCGTCGCTGCTCACACTTGTCGTGGCCGTGGTCGTGGCGGTTCGGTTCGAGCCTGGAGGCGCAAGGTACCAATTCGTCGAATCTCATTCGTGGATCGAGGCATTCGGTGCCCGCTACGAGCTGGGTGTCGATGGCATTGCCGTGGTGTTGATCCTCCTGACCGCGGTTCTGCTGCCTCTGCTTCTGGTTGCCGGGTGGAACGACCCACGGATCGGACGGTCGGCACACCTGTACGTTGCGCTGATTCTCGCTGTCGAATCGATGGTGTTGATGTCGTTCAGTGCCCTCGACATTTTGCTGTTCTACGTCTTTTTCGAGGCGATGCTCATTCCGATGTACTTCCTCATCGGTGGTTTCGGCGGTAAGCACCGCGCATCTGCAGCAGTGAAATTCCTGTTGTACAACCTCCTGGGTGGACTCGTCATGCTCGCGGCCATCGTCGGGTTGTACGTCGGTACAGGCACATTCGGCTTTGAAGAGATAGCTGCTTCCGCGGCAGCCGGCGATCTCGGAATGTCACCTGGACTGCTCAATGCACTGTTCCTCGGCTTCATGTTCGCCTTCGCTGTGAAAGCCCCACTGTGGCCGTTCCATTCGTGGCTGCCGGGAGCCGCAGTCGAATCGACTCCCGCAACGGCGGTGTTGATGATGGCCGTCGTGGACAAAGTCGGAACATTCGGCATGCTCCGATACTGTCTGCAGCTCTTTCCCGATGCGTCGAAGTATTTCGCACCGTTCGTCGTGACGCTGGCAGTGATCGGAATCGTCTACGGCGCAATCCTTGCAATCGCTTCGACGGATGTCATGCGGTTGATCGCCTACACCTCGATATCTCACTTCGGCTTCATCATCCTCGGGATCTTCGCTATGACCAGTCAGGGTCAGACCGGTTCGACGCTCTACATGGTCAATCACGGAATCTCCACTGCCGCACTGTTCCTCGTCGCCGGGTTTCTGGTGTCGCGCCGCGGCACTCGCGCGATCGACAGCTACGGTGGAATCCAGAAAGTCGCACCCGTCCTCGCCGGTACCTTCCTCATTGCCGGTCTGGCTACTCTCTCACTCCCCGGGTTAGCGCCCTTCGTCAGTGAATTCCTCGTGCTGATCGGAACGTTCACCCGCTACCAGGTTGCCGCAGTCGTCGCGACATCAGCGCTCGTTCTGTCGGCCGTCTACATCCTGTGGCTCTATCAACGGATCATGACCGGTCCACTCGAAAAAAAGAACGCAGATGTGCACGACCTCGTTCCACGCGAGCTGGCCGTGATGGTGCCCTTGATAACGCTTCTGATCGTGTTGGGGCTGTACCCGAAACCGATCCTCGACATAATCTCGCCCTCGGTAGCGACGACGGTGACCTCGGTCGAGACCGACGATCTCACCGCTGACGGACAGGCAGGAATCAGATGACCGGCGACGCAGTTGTGGTGGCCCCGAGTATCGAATACAGCCAGCTGGCGCCGATGCTCATCATCTTCGGTGTCGCGGTTCTCGGAGTTCTCGTGGAAGCATTTTTTCCCAGGTCCGCTCGATATCCGGCCCATGTCGCGCTCGCTATCGGTGGTATCGGCGCGGCTCTGGCAGCGGTTGTCGTGCTTGCGTTGTCCTTGGACGGAAGCGATTCCGCCGGAAGCCTTGCCATGATGGGTTCGGTTGTCATCGACCGCCCGGCATTGTTCTTGCAGGGAACGCTGTTGTTGATCGCGATCCCTTCGGTATTACTGATCGCCGAGCGAAGGGTCGAACCGAGCCTGGGCGCCGCACCCAAGAATGCACTACCACGTGCGGATTCGTTTGCGCCACAAGCCTCGACTGTTCCAGGATCCCTTGCCGAGCAGCAAGCAACGCACGCCGGCGTCGCCCAGACCGAAGTGTTCCCGCTGACGATGTTCGCGTTGGGGGGCATGCTGCTGTTCCCAGCTTCGAACGACCTGTTGACCATGTTCGTTGCTCTCGAGGTCTTGTCGTTTCCGCTCTATCTTCTCTGCGGCCTCGCCCGGCGAAGGCGGTTACTGTCGCAGGAAGCGGCAATGAAGTATTTTCTTCTCGGCGCATTCTCTTCGGCCTTCTTCCTGTTCGGATCGGCGTTGCTGTACGGGTACGCCGGCTCCGTCACGCTGGGTGATATCGGTGATGCTGTGTCCTTGGGCACCGGGAACGACGCCCTGGCGGTACTCGGTACCGCACTGGTGGGAGTCGGTCTCCTGTTCAAGATCGGTGCAATTCCTTTTCATTCGTGGATCCCCGACGTCTATCAGGGCGCCCCGACGCCGATCACGGCTTTCATGGCGGCAGCAACGAAGGTCGCCGCGTTCGGCGCTATGACGAGGGTCTTCTACGTAGCGCTACCGGATCTCCGTTCCGAATGGCGACCAGCGCTGTGGGCTGTGGCAATCGCAACGATGCTGATCGGCGCCATCCTGGCCGTGACACAGACCGACATCAAACGCATGCTCGCGTATTCGTCGATTACGCACGCCGGCTTCATTCTGACCGGATTCATCGCCGTCGACGCTGCCGGACTGTCCTCGACGCTGTTCTATCTGTTCGTCTACGGATTCAGCACTGTCGCGGCATTTGCAGTGGTTACAGTTGTCCGGGACGAGTTCGGTGAGGTCGGCGACATCTCACGCTGGGCGGGCTTGGGTAAGCAGTCACCTTTGATCGCTGGGGTCTTCGCACTGTTGTTACTTGCGTTCGCCGGAATTCCGCTGACCAGTGGATTTTTCGGAAAGTTCGCCGTCTTTCAGGCAGCTGCGCAGGGTGGTGCAGCGCCACTCGTCGTGGTCGGTGTCGTGAGCAGCGCCATTGCTGCGGTGTTCTATATCCGCGTGATCGTGCTGATGTTCTTCTCCGAACCGGATTCCACCGATAGCAGCCGAGCGATTGTAGTGACTCCGAGTGTTGCTACAACCCTGACGATCGGAATCGGTGTGGGCGCCACCATCGTCTTCGGCATTGTTCCCGCGCCGCTACTCGACCTAGCGGACCGAGCAGCAGTCTTTCTGAGTTAGAGCTCTAGCGCACCGAAGAGTTTTTCGAGTTCTGCCTATGTAGGCGTAGTCTTTCGGTGGAAACATACAAAGCACGGGGGCTCTCGCGAACCGAGGGCTGAGATGACGGCAGGCGGCCGTCGACCGAATGAACCTGACCGGGTAATGCCGGCGTAGGGAGAACCATGGCTGACGCCGCGAATTCTGTTGCCAGTACTACCATCACCACGGGTCCAATCCGTGGTAGCTCGAAAACCTATCGCCGGATCGAACATCTCCGTGTGCCGGGGCGCCGGGTGCACCTCTCGAACGGTGAACATCACGATCTGTACGACACCTCGGGTCCGTACACCGACGCCCAACCTCATCTCGATCTCGAGGCCGGCCTGCCGAAGATGCGTGACAGTTGGAATCGTCCGGAACCGATAGATGGAGCAAGTACCCAACTCACCTGGGCACGAGCAGGTTTGATCACCGATGAGATGCGCTACATCGCCGAGCGCGAGCAGATGCCCGCTGAATTCGTACGAACCGAGGTCGCGGCAGGCAGAGCAGTAATCCCGGTCAATCATCGACATCCAGAGTCCGAACCGATGATCATCGGCAAGGCATTCACGGTCAAGGTCAATGCCAATATCGGCAACTCCGCAGTCACCTCATCGATAGCCGACGAGGTGGAGAAAATGGTATGGGCTACCAGATGGGGCGCCGACACCATCATGGATCTCTCGACCGGCAAAGATATCCATGCCACTCGGGAGTGGATCATGCGGAACTCACCGGTTCCGGTAGGTACCGTACCCATCTACCAGGCCCTGGAGAAGGTGAACGGTGATCCGGTCGCACTCACATGGAAGCTGTACCGCGACACTATCATCGAACAAGCCGAGCAGGGTGTCGACTACATGACGGTACATGCCGGCGTGTTGCTGCGGTACGTCCCGCTGACGGCCCGTCGTGTCACCGGAATCGTCTCCCGCGGCGGATCCATCATGGCCGCCTGGTGCCTGGCCCACCACGAGGAGTCCTTTCTATACATTCACTTTCGAGAGCTGTGCGAAATTTTCGCCCGCTACGACATCACATTCTCCCTCGGTGACGGATTACGTCCGGGATCGATTGCCGATGCCAATGATGCGGCGCAGTTCGCCGAGCTACGCACTCTTGGCGAACTGACAAAGATCGCCAAATCTTATGGCGTCCAGGTGATGATCGAGGGGCCGGGCCATGTTCCGATGCACAAGATCGTCGAGAATGTCCGGCTGGAGGAGGAACTATGTGAAGAGGCCCCGTTCTACACCCTCGGCCCGCTCGCGACCGATATCGCGCCCGCCTACGACCACATCACCTCCGCGATCGGAGCAGCAATGATCGCGCAAGCCGGCACAGCAATGCTTTGCTACGTCACTCCCAAGGAGCACCTCGGACTGCCGAATCGTGACGACGTGAAAGTCGGGGTGATTACTTACAAGATCGCTGCGCACGCGGCGGATCTGGCGAAAGCCCACCCCAGGGCTCAGGAGCGGGACGACGCACTGTCGAAGGCTCGCTTCGAATTTCGTTGGAACGATCAGTTCAATCTGGCGCTCGACCCGGATACCGCCGTCGCCTACCATGATGAGACCCTGCCCGCAGAGCCGGCGAAGACGGCTCACTTCTGCTCGATGTGTGGACCCAAGTTCTGCTCGATGCGAATCTCGGCAGACGTCCGCGAGTACGCGTTGCAGCACGATCTGGTAACTCAAGACGATATCGACCGAAAGCTGGCCTCCGACATGGCGGTCAAGTCGCAAGAGTTCAAGGATAAGGGAGCAACGCTATATCTGCCACTCTCCGAGATCGACTCGGTCAGGACGGTATAACGGGACCAGCCCGCGGGCACCCCTGGTCCCGATCACCTCCTTCTCGACCTGTCGGCGCGTTTGTGATTAGGATCCGACAATGCGGACAAGAATTGCAGGCTTCGTAGCCGGGGTGTGCCTGTCGATCTCGGTGTTGGGGTTGCTTGCCTACTTTTCACGGGTCGACAACCGGTATGTCGTGGCCCTCGCATCGTTCACACCATTCCTTGTCTCTGTGTCGGTGATCGGCGCTGTTGTAGCCGCATTCGGACGAAGATGGATCCTCTTCGCAGCGTCGGCGGCTGCTCTCGCGACGGGGGTCGGGCTTTTCGCTCCCTTGTATGCCCCCGGCTCGACCGCCGCAGCATCGGAGGATTCCACTGGCCCGACTCTGCGAATCATGCAGTCGAACCTCATGCTCGGGCTGGCCGATCCCGATCAGATAGTCCGCGAGGTCATCGATCGTGACATCGACATCCTTACCGTCCAAGAACTCACGAGCAGCGCCCTGAGTGGCCTCGACGTCGCGGGTCTGGAAGATCTACTGCCCTACAAGTTCACCCGTCCCACCCCCGAAGGCGGAGGCGGCGCCGGCATCTACAGCCGCTTCCCGCTTGCGAACGAACGGGAACTACCTACTTTTCTGCTGTGGAATCTGTCCACCGATATCGACGTAGGCACCGGCCCGCCCATCCGGGTGTACTCGGTGCACCCCGTCCCGCCCTACCCGTCCCCCACGCCGGTATGGGCCGCGGAAATGGAACTGCTGAAGAAGGAGGTGACGACGTCCGCAGATCTACCGCGAGTGATAGTGAGCGGCGACTTCAACTCGACCTGGTCGCACAGCAGGTTTCGAGACATCGTGGATGTGGGTTACACCGACGCGGCAGAGAGCACGGGTGGCGGTGTCGTCCCTACGTATCCGACAGACAAGGCCTACCCTGCACTCGTCGGGATCGATCACATCCTCAGCCGCGGAATGCAGGCGACATCACTCGAACGGATCACCGTCAACGGCACAGACCATCACGGAGTCGTCGCCGAACTGAAAACGATCGGTTAGCCCTGATGGTCGCGATTGTTGTCGACGGCACCGTTGAGTGCATGATGAACCCATGAGTTCGAACGATCTCTTCGGAGGACCCAAGCGGCTGCTGATCGTCATCGCCGTGGTTGTCGTGGTGACAGTTCTCGCTGCACTCGTCACCTTGATCGTGCGGCAGATACTCGGTCCACCCGAAGGGCCTTCCCCGTACGACACCCCCGAATCCATGTCGTATGTACTGCAGATCACCTCACCTCCCCCGCTGTGACCTGAGCTGGTGAACACCGCACGCTATCGACTTTCGTACGACGTCCGATTCGACCGGCGAGTACGAGGCAGCGACGCGATAGCTAGCGGATGGCCAGTCCGCGAGGGTGAAAGAGATAGACACCGACTACGCCGCTCCGGCTCTCCGATCCGGCGTTTTCATCGACGTCGGACGACTGTGATTTGGTTCTTGCTACCCCGATCACGGATCATACGAGCGTGACTTATCCAAGCGTCGCCCAGAAGACAACCGTTGTCGTACCCACGTACAACGAGCGCGAGAACCTTCCCAAGCTGGTAGGGCTGCTCGCGGATCTGGGCATAGAGAATCTGCACGTTCTCGTCGTGGACGACAACTCACCGGATGGGACCGGACAGGTTGCCGACGAACTTGCCGAGAACGGCCTGCTCCCCCTTACCGTTCTTCATCGCACCGAGAAGAACGGGCTCGGTCGCGCCTACGTGGCAGGTATGTCCAAGGCGTTGGACGACGGTGCGGACATCGTCATACAGATGGATGCCGATCTGTCCCACCCGACCGAAGTGATACCAGCAATGATCGAGACACTGACCACCACGGACGCGGCGGTCGTGCTCGGGTCGCGATATGTGCCGGGCGGTGAAGTGGCGAGCGACTGGCCCTGGCACCGGAAGGCTCTCTCGGCCTGGGCAAACTTCTACGTCAACACAATTCTGCGCTTGAAGGTCAAGGACGCGACGGCTGGCTTCAAAGCTTGGCATGCGAGGACTCTCCGGGCAATTGACGTCTCGTCGGTCGAGAGCAACGGTTATGCCTTCCAGGTGGAGATGAACTATCGCACCGTCCGACGCGGACTCGAGATCGCCGAGGTGCCGATCAAATTCGAGGAGCGCAGCGACGGCGAATCGAAGATGAGCCTGGCAGTACAACTCGAATCGGCACTCGTGCCGTGGAAGCTACTCGCCGGCCGGGCACGCCGCTGACGTAAGCCCGGCAAGTCCGACTAGTGCGCAGGCATTGTCGCGGCTGAGCTTCCACACGCCGTTCTCGGCCACGAAAATCATCGTCGTCGGATTCGGTTGACCACCGATCGTCAATGTGGCCCCGGCGCTCAGTGTTCCATCGCCTAGATCATCGACGCCGGTAATCTCTACGATCGCGTCGTTCGTAACGGCTGCAGTGACGACTTGTTCGATCAATGCGGGGTCTTCTTCTGCACCCTGAACGAATACAGCCTTCTCTGCCGATGGAACCGCTGGATCGAAGCCCCGCTTCAGTTCCTCGTTCAGATCTGCGGCGGACGGAACCGGCGGATACGCGGAAGCTGTGGGGATGGCGGTGGGAACGGCGGTGGAGGAAGCCGAAGGGCTCTCGCCGTCACCGCCATCACTGCATCCGGAGACGAGAGCGGTTACTGCCGCGGCAAGAAAGAAAGGCCCAATGGTGAGTTTCATTCACCGAAACTAACGCAGGAGCGGTCGAATGAACTGATAGACAGCATGATTCACAGAGCCGTCACCGAAGATTCTCACCAGCGTCTTACATATTGCTCGATCAGGTCGCCTTCTCGGCGGCAGCGTAGATATCGACACACCCCTGGCCGGGCATCGTATTCAGCGAGTACGTCACCTGGCCAGGGGAATCGACACCTTCACGCTTCAGCGTACGAGCGACTTGACCGAGGCCGGTAGTTGGCGCACGCTCTTGTACGGTCCGACGACGGCTGCCCCGAACGGCCTGGACAGCAGCACCCGAGCAACCTCGCGTACCTCGTCGTTGGTGACCTGATCGATCCGTGCGAGTGTGTCGGTGATGTCGTGATGGTTGCCGTAGTTGAGTTCACTTCGCCCGATACGGTTCATTCGCGATCCGGAATCTTCCAGTCCGAGAACCAATCCGCCACGCAGAGAACCTTTCGCCCTGGCGCACTCGTCGTCACTGATTCCGTCGGACGCGACGCTTGCGAGCACCTCCCGCACAACCGTCGTCACTTCCGCAAGATTCTCCGGTTGGCATCCCGCGTATACCGAGAACGCGCCCGAGTCCGCGAAGGTATCGACCGAGGAGTACACCGAATACGCCAACCCTCGTTCCTCACGAATCTCCTGAAACAGTCGCGAGGACAAACCGCCGCCCACAGCGGTGTTCAGGACCGACAGTGCCCACCGATGACCCTCGTGTCGACCGAACGCCCGAACCCCGAGGGACAAGTGCGCTTGCTCACTGTCCCGAGCGAAAAATCTCAACTCGGGCCGAGTACGCAGCCGCATTCCCCCTTCACGCCGGGGCACCGAGGTGACTCCCGACTCGAGTTGACCGGCGAATGCCCGCTTGGCCATAGCCACGGTCCGACGATGATCGACATTTCCCGCTACTGCGACGACCATGCGCTCGGGTGTGTAACGACGCGTGTGGAACGAGCGCAGCTGAGATCGAGTCATCGCCTCGATCGACTCCACGGTTCCGATCACCGGTCGCCCGACGGGATGATCGCCGAACATTGCTTCGAGGAACAGATCCCCCAGTAGGTCTTCGGGATCGTCGTCGCGCATCGATATCTCCTCGAGCACCACTTGACGCTCGACATCGACATCGGCTGTGCGACAACGCCCCCGCAGGACCACGTCGCTGACCAAGTCGATGGCCATACCGAGGTCCTCGTCGAGCACGTGCGCATAGAAGCACGTACTTTCCTTCGAGGTGAACGCGTTGAGTTCGCCGCCCACGCCATCCATCACTTGAGCGATTTCGAGTGCTGATCGTGTGGGCGTCGACTTGAACAACAGGTGCTCGAGAAAGTGCGCTGCACCGGCAACGCTGGGCTGTTCGTCGCGCGAACCGACACCGACCCAGACACCGACGGACGCCGAACGTACGCCGGGAACGAATTCGGTGACTACGCGAAGACCACCGGGCAGCGTTGTTCGCCGAACGCCCTGCGACTGCTCGGTGTGATCCGAAACGGCCGAACGGTACGTCCCGAGGGGACGTACCGTTCGGTCCTGAGTCTTCTTACTCAGCGGGTGACTCCGTCGGGACGTCCACTGCCACAGCGGCGTTGTCGTCCTCGACCGGCACAAGGCTGATCTTGCCGCGGTTGTCGATGTCGGCGATCTCGACGCGAAGCTTCGAGCCGACGCTGACGACATCTTCGACTTTGTTGATCCGCTTGCCACTACCCAGCTTGGAGATGTGAACCAGGCCGTCGCGACCCGGAAGCAACGAGACGAATGCACCGAAAGCTGTTGTCTTGACAACAGTTCCGAGGAAACGCTCGCCGACCTTCGGCAGCTGTGGATTGGCGATGGCGTTGATCATATCGATCGCAGCCTGCGCGGACGGGCCGTCCGCTGCACCGACGTAGACAGTGCCGTCATCTTCGATGGAGATGTTGGCACCGGTCTGCTCGGTGATCGAGTTGATCATCTTGCCCTTGGGTCCGATGACCTCGCCGATCTTGTCGACGGGGACCTTGATCGCCGTGACACGAGGCGCGTAGGGGCTCATCTCGTCAGGGGTGTCGATGGCTTCCGCCATGACCTCGAGGATCGTCGTACGAGCATCCTTGGCCTGCGACAGTGCGCCAGCGAGGACCTTCGACGGGATTCCGTCGAGCTTCGTGTCGAGCTGAAGCGCCGTGACGAAGTCCTTGGTTCCGGCGACCTTGAAGTCCATGTCGCCGAAGGCATCTTCGGCACCGAGGATGTCGGTGAGCGCAACGTAGCGAGTCTCGCCGTCGACCTCGTCGGAGACGAGACCCATGGCGATACCGGCAACCGGCGCACGCAACGGCACACCGGCGTTGAGCAGCGACAGAGTCGCGGCACATACCGAGCCCATCGACGTGGAGCCGTTCGAGCTCAGCGCCTCGGATACCTGGCGGATTGCGTACGGGAACTCTGCCTGGCTCGGGAGCACCGGCAACAGTGCACGCTCGGCGAGCGCTCCGTGTCCGATCTCGCGACGCTTCGGCGAACCGACGCGTCCCGTTTCACCGGTCGAGTACGGCGGGAAATTGTAATGATGCATGTAACGCTTGCTGGTCTCGGGCCCGAGGGAGTCGACCTGCTGCGCCATCTTGACCATGTCCAGCGTCGTGATGCCCAGGATCTGGGTCTCGCCACGCTCGAACAGGGCACTGCCGTGTGTGCGCGGAATGATCGCGACCTCTGCCGACAACGAACGGATGTCGGTGACACCGCGGCCGTCGATACGGAAGTGATCGGTCAGGATCCGCTGGCGGACAGACTTCTTGGTGAGGGCGCGGAACGCGGCGCCGATCTCCTTCTCGCGGCCTTCGAACTTGTCGGAAACCTGCGCGAGGATCTGAGCCTTGACTTCGTCGAGCTTGGCCTCACGCTCGGCCTTGCCTGCGATGGTCAATGCTTCGTTCAGGGGGATCTTCGCAGCGGACTCGACGGCCTCGAAGACGTCAGACTGGTACGCCGGGAACACCGGGTAGTCGCCGGTCGGCTTGGAAGCATTGGCTGCCAGCTCCTGCTGCGCGGTGCACAGAGCAGCGATGAACGGCTTGGATGCTTCGATGCCCTCGGCAACGACTGCCTCGTTGGGGGCGGTGGCGCCACCTTCGATGAGTTCGATGACGTTTTCGGTTGCTTCTGCCTCGACCATCATGATCGCGACATCGGCGTCAGCACCCGAGCCCGAGACGATGCGGCCGGCGACGACCATGTTGAACACGGCCTTCTCGAGCTGCTCGTTGGTGGGGAATGCAACCCACTGCTTACCGATCAGCGCGACGCGGACGCCACCGATCGGGCCGGAGAACGGCAGGCCGGCGATCTGCGTGGACGCAGACGCAGCGTTGATCGCGACGACATCGTAGAGATCCGCCGGATTGAGGCTCAGGACCGTGATGACGACCTGGATCTCGTTGCGGAGTCCGTCGACGAACGTCGGACGCAGCGGGCGGTCGATGAGGCGGCAGGTCAGGATCGCGTCCGTCGACGGGCGACCTTCGCGTCGGAAGAACGATCCGGGGATGCGTCCTGCTGCGTACATGCGCTCTTCGACATCCACCGTCAGTGGGAAGAAGTCGAATCCTTCGCGGGGGTGCTTGCCTGCCGTGGTGGCCGACAGCAACATCGTGTCTTCGTCGAGGTACGCCGCGACAGCGCCTGCTGCCTGTTGCGCAAGCCGACCGGTCTCGAATCGGATCGTTCGCTTGCCGAACGTGCCGTTGTCGATGATGGCGGTAGCTTCGAAGATGCCCTCTTCGGCATCCAACGTTGTGGTTTCGGTCATTCTTTTCTTCTCGTCCTCTCGTCTTTGCCGTGCCTACTGAACCTTCTGTCGATTTCTCGGAACCTCGTGTTCCTTCGAACTCCGACAGCGGTGCGAGCGGAGGCGGCCATCGATCGAAGCCGGCCGGACACTTGCCCGACAGGCCACTACCGAAGACCGACGCCACGTCGCCTCAGGCGCACACGGCGATATGCGAATGCCCATGCACTCGCAGTGTTGCTGGTCTATCTGTACTTCGGGTCATACACAGATAGCCAACGAGGACAGTCTAAGCACTGCCTCGTTGGCTTCTGCACTATTGCGGTGACCGCGCACTAGAGCGGGCACGTCGACGTCGAATTAGCGACGCAGACCCAAACGCTCGATCAGCGAGCGGTAACGGGTGACGTCCACCTTGGCGATGTACTTGAGCAGGCGACGACGACGTCCGACCAGCAGCAACAGGCCGCGGCGGGAGTGGTGGTCATGCTTGTGCATCTTCAGGTGCTCGGTGAGATCGACGATGCGCTTGGTGAGCATCGCGACCTGAGCCTCGGGTGAACCCGTATCGGTCGGGTGCAAGCCGTACTCGCCGAGAACGGTCTTCTTCTGTTCGGTGGTCAATGCCACTGGTACTACTCCTGATCACTGACGTCCGCGTGAAAGGGAATTCGAGTGCTCTCGCATGCGAGATACCGAATCGGGTGCAGCCACCACGGACCGCAGCATGCACCAACGTAGGAGACTACCAGGGCTCTAGTTGCGACAGAATCGAGCGGGCTCTATCGGAGTCTCGTCCCATTTCCGCGATCAAGTCCTCGACCGAATCGAACTTCTCCATACCTCGGAGCCGTTCGACGAAATCCACTGCCACATGCTGGCCGTACAGGTCCGCGTTGCTGTCGAGAACGAATGCTTCCACGGTGCGCGTTCTCCCCGAGAACGTGGGGTTGGTCCCGACGGACACCGCGGCCGGTTGCCGTTTGCCCGGCGTCACGGTACCGATCATCGCGCCAGGACCGAGGACGGTGAACCAAGCTGCGTACACACCGTCGGCAGGAATCGCCGAATGCATGGGGGGTGCCACGTTCGCGGTCGGGTAGCCCAGCTGGCGACCTCTGCCATCGCCGTGCACGACGACACCTTCCACCCGATGCGCACGACCGAGGGCCAGCGCAGCCGCAGCGACATCGCCGGCATCGACGCACGAGCGGATGTAGGTGGACGAGAACGTGACCGCGTGTTCCGCCAGAAGGCTCACGCCGTCGACCGCGAATCCAAATCTCTCGCCGACCGCACGAAGCAGATCCACATTGCCCAACGCCTTCTTGCCGAACGTGAAGTTGTCCCCCACGACCACCTCGGCGACGTGAAGGCGCTCGACCAGAATCTCGTGGACGTAGCGCTCCGGGGTGAGCTTCATCAGTTCGGGCGTGAACGGCATGACGAAAAACACGTCTACACCGAGTTCCTCGGCAAGCTCGGCCCGTCTGGTCAGCGTCGTCAGTTGCGCGGGATGCGTCCCAGGCCGGACCACTTCCATCGGATGTGGATCGAATGTCATGAGCACACTGGGAATTCCGCGTTCCCGCGCAGACTTCACCGCGCGGCTGATCAGTTGCGCGTGCCCCCTGTGCACGCCATCGAAAACACCGATCGTGAGAACACAACGGCCCCAGTCGGCAGGTACATCGTCGAGACCTCGCCATCTCTGCACGAGGGGAAGCCTACGGGCCCCCGAGTTCGGGGTCACTTTCGGATCGGTGTGTCGCTCGACTCAGGTATGGACAAACAAATCCGCGTTCTGTCAATATTTCGGTGTGCCAAACTTATTTCTTCGCCAGGGTAGATTTTCGATGATGCCCACGTTGAGCCTTGTCACAGCCGTGGTCATGTCGGTCGGCGCGCTCGCGGGATGCGCTAGAAGTGTCGGTGACGAGAACACTGCCATCACCGAGGACTCCCGCCCGTTGGTCCTCACGACATTCACTGTTCTCGCCGACATGGCTCGCAACGTGGCAGGCGATCATCTCCTCGTCGAGTCGATCACCAAGGTGGGCGCAGAAATTCACGGCTACGAACCGACCCCCGGCGATCTCCGTACCGCCGAACAAGCCGAACTGATCCTCGACAACGGTCTGGGATTGGAATCGTGGTTCGAGAAGTTCGTCGAACGCGTCCCCGCCCCACATGCAGTGGTGAGTGACGGCGTGGAACCTGTCTACATCCGTGCCGACGCATATGCGGGGAAATCCAATCCACACGCGTGGATGTCACCGAAGGTCGCGGAGGTCTACGTCGACAACATCGCATCCGCATTCGTCGATCTCGACCCACTGCACGCCGAGGACTATCGCGCCAACGCCGAGTCCTACAAAGCTCAGCTTCGAGAGGTCGGCAACCGACTCCGCGCCGACCTCGACACACTGCCGCCCAACGAACGCGCAGTGGTCTCGTGTGAGGGCGCATTCAGCTACCTCGCACGCGACTTCGACCTTCAAGAGGCATATCTATGGCCGGTGAACGCCGAACAGGAGGGCACCCCCAAACAGGTCGTCACAACCATCGACTTCGTTCGAGACAACGACGTACCGGCGGTGTTCTGCGAGTCGACGGTGTCCGACAAAGCGCAGCGACAGGTCGCCGAGGACACTGGTGCGCGATTCGGCGGCACCCTCTTCGTCGATTCGCTGAGCGAGGAGGGTGGACCCGTTCCCACCTATCTGGACCTACTGACCTACGACGCCCGCACCATCACCGATGCGTTACTGGGGACACGACAATGAACACGAAGCCCGCTGCACTGACAGTCACCGGCGTCGGCGTTCGGTATCGAGACATCACCGCACTTGTCAACGCGTCGCTGACGCTCGAGGCCGGTCGCGTCTGCGGCCTCGTGGGAATGAACGGGTCCGGGAAGTCGACACTGTTCAAAGCCGTCATGGGTGTAGTGCGACCGGACACCGGCACCATCTCCATCTTCGGCGGAGCCCCTGCCGATGCACGCAAGGCCGGCACGGTCAGCTACGTGCCGCAGAGCGAGACAGTGGACTGGTCATTCCCGATCAGCGTCCGCGACGTCGTCATGATGGGCCGCTACGGGAAACAGAACTGGATGCGAAGTCCGCGCAGCCGCGATCGCTCGGCGGTGGAGAACGCGATCGATCGAGTCGACCTGACCGAACTGGCCGACCGCCAGATCGGTCAACTGTCGGGTGGCCAGCGCAAGCGGGCGTTCGTTGCCAGAGCCATCGCCCAGGAAGCCTCGCTACTGCTCCTCGACGAGCCTTTCGCCGGGGTCGACAAGCGAACCGAAGCCACGATCACCAGATTGCTGCGTGAGCTCACCGCGGCAGGCGCTTCGGTACTCGTGTCCACGCACGATCTCCACGCGCTGCCGGACCTCTGCGACGAGGCGGTCCTGCTGCAGCAACGAGTGTTGATGCACGGAAGACCTGAGGAGGTATTGAAACCAGAGAACCTCGCATTGGCCTTCGGTGTCGATCCACTCTCACGCACTACTTCCCGCACGTCGGAAGCGAGCTGATCATGGACTTCGTCGACTTCTTCGTCGAACCATTGCAGTACACATTCATGCAACGGGCCATGCTCGTGACGGTCACCGCGTCCATCGTCTGTGCCGTACTCAGTTGCTGGTTGGTGCTCATCGGCTGGTCGTTGATGGGCGACGCGGTCTCGCACGCGGTTCTGCCTGGCGTCGCACTCTCATATCTGCTCGGCGCCCCCTTCGCAATCGGGGCACTGTTGTTCGCGCTCGTCGCCGTCGGCGCTATCGGTCTCGTCCGCAACACCACTCTGGTCAAGGAGGACGCGGCCATCGGCGTCGTCTTCACGACATTGTTCGCGCTCGGAGTCGTGCTGATCTCGAAGTTCCCGAGCCAGATCGACCTGAACCACATCCTCTTCGGCAATCTCCTCGGGGTATCGCAATCGGACATGCTGCAAGTGTTCATCCTCGGCGGTCTCGCGCTGCTGGTGATGGTCCTCAAGCGTCGCGACTTCACGCTGTTCGCCTTCGATCGGACGCAAGCGCGTGCGGTGGGTATCTCGCCCACAGTCATCTCGGCGACGATGCTGACATTGCTCGCGTTGACGACGGTCGTCGCACTCCAAGCAGTCGGCGTCATTCTCGTCGTCGCGATGCTGATCACACCGGGAGCGACGGCATATCTGTTGACCAATCGTTTCCGTCGGATGCTCGTTGTCGCACCGAGCATCGCCGTCGGCTGCGCGATAGTCGGCATCTATGTGAGCTTCTATCTCGACGTGTCCTCGGGCGGCACCGTCGTGTTGTCGCAGGGCTTCGTGTTCATCCTCGCCTATCTGTTCAGCCCGTCGCAGGGGTTGATTACCCGCTATTTCCGACGCTCCGACGACGTGGCGGCGAGCCAACCGGCGGGAAGCTAAGCTTTCTCGCGTGGTGGAGCAAACGGTCAGCCCGAACACCGGCGGCAAGAACACTGCAGGAAACAAGACTGCAGCAGACAACCTCGCGGAAGAACTGCAGCTGTCGGCTGTCGCGCAGGACTATCTCAAAGTGATCTGGACCGCCGGCGAGTGGACCGAAGACGCCGTCAGTACAAAGATGCTGTCCGAACGCATCGGCGTCTCCGCCTCGACAGTGTCCGAGGCGATCCGCAAACTGGCAGATCAAGGCATGGTCGACCACGCTCGTTACGGGGCTATCTCTCTTACCCCTAGGGGACGCACCGCGGCCATTGCGATGGTTCGACGTCACCGACTGATCGAGACCTATCTCGTGCAAGAACTCGGCTACGGCTGGGACGAAGTGCACGACGAGGCAGAAATACTCGAGCATGCGGTCTCGGACCTGATGATGTCGCGAATAGACGCGAAACTCGGCTTCCCTGAACGTGATCCACACGGCGACCCGATTCCGTCGGTGGACGGCGACATAGCGTCACCCGAGGCCACGCGCCTGAGCGACTACGCAGACGGCCAACGCGGGCTGGTCGCCCGGATTTCCGATTCCGATCCGGCGATGCTGCGCTACTTCGACTCGGTGGGCATCACGCTCGATCTGCCGATCGCCGTCCTCGAGCGACGCGACTACGCAGGAACGGTGGAGATCGAATTGGACCATCACGGTGCCGACAAGGGTGTCATCGATCTCGGTCAACTTGCAGCCGAAGCGATCTGGATGATCCCGACCCGCTAGCAACCGCGCAAGGTTGCCGGGCGAACGACCAGCACCGAGCTTGCGCGCTTACCTTTTTCTTGCAGCAGAGCGATCGTGTGCCCCGATGGGTCGATCGCTGCATACACGCCATCGATCCCCACGGGATCCAACCATCTCCCCTGGCTGACCGATTCCGCTTCTTCGGCGTCGAGCTGCCGGTGCGGAAAAGCAGTGCGCGCAGCCTCGTCGATGTCCAGGCTGACCCCAGGGTTCTCCGCGAGCTGGTCGAGGGTACGAGCATGCTCCAAAGTGAACGGGCCCACTCGCGTGCGCCGCAGCACGGTCAGGTGGCCGCCGACACCGAGAGCGGCACCGAGGTCACGCGCGAGCGCTCGAATGTAGGTTCCAGAAGAGCATTCGACGTCGACATCGAGATCTACGAAACCGGTATTGGGCACGTCTCGCCGGGCAAGTAGGTCGAACCTCGTCACGCTGACCTTTCGAGCCGGCAAGGTGAACTCTTCACCTGCACGTATCAGCTTGTGGGCACGTTGCCCATCCACCTTGATCGCACTCACACTCGCCGGAATCTGCTCGATGTCACCGGACAGTAGCGCGATCTGCTCTCGAAGCGCCGAATCGCTCGCCTCGTGCGCCGACGCATCCGCGATGGTCTCACCCTCGGCATCGTCGGTGGTGGTACTACGCCCGAGTCGGATCGTTGCCGTGTATTCCTTGGTGGTCAACGCGAGAAGCCCCAGCATCTTCGTGGCGCGTTCGATCCCGAGGACGAGCACACCGGTGGCCATCGGGTCGAGCGTGCCCGCATGCCCCACCTTCCGAGTGTGCAGAAGTTTGCGACAGGAGGCGACGACGTCATGGCTGGTGACCCCTGGTCCCTTGTCCACGATCAATAACCCGGCACCGACGAGGCCGGAGGACAGCTTTCCGCGTGAAGACACGAGAGTTCATTGTGCCAGGCGGCTTCTGCGCCGCGTGGATCGCTAGGTCACTGCGATGGCGGTGACGATCAGACCGTCGGAGACGAGCCATCTGCCATCGAACGAAGTCAGTGGCGGGCCGTCGATGGTTTCACCGGACACGAGGAGTCGAGAATGGAAGGTTCCGGAGACGTCGCCGCCGGAACCGGTGCGATCGAACGTGATGTGCGCATCCTCGAAACCCAACCATCGACCGGTCAATGGTTCCCACGCCTTGTACGTCGCTTCCTTGGCGCAGAACAGCAAACGATCCCAGTGCACGTCCGTATCGACGGACGCGGTGCGTAGCCATATTCGTTCGGCCTCGAGACTGACGGCATCGAGAACCCCGTCGGGTAGTGCATCGTGTGGTTCGGCGTCGATTCCGACGGAACGAACCTGCATCGAATACGCCACGACTGCACCACGGTATCCGTCGCAATGCGTCAGGCTCCCGACCACTCCCCTCGGCCATTGCGGGGCGCCCGAACTCCCTCGCATGATCGGCGCTGGATCCACACCCAGCTTGCCCATCGCCAGGCGGGCGCAGTGGCGCGCAGAGCTGAACTCCCGCTTGCGCTTGTCCACGGCCTTGGCGACCAGATGAGCTTCGAGCGGATGCGGTTCCAACCCCGGCGGGTCGGCGAACAATTCGGCGGCGACGACGCCATTGGGAAGAATCGACTCGATCACTGCTCAGACCTCATCTTCTCGACTTCGGCTTCCATCTCGGGTGTCACCGTGAAGTGTCCGCCCCACTTGTTCAAGGTGCCCTCGGGATACTCCGGCACGGGGAGTATCTGTCTGAGCACGTTGTCGGGCAACCCGCGCCGCTGCCATTCGCGTGGATATCCGACCGAGACTTCCTCGAAGCGCACCCCGTCGTAGTACGTCGTACGAGGGATATGGAGGTGCCCGTACACCGCGCACAGGGCGTTGTAGCGCGTATGCCAGTCGGCGGTCAGAGTGGAACCGCACCACAACGCGAACTCCGGATAGAAGAGCACCTCGGTGGGCTGTCGCACCAGCGGAAAATGGTTGATCAACACCGTAGGGATCGACGGATCGAGGGCGTCGAGTCTGATCCTGGTGCTTTCGATGCGAGCTCGACACCATGCGTCTCGGCTGGCGTACGGCTCACACGAGAGCAAGAACTCGTCGGTGGCGACGACATTCTTCTCTCGCGCGATCGCAAGCCCGTGTTCCTTGTCCACGGCCCCACGAGGGAGAAACGAGTAGTCGTACAGCAAGAACATCGGCACCAGCGTCGCCGGTCCGCCTTCGCCCTTCCACAGCAGATAGGGGTCCTCGGGCGTGACGACGTCGATCTCACGGCACAGATTGACCAGGTACTCATAGCGCGCAGCACCGTGAATTTGCACTGGATCTTTGACCGTCGTCCACAGTTCGTGGTTGCCGGGTACCCAGATGACCTTGGCGAATCGACTTCGGAGCAACTCGAGTGCCCACTTGATGTCGTCGGTTTTCTCCGAAACGTCTCCCGCGACGATCAACCAATCTTCTGGTGACTCGGGGTGAATATCCTCGGTGACCGGACGATTTCCTCGGTGACCGATGTGGATGTCACTCACTGCCCAGAGCTTTGCTGTCACAGGCCGTGTTCCTTCCCGATGAAATGATCTTCTGATCTGGTTGTCGATTCGGTCGACAACCAACACCTCATCTTCCCTTCGGATTCCCGAGCGGTATCGGACAGGGTGCCGGATGAGACACTGTCGACCTATGAACAACTTTTCCGCATCCGAGAAATCCGGCCTCACAGCAGGGCTGGTCCTCACTGTTATGGCCTCCGTTCTAGCGGGGATCGCCTCGGACAACTTCGTCTCTGGTTTTGTGATCACCGCAATCGTGTGTGCGATCGCATTACTCGCGGCAACGTTCCTCGCTCGTTTCGTCAATACCCGTCGACGTCGATAGCTCGCGTCGATCCCTTACGCGCCTGCTGCTCTAGAGTTCTGTTCATGCCGCATTCACGGATTCGAATCAAAGACGCGGCTGCGCTCCTCGGCGTCAGTGACGACACCGTGCGTAGATGGATCGACAACGGAACACTCGTCGCGTACAAGGACAACTCCGGTCGAAAAGTAGTCGACGGTGCCGCCTTGGCTGCATTCGCCCGCGAGCAGGCAACTCCTCCCCCGGATCCGACGGGCTCGGGAAGTTCGGCCCGCAATCGATTGGTCGGGCTGGTGACTGCAGTGACGTCCGACACCGTGATGAGCGAGGTCGAGATGCAATGCGGACCGTTCACCGTCGTCTCGCTCATGAGCACCGAATCGGTGCGCACCCTGGGTCTCGAGCCGGGCAGAGTTGCGGTGGCCGTGGTCAAGGCGACAACGGTCATCGTCGAAGCAGGACTCGAAGAACAATGACCGCGACTGTCGAGGTGAAACCGACGCGCTCCGGAAGGGGAATACGCGGCGGCAACGAGGTCCGAGTCGGTCTACCCAGGTGGATCTTCGTCCCCGCAGCGTTGGGTGTGTTGTTCGTCGTCACCCCGTTGCTGGCCATTCTGTTGAAGATCGATTGGCCGAACTTCATCGCCCTCGTCTCCTCGGAGTCATCACGAACGGCATTACTCCTCAGCCTCCGGACGGCAGCAACGAGCACCGTCGTGTGCATCGTCATCGGTATACCGATGGCACTGGTGTTGGCCCGATCGGAGTTTCCTGGTCAGTCCATCCTCCGAGCGTTGGTGCTGCTTCCCCTCGTCCTTCCACCGGTCGTCGGCGGAATTGCATTGCTGTACACCTTCGGTCGACTCGGCCTCCTCGGCGAGCAACTGGAGGCGTGGGGCATCGGCATCGCATTCTCCACGACTGCAGTGGTGCTGGCCCAGGCCTTCGTCTCGCTCCCCTTTCTGGTCGTCAGCCTCGAAGGAGCATTGCGCAGCACGGGACGCGGATACGAGACCGTCGCCGCCACCTTGGGTGCGCGTCCGACGACAGTGTTGCGCCGGGTGACGCTCCCGCTCGTTCTGCCTGGACTGGTGTCGGGGGCCGTTCTTGCATTCGCGCGCGCCCTCGGCGAATTCGGTGCGACGTTGACCTTCGCTGGATCACTCGAGGGAGTCACGCGAACCCTGCCATTGGAGATCTATCTGCAGCGTGAAACCGATCCCGACGCCGCAGTGGCGCTCTCGCTCCTGCTGATCGTGGTGGCGGCAGTAATCGTCGTTGCCGCCCGTGGGCGCCGGTTGGCCGGGGCGCTGTGAGCTCCATCCGCCTCATCGCCGAAGTCGCCGAACGAAACCTCGACTTCACCCTCGATGTCGACGACGGCGAGGTCATCGCGATTCTCGGACCGAACGGGGCCGGCAAGACTTCGTTGCTTTCGCTCGTGGCAGGTCTGCTCCGGCCCGACTCCGGACGAATCACCATCGGTGACGACGTAGTCACCGACACCGCCGGACGCACATTCGTTCCAGCGCATGCCCGTGGCGTGGCCACGCTGTCACAGAACGCCCTTCTGTTTCCTCATCTCGACGCCGAAGCCAACGTCGCGTTCGCGCCCCGCAGTCGGGGGGTCGGTCGTCGCAAAGGAAGGGAGATTGCACGAACCTGGCTCGACGCAGTCGATGCACTCGACCTTGCGGATCGACGGCCGTCACAGCTCTCGGGTGGGCAAGCACAACGCATAGCTCTCGCTCGCGCGCTCGCAGCGCAGCCTCGAGTACTACTCCTCGACGAGCCGATGGCCGCATTGGACGTAGCTACCGCACCCGTTCTGCGCCGATTGCTTCGAACCGTCCTGCGTGAGCAACGACGCACCGCACTCATCGTCACTCACGACCTCCTCGATGCGCTCGCCTTGGCCGACACGATTGTGGTCGTGCAGGCCGGCCGAATCGTCGAGCGCGGACCGACCACAGACATTCTCACCTCACCACGCAGTGAATTCGCCGCTCGGATCGCCGGGGTGAACTTGGTTCTCGGCGCTGCAGATTCTTCAGGTTCGTTGAGTACCGCGCAGGGCCTGACGATTCACGGACACAGTACGACGCCATCGGGTGCCGAGGCAGTAGCTGTCTTCAGCCCGTCCGCGGTAGCAGTGCATCTGACCGAACCGCATGCCAGTCCGCGCAACGTACTACCCGTCACGATCGCCGCGATGGACGTGTACGGCGCAACGGTTCGTGTTCGGGGTACCCACGGCGGCCAGAGTCTCGTGGCGGACGTGACGGCAGCAGCGGTCTCGGAATTGGACCTGTCGCCTGGCATGGAGGTCTACTTCGTCGTCAAGAGCCAGGAAGTTGCTATTCATCCGGCCTCGCGTTGAATGTCGGCGCCCCCCAGCGCCCACCGACCCGAGAGCGTCCGCAGCACCACCGCGATCGCCCGCAGCGACACGAAAACTCCGAGACCGACCCAGATTCCGGTCAATCCCCAGTCCAGCACCAGCGACAACCAGATGAAGGGTAGAAAACCCAGCAGGGCACATACCAGTGTGGCGGTCCGGAGGAAGGCTGCGTCGCCGCTACCCAACAGAACTCCGTCGAGGGCGAAGACGATTCCGGCAATCGGAATGATGGCGACGAATATCCACCAGATCGCGTGCATCTGACCCACCACGGCTGGGTCTGCGGTGAACAGCTCGGGGATCACCCGCATACCGGCCGCGAACATCGATGCCAGGACGATCGCGAACATGGTGGACCACGCGGTCAATCGCCAACCCAGCTTGGTGGCGCCACGGACGTCGCCTTTGCCCAAAGCAGCACCGACCAGTGTTTGAGCCGCAATGGCCAAAGAGTCGAGAGTCAACGACACGAGATTCCACAGCAGCAGGACAACCTGATTGGCAGCGACAGCGGCCGCTCCGAACCGGGATGCCACTGCTGCAGCAGACAAGAAGCACGCTTGAAACGCCAAGCTACGCAGGACGAGATCGCGACCGAGAATCAACTGCACTCGCATCACCGACCACCTGGGCCGAAGCGGAACCCCCGCACGCGAAATCGCGGCGATGAACAGACACCCAGCGATCGACTGCCCCACCAGATTCGCCACCGCAGACCCGAGAAGTTCCATCCGCGGAAACCCGAGCAGACCGTGTACCAACATCGGGCACAGCACGCCCGAGACCAACAGCCCGAAAACTACGAAACGGAGCGGCCTCCTGGTGTTCTGGACACCCCTCATCCACCCGTTGCCCGCCATCGAAATCAGGATGAAAGGAACACCGAAGACAGCGACCCTGAACCACGCGGCAGCTTCATCGGCAATCTCGCCGCCGCCACCGATGACAGAGAGAACCGGAGCCGCCAGAATCTGCATCACGGCAACGATCGCCACACCCAGCGCAACGGCGAGCCACGTCGCTTGGACGCCCTCACCGACCGCGTCCTCCTCGCGTCCTGCACCGTGCATTCGAGCGGCACGCGCAGTTGTGCCGTACGAGAGAAACGTCAACTGCGTGCTGACCTGAGTCAGAACCAGACCGCCGACGGCCAGTCCAGCGAGCGAAAGCGCACCCAGCCTGCCCACCACTGCCGCGTCGAAAAGCAAGTAAAGCGGCTCAGCCGCAAGAACACCGAGTGCCGGGAGGGCCAAACCGAGAATTCTGCGCGGAGACGCCTCCGCCGAAGCAGTCGATTCGACCAAGATCGATCAACCGAGTGCGGCGATGAGGGACGCGACGACGTCGGACTTGGAACCAGTAGCTGTGTACCCCGAAGCTTTACGATGGCCGCCCCCACCGAGAGACGTTGCCACAAGGGAAACGTCGACCTGTGTCTTCGCGCGCAACGATACCGTCCAGTCGTCACCACTCTGCTGTTTGAGTACCGCCGCCACCTCTGCTTCGGTCGCAGTGCGGACGATATCGATGACACTCTCGATCTCTTCCGAGCGGAGGCCGGCGGAATCTTCGCGCAGGATCGCGGTATAGACGAGCCCGAGTCCGCCCGCCGCGTCCGGAACCAGCTCTGCCGCTCCGAGAACCGATCCCAACATCGGCAACCACGCGAACGGATGCGTATCGAGCAACTTCCTCGTCAGCGCAGCCCCATCGATACCGGTCGCAAGAAGACGTTCGGCAAGAGTATGAGAGCCGGGCTGAACCCACCGAAACGATCCGGTATCGGTGACAAGACCGGCAAACAAACATTCGGCCAGATCTCGATCGATGTCGACACTCCATGCGTCGAACAGCCGAGCGATTACCGCGGTGGTCGACACCGCGTTCTCGTCGACCACGTTCCAGGTGCCGAACCGAGTATTGGACCGATGATGATCGATAACGAGAGTTGCGTGTGCAGCATCGATGCGGTCGGACAGCGCCCCGAGTCGCCCCTTGCTCCCCGCATCGACCGTGACCACGAGATCGACGTCGACTCGGACGTCGCCGGCCGGTACCAAGAGCTCGCGGCCCGGTAGCGCGTCCATCGACCCCGGCAGCTCGGCAGGTGTCGCAAACGACACCTGCACGTCCACTCCACGACGCGAAAGAACCAACCCCAGTGCGAGACCGCTACCGATGGTGTCGGCATCCGGCTGGATGTGACACAGCACGGTGACGGATCGGGCAGCCTCCAACAGTTCTATCGCATGAGCGAATTCGTCCTGCGTCTCTGCCACAGGCCGGGCCCCCGGAGTCGTCGTCACCTCTATCAGCCCACGTCGGTCGACTCGGAACCGTCGACCGTCTCCCGCGGCGCCTTGTACGGATCGGCCTCACCCGCAGGCTTGGCCGAGGCTGCCGCCCTGGCGACTTCGCTGTCGGCGAGGCGTGCACGCTCGAGGAGATCTTCCATATGACGCGCAGTGTCCGGAACAGTATCGGTCACGAACGTCAATGACGGTGTGAAGCGAACACCGGTCCCTGCACCGACTTTCGACCGAAGTACACCTTTGGCTTTCTCCAACCCCGCAGATGCAGCCTGAAGATCCGGGGCCGTATCCAAGTCTTCGCCCATCACCGTGTAGTACACGGTTGCGTCGTGCAGATCCGCTGTCACCTTGCAATCGGTGACGGTCACGAACGCCAGACGGGGATCTTTGATCTCATGATCGATCGCCGTGGCGACGATGGCGGCAATTCGCTTGGCGAGCTTGCGAGCTCTCGCTGGATCCACCATGTCAATCACGCTCCTCATAGGGTCCGAGTCAGTCCTCGGGACCGAAAATTCTTCTTCTGACCGCCAACAATTCCAGATCTTGCCGATCCGCGATATGCCGTTCGCATTCGTCGAGCTTGTCGTGCAACCCGTCGATATCCGGACCGGCAGCCGCAATTCCGAACAACGACCGCCGAAAACGCCCGAGCTCGCCCGTCTCCGCGGCCGAAACCCCGAAGCGGTGTAACTCCGTGAGAACCGGATCGACCTTCGAACGCTTCTCAACGAGCGAACGAACGTCGCCCAACAACACGTCCAACTCGAGCGCCCCCAGATACACGCGGCCATCCTTACTCAGGTTCGAACGAAGAGCCGGCGGCGGTACTGACATACCGCCGCCGGCTCCTCGATCCAATGCAGTGTTACTCCCCAATGCTCCACTACGGCACTACTACTGCGAATCGACTAGTCGCGAGCCTTTTCACGGAGCTCGTACGCCTCGACGACATCGCCTACCTTGATGTCCGAGTACGTCACCGTGAGACCGCATTCGTAGCCCTCGCGCACCTCGACCACGTCCTCCTTTTCCCGCCGAAGCGAGGAAATGGTGACGGTCTCGGCAACCACCTTGTTGTCACGCAGCAGTCGTGCTTTCGCATTGCGACGGATAGTACCCGAGGTGACGAGACAACCAGCAATACTTCCGACCTTCGAAGAACGGAACATTGCACGAATCTCGGCTTGGCCGAGCGCAACCTCTTCGTAGACGGGCTTGAGCATGCCCTTAAGTGCGCTTTCGATCTCGTCGATGGCCTGGTAGATAACCGAGTAGTACCGGATGTCGACGCCTTCACGGTTGGCCAGCTCGGTGGCCTTGCCCTCCGCTCGAACGTTGAATCCGATGATGATCGCGTTCGATGCCGACGCCAGGTTGACGTTTGTCTCGGTGACGCCGCCGACACCGCGGTCGATGACGCGCAGTTCGACCTCATCGTCGATCTGGATACCGACCAGTGCCTCTTCGAGAGCCTCCACGGTTCCCGAGTTGTCACCCTTGAGGATCAAGTTCAGCTGTGAAGTCTCCCTCAACGCTGCATCGAGATCGTCCAGGCTTATGCGCTTACGAGACTTCGCGGCAAGCGCATTGCGCTTGCGAGCGTTGCGTCGATCGGCGATCTGACGGGCAATGCGATCCTCGTCGACGACCAACAGGTTGTCGCCTGCACCGGGCACCGACGTGAAGCCGATGACCTGCACCGGACGGGACGGCAATGCCTCGATGACATCTTCGCCGTGCTCGTCGACCATTCGACGGACGCGACCATAGGCATCACCGGCGACGATCGAGTCACCGACACGCAACGTTCCACGAGCGATGAGCACGGTCGCAACCGGTCCACGACCACGGTCGAGGTGCGCCTCGATGGCGACACCCTGAGCGTCCATGTCCGGGTTGGCACGCAGATCCAGTGAGGCATCTGCTGTGAGCAACACAGCTTCGAGAAGTGCGTCGATGTTGGTGCCCTGCTTCGCCGAGATCTCGACGAACATGGTGTCGCCGCCGTATTCCTCGGCCACAAGTCCGTACTCGGTCAGCTGCTGCCGGATCTTGTCCGGGTTTGCGCCTTCCTTGTCGATCTTGTTGATCGCCACCACGATCGGGACATCTGCAGCTTGCGCATGGTTGATCGCTTCGACCGTCTGCGGCATGACACCGTCGTCGGCTGCAACAACCAGGATCGCGAGGTCGGTTGCCTTGGCACCTCGAGCACGCATGGCCGTGAAGGCCTCGTGACCAGGCGTATCGATGAAGGTAACCAAACGCTCGTTGCCTTCGAGTTCGGTAAGCACCTGGTAAGCACCGATGTGCTGGGTGATGCCACCGGACTCGCCTTCGCGGACCGTGGTGTTTCGGATCGAGTCCAGCAGTCGCGTCTTGCCGTGGTCGACGTGACCCATGACCGTGACGACGGGAGGCCGCTGCTCCAAGTCCTCTTCACCGCCGGCGTCCTCGCCGTAGGTGAGGTCGAATGCGTTGAGCAGTTCGCGATCTTCGTCCTCTGGGCTGACGACCTGAACGACGTAGTTCATTTCGCCGCCGAGCAGTTCGAGAGTCTCGTCATTCACGGACTGAGTGGCTGTGACCATCTCGCCGAGGTTGAACAAGGCCTGTACGAGTGCTGCTGGATTCGCATCGATCTTGTCCGCGAAATCCGACAGCGACGCGCCGCGGGCGAGACGGATGGTCTCACCGTTGCCGCGTGGCAACCGGACGCCGCCGACAGCGGGTGCCTGCATGCTCTCGTACTCGGCGCGTTTTGCCCGCTTCGACTTGCGGCCACGACGAACTGCTCCGCCGGGACGACCGAAAGCACCTGCAGCTGCACCACGCTGACCTGGACGGCCACCGCCGCCGGGACGACCGCGGAAGCCACCCGCGGGAGCTCCACCTGCGGGAGCTCCACCTGGAGCACCCGGTGCGCCGCCACCGCGGTAACCACCGGCACCTGCTCCACCGGGACGACCACCTGGAGCACCGCCGGGACGGCCGCCGGGGCGACCTGCCGCTGGGCTCGGACGTGCCGAACGGGTCGGCATCGCGCCGGGGTTGGGACGAGGAGGCATGGAACCCGGGCTCGGACGAGGTCCGCCAGGGCCCGCTGGGCGAGGGGCGCCCTGACCAGCCGCGGCCGGACGTGCACCGCCCGGGGCTGCCGGACGAGGTCCACCCTGACCCGGAGCAGGTCGACTGCTACCGCCCGGGCGTGGTGCGCCCGATGCGGGACGCGGGGCAGGACGCTCGGCGGGAGCGGACGAATACGGGTTGTTACCGACACGCGGAGCCTTGGGGCCCGGCTTGGGGCCGGGTGCGCCAGGCTTGGGACCTGCCGGGGCAGGCGCCGCTGTGGCCTCTGTAGTGGCGGCGGCCGGTGCTGCGGGAGCTTGCTCTGCCGGAGCAACTGGAGCCGGGACGGATGGTGCCGGGGCGGCCGGTGCAGGCGCCGGGGTCGATACCGGCGCTACGGGAGCCTCAGCTGCGACTGGAGCTACTGGTTCCTGTGCCACGGGAGCAGCAGGAGTCGGGCGCGGGGTCGGCTTCGGTCCGGGGCGAGGTCCGCCGGGCTTGGCAGCCGAAGCAGGCTTCGGCGCGCTGCCACTGGCCTGTTCGCCGCCGCCACTGGCCTGTGCGCCATTGGGAGCACCGGTGGCCGGAGCGGTGTCCGGCTTTCCGGCCGGGAAGGATTCACGGACACGACGCGCTACTGGCGCCTCTACCGTGGACGATGCGGATTTGACGAACTCGCCTTGCTCTTTGAGCCGTGCGAGTAGTTCTTTACTGGTGACACCGAGTTCTTTAGCCAACTCGTGTACGCGGGCCTTACCTGGCACTGCTCTCCTCACTGAGAGGCCGAGCGAGGAATGGTGCCCGCACGACCTCGGGTTAACTCCGATGGACGTTCATCGTTGGTGCTTCACGGTGTGCTCATCAGTGCTGTTGCCTGTTCTTCTCGAGGGGTGAATCTCTGTCGTCGACTCCTTCGAGAAAGGAGACGACCGCTGACGAGTCGGTAGATCCCGACACGCGTAGCGCTCTACCGAATGCACGGCGCCGTTCTGCATTCTCCAGACATCTCGGGTCGAGATGCAACCATGCACCTCTACCGGGAAGCCTGTGGTCGAGATCTGGCACGATCACCGATTCCGTGGAATCTCGATCACGAACCACAACTCTCAGCAGACCGGCGGCCGGAGCTCGCTCCTTGCACCCGACACATGTTCTCACCGGCTGACGGACTGCCGCCGAACCGATGCTCTCATGACTCAGGGCAGAGAGTTCATTCCGAACCATCGACCACTCTACCGCTGTATTGCCTCGAACTCCGCATTCCACCCTTACGCGCTGGTGGACTCGGGTGCCGTGGCCGCGTCGCTGCGGATATCGATGCGCCAGCCGGTCAGCCTGGCTGCCAGCCGGGCGTTCTGTCCTTCTTTACCGATCGCGAGCGACAGTTGATATTCCGGGACGACCACACGCGCGGCACGAGCCTCGGCATCCACGACCGTGACCGACACAACCTTCGACGGAGACAGCGCATTCCCGACGAAGGTCGCGGAATCATCGTCGAAGTCGATGATGTCGATCTTCTCACCGGCCAGTTCGCTCATCACGTTGCGCACTCGCTGACCTATCGGCCCGATGCACGCACCCTTGGCGTTGAGACCCGACACCGTGGATTTGACTGCGATCTTCGATCGGTGACCGGACTCGCGCGCAACAGCGACGATCTCGACCGACCCGTCGGCGATTTCTGGAACCTCGAGTGCAAACAGCTTGCGCACGAGGTTGGGGTGGGTACGCGAGAGGGTGATCTGCGGTCCGCGCTGCCCCCGGGCGACTCCGACCACGTAGCACTTGATTCGTTCGCCGTGCTCGTAACTCTCACCTGGCACCTGCTCTGCAGGCGGCAGCACACCGTCTGCGCCGTTCGCATCGCTGCCGATCCGCACGATGATCGTGCCCTTGGCATTTGCTCTGGTGTCCCGCTGAATGACCCCGCCCACGATCTCACCCTCGTGCGTCGCATACTCGCCGAACGAGCGCTCGTGCTCGGCGTCACGCAGACGCTGCAGGATTACCTGCCGGGCCGTCGTCGCAGCGATTCGGCCGAACCCCTGAGGGGTGTCGTCCCACTCCGAAATGGTGTTGCCGTCACCGTCGATCTCTTTCGCCATCACTCGCACCGAACCTGTCTTGCGATTGACGTCGATCCACGCATGGGGCTGATGGCCCTCGGTGTGCCGGTAAGCGGTCAACAGGGCGGACTGAATCGTCGAGATGACGGTTTCGATCGACACCCCCTTGTCCGCTTCGATGGCGCGTAACGCCGCGATGTCGATATTCACTTGTCGGACCCTTCTTCCGGTGTTTCCACGTTCACTATCTCGTCGTTGTCAGCAGGAGCAGGCCTACCGTCGACAACGCCGCCCGCCAGCTCCATCTCGTCTGCCTTCGGCTTCGAGAATTCTACTTGCACAACAGCCTTCACAACATCATCGAGCTCCACGACTCGGGTCGCGAGAACACCCTTGTCACGAGTGACCACAGTGAGCGATCGGCCATCGAGGTGACCGACACGTGCGTCGAACTTTTCGTTCTCCAACTTGAATCGGACCACCCGTCCGCGTGCGCGCCGCCAATGGCGATCCTCGGTGAGCGGACGATCGACTCCAGGAGTGGTTACCTCGAGGGTGTAAGGAGCATCACCGAAATCCGACACCGCGTCGAATATGTCGGAGATCTCACGGCTGAGCGACGGCAACGTGTCGAGGTCGATCCCCTCATCGCGATCGACCATGATGCGTACGGCACTGTGCTTACCTGCCGAGACCACGTTGACATCTTCCAAATCGAACCCACTGCTGGTCACCAGGTCGGACAGGAGTGCGATGACCCTCTCCTTGGACGGAACAGGCATCGTTGCGAAAACTCCTCGTTCAGTTGTGGTCGGACCCCACCAACAGTGTGATCGAATCCGTATGTGGCGAACGCACAGCCTAACGCCAACGGGAAGCGTTCGTGACCAGCCTGGGTGCACGAGATGCAGAATGCACCTGGCACGATGTTCCCGTGTCGACGTTCGCTCTCCCCCGCACCCTCAGCCGCCGTGGCGCACTGCGCTTGACCGGTGGCGCCGCTCTCACCGCAGTCGGGCTCGCCACGACTGCCGGATGTTCCTCCGACACCGACCCCGACCCGCAACTCGACACCCTCACCAGCCACCTCCGACTTGCGCGTCGCGACGCAGCCGCCGCAGGCGCCCTGATCGCGCTTAGCCCCACCCTGGCCGGGCCCTTGAGCGTCGTCCAGACGGAACGAACGGCACACGCCGACGCCCTGTCCGCTGAAATCGATCGCGTGGCGGGTCACACCGCGGAAGAGAGCGCAACCACGTCTACCACATCGACACCGGTTGCAGTGCCGCCACCGACCATGGAGGAACTCGAGGCCGATCTCAATGAATCTCAACGGGGCGCAGCGGACTCGGCGAAAAGCGAATCCGGTTATCGCGCAGGCCTGCTGGGGTCGATCAGCGCAGCCTGCGCCGTCGAACTGGCGGTGGTGTTGCCATGAGCGATCTCGGCATCGAACAACAAGCACTCGTCGACGCGTTGAACGCCGAGTACGCCGCGATCTTTGCGTACGGCGTCGTCGGCGCATTCTCGAATCCGGCCCGTGGGGGCCTCATCGCGGCGGACGCTGCAGCGCACCGCGCACGTCGAGACGCAACCCTCGATGCGTTGCGCGCCGCGAGCGTCACCCCACCGCTTGCCAGCCCGGCATATTCCATCCCGTTTCCGGTCAACGATCCCGTCACGTCGGCGCAGCTTGCCGCCCAGGCCGAGATCGACACTTCGATCGCGTGGAGGTCGGTCATCGAGCGCAGCGAGTCCGGCCCCACGCGGGAGACCGGAGTCACTGCGCTCACAGAAGCCGCGTTACGACTGGCGAACTGGCGTGAAATCCTGGGTGTAGCTCCGCCGACCGTCCCGTTCCCCGGTCAACCGTGAACCGCTGCCGACTCGGCTGAGTCAGCCCCTCATTTCGTACGCGCCGTCGTAGGACACTATTTCGGACCACACTGCGTCGAAGCGAGCGAGATCGACCACCGGCTTGCGGATCGCGGCAAGCGCCCACGCCTGCTGTGCCTCGGTAGAGGACGGCTTACCGTGCAGAGCAACTGCGTAACCGGAGAAGTCACGAATTTGAAAGTCGAAGATCTGATCGAGCAACTCGGTGGAGACCTTCTCGGCCGATTCCAGAATCAGGTGGCCGTAGACGACCAACGAGAACAGGTGCCCCACATTGAGTAGGAAGTCCAGATCCTTCTGCTGGGCTTCATCGGGTGCGGTGTCGGTCAGGAACGTCTTGAAGGCCGAAGCCTGCTCGTAGAACCGTGCCACGTTGGGAACATGTGAAAATTTTTCGTACGTCGACTCCCAGTCGTGGAATCGCACTTTCCCCGCTCCGCGTGCGGGACCCTGAGCGAAGAAGAACGCGTCGTCGGAAGCGTCGTCACGCGTGTCGACGTCGGGGTAGACCATCGGGGCGAACATGTATGCCGGCATGAACTTGAGCATGAGCGCGACGTTGACGTGCACCGTGCCCTCGAGCTTGGGAAGGGTTCCGATCATCTGTGCGGCCTCGCGAAAGTACGTGTTCTTCTCGTATCCCTTCGCTGCGATCACATCGTGCAGCAACCTGACCACGGTCTCGCCTTCGGAGGTCACCTTGGCCTTGGTCATCGGGTTGAACAGCAGGTATCGCCGATCCTCGAGGCTTGCGGACCTGAAGTAGTCGACTGCCCGCCCACTGAAGAGCTTCATCGCGATCAGTCGCGAGTAGGCGTCGACGAAACTTGCACGCACATGCGGAAATTCGGTAACCCGGTTGCCGTAGAGAACCCTGTTGTGCGCGTGCGTGATCGATTCGTAGAACGCGTGCTCGGTGATGCCGATCGAACCCGTGCAGAGGTTGAACTTACCGACGTTGACGGTATTGAGAGCGGCGGAAAACGCGTCTGCACCAATGTGCAAAATGTCCTCGGCTCGGACCGGGTAGTCCTCGAGGGTGAACGTGCTGACGAACATTTGGCCGTGAATCACGTTGTCACGTAGAACATATTCGGGATGACTACTGTCCGCGACGAAGAACACGTAGGCATCCGCCCCATCCAGATCGGTGCGGCGACCGAACACCGAGACCATGCCTGCGACGTTGCCGTTGCCGATGTAGTACTTCTCCCCCGACGCCCGAAACGCGACGCCCTCTTCGTCCGAGGGCCGCAGCAACATATCCGTCGAGTAGACGTCGGCACCATGGGCGCGCTCGGACAGCCCGAACGCCATCACGGACCCGCCGTCCAGCGCTCGCGCTGCACGGCGCTTGGCCTCCTCGTTCTCGCTCATCCAGATCGGTCCGAGTCCGAGTACGGTGACCTGCCAGGCATACCAGTAGGACAGTCCGTAGAAGCCGAGGACTTCACTCAGGGCAGCATTACGAGAGGCATCCCAACGCTTGTCGGAGTCGCCCGCGGCATATGCCGCCGGCGTCGAAAACGTCGCGAACAACTTCTCCTTGGCAACAAAGTCGAGGAAGTCGCTGGTCCAGACGGCTTCGAGGTCGTCGGCGAGCAATCTGGCCTTGCCTCGATCCTCGAACCAGTCGATCAGCGATCGCAACTGGCGCCGCGTTTCGTCGTCGAACTGGGTCGGATCGTACGTCGCGGGATCGAACAACGTGAGGTGGGCCATGTGGTCACCTTTCCTAGTCGGCTGCCCCGAAGCTACCAGTCAGTAACAGACCCGAACCGCCGAACCACACGATCACAATTTTCCACGTACCGTTTCGACGATGTCGGCGACAGCAGTCTCGGTATCGAGGTCACGGCTCTCACCGGTGAAGCGGTCACGGAGTTCGACCTTGTCCTCGGCCCATCCCCTACCGACGACGACTACGACCGGCACTCCGATAAGTTCGGAGTCCTTGAACTTGACGCCCGGCGATGCCTTCCGATCGTCGAAAAGCACGTCCAGGCCTTGCGCGTCGAGTGCCGCCACAATGGACTCGGCACCGGCACGTGCCGCTTCGTCCTTGTTGGCGATGACCAAGTGCACGTCTGCCGGAGATACTTCTGCCGGCCAACGCAGCCCCTTGTCGTCGTGCATCTGCTCGGCGACGACGGCGACCAGACGCGAAACGCCGACGCCATAGGAACCCTGGACGAGGCGAACGGGCTTGCCACTCTCACCGAGTACATCGACCTTGAAAGCGTCGGTGTACTTGTAGCCGAGTTGGAAGATATGGCCGATTTCGATTCCGCGCGCACTGACCAACGGGCCGCGGCCGTCCGGCGACAGGTCACCATTGCGTACCTCGGCGGCTTCGATGGTGCCGTCCGGGGTGAAGTCTCTTCCTGCCACCAGGCCAACTACATGCTTGCCCTTGATATCAGCACCGGTGATCCACGACGTACCGTCGACGACACGGGGGTCGACGAGGTAGCGAACGCCGTTGGCCTGCAGCGCACGTGGTCCGATGTAGCCCTTCACCAGGAACGGATTGGCCTCGAAGTCCGCGTCGGTGAGCAGCGCGAATTCGGCAGGCTCGAGGGACGCTTCGAGGCGCTTCTCGTCGACCTCACGGTCGCCGGGCAGGCCGACCGCGAGCAACTCCCACTCCCCTTCTGCGTTGCGCACCTTGAGCAGAACGTTCTTCAACGTGTCCGCGGCGGTGACTGTGCGGCCAAGATCGACCGAATTGGCCCACTCGACCAACGTGGCAATGGTGGGTGTGTCACCCGTCTCGTGATCGACGGCGGCAGGCTGCCCCTCGATCGGCAACGATGGCGGCGCGGGAGTCGTGACGGCTTCTACGTTCGCCGCATACCCCGACTCGATGCACCGCACGTATGTGTCCTCACCGATGTCGCTCTCGGCGAGGAATTCCTCGGATGCACTTCCGCCCATCGCGCCGGATGTCGCCGCCACGATGACGTACTTGACCCCGAGCCGAGCAAAGATCTTCTGGTAGGCCTCGCGGTGTGCCGCATAGGACCGCTTCAGCCCGTCCTCGTCCATGTCGAACGAGTAGGAGTCCTTCATTACGAACTCGCGTCCGCGCAGAATGCCCGCGCGCGGGCGTTCCTCGTCGCGATACTTGGTTTGGATCTGATAGAGCGTGACCGGGAGGTCCTTGTACGAGTTGTATTCACCCTTCACCATCAATGCGAAGAGTTCCTCGTGGGTGGGACCGAGCAACATGTCGTTGCCCTTACGGTCCTTCAGCTTGAACAGTGCGTCGCCGTAATCGGTCCATCGATTGGTGGTCTCGTACGGCTCGCGCGGCAGCAACGCCGGTAGCGAGATCTCCTGCGCACCGATCGCGTTCATCTCTTCACGAACGACTCGTTCGATCTGGCGCAGCACTCTCAGGCCGAGCGGCAGCCAGGAGTACACACCCGGCGCGATACGACGAACGTAACCTGCACGAACCAACAGCTTGTGGCTGTCGACTTCGGCGTCGGCGGGGTCGTCACGAAGAGTGCGGAGGAAGAGCTGCGAAAGACGGGTGATCACGGGGTACGAGCGTAGTCGGTGCTCTGCGGGTGGGTAACGTTGCTCCCCGTGCTGATTCTGCTGCCCCCATCCGAGACCAAATCGGACGGCGGCGACGGCTCGCCCCTGGATCTGGAAGTTCTCTCGCTACCCGAGCTCGATCCGCTCCGACAGAAGCTGGCGGACGCGCTCGTGGAGCTGGCCGCCGATCCCGAGGCATCGAAGGCCGCGCTGGGTCTCGGACCGACCCAAACCGGAGAAAGCGAGCGTAACGCCGCCCTGTGGCGTTCCCCCACAACACCCGCGCTGAGCCGCTATACCGGCGTCCTCTACGACGCTCTCGACGCGCGTTCGTTCACGAAAGCCGGTCGTGCTCGGGCGGCGGCAAGGTTGTGGATCGGATCTGCATTGTTCGGGGCCATACGTGCATACGATCCGATTCCGTACTACCGACTGTCCGGTGGATCGACGATCCCTGGCTTCGGCACCCTTCGGTCGTATTGGAAGCCCGAGTTGGCGGACGCGGTGGCTGCGCAATCCGATGGACTGGTCGTCGACCTTCGTTCTGGTACGTACCAGCAACTAGGCCCGGTGCCGGGCGCCATCACGGCAACGGTTCTGACCGAGAAACCCGATGGCAGCAGATCTGTGGTGAGCCACTTCAACAAGCATCACAAGGGCGTCCTGGCGCGTGCGCTGACCCTGACCACTGCCGAGCCGAAGAACGTGCGTGCGGTGGCCCGAGTTGCCTCTCGTGCCGGTCTGAGCGTGGAAGTCGCATCGGCGACCGAACTGATCGTCCTCACCAGATGAACCCGGTCCCGGATCTACTCCGACAAGGCGCCGACGTGTCCTATGGCAAGAGTCGGGATCTGCGGCGCGTGGATGAAGTCGTCGATCGTCTGATCGCGTTGGAGGACCACGATGCCTCGGCACTGGCATCGTTGGCGCTGACGAACATGATCGAGACGATGTACGAGGCCGGCTGGCAACCGTTCGACCTTCTGCATGTCGTCAAGCGTCAGCAGACGCTCGCAGTGTCCTCGCTCGCTGCTGCGGTCCTGCTTCACCAATCGGATCTGACGAACTCGCGCGATCGGGCGCCCGAGAACTGGGTCGACCAACTCTCCGACATCTGCGCGGCCTATCCGAAGTCTGCGGGGCCACTGACGGCCTCACCGAGTTTTCTTGCTGCACTGCTGAAGTCGAGTGGCAAAACGGATTACATTGCCGCCAACGATCAGTGGATTGCGGTACTTGCGCTGCTGGGCCAATGGCAGACGCTTCCGCAGTGGCCCCGAATCGGACCCTTTCCGTCCCAGTGGCCGGTTCGGCGGGCCGGCCGAACCGCGAAGTCCGGGCCGGCGAGCGGATCTCCGAACACCAAGATGCTCGGCAAGATCCGTGGCCTGCTCGCCAAGGCCGACGCCACCGATTTCGAGGAAGAGGCGGAGACACTCACCGCCAAAGCGCAGGAGTTGATGACCAGATATTCCATCGATTCGCTGTTGCTGACCGAAGGAAATGTCGATGTGATCAGCAGACGACTACATGTCGACAACCCCCACGCACCACCAAAAGCCCAACTGCTACATGCGGTGAGCACGGTCAACCGAGTCAAGAGCATCTGGGATCCGGAGTACGCGATTGCAACGCTCGTCGGATCACCCGTCGACATCGAGCAGACGGAGATCATGTTCACCTCGTTGCTGATCCAGGCGACACGCTCACTATCGCACTCCCCCATAGCCAAACGACGTAAAGGTTCTGCCTCGGCAGCATTCGGCAAGGCCTTTCTCTATGCATACGGGGTCAGGATCGGCGAACGGCTCGGCGAGGCCGATGCGCACGCGGTGGAGGAAGCGTCGGAACAATCCGGCAACCTACTACCGATACTGGCGGCTCAGACGGTCGCTGTGGAGCAAGAGTTCGACCGACTTTTCCCACGAGTGCGGACCATGCGCGGTCCGAGGTTGGATGCCGAAGGATGGGAGTCGGGGCACGCGGCAGCGGACGACGCGGATTTGGCGTAGCGAGACGACATTCGTTTCACGAGTACCGCGTACAGCAGGCCGTCCGAGCACCGGGTACAGCCTCGGTTCGCGGAGAGCTGTTCGGCGGTCTACGCGAGAACGACGTGATCACTCTGTTCGAGGAACTCGGCTCCGAGAACCGAGTCGAACTAGTCGACGAACTGCCCTCTAATGTCGCACGCCGCCTCATGCAGGGCTTGTCCGCGAGCGAACGAGACTTGACCGCGCCCATGCTCGGGTATGCGAAGGGCTCCACCGGAAGGCGGATGAGTCCGGAATACATCCGCGTCCACGCAGCGACCACTGCTCATGAAGCGCTGGAACAGGTTCGCGAAACCGGATCCGAAGCCGAGTCGGTGTATCTGCTGCCGATCACCGACGAGAGCCGACGTCTCATCGGTGTCGTGACCCTTGCCGATGTTGCCACCGCCGATCCCGCAGATCGGGTCCAGGATCTCGCGACGGCGCAGCCTGTGGTAGCGGCAGATATGTCTGCTGAGGACGCCGCGCGCATGTGCCTGGAGTACCGGAGCCCGGCTGTCGTCGTGGTCGATTCCGAAAATCGTCTGATCGGGATTCTCACCATCGAGCAGGCTGCTCGCATCATCGAAGAGGCAGAGGACGAGGACGCCGCGAGGGCAGGCGGATCCGAACCGTTTCGCAGGCCGTATCTCGGTACGCCGGTCATGTCGATCGTGCGATCTCGCATTGTCTGGCTGTTGGTTCTCGCACTGTCGGCAATCCTGACCGTGCAAGTGCTCGAGGTGTTCGAGGACGCGCTGGCAGCGGTGGTGACTTTGGCGTTGTTCATTCCTCTGTTGACGGGTACCGGCGGCAACACCGGGGCGCAGGCTGCGACGACGGTGACACGCTCACTGGCCGTCGGCGATGTGCGTCCACGTGATATCGCCGCAGTGCTGTTTCGGGAGGTGCGCGTCGGTGCCACGATGGGCGGAATGCTCGGGTTGCTCGGCTTCACCATCGCCGGGCTGGTCTACGACTGGGATCTGGGGTTCGTCATCGGGTCGACCCTGTTTGTAATCTGCACACTTGCTGCGACAGTCGGCGGTGCGATGCCGCTTCTCGCGAAGAAGATCGGCGTCGATCCAGCGGTCTTCTCGACGCCGTTCGTTTCGACGTTCTGCGACTCCACCGGACTCGTCATCTACTTTCTCATCGCCATGAGCGTCCTCGGCGTCTGACCGCGGACTGCGCATCGACGGCTACGTCGACAGCACATCTTCCTGCGCAGCCTGGGCTCGAGCAACCTGCTGCGGGGTGAACTTGATGAAGAACGCGGCGAGTCCCGCGACGACCGCAGCCACTGCACAGCAGAACAGGGCGAACATGTAACCGGAGCTCAGTGCATCGAGTTGGGTTTCGTTCATCAGGGTGGCCGGGCCGGTGGTTCCGCCGAGGGAGATTGTTCGCGAGGTGACCAATGCACCCACCACTGCCAGTGCAACGGGACCACCCAAGGTCTGAGCCACCAGAGCGATTGCTGTCAATGGGCCGATCTCGGTTGCGCGGACGCCGGCGATGGCACACAGCGGCAGCGGTATCGACGCCATACCGACGCCGAAGCCGATCCCGATGACCGGGAAAAAGATTCCAGGGAAGTACGACGAGTCTGCGTTCATCGTCGCGACCGAGAACAACAACCACCCCACCATGATGGCGCTGCCCGACATGACCAACCACCGGGGCTGTATCCGAACTACGAGCTTCGAGGTGATGAACGCTGCAGCACCCAAACCGAATGCGAACGGAACGAACGCCAGACCTGCGTTGAGTGGGCTGTAACCGAGGATGTCCTGGACGAAAAGCGCAACGAACGCAGCGAGGCAGAACATCACTCCGCCTGCGAAGAAGATCGCGACGAACGTGGCCACACGGTTCTTGTTCGCGAACAGAGAGAACGGCAACAGCGGGTTATCGGCCCTCCGCTCGACGACCAGGAACAGTCCGAGCAGTATCAGTCCGCCGAGCAGTGAGCCGATGACGAGCGGGCTCGACCACCCCAGTTCGGTTCCCTCACTCAAGGCAAGCACGACACCCGTGCAGCCGAGCGTGCCGAGGATCGCGCCGGGGAAATCGAGGGCAAGCCGAACGCCCGCAGTTTCCTTCAGCGACACCATGGCCAGAATGGCGATTGCAATGCCGATGGGCACGTTGATGAGGAAGATCCAGCGCCACGAAACCTGGGTCAGGGCGCCGCCGATGATGAGGCCTGCGATGGACCCGACGCCGGTCATCGCCGCATAGATCGCGATTGCTTGATTCCGAACCGGTCCGGGCGCAAAGGTCGTCGCTACCAAGGCGAACGCCGTCGGCGACGCTACTGCCGCTCCAACCCCCTGCAGGGCACGCGCAGCCACCAACGTTGCCTCGTTGATGGCCAACCCACAGAGAAGAGATGCCACGGTGAACAGGACGACGCCACCGAGGAACATTTTCTTTCGACCGAACGCATCACCGAGTCTTCCACCGAGAAGCATCAGTCCGCCGAAGGCCAATGCGTACGAGGTGAGAACCCAGTTGCGGCCGGCATCGCTCAAGCCCAGATCCGCCTGAAGTGGCGCCAACGCCAGGTTTGCCACCGTCCCGTCGAGAACCACCATCAGCTGAAGGCCGCTGAGCACGATGATCGCCAGGCCGAAAGCCCTGGTCGTCACCGGGTACACGATGTCCGTCGTGGGCGCTGCGGGCTGCGATTGGTCAGGCACGGGAGTTCACGTTACCGAGGGTCTACGGAGAAACCCGCAACGGTTCCAATTACGACAATTGCCGGTGGGCGAATTCCCTCTTCTTTCACGCGCCGGCCCACCGTCGCGAGATCGGCTCTGACCTCACGCTGAGTGCGCATCGTCCCCTCCTGCACTACCAGCACCGGCGTCGAGGCAGGTCGTCCACCTTCGATGAGCACCGCAGCGAATTTGTCGGTGCGTTCGACCGCCATCAGGAGCACGATCGTGCCCTTCAATCGTGCGAGCGCTCCCCAATCGACCAGTGAGTCGGGGTGTTCAGGGGCGAGGTGGCCGCTCACGACCACGAACTCGTGGGTGACGCCGCGGTGCGTTACCGGAACGCCTGCCGCCGACGGCACCGAAATCGCGCTTGTAATTCCGGGGACCACCGTCACCGGTATCCCGGCCTCGGCAAGTGCCTCCAATTCTTCGTATCCGCGACCGAACACGTACGGGTCGCCGCCCTTGAGGCGGACAACGAACTTGCCGGCCTTGGCTCCATCGATCAATGCTTGATTGATCGCCTCCTGTGCCATTGCGCGGCCATACGGAATCTTCGATGCATCGATGACCTCGACGTGTGGGCCCAATTCGGCAAGTAGCTCCGGTGGCGCCAGACGGTCGGCTACGACGATGTCGGCATACGCCAGGAGTCGGCGGCCGCGGACGGTGATCAGATCGGGATCTCCCGGACCTCCGCCGACGAGGGCCACGCCGGTCAGTGGAACGTGCGCCGAATCGGTGATCAGCCCCGACTGGAGAGCTTCGAGAACTGCGTTGCGCACCGATGCCGAGCGCCGGTGCTCACCGCCGGCCAAGACGCCGAGAGTGAGTCCGTCGTAATCCGCAGATGCCGGGGTGACGGCGGTTCCGTCTCGAGCGATGTCGGCGCGAACGCAGAAGATCCTCGACTTCTCGGCTTCGGCCACGATCGCTGCATTCGTCTCGGCCTCGTCGGTGCAGGCGATGGCGTACCAGGCTCCGTCGATGTCGCCAGGGGCGAAGTCACGCAGTTCCATCGTCACCTGACCAGCGGTTGCCATCGCTTCGACGGCCGGAGTCGCAACCCGGGTGATGACGTGCACTTCGGCGCCGGAAGAGATCAACAGGGGCAGTCGCCGCTGCGCGACGGTCCCGCCGCCGACCACAACGACGCGTTTGCCTGACAGATTCAGGCCGACGAGGTAGGGAGAATCAGTGGCATCCACGAGAGCAAACGCTACCGCGCCCGCGCGACTCGGGTTTCGTCCCATACTGGCTCGTCGGATTCGTAGACGTGACCGTCGGATCCGAAGACCAAGAACCGCTCGAAGCTGCGGGCGAACCAACGGTCGTGGGTGACCGCGATGACGGTCCCCTCGAATGCCGCGATGGCGTCTTGGAGGGAGTCCGCCGACATCAGATCGAGGTTGTCGGTGGGCTCGTCGAGAAGCAAGAGCGTCGCACCGGACAGCTCGAGCAACAGGATCTGAACGCGCGCTTGTTGGCCACCGGACAAGTTGTCGTAGAGCTGTTCGGCAGCACGGGCGAGTCCGTAGCGATCGAGTGCCCGACTCGCTGCCTCGCGACCCATGCCGTCACGATGCTCGTTGCCCAGGTGCAAAATGTCGAGCAAGGTGTTGCCGTTCAAGTCGGGACGGGTGTGGGTCTGAGCGAACAACCCGGGGCGCACGCGAGCGCCCAGAACTGCAGTCCCCGTGTGAGGGACCGGATCGAGGACGAGTTCGGTGACCGGTTCGTGCTCCCGTTCTGGATCGGTGCCTCCTGCGGCCAGCAACCGCAGAAAGTGCGACTTACCCGAACCGTTGGACCCGAGAACCGCGACTCGGTCACCGAACCAGACTTCGGCGTCGAACGGTTTCATGAGCGACGTCAGCTCCAGAGCGGTGCATACCAGCGCGCGTTTCGCGGTGCGACCGCCGTGCAGTCGTACCGTGACCTTCTGCTTGACCGGCACCGCTTCTGGTGGGCCGACGTCTTCGAACCGCGCAAGCCGCGTCTGGGCAGCGTGATAGCGGGCGGCGATACCGTCGTTGAACTTCGCTTTCTCCCGAAGGCGCAGGACGAGCGCACGGAGTTTGATGCGCTCTTCGTCCCACCGACGACGAAGCTCGTCGAGTCGGGCATTTCGATCCTCGCGAGCGTCGTAGTAAGTCTCGAACCCGGCGCCGTGCACCCATGAGGTCGCGCCGTTGACTCCCGGCTCGAGCGTGATGATCCGGGTCGCGGCGTTGGCGATGAGTTCACGATCGTGGCTGATGAAGAGGACCGACTTGTCGGACTCGCGAATGGTCTTCTCCAACCACCGTTTGCCCGGTACGTCCAGATAGTTGTCCGGCTCGTCGAGCAGTAGCAACTGATCCGGTCCTCCGAACAGGGCTTCGAGAACGAGACGCTTCTGTTCGCCGCCACTGAGAGTCGAAGCCGCACGCCACTTCGCCCGGTCGAACGACATCCCGAGCGCGGCCATCGTCGCCTTGTCCCAGAACGGCTCCAGGTCGTACCCGCCGACGTCGCCCCAATCCGACAGCGCGCTGGCGTATTTCAGTTGAGTCTTCTCGTTGTCGACGTCGATCATCGCGTTCTCGGCATCGTCGAGTGCTTTCGCTGCGGCACGGACCCCCGGCTGCGAAACGGACAACAGCAGATCCTGCACCGTCGAGTCGTCGCGCAACTGACCGACGAACTGGCGCATCACTCCGAGCGAACCCGAGCTGGCAACGTTTCCGTCGTCGGGTGCGAGATCTCCGGCCACGATCCGTGTCAGCGTGGTTTTTCCAGTGCCGTTCGGACCGATGAGAGCGGCCTTCGCGCCGTCTCCGACTCGAAAACCGACCCCGCTGAGCAATTGTCTGCCGTCGGGAAGAAAGTAGTCGATGTCGGTGAGTTCGAGGTGAGCCACGGGGACAAATCCTATGTCACGGCGCCAATACGATCTTTGCCGTTGTCGTCAGGATTTGCTTTCGGGCCGAATCGAGATGCGCATGCTCGACGCGGAGCCGCGCTGAATCTCCTTCCGTGGTGAGCAACATGACTCCGTTGTCGAACCATGGACCGGCCTTTGCTTCCCAGTGGACATCGTCCGGCCCCACGCGGGCAGCGCGGGCGAGCTTCTCCATCAGGGTTGCAACGGGCCGTTTGATGGCCAACCGGTTGACCGCCCGAATCGGCAGATTCAATGGGTTACGGAACGGCGACATCGTGAGTTGGTAGGTGGCCGGGACCTTCTTCCCCCCGACACCGAAGTCTGCACACGCTACATAGGAACAGTGCACGTCACCCGACAACCATAGGATGCTGGCCGGTGGATTCGTCGACCTGGACAGCTCGCGCGTCAGAGTTGCCATGTCCGAGAACGAATTACCGAACGCTGCCCAGTGCTCGAGATCGAGCGCGATACGCAGCTTCTCTGCTACCCGGGCCGCCCTCTTGCCCCAACTCCCCTGCGCTACAGCCTCGTTCCACTGTTCCAGGTGATGCAACGCGGGCAACATCAAGAACGGCAGGGAAGATCCGAACAGAAGATGTTTGGGCGAGCCTTCCAGCGCACGCTCTCGGACCCAGGTCCATTCGGCTTCGTCCACCATCGCCCGGTCGTTCGGGTCGAGATTGCGCGAGCAGCGAGAATCGATCATGAGCAGTCGGGTGTCGCCGAAGTCGCGGTAGAAGCTCCACCGTCCAGCCGCCGGGTCCCGATCGACCAGCAATGAGAAGTCCGAAAGTAGGCGTTCACGCGTGGCGTCGTCGGCGGCCGTTCGTACGGCCTCGTACAACTCGTCGCGCGCGAGTTCTTCGGGTGAGAGATTGCCCAGATGCTGATAGACCCAGTACGAGGAGAATGCACCGACCACGCGATCGTTCCACCACGGCCGGGTTTCTATGTCCTTTCGCCAGGACGCAGACGAGTTCCAGTCGTCACGCAGATCATGGTCGTCGAGAATCATGCACGACGGGACGCTGGCCAACAGCGTGCGCACCGGCTCGGCACCCCACGATTCGTGGTAGAGCCAGGAGTATTCCTCGAAATCGCAGATCTCGTTCTCGGCATCGGTACCCCGTGCGCTGTCAGGCCCTTGCCCGCCTTGCCGTCGCGCGTGGAGTCTTTCCAAGATTTCGGGTGACGGATCGTCTGCGTACACCTGGTCACCGAGTAACAGCAGCGCTTGCGGCCATTCCGAGGGATCTTGGGTGGACATTCGATTACCCAGACCGGCAAGCGCGTCGGCACCGATTCGACGGAGCGAGTCGTCACCGTAATTGTCACCCCGTCGACATGATCCGAATGCGAAGGTCACGGGGCCGACAGGATCTCCGGTGTGAACAGCCGAGGTCGCGCCCGATTCGGGCCAGATCCTCATGTCGTCGAACGTCACGTCGTACGTGATCGCGGTGTTCGCCGGCAGACCTGTCAGTGCGACCAATGCGTAGTGGTGGCCGTACACGCCCCAGGTGCGCGCTTCCCCCACCACTCCGACGGCGGTACGCACAGCCACTGTCCCGGGCACATCGAATTCGAACCAGAACGTCGCCGAGTCGACACCGACATAACGGACGAGTGGGCCGAGTACGAGCGAAGAAGACTTCATAGTGCCTACAGTGCCTGTACTCGGACGCTCACGCCACCGCTTACGGTCGCTACGGGCATCTCAGCTGTCCGCGACGGCCAATCGATCGGTCAACTTCACAGCGAGACGCTCGAGATATGCGAGGACCTCGGGCTCGGATCTGTCGGGCATTCCGTAGACCACTTCACTCACGCCCATTTCTTCCCATCTCGCCAGCTTCTCTGCGTCGGGCTTGAAGTCGAGCACGACTATGTATGGCGAACCGTCCCTACCGCCGTCGCGCCACAGCTGCTGGAGCCGAACGACCCTCGACTCGATATCCTGCTCACCGGGTGTGGTGATCCAACCGTCGGCCGACCGAACGATCCACGCAAAGTTCTTGTCGGTACCGGCAGCACCGACGAGCGTCGGGATATGGCGTCCCCCAGCGGGTTTCGGCCATGCCCAGCTCGGACCGAACTCGACGAACTCACCCGAGAACTCGGCCTGCTCCTGTGACCACAGTGCACGCATCGCGTCGAGATATTCACGGAGCATGGTCCGTCTCCTGGCAGGGGGCACTCCGTGATCTACCAATTCGTCGACGTTCCAACCGAACCCGACTCCCAAAACGACACGGCCACCACTGAGATGGTCGAGCGAGGCAATGGTTTTGGCAAGCGTAATCGGGTCGTGCTCCACCGGTATTGCGACAGCGGTGCCCAATGCGATTCGGTTCGTCACCGCAGACGCTGCGGCCAGCGACACCCACGGATCGAGAGTTCGGGAGTATCGATCGTCCGGTAACGAAGAATCACCCGTCTGCGGATGCGCCGCTTCACGCTTGACGGGGATGTGTGTGTGCTCCGGTACGTAGAACGAGTCGAATCCCAATCGCTCGCCCGCCGCGGCCGCGGCCGCAGGCGTTATTCCACGATCGGAGGTGAACAGAACGAGACCGAAGCGCATGCAACATTAGAACGTGTTCCACTCGGCCGCGCAAGGCTTCTATTCCTCGGGCACCGCTGCTAGCGCCACCGCAATGGTCACCGAACCCACCTTCGTCTTGCCCAGAATCAGCGTGCCTCCACCGCTTCCCAATAGTGCTGCGGCCTCTGCCACGCTCGGGGTCCCGACGGCGTCGTCGACCAGTAAGGACGGAGCCGGCACGACAACGGAAGCCAATTGCGCAGCCGTCCACACGCTCAGCGGCACTGAAAGCGAACGAGCAAAGGACTCCACTATGGCGTGCTTTCGATCCAGGGTCGCAACTGCGACCACGGTCCAGTGCGGCCTGGCGACAGAAGCGAACCCGACCGCGATATCGGAGCCCGTCGCAGCTGCCGTCGTGCCGACTCCGACGACGACCGATTCGGCGCGGCCCGATTCAGACATCGGCAGGCACGAACCGGTCACACGCCTCGACGAATCTCCGAACCGATCGAGGACTCCCCGCAGCGTGTGTATGCAAGTACGATGCATGAACACGGCCGTGGACGAACCCCTCTCGAACGATGCGTTTGCCGGCAGCTGCGCTCGGGTTCTGCCAACCCCACGCCGGTGTGAGTTCGGCCGCGAAGTCGACGAGCGCAGTCCGATGAAACTCGTGACCCGACACCCGAGTCTCCGCCTCGAACAACACCGAATCACCCAAGGCGACCGCATCGCGGTAGCCGAGTGTGAGCTGCGATCCGAACCGCGCTTCCGCATCGATGACTCCGGCCATCGCGTGGCCGTCGAGGGATCGCGCCAGGTACAGCAAACCTGCGCATTCTGCGTGGATCGGCAATCCGGCAGCCGATGCCCTGCGGATATCCGCCAGCAGAGACTCGTTCGACGCCAACTGCTCGGCATGTTCCTCCGGAAACCCGCCCGGTAGCACGACACCCGCCGTACGCTCCGGCAATCCGTCGGTGAGGGGATCGAACACCACCACCTCCGAACCCGCAGCACGCAACAGTTCCACATGCTCGGCGTAACCGAATGTGAAGGCGGGCCCCCCGGCCACGGCGACGACGGCTCCCGACCCGCTCGGCTCACCCACTTCGTCGATCGGATTCCAGGCGGTACCGGTGACCGACGATCTTGCCAACGCCCGGACGGCAGCCAGGTCGACGTGGTGTGTTACCAGTTCTGCCATTGCGTCCACTGCTGCGCCGGCTCGGCTCCCGTGTTCGAGCGCCGTGATCAGCCCCAGGTGCCGTGACGGGACCGCCAGTTCCGACATCCGCGGTAGTGACCCGAGAACGGGAACACCGACACGCTCACACGCCTGACGCAGAACTTCTTCGTGCCTCGGGCTGCCGACGCGATTCAAGATCACTCCACCGATCCGCACCGACGGGTCGAACGTCGAGAAACCGTGCAGCACAGCGGCAAGACTTTGACTGTGGCCGCGTGCATCGACGACGAGGACGACCGGTGCGCCGAGCATCGCGGCCACCGCTGCTGTCGACCCCTCCGCGGAAGCCTGTCCGGCACCCGTCATGTCGATCTTGCCGTCGAAGAGACCCATGACTCCCTCGACGATCGCGATGTCGCATCCGGCACTCCCATGGAGGAAGAGCGGACCTATGCGCTCTCGCCCCACCATCACTGCATCGAGATTGCGACCCGGCAAACCCGTTGCCAGAGAGTGGTATCCAGGATCGATATAGTCCGGACCCACCTTGAACGGCGCTACCCGGTCCCCCATGGCACGAAGAGCAGCCATCATCCCGGTGGCAACCGTCGTTTTTCCGCTACCCGATGCGGGCGCAGCGATCACGACGGCGGGAGCGGGACGGCTCACCATTCGATACCGCGCTGACCTTTTCGGCCCGCATCCATCGGATGCTTGACCTTGGTCATTTCGGTGACGAGATCGGCGGCGTCGATCAGCGCCTGCGGTGCATCACGTCCGGTGACGACGACGTGTTGGTTACCCGGTCGGTTCACGAGCACCTCGACGACCTCGTCGATGTCGACCCACCCCCACTTGAGTGGGTAGGTGAATTCGTCCAACACGTAGAAGCGGTGTGTCTCCTCGCTCAATCTCCGAGAGATTTCGGCCCAGCCTTCAGCAGCTGCGGCGGCGTGGTCGACATCGGAACCCTTCTTACGCGTCCAGGACCACCCCTCGCCCATCTTGTGCCACTCGACGGCCCCACCAGTGCCCTGCGTCTCATGCAATTCGCCGAGCAGTTTGAACGTCGATTCCTCGCCGACCTTCCATTTCGCACTCTTCACGAACTGGAACACTCCGACGTCGAATCCTTGATTCCACGCGCGAAGTGCCATCCCGAAGGCCGCCGTCGACTTGCCCTTGCCCGGACCGGTGTGCACTGCGAGAAGTGCTTGATTGCGGCGCTGACGCGTCGTCAGGCCGTCGTCGGGAACTGTTCCCGCAAGTGGTACTCCCTGTGGCATTACTCGTCCTCTCAGGCCGCTGCGCGGACGACGGCAGCAACGTGCTCTGCAGAAAGGTCGGCGAGCCGCACGTAGCCACCCTGTAAATGCCCGGCGAAATCGGCTGCCAGTCCGAGGCGAACCATGCCCGATTCGCAATCCACGACGACCGAAGCAGTGCCGTCGGCGGCCAGACGCGACGCAGCGATACGTGCGCGCCCGACCGGATCGATACCGCCCGTCGCTCGCCCGTCCGTCATCGCGACGACGAGCGCACGGCGCAACGGATCTCTGACCTTCTCTCGAAGGACGACCTCGCGGGCCCGCAGAAAGCCTTGTGCCAGTGGCGACTTGCCACCGGTCTTCATTCTGCGCAAGCGTGTGACTGCGACGTCGACGCTCGACGTCGGCGGAAGAACCAACTCGGCTTCACACCCTCGAACAGTGATCACCGCAACCTTGTCGCGCCGCTGGTATGCATCGCGCAGTAGCGACAGCACTGCTCCAGTCACGGCGGACAACCGATCGCGGGCGGCCATCGATCCAGATGCGTCGACAACGAACACGATGAGGTTGCCTTCTCGACCTTCACGAATCGCCCCGCGTAGGTCCGCAGGCTCGAGTCGGAACTTTCCGGATGTTCGTCCGCGCGCGACTTGATCCTCGGCTGCCGCGAACAATGTCCCGATGAGGTGAAGTCCCTTGCCACGCTCGGTGGTCGGGCGCACGACCCGCCCCTGCGCAGCACGCGACCGGGAGCGACGCCCGGGTGCTCCCTCGCCGACGCCGGGAACTTCCATCAACCGCGCGCGAAACTGCGATCCGGGCGTTGCGGCATCTCGGTCACGAGATCCGTTGCCGGACGGTGGATCCGCCTGGTCCGGTGTCGGTGCACCGCCCCCGTCGTCATCCGGGTCCGGTCCTGAAACGGTTGGATCGGGATCGGTTGGATCGTCGGACTCCTGGCCGGAATCCGATTTCGGGGAGTCTGCCTGTGCGGAGTCTGCCTGTTCTGCAGCATCGCGCATGGCATCGTCGAGTGCACTCTCGTCGATACCCGGCTCGTCGAACGGGTCACGCCTGCGCCGATGGGGCAATGCCAATTCCGCAGCGACCCGCACGTCCGACTCCTCGACCTTCGGGGAACCTCGCCATGCCGCGTGTGCCGACGCGGTTCTTGCCACTACGAGGTCCGCTCGCATCCCGTCGACGTCGAACGATGCACACAACGCAGCAATTCGACGAAGTTCGGTGTCGTCGAGCTCCACCTGATCGAGTACGACTCGAGCCGCGACGATGTGTGCGGCGATGTCCGCGTCCTCGTCGGCGTAGTGAGCAGCAAACGCACGGGGGTCGCGCTCGTAGTTCAGCCGACGTCGTACGACGTCCATTCGGATGTCGACGTCACGTGAGGCAGCGACCTCTACGGCGAGCCCGAAGCGATCCAACAACTGTGGTCGAAGTTCGCCCTCTTCAGGATTCATGGTTCCCACGAGGACGAATTGCGCGGGATGGGAATGTGAAACCCCGTCGCGTTCGATATGGACGCGCCCCATCGCAGCCGCGTCGAGCAGAACGTCGACCAGGTGATCATGCAGAAGATTCACCTCGTCGACGTACAGCACACCCCGATGAGCGGCGGCCAACAGTCCCGGCTGAAATGCACGTTCTCCGTCTCGAAGCACCTTCTCCAGATCGAGCGATCCGACCACGCGGTCCTCGGTCGCGCCGACCGGAAGCTCTACCAGTCGGGCCGGCCGTGTCACGCCATCGTCCTCGATGTCCGGAAGCAGCGTCGCGAGTGCACGTACGACAGTGGACTTCGCCGTCCCCTTTTCACCGCGGACGAGAACACCACCGATTCCTGGGTGCACCGCACACAGGATCAACGACAATCGAAGCTGGTCTTGGCCGACTATCGCGCTGAACGGATAACCGGGTTCTGAAGATCCAACGGCCTGCTGCACTTTCGATCCCCTTCATTCCTCGGTTTCCGCGCCGAGGACTTTCGATGCCCACCGAAGAAGTGGACAAAGTAGTTTCGATGCTGTGCGGTGATCTGGCTCACGAGGCTGCCGACAATCGGCCTACTCGTACACAGTGGCGGGACCGCGCCTGAATCACACAGGACTTCCCCGCATCAGCTCCGTTGGTCGAACCCTACCGTCGTTCGACGTTACTGCCGCCCGACGCCTCGCCCCAGGGGGTTCCGCCGCCACGACGCATGGGCGTATGCGGAATTCCGTCTTCGAGAACTTCCTCACCGTCGGGCAGGAAGCCGTGTTTCGCGTACATGTCCACCAGGTAGCTCTGTGCATTGATACGACACGGAGAGGAGCCGACCTCGGCAAGTGCAGCGCGCAGGATGCGCGTGGTGTGCCCCTGCCCCCGCGCCGACCGCTGCGTGCACAGCCGCCCGATGCGGAAGGCCTTCTCGCCGTCGTCGTGCTCCTCGAGCAGACGCAGTGTGCACACCACTTCGCCGTCACGTTCGAGCCAGAAATGCCTCGTCTCGGTGAGCAGGTCTCGACCGTCGAGTTCGGGGTAGGCGCACGCCTGCTCGACGACGAAAACCTCGACACGCAGCTTCAACAGGTCGTACAAGGTCTTGTTGGACAGGTCCAAAGCCCAGGAGCGCTTGAGGGCAGCAGCTTGCGTAGTCATAGGCCTGTTGCTATCACAGGCCGGTGCGCTGTGCGAGTTGGGAGGACTCGTCCAGCTCGAGCGCACGCGAGGTCCAGTCGAAAATCTCGCGGAACAGTGAACGATCCTCGGCCAACTTGACTCCGAGCGAAGGCACTATCTCCTTGAGCTTGGGCTGCCATGCCTCGTAGCGGTCTCCGAAGCATCGCTGCAACACATCGAGCATCGCCGGTACCGCAGTGGAAGCACCAGGCGATGCACCGAGCAGTCCCGCGATCGTCCCGTCTGCAGCGTTGATCACCGCGGTGCCGAACTCGAGAACTCCGCCGCGGCCCTTCTTTCGAATCACCTGGACTCGCTGCCCGGCGGTGACGATCTCCCAGTCCTTGTCGAGAACCTTGGGTGCGAACTCGCGAAGCGTTTCCACGCGATCGGCCTGCGACTGCGACAGTTCGCTCAGTAGGTACTTCACGAGTCCGAGCTCGGTGACGCCCACGCCGAGCATCGACATCAAGTTCCCCGGCTTGACCGACGAAGGTAGATCGGTCAGCTTTCCTTCCTTGAGGAACTTCGGCGACCATCCTGCGTACGGACCGAAGAGCAAACCGGGCTTGCCCCCGATGACACGTGTATCGAGGTGTGGCACCGACATCGGGGGCGCACCGACCGAGGCCTTGCCGTACACCTTGGCCGAGTGCCGCTCGATGAGCTCGGGGTTGGTGCAGCGCAGCCACTCACCGCTGACCGGGAACCCTCCGAAGCCCTTGATCTCGCTGATGCCCGACTTCTGGAGCAGATGCAAAGCACCGCCACCCGCGCCGACGAACACGAACTTGGCGTTGACCGTCTTTTTGGATCCGGTGCGAAGGTTTGCCACCTTGACGTCCCACGTTCCGTCCGACTGCTTCGAGATGTTGCGCACGTCGTTTCCGAAGTGCACGGTGGCGCCGGCCCCGGAGAGGTAGTTCAGAAGTTGGCGTGTGAGCGCACCGAAGTCGACGTCGGTTCCGTTGTCGCTCCAGTTGAGCGCGACGGGATCGGAGAAGTCGCGACCCGCACCCATGAGCGGAAGTCGACGCGTGAACTCGTCCGGACTGTCGATGTACTCCATACCTTCGAACAGTGGATTCGAAGCCAGGGCGTCGTATCGAGCCTTCAAGTACTTGGTGTTGTCCTCACCATGAACGAAGCTCACGTGCGGGATCGGATTGATGAAGTTCTTCGCGTCGCTCAGTATGCCCGTTTCCAGGCTGTGCGCCCAGAACTGACGAGAGACCTGGAACTGCTCGTTGACGTTGAGCGCCTTGGCGATGTCGACGGAACCGTCTTTGTTCTGCGGCGTGTAGTTGAGCTCGCACAGCGCGGAATGGCCGGTGCCGGCGTTGTTCCATGCGTCACTGCTTTCGGCGGCAGCGGCGTCGAGTCGCTCGTACACATCGATCGACCAATCGGGTTCCAACTGTCGAAGCAGTGCCCCGAGAGTTGCGCTCATGATTCCGGCGCCGACGAGCACCACATCGGTTTTCACTCGCTTGACCTGCTCTTGATTCGAGCGCTGTTCATTTGACACTGGAGATCGACTTCCTTGTTCGTGAGTACTCGCGTGAGGAAACTCTGCTCAGGTGACGGCTACATTACCCGGCCGTAGATACCCGACTCGAAGCGCTTTCAAGCCCTTCTTCGATTGTGCTCTCGAAGTGCGCTTTGCACCTGCTACTACAGTTGTGATCTGTGACTACCTGGGTACCTGATGTCCTCGGCGATGGCTACGAGCAGACCACCATCCGCCTCGGTGAAGATCCGGACGGTGAAGGGCAGGTCGAGGCGACTCTCGTTCGATACCAACCCGCAGATGCTCCGTCCTTCGATCGAGCGGTGATCTACGTCCATGGCTTCACCGACTATTTCTTCCAACAGCACCTGGCCGAACATTTCGCAGCCAAAGGTTATGCGTTCTACGCGCTGGACCTGCGTAAATGCGGAAGGTCTCTGTGTGAAGGCCAGACACCGCACTTCGTGACGGATCTGGCGTTCTACGACGACGAGTTGAACGAAGCGCTCTCGCTGGTTCGCAGGGAGCCGAGCGGCAAGTCGGTGTTGCTCCTCGCTCATTCCACGGGCGGGCTGATTCTTCCTTTGTGGCTCGATCGCTTGAACCGTCAGGACGGCGGCACCACCGGCCTCGGTATCGACGGTGTCATCCTGAACAGCCCTTGGTTCGACCTTCAGGGCCCCGCGGCGGTCCGTAGCGTCGGCACAACCGCGATCGGCGTCATCGGCAAAGTCAAGGCCAAGACGGCGTTGCCCGGTATGGGTCTGGACACCTATGGCCTCTCGCTTGCTGCCTCCGAGCACGGTGAGTGGGACTACAACCTTGACTGGAAGCCGCTGTCCGGCTTCCCCATCACGTTCGGCTGGATCCGCGCGATCCGTCACGGGCATGCAAAGCTGCATCGAGGTCTCGACATCGGCATTCCTTCGCTGATTCTACGATCGAAAGTGACGCACTTCTCCCGCAAGTACAGTTCCGAGATCGACGCTGCCGATGCGGTGCTCGATGTTCGTCAAATCGCGCGCTGGGCAGGCTGCCTGGGCGATCGTACGACGATCGTCCCCATCGAGGGCGCCCGCCACGACGTCTTTCTTTCACAGGACGTACCGCGGGCACGGGCACTCGGCGAGGTCGACGAGTGGCTCGAGTGGTTGCATCGAAGTGAGCACATCGAACGAGATTCCGGACGAAACCACAACGAGCTAGGGACAATTTCGTGAGCAGTCAGGCAACCGGTCGTCATTTCGACATCGCGATCATAGGATCAGGTTCGGGCAACTCCATCGCCGACGAGCAGTTCTCGGACAAGACGGTGGCAATTTTCGAAGAGCATTCACCGTTCGGAGGCACCTGCCTCAACGTCGGTTGCATCCCGACGAAGATGTTCGTCTACGCGGCCGAGGTCGCGCAGACGATCCGAGATTCGGCACGCTACGGAATCGACTCCTCGATCGATCGCGTCCGCTGGTCCGACATAGTCGGCCGGGTGTTCGGACGTATCGACCCCATGTCCGAGGGCGGCAAGAACTACCGCGAGAGCGGTAGCCGGAACGTCACCCTGTTCTCCAGCCACGCGTCGTTCGTCGGGCCCCGCACGATCGACACCGGCGCCGGCGAAGTGATCACCGCCGACCAGGTCGTCATCGCCGCTGGATCCAGGCCGGTTGTGCCTCAGCAGATACTCGACAGCGGCGTGCCGTTTCATACCAACGACGACGTCATGCGACTGCCCGAGTTACCGGAGCATCTCGTCATCCTCGGATCAGGCTATATAGCAGCAGAATTCGCGCATGTGTTCGGCGCGCTCGGATCCACAGTGTCGATCGTCGCCCGCAAGGGCGCACTGCTGCGCGGTCTCGACACAGACATATCGGATCGATTCACCGAACACGCCCAGAAGAACTGGGACGTCCATCTCGATTCCGGCGAGGCAAAGGCGATCTCCGAGGGCGACAACGTCGGTCTCGAACTCTCCGACGGCACCCGAATCCTCGGCGACGCTCTACTCGTCGCCGTCGGACGCGTGCCCAACGGAGATCGCCTCGACGTGGAAAAGGCCGGTGTCGAACTCGAAGAGGACGGTCGAGTTCGAGTCGACGAATACGGTCGCACGAGTGCCGAGGGCGTCTTCGCACTCGGTGACGTCTCGTCCGCTTTTCAACTCAAACACGTTGCCAACCACGAAGCGCGCGTAGTGCAACACAATCTGCTGCACAATGCCTGGCAGGACACGACGAACCTATGGAAGCACGACCACCGGTTCGTGCCCGCGGCCGTATTCACGCATCCTCAGATCGCCGAGGTCGGCCTCACCGAGGATCAGGCTCGCAGTGCAGGCCTCGACATCACCGTCAAGATCCAAAACTACGGTGACGTCGCGTATGGCTGGGCAATGGAGGACCAAGAAGGCTTCTGCAAGATCATTGCGGAAAAGAAGACCGGCCGCATACTGGGCGCTCATGTCCTCGGCGCTCAGGCACCGACGGTCATTCAGCCGCTCATCCAAGCCATGAGTTTCGGAACCTCGGCCCTCGACATGGCTCGCGGACAGTACTGGATTCACCCTGGCCTGCCCGAAGTGGTCGAGAACGCACTGCTCGGTCTCGACGTGTGAGGGTGCTCCGCATCACCAAGGGTTGGTGCGGAGCGCGATTTCGGTAGCAAGTTCGGCTGTTGCATCGCTCGGGATGTTGCCCACACCGTCGAGCTGGACGACCCTGAAGTCCGAATAGACCAACCTTCCGCTGCCGTCCGCACTCGCTCGTTTCAGCGAACTGCCGATCACGATCGTGGTCGGCAGTTCGACGGGCGAGCAGTCCGAAGCGCGGACGACCCCATCCTGATCTGCGACGGCCGGGTGACCGCGGTCGCATGCGACAAGGCTCGCGAATCGGCCGAATGTTCGGGCCGCCAGCGTCCACGCCAGTTCAGCGCCCTCTCGATTGCCGACGAGGTGCACCCAGGGCAACGACAGTTCGTCGAGTATTGCCACCATGGCATCGCCGTCGAGCCCTCGCGCATCCTCCACTGCAACGGTTTTCAGGTCGGAATTGTGCAGACGCTCGGATACTCCGTCGAATACGTCGGGGCGATCATCCAGACCCGGAAGCAACAGCACGACATGCCTGGATTCCGGTCCGGCGATACGCACCGTGCGAGTCCCGCCGGCCGTCGATACCTGCTTGTACTCCATGGGATAGGACGCTACTGCACGTCCTATCGGAAACATTCGCAACCGCCGAGGCATTGCGCTCGCGTCACCGAAGCTCTACGGTTAGTTACATGAGTAATGAACCACAGAAGCAACGAAGCTCGTGGAGACACCATTGATGGACGAGGGCCGACCTCTCTTCATCCAGATTGCCGAGATGGTCGAGAACTCGATCATCGACGGGACCCTCGTCGAGGAAACCCAGGTGCCCTCGACGAACGAGTTGGCGGCATTCCATCGCATCAATCCAGCGACAGCGGGCAAAGGCCTGGCAAAACTCGTTGCCGACGGCATCCTCTACAAAAAGAGAGGCATCGGCATGTTCGTCACGAACGGCGCACGGGATGCGCTTCGATTTCGACGACGAGACGACTTCGCACGACAGTTCGTCGAACCGCTCATCACCGAAGCGAACAAGCTCGGCATAGACCTCGACGAGTTGAAAATCATGCTCGACAAATGGGAGGAAGAAACATGATGGACCGTCATGATCTCAGCGTGGTCGACGACACCCCCGTCATCGCCTCGGCCCGAAATCTGACGAAACGATTCGGCGACTTCACCGCGGTCGACGGCGTCAGCTTCGACATCCGAGAAAACAAGATCTACGGACTTCTCGGACGAAACGGGGCAGGCAAGACGACCGTGATGCAGATGCTCACAGCGCAAAGCCGCCAATCATCCGGCGACATCGAAATATTCGGCAGTCGCCCGTACGAGAATGCATCCGCACTTGCGAAAGTCTGCTTCGCCAAAGAAAGCCAGAAGTACCCGGACGACTTCAAGGTTCGTCATGTTATCGACTGTGCGGCAAGGCTTCTCCCACATTGGGATCGACAGTTCGCAGAGGAGTTGATGAGCGACTTCGATCTACCTGCCGGCCGTAAGGTCAAGAAGCTCTCACGCGGCATGCTTTCCACGCTCGGGGTCGTAATCGGATTGGCGTCACGAGCACCGCTGACCTTTTTCGACGAACCGTATCTCGGACTCGATGCCGTTGCCCGCCACATGTTCTACGACCGACTTCTCGCCGACTACTCGCAGAACCCTAGAACGGTCATCCTGTCCACACACCTTATCGACGAGGTCAGCGATCTTCTCGAACACGTGCTCTTGATCGACAAGGGCACAATCGTGATCGACGCTGACGCGGAGGACCTACGCCAGAGCGCCTTCGATCTCTCCGGAACCGCCGACGCAGTGGACCGATTTCTGGGCGACCGCCGTGTATTGCATCGAGAATCGCTCGGGACCTTCGCACGAGTGAGCATCGAGCGTCAACTGTCCTTCGAGGATCGCTCACGAGCAGCATCACTCGGGATCGCGGTCGAGCCGTTGTCTTTGCAGCAGTTGATCATCCGCAACACCACCGCACCCGGCAGCGATTCGATGAAGGCATCGGATCCGACCGACAAGGAGTCGGCATCGTGAAACGAACTCTGAACGTCGCTCGAATGCACGCCATCGCATGGCCGTTGATCATCGGCTGGCCACTGGTAGTGCTCGCCATTTCGTTCGTCATCAGCTACACGATCTTCGCCCTCGTGCCCACAACCAACAACGAATATAACTTCACCGGATCCGTCTTCTCGATGTACGGGTTCGCCATCGGGTTCTACATCCAGGCCGTTACCCAGACGTTTCCTTTTGCGCTCGGAATTAGTGTCACTCGTCGAGAATTCTTCGATGCCAGCGCACTGGTAGCCCTCGTCCAATCAGCAGTTCTGGCAACGCTGGTGTACGTTCTCTCGATCATCGAAGCGGCGACAGGAGGCTTCGGGATCAAACTCCGAATGTTCGGAATCTTCCGCTATGCGACGGACGATCCGGCTCTGCAATGGCTCGGCATCTTCACCACTGTGTTGCTCGTCGCTGCGATCGGGCTTGTGGTCGGTGTCGTCTACCAGCGATATCGTGTCACCGGGATCTTCGGGCTCGGCCTGGCCTCGATCGTTCTCCTCGGAGGAGGCGCAATTGTGGTCACCTGGCAGCGGTGGTGGCCCGAGGTCGGCGACTTCTTCGTCGACACGCCCCGAATTCTGCTCCTGGTCGTCATTCCACTGGCGCTGACCGCAATCCTCGGGCTTGCAGGGTGGGCCGGACTCCGCCGAGCGACCGCATAGATCTCGCGCTGCTAGTTCGCGTCGACGCCGCGTTCGATCACGGTCATCACGGCGTCGACGTCGACGTTGTTCTCGACCAGATCCGCCAACAGGTCGAGTTGCTCCTCACGCAACCCAGCCACCGAAGTGTCCGCTGCTACGACAAAATCATTGCGTCCAGCACGAGCGGCCGCCCATCGGAGGACTTCTCTACGGAAGCAATCGGATTCGAGCACACCGTGCCAGTGCGTACCCATGACGGCCTCCCGCACACTCCCCTCCGGTCGGCCGTCACGATATCGAAACAGTGGCGTATCGCCACTGTGCGCGACGCGTCCGTGATGAATCTCGTAACCCGTGACATCACCGACGCCGAAAAACGGTGATTCCCCGTCCACGCCCGCAAGAACCTTGTCGCTCTCGAACTCGATATCGAGATCGAGTAATCCAAGTCCCGAAGCCCGAACATCCGCGGATTCGATTCCATCCGTAATCGTTCGACCGAGCATCTGATAGCCGCCACAAATTCCGAGAACCGGACGTCCAGCCTCCACCCGGTCGCTGATGGCCTCGGCCAAGCCAGTTTTCCGCAACCACTGCAAATCCGACAGTGTCGCTTTGCTGCCGGGAACGATGACCAGATCGGCGTCGGTCAATCGCGACGGCTCGGTCACCCAGTTGACCGAAACCCCAGGCTCGCACGCGAGTGCCTCGACATCAGTCGTGTTGGAAATCCGAGGTAGCCGCACGGCAGCGACACGCAACCACCGCGCCCCCACTGGCGGACGTGGCCTACCCACCGGGGCGTCCGCGACGACACCGAGCGAGTCCTCGGCATCCATCCATAGATCGTCTGCGTAGGGAACCACCCCATAAGTGGGCCTACCCGTCAAAGTTTCGAGCTGGACGAGTCCAGGGGCCAGCAACGACGGATCGCCGCGAAACTTGTTGATCACGAAGCCTGCGATCAACGCCTGATCAGCCTCGTCGAGTATCGCCACCGTGCCGTAGAGGTGGGCCAACACTCCCCCACGGTCGATATCCCCCACCACTATGACCGGAAGCCGTGCAGCCGTCGCCAACCCCATGTTCGCGAGATCCGTCTCGCGCAGATTGATTTCCGCCGGAGATCCAGCCCCCTCACAGATCACGAAATCGAAATCCCTGCGAAGCGAATCCAACTCGGCAGCGACCACAGCACGAAGCGACTGACGATGCTCGACGTAACTCGACGCCGATACATTCGCGACAGCGCGACCCCGAACCACCAATTGCGACGTCCGATCGCTCCCCGGCTTCAGCAATACCGGATTGAAACGCACACTAGGTTCCAGACCACAGGCACGCGCCTGAAACGCCTGCGCCCGCCCGATCTCTCCACCGTCCAGCGTCACCACAGAGTTATTCGACATGTTCTGTGCCTTGAACGGTGCAACCGACATACCTCTGCGTGCCAACAACCGGCACAAACCGGCGACGAGAACACTCTTACCCGCATCCGACGTCGTCCCAGCCACCAACAACGCGCCGCCGCGCCCCGCTCCACTCACAGCAGTCGGCTCATTCCGCAGGCTCCACTCACGGCAATCGGTTCATTCCGCAGGCTCCACTCACGGCAGCGTGAGGATCTCACTACCGGTCTCGGTGACCACCAAGGTGTGCTCGAACTGCGCAGTCCACTTCCGGTCGTGGGTGACCACCGTCCAGCCGTCGTCCCACATTTCGGCGTTAATCCCACCGAGATTGATCATCGGCTCGATGGTGAAGGTCATCCCGGGCTCGATGATCGTCTCGACCGACGGCTGGTCGTAGTGCAGAACGACGAGGCCGCTGTGGAACGTGGTGCCGATGCCGTGGCCGGTGAAGTCCTCCACGACGCCATATCCGAAACGGTGCGCGTACGACTCGATGACTCGGCCGATCACATTGAGCGCCCGACCCGGCTTGACTGCTTTGATTGCCCGCATCGTCGCCTCATGAGTCCGCTCCACCAGCAGGCGTGCCTCCTCCGACACATTGCCGGCGAGGAAGGTCGCGTTGGTATCGCCGTGCACTCCGTCGATATATGCCGTGACATCGATATTCACGATGTCGCCGTCCTGAATCACCGTCGAGTCGGGGATACCGTGGCAGATGACCTCATTGAGAGAGGTGCAGCACGACTTGGGAAAACCCTTGTAACCCAACGTCGACGGGTAGGCACCGTGGTCGATCATGTACTCGTGAGCGATCCGGTCGAGCTCGTCGGTCGTGACCCCGGGCGCTACCGCCTTGCCCGCCTCTTGCAGTGCCCGCGCAGCGATCTTGCTGGCAACACGCATCTTTTCGATGACCTCGGATGTCTGAACCCAAGGTTCGTTGCCCTCGTTCGCCGTCGGCTTCCAGGCATACTCGGGGCGTTCGATCGAATTCGGCACGGGCAGTGTGGGCGACACGACGCCTGGCACGAGTGGCTGACGTGGCTTGCTCTCGGCTTTCACAGACATGGCCTCAGCGTATGCGCTGTACATCGGCGTATGTGTAGTCGGTCCCCGGACCGACCGCGCATGTACCGACCTCGATGCGCCATCTATGATTCAGATCACTGAAGTTCGGAAAAGGAACTGATGTTTTGCGAAAGAGGTGACCATGCCGACCACCGACGTGCTGCGCCCGCGAGACGGTGATGCGCTTCGCGCAGAACTGCGGCAAATCGTGGCATCGTCCGGAGTGCCGGTGGTGTTCGGCGGTGAAGTGTCCGCCGGCAACACCTTGTATCTGAGCGAATTCCACGGCACCCGTACCAAGGGACTGGATGGACTGTTGATCCCGAGTAGATCCGGCCTCGGCGGTCGCGTCCTCGACCAGCAACAACCTGCGGCTGTCAGTGACTACGGAAGCTCGCAGTACATCACGCACGACTACGACCGACCCGTTCTCGGCGAGGGCCTGCGCTCCATCCTCGCTGTTCCGGTCGTCGTCGCAGGCGCCTCACGCGCAGTCATGTACGCAGCTGTCCGCGAACGCGGCCCCATCGGCGACCGAATTGCCGAGATGATGGTGAAGGCATCTCGACGGCTGAGTCACGAGATCGCCATCCGAGACGAGGTGGATATTCGCCTCAGATTGCTCGATTCCAGTGCCGGCGCGCAAGCCGGTTTCACCGGGCACTCGGCGGCCACCGCGGAATTGCGCGACATCTACGCGGAACTGAGAACGCTCGCGAGTACGACGTCCGATGCGTCTACTCGCGCCGAGCTGAGAATGCTGTCGGACCGAATGGCGGAGTCGCTTCGATCGACGGACCAGCAGCCCGACACCGAGGTCCGACTCTCGGTTCGCGAGATCGACGTCCTGGCCCAGATCGCCCTCGGATGCACCAATGCCGAGACAGCGCAGCGGTTGTCACTCGGTCCGGAGACAGTCAAGTCGTACCTTCGCACCGCCATGAACAAGACGGGCGCCAGGACCAGACATGAAGCAGTGGTCACCGCGCGGCGCCGCGGGTTACTGCCCTAGTAGTTCCCCTAGTAGTTCCCCCTAGTAGTCGCCCCTAGTAGTCCCCCCTAGTAGTCGAGGGGCAACTGCTCGAACATTTCCCTGGTGACCGCCACCGCGTTGTCGGAGCTTCCGCCGCGAACGACGAGGGTCGCGAATGCCAGGTCACCTCGGTAACCGACGAACCACGCGTGCGAACCGCCCTCGACCTCGGCCTCCCCCGTCTTGCCGTACACCTCGCCTTGATCGGCGATCCGCTCGGCGGTACCACTGGTGACGACCGAGCGCATCATCCCTCGAAGCCCGTCGACCATCAGCGGCGAAATCGGTGGATGGTCGCCCTCGATCCGGGTTTCCCGGCCCACGATCAGATTCGGTTCCGGCGTCGATCCGTGCGCCACGGTGGCAGCCGCAAGCGCCATTCCGAACGTCGAGACCACGACCTTGCCTTGACCGAATCCGTCCTCGGTGCGCTGGACCAATTCTTCGGCCGGTGGCACCGACCCGGAATCGGTAGGCAATCCCACGACGTCGTAGTCCGGACCGACTCCGAACTGTGACGCTGCCACGGTGAGCGCGTCAGGTTCCATTTCGCTGGCGAGCTTGGCGAAGGACGTATTGCAGGAGCGAGTGAACGCGGTTCCCATCGATACGTTCCCGAGTGCGAATTCGTTGTAGTTCGGGATGCTGCGTTCGCCGATCTCGATGCGCCCCGGGCACGGCACCGTCGTGTCCGGCGTCGCGAGTCCCGACGATATGGCAGCGCCGGCTGTGATGATTTTGAAGGTTGACCCGGGCGGGTAAAGCCCGGCGGATGCAACAGGACCGTCGCGATCGGCTTCCTTGTTCTGGGCAACTGCAAGAATCGCCCCCGTGGACGGCTGAATTACCACCATCATGGCTTGTTCGATCCGCGCGTTCACCGCATTCTGTGCTGCCACCTGAATGTTGCGATCGAGGCTGATGGACACCGAGGGCGCGGGTTGCGAAGGAGTGTCGGTCAGTACGTCGACGTCGACCCCGTTCCGGTTCACCGTGACCACGCTCCACCCGGCTTTACCGTCGACCTCGTCGATGACGGTTTTCTTCACCTGAGAGATCAAATCGGGGGCGAACGTCGGATCGGTCGTGAGCAGATCGGACTCGCCGGAGACGGTCACTCCCGGAAGTGCTGCCAGCGACGCCGAGACGGTCTCGTAGTCCTCGGCGCGGAGCAGGGCAACTGGATAGTCGCCCTTGGTCGATGTCGCCGACTCTACGATGCTTTGCGCCGAGATACTCGAATCGAACGGCGCGAGAATGGATGCCAACCCGGTCGCGGACGAAACGATGTTGCCGGATTCTTCAGCGTTCACCTTGACGCGGTGCACCACACCGGGCACCAGGACGTCCGACCCCGACCTCTCGTTGACGCGTGCCCGCGGTGGCGACGTCGAGCGCAATTCCATGGTCTGGGTGTCACCGAGCCCCGGGTGAATATCGGTCGACGTCCACCGCACTCCCCAATTGCCGTCGGCGCGGCCCATTTGCAGTTCTCCGTCGTAGGACCAGACTCGGTCCTTGGGAAGGTGCCATTGGTAGGTGTAGCCGACCAGCGCTGTGTCACCATCGACGCGCACCGAAGTCGTACGGGCATCCATGGATTCGGCTTGCAGGTTCTGCCAGGTATCGGCCAACGCTTCTGCCGCCGATTCGGGAAGATCGGTCTTCGCCGAGGCCGCTTCGATGTCGTTCGAAGCGAAGGCCGCCAGAAATTCCTGAGCTGCAGGTTCGGGACCATCCGGTGCGGGGGTACACCCAACGGCAGTTCCGACGACGAAGACACACACCAGTGCTGCCACCGCGGGTCGTCGAACGCGCCGCATATCCGAGAACCTCATCGCGCTCATCGTAGTTCGGCGAGAGCGCGCGCGAGCGTAGCGAATCGCGCTCTAGTCCAGAAGGACTGTGGTGAACGTGGCGACCTGCTCGAGGCCGATACGGCTGTACGCGCGGCGCGCGGGCCAATTGAAGCTGTTGACGTACAGGCTGGCGATACGACCGCTGCGCACCACGGAGTCGACGACGGTGGCCGTACCCGCCGATCCGAGGCCCTGCCCACGGTAGAGCGGGTGCACCCACACACCTTGAATCTGACCGACCGATGCGGACTGCGATCCGACTTCGGCCTTGTAGATGACTTGTCCGTCCTCGAATCGCGCCCAGGCTCGGCCAGCGGCGATGAGACTGGCGATCCGACGGCGATAACCCCTACCACCGTCGTTTGCCTGTGGATCGACACCGACTTCCTCGATGAACATAGCGACGGCCGCACTGAGGTAGACGTCGAGTTCGTCCGCGTGCACAAGTCTGACCAGTGGGTCGGGCGGAAATACGGAATACGTCGATGTCGCCAGCAATGGTTGCTCGCTGCGCAACTCGCGCGGGGCACCCCAGTCGGGTTCGAGCATCTCCCATAGCGGCAACGTCAGTTCAGCGCGGCCGACAAGCGAAGAGCACATTCGCGGACCACGACAGGCACGGTCGGCGAACGATCGCAGATCATCGACCGAACCCAGAAGTGGAACGAGATTGGCACCGTAGAAACACAAGGACTCGTCCGGGCCACCTCGACTCCACATCTCGCCGTGGAACGATCGCGGGTCGAGCCCCGAATCCTGCACTCGCGCGGCGATCATGCACGAGGCAACCGGGTCGGCGTCGAGGACACGGAGAACTTGCGCCGTGTCCTTCCCACTCAGTGGCTTCGCGCCCAGGAGTTTGAGCACTTACGCCACCTCCTCGACCAACGCATCCACTGACATAGAAGACCAGATTGCCAGACTTACGTGCAGAAGTGTGACAATCAGCTGACCGTCACGACAGGGGTGCCTGCATCCGCACCCTCATCATCTTCGAATTCTTCGGCGATGCGCATTGCTTCCTCGATCAAGGTCTCGACGATCTGAGCTTCGGGAACCGTTTTGATGACCTTGCCCTTGACGAAGATCTGCCCTTTGCCGTTGCCGGACGCCACGCCGATATCTGCATCCCGAGCTTCACCGGGTCCGTTCACCACGCACCCCATGACCGCAACCCGAAGTGGGATCTCCATGCCGTCGAGCCCGGCGGTGACCTCGTCGGCGAGCTTGTATACGTCTACCTGAGCGCGGCCGCACGACGGGCAGGAGACAATCTCCAGCTTGCGTGGGCGGAGGTTGAGCGACTGAAGAATCTTGTTTCCGACCTTGATTTCCTCGGCCGGTGGCGCGGAGAGCGACACTCGAATCGTGTCGCCGATCCCACGAGAGAGCAACGCCCCGAACGCCACCGCAGATTTGATGGTGCCCTGGAATGCGGGTCCGGCTTCTGTCACTCCGAGGTGCAGCGGATAGTCGCACTGCGCAGCAAGTTGTTCGTAGGCAGCGACCATGACGACGGGATCGTTGTGCTTGACCGAGATCTTGATGTCTCCGAAGCCGTGCTCCTCGAACAGTCCGGCTTCCCACAACGCCGATTCGACGAGCGCCTCGGGTGTGGCCTTGCCGTACTTGTCCATCATCCGTTTGTCGAGCGATCCAGCATTGACGCCGATCCGGATGGGAATGTTGGCCTCGCGGGCTGCCTTCGCGACCTCTTTGACACGCCCGTCGAACTCCTTGATGTTGCCGGGGTTCACACGAACGGCTGCGCAACCGGCATCGATCGCCGCAAAGATGTACTTGGGTTGGAAGTGGATATCGGCAATGACCGGTATCTGGCTCTTCCGGGCAATGATGGACAGCGCGTCGGCATCCTCTTGTGTGGGGCATGCCACGCGAACGATGTCGCATCCCGACGCCGTCAACTCTGCGATCTGCTGCAGTGTGGCGTTGATGTCGTGGGTCTTGGTTGTGGTCATCGACTGCACCGAGATCGGGTGGTCACTGCCGACACCGACGGTGCCGACCTGCAGTTGACGAGTCTTACGTCGAGGAGCGAGTACGGGAACCGGCGGCGCCGGCATTCCCAATCCGACTGACACAGTCACTTCGTTGCCTTCTTCCCTAGCTATGAGCACGAGTGTATCTAGAACAATCGGATCGGGTTCACGATGTCCGCCGTGAGAGTGAGCAACATGTACGCGCCACCGATCACGATCACCACATACGTGACGGGCATCAACTTCATGTAGTCGACAGGTCCACCATTCGGCAGACCACGACGCCTGCGGAAGAAATTGCGGATCCGCTCGTAGATGGTGACGGCCATGTGTCCACCGTCGAGAGGGAGCAGCGGCAGCAGGTTGAAAATGCCGAGGAAGAAGTTCAGGCTCGCGAGCAGCAGTACGAATACCGGCCACAACGACCTCTCCACCAGTTGCCCACCGATCACGCTGGCCCCGACCACACTGATCGGTGTTTCCGGGTCTCTGACCCCTCCGGTGACCGAGGTCCACAAGTCCGCGACCTTGCTCGGCATCTGCACCAGCCGGTGTGCAGTCTCGACGAACATGTCGCCGGTGAACGCGAACGAAGCAGGTATCGCCGCGAGCGGGTTGTACTGGGTCGGATAGAAGTATGCGAGTTGAAGGCCCACCGCGCCCACGGTTGTCGACTTACGCCCGGTCTCGGTGCCGTCGCGTACCCAACGCTGGACTTGCTGGATCTGTACCGGAAACGTCAGCTCACGCCCATCACGTTCCACGACGAAGTCTGCGGTTCCGGATAGAGGCTGCGTGGCTGCGACGACATCGGAGAAGTCTGCAGTCGGAGTGCCGTTCACCGAAACGATGACGTCACCTTCACGAATACCCGCTGAAGAGGCCGGACTGGGTCCACTGCACTCCGGGTAAGTGAGATCTTCGTTCTGGGTCGCGGTCACACAGGGCATCTCGCCCACCATCGCGTCGCTCGGCTGATTGAGATTCGGCAGTCCCCAGCCCACAGCGAGCGTGAAGATGAGCAGGAAACCGAGAACGAAGTTCATCGCTATTCCGCCGAGCATGACGACGAGACGCTTCCACGTCTTCTGCCGATACATCGCACGCTCGACCTCGTCGGGCGCGAGCTCGTCGATCGCGGTCATCCCGGCGATGTCACAGAAACCGCCTGCCGGTATCGCCTTGAGTCCGTACTCCGTCTCACCCCGCCGAAAAGAGAACACCTTCGGACCGAAGCCGATGAAGAAGCGTCGAACCTTCATGCCCGTAGCGCGGGCGGTCAACATGTGGCCGGCCTCGTGCAGGGCGATGGACACCGTGATTCCCAGGGCGAACAGAATGACGCCGAATGCGAACACCATCTACGTTTATTCCTTCTGATTCAAGAGTGCGCGGGCCTGAAGACGAGCCCAGGAATCGGCTTCGAGTACCTCGTCCACGGTAGTGGGAGTGGCAGTCCACTCGCTGCTGCCTGCCCCGAGGACCTCCTTGACGGTGTCGACGATCCGTGGGAATTCGATACGGCCGGCGAGGAACGCCTCAGCGGCGACCTCGTTCGCGGCGTTGTAGACCGCCGTCATGCAGCCCCCGAGAATCCCCGCCTCACGCGCCAGTTGGACAGCCGGAAACACTCGATCGTCGAGCGGTTCGAAATCCCAGGAAAACGCGGTTGTGAAATCGAGCGGGCGGGCAGCATTCGCCACCCGGTTCGGCCATCCCAATGCGAGCGCGATCGGCAGACGCATGTCGGGCGGGCTCGCCTGCGCGATCGTCGATCCATCGAAGAAGGTGACCATCGAATGCACGATCGACTGCCGATGAACCGTGACGTCGATCCGCTCGTATGGGATACCGAACAGCAGATGGGTCTCGATCAGTTCGAGCCCCTTGTTCACCATCGTCGCGGAGTTCAGCGTATTCATCTGCCCCATCGACCAGGTCGGATGCGCCGCTGCCTGCTCGGGAGTGACGGATTTCAACTCCGCCTCCGACCAACCGCGGAACGGGCCGCCCGACGCAGTCAACACCAGGCGCTCCACCTCCTCGGCTCGGCCACTTCTAAGGCACTGCGCAAGAGCAGAATGTTCGGAGTCCACTGGGACTATCTGCCCGGGAGCCGCAGCCCTGAGGACGAGCTCCCCGCCCGCGACCAACGATTCCTTGTTCGCCAGGGCCAGCGTCGCTCCGGATTTCAACGCCGCGAGTGTCGGCTCCAGCCCTCGCGAGCCCACCAAAGCGTTCAACACGACGTCCGCCTCGACCGACTCCACGAGTTCGGTGACGGCCCGATCGCCGGTAAGGACGTTCGCCAGTTCCAATTCGGCACCCGCATTCGGGTCTGCGACCGCGACGAAAGAGACACCGGTATCGCGGATCTGACGTCCGAGCAGGTCTATATTGCGACCGCCTGCAGCGAGCCCGACCACCTCGAACAATTCGGGATTGGCAGCGATCACCTCGAGGGCTTGGGTTCCGATGGAACCGGTGCTGCCCAGGAGCAACACCCGGACAGGACGCGATACTGGAGGTGTTCGATGCTCGGGCACTCGTTCATTGTTCCTGATCGACTCTGAGAGTCACCTGTGCGGCCGCCATCCGTGGCACGCTGGGCTCTCATGGAGCTCACCTATCCCGAGATCGGCGGCACCAAGGGCCGGATGCCCGCCGGCTACCACCATCTCGATCGTCGAGTACACATCGGCACCGGACGCGACGCATTCGAAGCAGCAGCCGACGCCCTGTCGGGATGGCAGATGCATCGAAAGTCGGGACTCGGGGTCGACGCGTCGACCCCGACAGCCGAGGCGGACACCGTCGTCGTGCTGACGCTGGGTCGGATTCGGATTCCCTGCCGCGTCGTTTACCTCATCGACTCTCCCGATCGACGGGGTTTCGCATACGGCACCCTGCCTGGGCACCCGGAGCAGGGCGAGGAGTGCTTCGCCGTCGAATTCGATCCCACGAACGACGCCGTCTTCGCGCACATCCGCGCGTTCTCACGACCCGGTCGCTGGTTCACTGCACTCGGCGGACCTGTCGGAAGATGGGTCCAGAAACTCTTCACCGACAGGTACCTGGCCGCGTTGCGCACGTACGCAGCATGACTTCTTCACCGCGTCAGCTACTCGCGCCCCTACTCGCTACTACTGCCGGTCGTATGCCAAACTAGGTGCGCACACGCATGCCGGACTTTCGGCTGCACCCTGACCCGAGAGGATCGACCGGTGGCACAAACCGAACTGGACCCCGCTTCGTACGACCCGGTCGAGTACACCCATGAGGACATAGCCGAGGTGCCCTCGGCCAATTGGGGCTGGAGCGGCGAGTCGAACAAGGCGATGCGGATCGCCGCGATCGGCGTCGCGGTCTTCCTGCTGCTCATGATCCACGGAAACCACACAGGCGAGATCGAAGACCTGTACCTCATCGGCTTTGCCATTGCGCTCGTCGGCATCGTAGTTCGCGACATCGTCGTTCGCCGGAAGCCGCGATAGCACGCAGAACCAAAAGAACCCGATAGCTGCTCGGCGCAGCTATCGGGTTCTTTTTTGCGCTACTAGTCAGTTCTCAGCGGCGAGCTGACCGCAAGCGGCAGCGATCTCCTGACCGCGAGTATCACGGACGGTGCACGAAACACCTTGCGCAATAACTCTTCTCACGAATTCACGTTCGACGGGCTTCGGGCTGGCATCCCACTCGCTGCCCGGGGTCGGGTTGAGCGGAATGAGATTGACATGCACTCTCGATCCGAGAGCCTTGTGCAGTTTCTTGCCCAGCAGGTCCGCGCGCCACGGCTGATCGTTCACATCTCTGATCATCGCGTACTCGATCGACACTCGACGACCGGTCTGATCCGCGTAGTATCTCGCCGCCGACAGCACTTCGGCCACCGACCACCGGTTGTTCACGGGCACGAGGGTGTCCCGCAACTCGTCGTCCGGAGTATGCAGCGATACTGCAAGCGTGACGGACAAGCCCTCGTCGGCGAGTTTGCGAATAGCAGGTGCCAGACCAACGGTCGATACAGTCACCGACCGCTGCGACAGGCCGAGCCCATCGGGCGCAGGCGAGACGATCTTGCGCACAGCGGAGACGACGCGCTTGTAGTTGGCCAAAGGCTCACCCATCCCCATGAACACGACGTTCGACAGGCGGCCTTCGCCTCCGGGCACGGCGCCGTCACGTAGATCCGCCGCTGCCGATCGAACCTGGTCGACGATCTCGGCAGTGGAGAGGTTGCGATCGAGTCCAGCCTGCCCGGTTGCGCAAAACGGGCAGGCCATCCCGCAACCGGCCTGACTCGAGATGCATAGCGTCGCCCGATCCGGGTACCGCATCAGGACGCTCTCGAGCAGCGTGCCGTCATTGGCCTTCCACAGCGTCTTCCGGGTGTCGCCGTCGTCACACGACAAGTGCTTGATTGCCGTCAGCAGTGGCGGAAACAGATCTGCTCCGACCTTTTCCCGGATCGCTGCAGGAAGGTCCGTCATTTTGGTCGTATCCGCTTCGAGCCTGCCGTAGTAGTGGCGTGCAAGTTGGTCGGCACGAAAGGCAGGCAACCCGAGATCCTTGACTGCCGATTTCAATCCTTCGCGATCCAGGTCAGCGAGGTGTCGTGACGGCATGCCGCGACGGCGATCCGCGAACACCAGCGGCAGTGTCGGCCTCGTCCGCGGGCGGGCGCTCTCGGCTGTGGATTCGTCGGCGGTCATAGCAGAATCACTCATAATAAATCCAGTGTCCCACTACTGGGCACTTCTCTCCTATTCAGCGCGCAGTTTCCAGCCCCACAGCGAGGGGTAACCGAACGGCAGCAGCTGGACGCATTCGACAACCCGTGGGCGAACGAATCTCACAAAGTCCACACCCAGAGGCGACGGCACCGACGGAACGTTCGCAGACAAGTTCACAGACAAGGGAGCCGTCCCCACGACTCTCGGCGAGACCTCTCCCACAGCGCACCCGACCCAGAAGCGGTTCGCGACACCTGCCCGCCGACGGGGACCTCACCGGACGATGTTGCGCATACCAAAGCGGCTGCTAGCTGGACCGGGCTGGTCGTGGGCGCCCTCATCCTGATAATGCCGCCGATCTTCATCCTGCAGAACCTGGACTCGGTACCTGGCAACATCTTCGCCCGGCCGCTCGACTTACCGCTCGGCGTCGGTCTGCCTCCTTCGGCCCTCGCGTGGCCTTGGTCATGGCTCTCGTGGGAGGGGTTCGCATCCTCGAGGTCAGGCGTGCAGCGAAACGCAAGTAAAGTAACCCGCGGTGAACAGAATGCACAGAACATGGCAACGCCGTACTGAATCGATAATGTCGGTCGTGCCCGATCTCACCGCAAGGAGCCCGACGTGACCACTTTCATGGAGACCCCAGTGACATTTGGCGTAGCACCGGAACGAGCACGCTCGTGGTTGCTGGTACCCGCTACCCAGCCCGAGGCATTCGCGACCGCAGCCGCATCGGAGGTGGACGCGGTGATTCTCGACATCGAGGACGCTGTGGCACCGCATGCAAAGCCTGCGGCACGCGACGCCGTCGTCGCGTGGCTCGAAGCGGGCAATTCGGCTTGGGTACGCATAAACGACGCGACCACGCCGTTCTGGGCAGACGACCTCGAAGCACTCTCCGGCCTTCGCGGCTTGGCAGGCATCATGCTCGCGAAGACCGAGAGCGGCGGCCAGGTCGATGCCACGGCCGCACGAGTAACAGCTGGGACACGCATACTTGCTCTGGTGGAATCTGCAGTCGGCCTCGAGGCGACGCCCGAGATCGCTCGCGCGCAGTCCACTTTCCGACTGGCCTTCGGCAGCGGCGACTTCCGTCGCGACACCGGGATGAGCGACGAACCGCTCGCCATGGCGTACCCACGCTCACGGCTGGTGGTGTCGAGTCGCGCTGCACGCCTTCCCGGACCCATCGACGGCCCGACGCTGACCGCCAACGACAGTATCCTGGCTCGCGATTCGGCCCTGACCGTCTCGATGGGCATGACCGGAAAGCTGTGTATGCACGCGGAGCAGGCCCCCGTCGTCAACCGCGTGCTCGCTCCAGCCCCAGGAGATGTCACCTGGGCCGACGAGGTCATCGACATGCTGGGCATCGATGGCGTGCACGTGAAGGACGGCAGCGACCTGCCGCGCCTTGCCAAGGCACTCAAAATTCGCGAAGCAGCAGGAATCTTCGGCATCACGGCCGAGAACAACCCCGCTTAAATCAGTTCGAGTCCAACAGGCTTGGGTCGGGAGTGAACTCGATATCGCACATCGATACTCAGGCCGGGGATGCTCCGAGCAGCCCTGGCCGCTGTGCGTGCCGTGAATTCGATACCCAGTACCGCATCCAGGGTCGCCCGATCAGCGAACTCCCAGCGAGTATCTACCCGGGTCAGATCGAAACCCTGGGCTGCGAAGAACGATTCGACGGCCGCACAATCGTAATTCGGTAGGTCCGCCCGCATCCAGTCACCGTAGGGCGATGCCCCGAGGTCGAGGTCCACCACGACGAGCGTTCCGCCAGGCCGGAGCACACGCATCGCTTCCGACACACCGCGGCCGCATCCGGGCCCGAAGAAATAAGCTGTACGCGCGTGCACGATATCCGCCGACGCGTCAGCGAGCGGCAACGCCTCGGCACTGCCCGACACGACCTCTACGTTCTCCAGCCCGAGAACTCGGGTCCGCGCCGCATCCACCAGAGGGCCATGCGGCTCGACACCCACGACTCGGTGAGCACGCGAGGCGAACAGCGGCAGATGGAAACCGGTGCCACATCCCACATCGACGATGGTCCGGCCGTCCCAGGGCGCGATCCTCTGCAGTTCCGCAGCTATACGCCCGTCGACATCCTGAGCACGATTCTCCGACTCGTAGACCTCGGGCCAATGCCAGATGTTGGGGCTCGGAATCGAGCGAAACTTCGGAGGCATCATCGGTATGTCAGAGAAGGACTGTGAAGATCAACCACGCGACGAACGCCGACGGCAGAAGCGAGTCGAGGCGATCCATGATGCCGCCGTGGCCCGGCAGCAAGGTCCCCATGTCCTTGATCCGAAGATCTCGCTTGACCTGAGATTCGATGAGATCGCCCAGCGTTCCGGTCACCACGAGGACCACGCCGAGCAGAACACCGATCATCGAGTTCGCATCGAGAATGAGTGTGACAGTGAGCAAGCTGCCGATGACACAGAAAAGAAGTGACCCAGCAAGTCCTTCCCACGACTTCTTAGGACTGATCGCGGGCGCCATAGGATGCTTACCGAACAGCACTCCCGCGACGTAACCGCCGACATCCGAGCACACGACGGCAATGAGAAACACCAGAACGCGGCCTGCGCCGTCATCCTGCAGAACCATCAGTACCGCGAAGGATGCCAGCAGGGGCAGCCAACACGCCACCAGGATGGTGACCGCAAGTTCGCGAAGATAGTTTTTCGGCGCCGAACCGAGGCCCTGCTGCAGCAGCAGCCAGACCATGCACACCAGAACAGTGCCTGCGGTAGCGCTCAGCACGCCGGTGGTTCCCCAGGGCCAGCCGAGCCAAATTATCGCTTGACCACCCACGATCAACGGAATCCGCGGAACGAGCACTCCGGCTTCACGAAGACGCCTCGCCACCTCATACGTTGCGATAGCGAGCGCGACTGCAACAACGCCGATCCAAACCAACGGCGCGAACACCATGATCAAAATCAGCGAGATACCCAAGCCACCGCCCACCGCAATCGCGGCCGGCAGATTACGACCCGCTTTGCCCGTCGCCTTCGGCACCGACACCCCTATCGCCTTCGGTGCCGACTCCCCTGGCGTCGACGGGTCGGGTACGGCAGAGCCCAGTGGCCGTTCCGATCCCACCACGACGCCATCTCCTTGCTTCATCATTTATTGTCCGACTCTTCCGGGGGAATCAGACCTCCATCAAGTCCGCTTCTTTACGCTTGACCAATTCGTCGATCGACACCGTGTACTTCGAGGTGGTCTTGTCGAGCTCGTTCTCGGCCCGTAGCACCTCGTCTTCGCCCGCCTCGCCATCTTTCTGAATACGCTTGAGCTCTTCCATCGTCTTTCGACGCACATTGCGGATCGACACCTTGGCGTCTTCACCCTTGCCCTTGGCCTGCTTGACGAACTCGCGGCGCCGCTCCTCGGTCAGCTGCGGAATGCTGATACGAATGAGGTTGCCGTCGTTCGTCGGGTTCACACCGAGATCGGAGTTGCGTATCGCAGTCTCGATCGGCCCGAGCTGTGCAGGCTCGTACGGCTTGATCACTACCATCCGGGCCTCGGGGACACTGACACTTGCCAGCTGGGTAATTGGCGTCGGGGAACCGTAGTACTCGATCACAATGCGGTTGAACATGCCCGGATTCGCCCTGCCGGTTCGGATGGAAGACAGATCGTCGCGGGCAACGGTGACCGCCTTTTCCATCTTTTCCTCGGCGTCGAAAAGCGCTTCGTCTATCACGGCTTGACCTCCATCGTCTTTGCTGATGATCCAGCATGTTCGAGTACGTGCTCGGAAACGATCACGATGTGACCAGTGTTCCGATCTTCTCACCAGCGACAGCGCGTGCGATATTCCCTTGGATGAGCAGGTTGAACACCATGATCGGCATCTGATTGTCCATGCAGAGACTGAAGGCGGTGGCGTCGGCGACCTGTAAGCCTTTTTCGATGACCTCACGATGGGTGATCGATTCGAACATCGTTGCGTCAGGGTCGAGCCGCGGGTCGGCCGAATAGACGCCGTCGACGGCCTTCGCCATCAGCAGCACCTCGGCCCCGATCTCGAGTGCACGTTGCGCCGCCGTCGTGTCGGTCGAAAAATACGGCATACCCATGCCCGCGCCGAAGATGACTACTCGGCCCTTCTCGAGATGGCGGCGCGCGCGCAGCGGCAGATAAGGCTCGGCGACTTGTCCCATCGTTATCGCGGTCTGTACACGGGTGGCCACACCCTGCTTTTCCAGAAAATCCTGCAAAGCAAGACAGTTCATCACAGTTCCGAGCATGCCCATGTAGTCGGAGCGGGAACGGTCCATTCCCCGCTGCTGCAGTTCAGCACCCCGAAAAAAGTTGCCGCCGCCGATGACGACAGCGACCTGAACTCCGGTGGCTACGACCTCGGCAATCTGCTCGGCAACGTTGGTGACGACGTCAGGGTCGAGACCTACTTGGCCTCCTCCGAACATCTCTCCACCCAGTTTGAGCATCACTCGCTTGAATCCGGGCCTGTCGGTGGCGGGATCGGTCATAACTCTCCTCGGTTCTCGCCGGTCGATTGCGCACGGTGAATCAAGGGCCCCCAAAGGCACCCAATACCCATATCCTGCCTTATCGAGGCCGCCACGGACTAAACACCCGGCTCACGTGACTCATCGTGGCGTGGGGTGGGGTGCCGCGGCAGCAAAATGAAAGAAGCCGTCCGCTCGACCGAAGTCGAACGAACGGCAACCTCAAAAAATCTGCTCGGTATCCGCTATCAGCTTGCGCCGACCTCAAACCGAACGAAGCGCGTGATCTTGACGCCGGCCTCGTCGAGGATTGCCTTCACGGACTTCTTGGAATCCTGAACCGACGACTGCTCGGTGAGCACGACATCCTTGAAGAATCCGTTGACACGGCCTTCGATGATCTTGGGGAGTGCCTGCTCTGGCTTGCCCTCTTCGCGAGCGGTTTCCTCGGCGATACGACGCTCGGAGGCGAGGATGTCCTCAGGAACCTCGTCACGCGTGACGTACTTGGCCTTGAGCGCGGCAACCTGCATCGCAGCACCGCGAGCAGCCTCAGCAGCGGCCTCGCCCTCACCCGTGTATTCGACGAGAACGCCGACAGCCGGCGGCAGATCCGCGCTGCGCTTGTGCAGGTAGATCGCAACCGGGCCGTCGAACGAGGCAACTCGTCGTAGTTCGAGCTTCTCGCCGATCTTGGCCGACAGCTCGCCCATCGCCGCGTCGACGGTCTTGCCGTCGAGCGTCAGTGCCTTCAATGCCTCGACGTCTGCAGGCTTGCCTTCAGCGGCAACAGCAGCAACCGAGTTCGCGAATGTCTGAAACTCTTCGTTCTTGGCCACGAAGTCGGTCTCGGAGTTGATCTCGAGTAGCACGCCGCCCTTGGCGACGACGAGACCTTCGGCGGTGGACCGCTCGGCACGCTTGCCGACGTCCTTGGCGCCCTTGATGCGTAGTTGCTCGACGGCCTTGTCGAAGTCTCCCTCGGCCTCGGCTAGAGCGTTCTTGCAGTCCATCATTCCGGAGCCGGTGAGCTCACGGAGCCGCTTTACGTCAGCGGCGGTGTAGTTCGCCATGTTGAGCGAGCCTCCTCGAATGCTGTGGGTGGGCAGAGCGTAAAAGTTCTCGGATACCGAAGAAAAGGTCCCGACAGGCGTGGGTCACGCCTATCGGGACCCCTCGATCAAGCCTGTGTTGCTGGTGCTTCTGCGGCCGGTGTTTCTGCTGCAGGTGCTTCAGCGGCAGGCGCGTCAGCATCGGCAGCGGGTGCCTCTGCTGCAGCTTCCTGCGTCTCAGCCGCTGCGGGCGAAGCCTGTGCAAGCTGCTCTAGCTCCCACTCTGCGAGTGGCTCGCCTGCACCGACCTCGGGCTTCGCATCGGTAGCGGTGTTGAGACCCGCCCGAGCCTGTACGCCCTCGGCCACTGCAGATGCAACGACCTTGGTCAGCAGTGCTGCAGAGCGGATTGCATCGTCGTTGCCCGGGATCGGGTAGTCGACGACGTCAGGGTCGCAGTTGGTGTCCAGGATCGCGATGACCGGGATCTTCAGCTTGCGAGCCTCGCCGACAGCGATGTGCTCTTTGTTGGTGTCGACGATCCAGATGGCCGAAGGAACCTTGGCCATGTCACGGATTCCGCCGAGAGTGCGGTCCAGCTTGGTCATCTCACGCGTCAGCATGAGGATTTCCTTCTTGGTGCGTCCCTCGAAGCCACCGGTCTGCTCCATTGCCTCGAGCTCCTTGAGGCGGATGAGACGCTTGTGGACCGTCTGGAAGTTGGTGAGCATGCCACCGAGCCAGCGCTGGTTCACGTAGGGCATACCCACGCGAGTTGCTTCAGCGGCGATGGACTCCTGAGCCTGCTTCTTGGTGCCGACGAACAGAACCGTGCCACCGTGGGCGACGGTCTCTTTGACGAACTCGTAGGCCTGATCGATGAAGGTCAGAGTCTGCTGCAAGTCAATGATGTAAATGCCGTTGCGGTCGGTGAAGATGAAACGCTTCATCTTCGGGTTCCAACGACGGGTCTGATGTCCGAAGTGTGTGCCGCTGTCGAGCAGCTGCCTCATAGTTACTACAGCCATGGCTGAATAACTCGCTTTCGTTTGCCGGTTGACGCAGAGTGTCGTTCGACCCCTGCCCTGGCGACCGCTGGTTGCCGAACCCACTCGAAAAAAAAGTGGGACCGTCGACAACCGGGTATGTGGCTTCCATTGTCGAAATGGCTGCCTCAAGACGCGGACGCGCGAAGTCGACCCGTGCGGACACAGGTCGCTCCGACAGTGTACGGCCTGAAAGCCGCAGCTCATAACCAGGGCGGAGGTCAAGGGACGAAGAGATATGTGGACAAAACTTCACTCCGTCCACAGGCCGGACAAACGGCACCCTGGACAATTGCTCGAACCGACATCCTGAACACCATGAAAGTCCTGGCAGCAGCCCTCGTGATCGCGCTCATCTCGGCCGCCGTCGGCCTGGCCGACGCCTCCCCGGCCGGGGCCTCCCCTCCGACCCCTTCGCAAGCATTTCGCTGGCCGTTGTCGCCGCGACCGGCAGTGGTCACCGCTTTCGACCCTCCCGAGCATGACTGGCTCCCGGGCCATCGCGGCGTCGACCTGGCAGGGAGCTCCAACCAAGCAGTACACGCAGCAGGGCCTGGCACAGTCGTATTCGCGGGCCGAATAGCAGGAAAACCCGTGGTTTCGATCGACCACCCAGGTGGACTTCGCACCACCTACGAACCGGTGACCTCGTCGGTCCACGCCGGAATGCGGGTCAGAGCCTCAGAAGTTGTCGGCACGCTCGAACCAGGCCATCCCAGCTGCAGGGAAGTGTGTCTGCACTGGGGTGTGCGACGAGGCCGGGAGTACCTCGACCCGTTGGCGCTGGTCCACTTCACACCGATTCGACTCAAGCCTCTTCACGCGAATTAGCTCGAACGAGGTTCGACGACAACCGAATTCGAATGGTCCCACGATGCGAGAGGCAAACCTGCGTGAGCAGGCCGCACCCGGATCAGCGCCAACTCGGACCCGAATGCCGTCCGGATGCTGCCGGGAAGTCATCAGCCACCATCGCCGCAAGCTCGACGAATGCGGAGCGTGTCTGCGGACGAAGAAGGTCCAGATCGACCACGGCCCCCTCTGCCAAATGCTCGTCGAACGGTACGACGAGCACTGCGCGGCACCGTTCCAAGAAATGCTGAGTCAGCAAGTTCATATCGATTGCGGAAGAACCAGGCCGAACCGAACTGATCACGACCACTGTGCGCTCGACCAGGTGCCCATAACCGTGCAACTGAAGCCAATCGAGCGTGGCCGCTGCGCTACGCGCGCCATCGACAGCGGGTGAGGAGACGAGCACGAGTGCATTTGCCAGTTGCAGCACGCCGTTCATCGCCGAGTGCATGATGCCCGTGCCGCAGTCGGTCAAGATCAAGTTGTAGTAGACCTGGAGCATATCGATGACGGAACGGTAGTCCTCTTCGCCGAACATCTCCGATGCCGCAGGATCACGTTCTCCGGCAAGAACTTCCAATCGACTCGGCGCCTGAGAGGTATGCGCACGAATGTCGGAATAGCGTCGAATGTTGGGAGCATCCGCCAGTAGATCGCGCACTGTCGACGAGGTCTGACGCGGAACCCGTTCACCCAGAGTTCCGAAATCGGGGTTCGCATCGACTGCGATGACGCAATCACCACGCAGCGACGCGAAAGTAGACCCGAGGCCCAGGGTCGTCGTCGTCTTGCCGACACCCCCTTTGAGCGAAAGAAACGCGATGCGATAGTCACCCAGGACCGGTTGCCTTATGCGCTCCACTTGGTTGCGGTAGCGCTCCTCCGCGGTCGATTCACCTGGATTGATCACCCCACCGGTAAGTCGATGTACACCCTTGCGCCAGCCCGACGACGAAGTGCGCCGCGGACGCTTGAGAAGCGTGTCGGGAGCAAGATCCTGGCTGGTCGGCTGGTACTGCGCTCCGAAAGGCTGATTCGGCCCCGGTGTTGCACCGAAGGCCGGCTCACCAGGCGGATATCCACTGGGGTTCTGAACCTGCTGAGAACGGGCGGCAGAAGGACCCGACCACGGTGGGGTCCAGTCATCGACGCGGCCGTTGCGAACAGGCTCGGGAATTACTTGCGAAGGTGGGGTGTAGCGCGGTGGCGACTGGCGATCGGCCGACCGACCAGATTGCCACGGAGGTACCTGCCGGTCGTCGGCCGCGGGTTCGCCGCTGCTCGAACCCGAGTCAGCGGACGATGCCTGTGTCCACACCGGCTCGATCGGCGAGGAGTTCGATCGAAAAGGATGACCAGAATTCGACTGGGCACGGATCGACCACGCGGCGCTGGCGCCTTGGGGTTGTTCGCGGTCCACGGTCCCCCCGTATCCGGATTTCGACTTCAGCTTTGGACTCCACAGCAGTTTTCGAACTGAGCTGCAGTTACGCAACACAATACTTTGCGTGCGGTTTGTTTCGCCACGACGCTACCAAACTCGCCAGTAACTGGCGTTGCTCACGCTCGCGGATGCGCTTGGTCGTGTACCGCCCGCAATCGCTCCACCGACACGTGAGTGTAGATCTGAGTGGTTGCAAGGGATGCATGCCCGAGCAACTCCTGCACCACCCGAAGGTCGGCACCGCCCTCGAGAAGGTGGGTGGCCGCGGAGTGGCGCAACCCATGCGGCCCGATGTCGGGCGCACCAGGTACCGCCGACACGACCTCGTGCACAGCGGTCCGGGCCTGGCGGGGATCTATACGTGCGCCTCTGCGACCCAGCAGCAGCGCACGCCCCGAACGATCGTTCAACAGCGCCGGACGCCCGTGCAACGACCAAGCCTCGAGGGCATGCGCCGCCGGAACTCCGTATGGAGCCGAACGCTCTTTGTCACCCTTTCCGATCACTCGGACCACTCGTCGACCGGTATCGATATCGTCCAGATCGAGTCCGCACAGCTCGCCGACTCGGATTCCGGTGGCGTACAACATTTCCACTATCAGGCGATCTCGCAGTGCAAGTGGATCCAGCTCTGCCGCTCCGGTTTGGGCCTGGGTCAGCGCCTCGGAGGCTTGACTCTGCTTGAGAACCGAGGGCAGTGAGCGCCGGACCGCCGGTGTTGCCAAACGCAGCGCTGGATCGGAGGTCATGCGGGCACTACGAGTGAGCCATGCGGTGAAGGCGCGAGCCGAAGACGTTCGTCTGGCCATCGACGTTCTAGCGGATCCGTGCCGAGCCTGATCCGCCAGCCAGGACCGGAGTACCCGCAGATCGAGGTCGGCCAGCGTTGCCGACGCGTTACGTCGGATGAGATGGCGGAGCAACGACTCTGCATCGGCCACGTATGCGCGCACGGTGTTGACCGATCGATTGCGTCCGATTTCGAGATGCTCGGCATACTCCTCGAGGTGTACGCGCAACGTCGGTGGGAGCTCGTCGTCGGCCATTCACACAGCCTTACCGCTGCACTGAAGGGGAGCAACCAGCCGCGCCGGACATCCCAACTGGTTTATCCGCCGAGACGCGACGTCCATCGCTCGCGGTCACGCTTCGGCCTCGGCCAACTCACGCTTCCACACGCGGAAGGTCTCCTCGGTGCGCCCCCGTCTCCAATAGCCGGAGATCGAGGCCCACTCGGCAGGAACACCTCGGTCCTTACGCACGTAGCCACGCAGATTGTGCATCACTGCCTGCGCTTCGCCATGAATGAACACCTGAGCCTGGCCCGGTAGCCATTCGGTGTTTCGAACGGCCTCGATCAGCGGTGAGTTGTCCCCGGCCTTGTCGTCACCGACTTCGCCGGAACCGGCCCCGCGGTGAATCCACGTGACGTCCACGAGCGCAAGCGTCTCCATGTAGATTTCGTCCTTGCGGTCCGACACCTCGACGAACACCTTCGCAATCGCATCTTCCGGCAGTGCCTCGACCGCAGCGGAGATGGCGGGGATAGCAGATTCGTCGCCGGCAAAGAGATGCCAATCCGCCTCTGGACGCGGCTTGTAAGCGCCGTTGGGGCCATACAGGCCGATGCGGTCGCCTGCCTTCGCGTTGGCCGCCCAAGGTCCGGCAATGCCCTCGTCACCGTGGACGACGAAATCGATCGCAATCTCGCGAGCATCGACATCGACGGAGCGGACCGTGTAAGTGCGCTTTACTTCCTCGTCCTCCGAGCCGAAGGCGAGCTTCACGTACGAGTCGGTGAAATCGACCGGTTGGAAGTCGTCGAATCCTGGATCGCCGAGATACACCCGTTGCATGTGCGGTGTCAGTGATTCCGTACGGAGGACGGTCAGGACGGTTTTGCGTCGTGCCACTTTTCAGCCTTTCCGAGCTGTTGACATAGTTTTACTGCCTAGAAGAGTAAGTGTTACCTAACACCCTACCGTTTCCGGCAGTTCCTCGGATTGTTCACGTGCGTGCCACCCGGGACCACCCGGTCTCGTCACTGGCCACGAACCCGTCCAGTTCCAACAGAGGCAATACCGATCGAACAGTAGCCAGAGGCAACGAGGACACATCGGAAAGTTCACGCGGCGATAGCGTTCCGGACGCAGGTAGCGCCTCGTACACCAACAGCGCCGACTCGGACAGTGCATCGATCTCGCGAAACATCGAGGGTCTACCCTCGTCGGTCTCCCCAGCCATTCCTGCTTCGGCGACCACGTCGTGGGCATCGGCAACCAAACACGCTTCGCCTTCACGAATCATTCGGTGGCACCCCTTCGATGCCGCCGACGTCACCGGACCCGGAACCGCAAGTACCGGCCGTCCGAGTTTGCGAGCCCACCCTGCTGTGTTGCGTGCACCGCTGCGCCAACCGGCCTCCACGATGACCACAGCCGAGCCGAGGCCTGCAACCAAACGATTGCGAGCGAGAAAGCGATGTTTGGCCGGCGTCGTGCCGGGGGCGTACTCACTGATGACGGCCCCCGTCTGGGCGATTCGGTGAAGCAAGCGGGAATGTCCCGAGGGATATGCTCGATCGATTCCGCACGCGAGTACGGCCACCGTCGAACCACCCACGCCCAATGCTGCTCGGTGAGCGGCCGCATCGATCCCGAATGCCGCCCCCGATAAAATCGTCCACCCGTCGATTGCCAGATCTCCGGCAATCTCGGCAGTCACATGCTCGCCGTACGACGTGGCGGCACGCGTACCGACGATCGATACGGCTCGTTCCGTCAACTCCGCAACCGAAACTGCACCGAGAACCCACAAGGCCAAAGGTGCACATTGATCGTTTCCTACTGGCATCCCAGCGCCGTCGAACGCGAGAAGTCGCCACATCGGCCACTCGTCGTCATCGGGGGTGATGAGCCGACCGCCCTGGGATGCAACAAGATCGAGATCCGCTTGTGCAGTGTCGATATGCGAGCGAACCTGTAGTCGCTCACCAAGGGCCCCACGGGAGACGGCATCGGCGGCGCCCTCGGGACCTGCCTCGGCTGCGAAGTCGCGAAGTACTCGATGCGGCCCCTGAGCAACGCGCGAGAGGTACGCCCAGGCCAGGCGACGTGGATCGTGCGTGGTCACCTCGTCCCCCTGTCTCGAAAGTCCAAAGCGGCTCCCACCTCTCCGATGCCTGGCATGTCTCCCCCAGCCAGATCGTTCAAAGTCCAGGACACACGAAGTGCACGATCCGCACCTCGGGCGGTCAGCGAACCATTACGAAGCGCTCTCTCGACCGGCACCAAGGCTTCACGCGAGAGCGTGAACTTCTGCCGCAGCGCCGGCCCAGGAACCTCGGCGTTCGTCCGCCACCCGTATTCGCGCCAACGTTCGGCGGCCTGCTCGCGTGCAGCGATGACGCGGGCGCGCACGTGCTCGGTGGTCTCTCCGAGCTCGTCCGTCAAAGCACCGGTCGCAACCCCCATCATGGCGATGCGCAGATCGACGCGGTCGAGAAGCGGACCGGACAGCTTGCCGAGGTACTTTCGCCGAACCATCGGCGCACAAACACAATCGGCATTTCTGGCCGGTGCACATGGGCAAGGATTCGCAGCCAACACCAATTGAAAACGTGCCGGATACCGAGCCACGCCATCGCGTCGCGCAATCCTGATCTCACCATCCTCCAATGGAGTTCTCAACGCCTCCAACACTTTCAGGCCCATCTCGGCACATTCATCGAGAAATAGGACTCCCCGATGCGCTCGGCTGACTGCACCTGGTTTCGCCATTCCGGTTCCCCCGCCGACGAGCGCACTCACCGACGTCGAATGGTGCGGCGCGATGAAAGGAGGCGAAGAAATCAACGGCCGCTCTGTCGTCAACAACCCGGCAACCGAATGAATTGCGGTCACCTCCAATGCCTCCGACTCGGTCAGTGGTGGGAGAATTCCTGGAAGTCGTTGTGCCAACATCGTCTTGCCGATTCCCGGAGGGCCGGTCAGCATGACGTGATGCGCACCGGCCGCAGCGACTTCCAATGCCCACCTCGCCTCGGACTGGCCCACTACCTCGCTCATATCCGGATACGCCACCTCTTCTCGGAATTGCCCGGGAATCGGTCGACTCAGTTCGACTTCCCCCCGCAGCCATTCGACGACTTCCTTCAACGAACCTGCTCCGAGCACTTCGATACCGTCGACAAGACCTGCTTCTGCCAGTGCCGTCGTCGGCACCACCACTCGTGACCACCTCGCACGTTTGACAGCCAACACGCCCGGCAGAACGCCGCGCACCGGACGAAGTCTGCCGTCCAATGCCAATTCGCCCAGGAACACGGTCCTTTCGAGCGATCGCCGCGGGATCTGTCTGGCTGCATCCAGAACCGCCAACGCAAGACCGAGGTCGTAGACGGAGCCGACTTTCGGCAAAGTAGCCGGGGACAATGCCAGAATCACCCGAGAATCCGGCCAGCTATTGCCAGAATTCGTTACGGCCGCTTTTACTCGATCTCGTGACTCGTTCAACGCTGTGTCCGGGAGTCCTACTAAATGAACTCCCGGCAATCCGCGACCGATATCTGCTTCGATCTCCACTACTTGGCCATCCACACCGGACACGGCCACCGAGAAAGCGCGACCCAGTGCCATCAGAACACCCCACGCAAGTGTGTCACGACCGGATCGGCACCCCGTGCCATCATGATGGCGACCACGTCGAAACGTAGTCTCACCCAGGGGCTGTCACGGTCATCCAGCCATGCGAGCGCGAGCTTACGTATCCGCTGTTGTTTCGCGTATGTCACCGACTCCGCCGGTGTTCCGTAACCGGTCCCCGAACGCGTTTTCACCTCGACGAAGACGAGAACATCACCCTCACGCGCAACTATATCGAGTTCCCCGTACCGGCAACGCCAATTTCTCTCGACTATTTCCATTCCGCTATCGACCAGGCGCAGAGCGGCCAAAGCCTCCCCGCGCGCCCCCAAGTCAGAATTGGACATCGCACTCCCCCACGGTCGTCGGTTCGCCGATTTGTCGAACCCGCAACCGACGATGCGCCAACGATGGACCCCCGATTCGCATCCCCGCAGCTCGAGAATCACCCTGTGTACAAGCGAATCACCTGTGGACTACCACTCAAATTGAACTCACCGGGCGGCCCACGTGTCGTACCCGTGTGCATGGCACTACATGGCACTGCACCACTGGAGGCACCCAGAAACAAAGCAATGCCCCGACCTTCCCGGTCGGGGCATTGCTCTAAGTCCAGCTACGTGGATGAGATCTCTACGGGGATGAACTCAGTGCGCTGCTTCGTACGCTGCTTGCACGTCCTGACTGATTCGACCGCGTGCGCTCACGTCATAACCATTTTCCCGAGCCCATGCGCGAATGTCCTGCAGATCGGCCTTGCCACGAGCGGAAGCCGATGAAGTCTTACGTGCCCGACGACCCGATACTTTCTCTGAATGCTCGATCCAGAATGCCAACTGCTCGTGCAGTTCGTTTGCATGTTTCAGGTTCAGGTCGATGCTGTACTGGTTGCCACCGATACTGAATTCGATGGTCTCACCCTGTCCGTCCTTGATGACCGAACCGTCGACATCATCGATCATTTGGACGAGTGTCTTGCGTGCCATGTCCGAACCTCTAACAGTCGGGGGAAGTGCTTATAGAGCCGTTTCTACCACCATTTGGCTCATTCTCCCAACATTGGACACAAATCCACAGCAACGTTTCAGCTTCCATATCGAGCAAATTCAGCCGATTTCGAGACATTCACTAAAGAAGTGAGCAACCATTCCCGTTGTCCTGCAATCGATGTAGAATTGACGCTCATACTATTCGACGACCGATTGCGTGCGATTCACTGTACCGAAAAGCTACTGCTGCACAATCGACCACAAAACCTGACCGAGTACGAAGCACAGCGCGGCTGCGCCGATCAATTGCGCACACATGACAAGTGTCTTACGTGAGCGTCGCCGGCCGACGAGATACGTACCGGCCGCAATCAACAGCAGCCACAGGGTTACCGACACGGGAAATGGCCTACTCGGGCAAACGCAGGTCGGTCTTTTCGAGTTCCTCGATGTTGACGTCCTTGAACGTGATCACCCGAACATGCTTGACAAAACGTGCCGGTCGGTACATATCCCAGACCCAGGCATCGGACATACGCAGTTCGAAATAGATCTCGCCGTCCGCGTTATGCGGAATGAGCTCGACAGAGTTGGCGAGATAGAACCGGCGCTCCGTCTCGACCACATAGTTGAATTGACCGACGATGTCCCGATACTCCCGATACAACGAGAGCTCCATCTCGGTTTCGTACTTTTCGAGATCCTCGGCACTCATCGGTTTCTTCTCATCCTCCGTCGGCTGGCATGAAGTTCAATCATCGCGCATTGCGTTCATCGCAGTCCATTCGGCCCAGGACCGACGCTACTTCGTCGGTCCTGGCTGCCGCGGCGGCCACGACGTTCGCGTAGGACATTCGGTGTTGGGAGCACGGTCCGAGTTCCGACATTGCTACCGCATGAGCTCTGGTGCTGTAACCCTTGTGTACAGCGAAGCCGTAACCAGGGATTTCTGCGTCCATCTCGACCATCACTCGGTCTCGCGATACCTTGGCGAGAACACTGGCCGCCGCGATACATGCAGCAGTCGCGTCGCCGCCGATCACCGGGAGCGACGGAACCGGCAGTCCAGGAACCCGGAATCCGTCGGTCAGAACATATCCGGGCATCATCGCAAGCCCTGCCACAGCTCGTCGCATTCCCTCGATGTTGGCGACATGGACACCGATTCGATCGATCTCATCGGCGTCGATGAACACCACGCTCCACGCGAGCGCCAACCGTTGGATCTTCGGAAACAGCTCTTCACGACGCTTCTCGGTCAGCTTCTTCGAATCATTCAGATCGGCAAGTGCCGGGTGCGCTTTCCCCCCGAGCACACAGGCGGCAACAGTCAGCGGACCGGCACACGCACCCCGCCCCGCCTCGTCGACACCTGCCACCGGCCCCAGTCCATTGCGGTCGAGTGCAGACTCCATCGTTCGCAGCCCCGAGGAACGACGAATAACAGGACGCGGTGGCCACGGCGGACGACTTCGTGATCGACTCGTACTACTCATTGCCCGAGTTCAGCTCATTGTCCCTGGATGTCGGGCGAGTCGAGGGTGCCGAACCGCGATGGCGGGAGTGCGATGAGGAACGCCTTGCCGATCACGTTGTCGACCGGCACGGTCCCCATCAGCTCGTCCGAGACATGGAACCGTGAATCGGCCGAATTGCTCCTATTGTCACCCATGACCCAGACGTTGCCCTCGGGCACGGTTACAGGCGCAAAGCAGCGACCGGACTTCAGCTCGGTATCGCAGGTCATGACGTCAGGGGTGAACGGGAAGTCCATCTGAATATAGGGTTCGTCGAGCGGCTTACCGTCCACCAGCACACGCCCCTGAGCGTCACAGCACTCTACGGTCTGTCCCCCAGTGGCGATCACTCGTTTGACGAGATCGTTTTCGTCCGGTGCGACGACACCGATCAGCGAGCCGACTTCCTGGGCGCCACGGATTATCGCGTTCGACGACCGAGTGGAGGTGAATTCGCTGTTCCACGAATCAGGACCGCGGAAAACGATGACGTCGCCCGGCTTGGGGTCTCCGAAGCGATAACCGATCTTCTCCACGACGATACGGTCCCCGGTGCAACCAGCGCAGCCATGCAGTGTCGGTTCCATCGACTCGGACGGAATCAGATACACGCGTGCAACGAACGTCTGGAGCAGGAAGCTCAGAACCAACGCGACGAGTATGAGTATCGGCAGTTCACGCCAGAAGGATCGAGGCTTTTTCTCGCGACGCGTCTCTTCCGACTTCTCACTGTGCGAGTCGGACGGCCGGTTCGGATCCTGCTGGGAATCTGCCACGGCACTAGATTAGCCGCAGTCTCTGTGTGGTTCGAACAGTGCACCGACGCGTGCCGACGAAACGAGCAAGGGTGATGAGGACAAGAAAGCGCCGCACCGCCCCGAAGGACGATGCGGCGCTTTTCGAAGCTGGGCGGAAGTGACCGCAATCAGCGCTTTTCCTTGATCTTGGCAGCCTTGCCACGAAGGTCACGGAGGTAGTAGAGCTTCGCGCGACGAACATCGCCACGAGTCAGAACCTCGAACTCGGCGATGTTCGGGCTGTGAACCGGGAAGGTGCGCTCGACACCGACACCGAAGGAAACCTTACGGACGGTGAACGTCTCACGAACGCCACCACCCTGGCGACGAATCACGACGCCCTTGAAGATCTGAATGCGCTCTTTCGAGCCTTCGATAACCTTGACGTGCACGTTCAACGTGTCGCCTGGGCGGAAGTCAGGAATGTCGCTGCGAAGCGACTTGTTGTCCAAAAAGTCCAGAGTGTTCATCGGTAGGTCCATCCTTGCGTTCTTCGCACGAGCAGAGGAACCGAGCGGTCCCGCGAACGGAACTCGGCTGGTTCGTACTCCGATTAGGGTTGTGCCTTGCACAGGCAACCCGCCTATTGTGCCAGAGATAGACCCCGGTTGCGAAATCGTGTCACTCTGCAGAGGCCATCGGCACCGGAGGTGACGCCGCCGGACGAACCTTCCTGTCCAGTTCGGATTCCGTCGCGTCGACGGCGTGGCCGATACTCGGTTTCCCCGCAATGAGGTCTTGAAGGTAGATCTTCGCCCTGATGGTCGGACGTCTGATGGTGCGCTCGCGCCGAAGTGCTCGCTCCATTCGCTTGGGCCTGCTCGTGTAGTACCAGCGTGCCCAGGGCGCTCCGGGCCTGCTCAGCCGGATCGCACCGACGTAGAGAATCGGCGCTACGAACAACCCGATCAATCCCGTCCATATCTTCCCTTTGAGCACGACGACTGCGCATACAGCGAGGTGGAAGAAGGCCAAAGCTGTGTACCCGGCCCTCACCCAGGGGTTTGGGTCGCGGCGAATGTCGGTGACGTTCAACAGTTCGAGTGGGTGAAATCCGAGCAGAAGCAGCCCTGTTGCCGCCGTCGCGACGAACACCGCATCGATCGACGTTCGGCCTTGTTCGGACCAGTAGACATCCTCGAGATAGAAGATCAGTGCGAACTCGTCGAGCACAAGCGCCGCGCCGACCCCGAACAACGAAGCAAGTGCGGCGCCCGTCTCGGTCGTTCCGTCCTCGTAAACCGTGATGAGTGCAACGCCGGCGACGAGCATCAGCACGATCCCGAACACGACGTGATGGATGTGCCGACCACCGGGAGTGATGTTTCCCGGCCACCACTTCACCTGCGCGCGGATCAATCGAACGCTGAGCCGAATGACAGCGAACCCGACCAAGAAACCGACTAGGAAGCACAGGAGCGGGAGGCGTCCGTGCTCGATGATCTCCCGACCCAGCCACTCACTCACCGTGGCCCACCCTTCTTACAACCGGTTCGACATCTGTCGAACATGCACGATCCTGAACTGGTTCACTGCGCCGAACTCTATTTGCCGAATCCTGCGTTCCGGAGCGCGTCTGCCATGGAGCCGGCCGCGGGAGTACTGGTTTGGCGCCCGGCCCCTCCACGATTGTCGTTGCCTCGGCCTTCCTTGCGTGGCGTTTGGCGCCGATCCGGCTGACCGCCGCGAGACTTGTCCTTCGATCCGGCACCGGGCTCGTCGTCGAGACGCAAGCTCAGGCCGATGCGCTGACGGGCGATGTCGACCTCCATGACCTTGACCTTGACCACCTGTCCCGACTTGACGACCTCACGGGGATCCTTGACAAAGTTGTGCGACAACGCCGAAACGTGCACCAATCCGTCTTGATGGACGCCGACATCGACGAAGGCGCCGAATGCCGCAACGTTCGTCACGACGCCTTCGAGCGTCATCCCCGGCTTCAGATCTGCGATCTTCTCGATACCTGCCGCGAAGGTAGCGGTCTTGAACTCCGGACGCGGGTCCCTACCCGGTTTTTCGAGTTCGGCGATGATGTCCGTGACGGTGGGGAGGCCGAATCGATCGTCGGCGAACTTTCGTGGATCGAGCGTGCGCAGCAATGTGCTGTTGCCGATCACCTCGCGTACCCCCACACCGGCCGTGTCGACGATGCGCCGAACTACCGGGTATGCCTCAGGGTGGACGCTCGATCGATCGAGCGGATCATCCCCGTCGACGATGCGCAGGAATCCTGCACACTGCTCGAAAGCCTTCGGACCGAGCCGTGCGACATCTTTGAGCTTGGAGCGACTGGCGAAAGGACCGTGTTGATCACGATGCGCAACAATGCTTTCGGCGAGCGAGCCAGCAATTCCCGACACTCTGGACAACAGCGGAACGGAGGCTGTATTGACGTCGACCCCGACGGCGTTCACGGCATCCTCCACGACGGCACCGAGGGACCTGGCCAACAACGCCTCGGAAATGTCGTGCTGGTACTGGCCGACCCCGATGGATTTCGGATCGATCTTCACCAGCTCCGCCAACGGATCTTGGAGCCGTCGTGCAATGGAGACCGCGCCGCGAATCGTCACGTCCAGCTCGGGCAACTCGCTCGAGGCGTACGCCGATGCGGAGTACACCGACGCGCCCGCTTCGGAAACAACGATCTTGGTCAACCCCGCCGCGGGGTATTTGGCGATGAGCTCCGCCGCGAGCGCGTCGGTTTCGCGTGAGGCCGTGCCATTTCCGATTGCGATCAATTGAACCGAGTGCTTCGAGGCCAATGCCGCCAGCGTCGCGAGCGCCTGGTCCCATTTTCCTTGCGGCTTGTGCGGATAGATCGTGTCGTAGTCGACGACCTTGCCCGTCGAATCCACCACTGCAACTTTGGTGCCTGTCCGGAATCCCGGATCGAGACCCATCGTCGAACGGTTGCCTGCAGGAGCTGCAAGCAACAAGTCCTTCAGGTTGGACGCGAACACATCCACTGCGTCCTTTTCGGCGGACTGTCGAAGGCGCATCCTAACGTCGATTGCCATGGTTACCAGGAGCTTGGTCCGCCATGCCCAACGCACGGTGTCGAGGAGCCAGCGGTCACCGGCGCGGCCACGATCGGCGATGTCGAACTTCTTCGCGATGCGTCCTTCGTAGACCGTGGGAACTCCAGGCTGCGCTTCCTCCTGCTCCGGCTCGAGGCCCAGGGAGAGAATCTCCTCTTTCTCCCCGCGCAGTGCCGCGAGAATCCGGTGTGAAGGCAAACTGGTGAAGGGTTCGGAGAATTCGAAGTAGTCCGCAAATTTGGAGCCTTCGTCCTCCTTGCCCTTACGGACGGACGCCGTCAACTTGCCGCGGGTCCACATGAGCTCACGAAGTTCGCCCACCAGGTCCGGATCCTCCGCGAAACGTTCGACGAGGATTGCGCGTGCACCGTCGAGTTGTTCGGTGTCGTACTGCGCCGGGTCGGTATTCGGATCGGAGATGAGTGCGTCGGCGACAGGCTCGTGCCCGGCCTCCCGCGCGATCTGAGCCTTCGTTCTGCGCTTCGGCTTGAACGGCAGGTAGATGTCCTCGACTCTGGCTTTCGTCTCGGCCGACATCAGGGACTGCTCTAGTGCCTCATCGAGCTTGCCTTGGGATCGAATCGATTCGATGACCGCATCACGTCGCTCGTCGAGTTCGCGAAGGTACCGCAGCCGCTCGTCCAGCTGGCGGAGCTGGGCGTCGTCGAGGCTGCCGGTGACCTCCTTCCGATACCGAGCGATGAACGGAACGGTCGAACCGCTGTCCAACAGATCCACGGCCGCGCGGACCTGCTCCTCGCGGACGTCGAGTTCTTCGGCTATACGCTTGTTCACAGATTTCAGAGCAGTCGTCACGGCGTTGGACCCTACCGCTACTCTAAGACGAGAACATCAGTGACCATCGTGGGGGATTGCAGACATGTCCAGGCCGATGCAAGTCCTGGCGGTATCGTTCACGGCCCTCATCACTGCGGTATCGATTCTTTCCACTGGGTGCAGTGCCCCCGACGACACCCCGGCCGCGCTCGCGATCGATGCTTCCGAATCACCTTTTCCCGACACGGCCACCGTCGAAGACATGTCTATCGAGTCGCGCATACCCGAAGCAGTGGCGTCGGCCATCGGGCGTGGCGCGGAGGTCGATTTCGCTTTCCTCGATCGCGAGACCGGTGCGTACTTTGCCAGCGGAGATGCCGAATCGATCGAAACGGCGTCGGTATCCAAGCTGTTCATCGCCGACGACGTACTGCATGGGGCGGATGTGAGCCAGGTCCCGGTTGCCGAAGAAGACATGGAGTCGTTGACGACGATGCTGGAATCTTCGGACGACTTTGCCGCAAATTACTTGTGGGACAAGTATGGCGGGTCCGAGATCATCACGCGCGTGACCGAGCGCTACGGATTGACGGCGACCACACCTCCGTGGGATGACCTGTGGTGGAACACCATGTCGACCGCTGCCGACCTCGTCGCCTACTACACACGACTGCTGGATTGCGTCGGCGGACTCTCACCCGCGTCGACAGCAACGATGATCGGGCTACTTCGACAATCGGCTCCGGTGGCCACCGATGGGTATCGCCAGCATTTCGGCGTCGTCGACGGCCTACCGGCCGAGCCGGTGTTCGCGGTCAAACAGGGGTGGATGTGCTGCATCGCGGACCGATGGATTCATCTGTCGACGGGCACAGTAGGCATCGACAATCGCTACGTGTTGGCATTCGTTTCTCGCGAGGAGATTCATTACGAGGACGATATGGAGCACTATCCGGACACCGCGGTTGTCGACGTCACCGACGACAGTAGCGCTCAGCACGCTCGCGACACGCTCACCGGCGTCGTGACGATGCTGTTTCCGGACGGCACGATCGGCAGCTAGCCTCTCCCCTCGCTCGAACCGTTCAGTCCGACAAGAGATCCGGTCGACGCTCGGTAGTACGTCGGAGGGACTGTTCCGCGCGCCATGCGGCGACCCGCGCATGGTCGCCGGAGAGGAGTACGTCGGGAACCTCGAGTCCACGCCAACTCACCGGCCTGGTGTAGCTGGGGCCCTCGAGCAACCCATCGGAGAACGAATCTTGTTGGTGCGATTGCTGATTGCCGAGCACACCCGGCAGGAGCCGTACAACGGCCTCGCTCATCACCAAGACTGCAGCCTCGCCGCCGATGAGGACGTAATCACCGATACTCACTTCTTCGACGCGAACTCTTCGAGCTGCGTCGTCGAAGACTCGCTGATCGATGCCTTCGTACCGGCCACACGCGAACACCAGATGACGTTCATCCGCCCACCGCTCGGCGGTTCGCTGTGTGAAGGGCACACCAGCAGGCGTCGGAACTACCAATAGTGAATCTTCTGCAAGCACGTCATCGAGTGCATCACCCCAGACAGTGGGTTTCATAACCATTCCTGGTCCACCACCGTAGGGCGAATCGTCGACGGCTTTGTGCACGTCGTGGGTCCACGACCTCAGATCGTGAACCTCCACCGAGACAAGTCCCTTGTCGATTGCCTTGCCCAGCAAGGCAGTTCGAAGGGGCGTCAGGTACTCGGGAAATATCGTGACGATATCGAGTTGCACCGCGCTACTCCGGGTCCAGCAGACCCTCGGGCGGATCGATCACGACGACGCCGTCGGCAAGCGACACCGACGTCACGATCGCGGCAACGAACGGCACGAGTAACTCTGCGCGGCTGCCGTCGGCGGGGCGGATGGACAACAACTCCCCCGCCGCCGAATGCAGTACCTCTCGGATCGAACCGATGACAGTTCCGTCGGACAGACGGACCGACAGGCCCTCGAGCTCATGGTCGTAAAATTCGTCGTCATCGTCCGACGAAGCCGGCAGATCTTTGGAATCGATCACGAACAGTGTGCCGCGAAGGGCGTCGGACACGCTGCGGTCGTCGACGCCTTTCAAGCGCAGCAAAAGCCGCCCGGAGTGGTCCCGGGCGGCTTCCACTGTGTATTCGGTTGTATCGGTCGATACTCGCGGCTTGCGCCCGTGCAGCACAGTTCCTACAGCAAAGCGTTCGTCCGGTTCGTCTGTGCGAACATCGACTACCACTTCACCTTTGACGCCGTGCGACTTGGCGATACGACCGATTACGAGCTCCATTGCGAGATTACCTACTGATCGGTATCGACGACGTCGACGCGAATGCCGCGACCGCCGATTCCGGAGACCAAGGTACGCAACGCAGTTGCCGTCCGACCGCCGCGTCCGATGACCTTACCCAGATCGTCTGGATGCACGTGAACCTCCACGGTGCGCCCACGACGTCCGGTGATCAGTTCGACGCGTACGTCGTCAGGATTGGCGACGATGCCACGAACAAGATGTTCGACGGCGTCGGCGACAACGGCACTCACTTCTCAGCAGCCTCGGCGGCCGGAGCTTCTGCGGTCTCGGCTGCAGCCGAATCGTCGGCCTTGGCCGTCTCATCGGACTTTGTAGCCTCGTCGGCCTTCGGAGCCTTCTTCTTCTTGGCGGTCGTAGCTTCGCCGAGCGGCTCGGCGTCGGCCTGAGCCAGTGCAGCGTTGAAGAGGTCCAGCTTGGAGGGCTTTGCCTCAGCGAAGCGGAGCGTGCCCTCGGTGCCTGGAAGGCCCTTGAACTTCTGCCAATCACCGGTGATCTTCAGCAGGGCTTCGACGGGCTCGGTGGGGATAGCGCCGACGCCGAGCCAGTACTGCGCGCGCTCGGAATCGATGTCGATGATGCTGGGGTCCTGCTTGGGCTCGTACTTGCCGATGGTCTCGACAGCGCGGCCGTTGCGGCGAGTGCGAGAGTCAGCGATGACAACGCGGTAGTGCGGGGTGCGGATCTTGCCGATACGCATGAGCTTGATCTTGACAGCCATGAAAAATAGAGCCTTTCGAGTTGGTCACGCCGCAATTCTGCGGTGCGTATGGGATGCGCACCCGGTTTTGCGATGGAGGTGTTGTGACCGCCGTGCGGTACGTAACCGGTGGACGGGCGAACAGCTGCCTATTCTGCCAGAGAGAGAATCGCCAGCGCCGGCAGGGTGTTGTTCACCGAGTGAGCGGTAGTGGATGCCACTACCGACCCGGTTCGCATCCGGGCGATGCCGATAGCGAATCCGCCCCACACCAACACTAGAAAACGCCATCCTTCGCGATGCCACAGCGCGAACACGACTGCCGTGACCACCAGAACGACCCATCTGTTTCCCAACCAGGACATCCTCATCGGCGCTGTACGCCGTTCGAGCGCACCCCACAGCATCCCCCGGAACATCACTTCCTCGCAGAACGGGGCGCCGATCCAGATCCACGCCACCAACGCGACTTTCCAGGGCATCGGTATGCCGATCAGGTTGCCGAGCGGTGATCGATCCTCGAGGTCGGTACGAGCCAGGACAAGCACCGCGAGTAACAGGCCACCTGCCAAGGCAGCGGCACCCCAGGCAATTCCGGATCGAAGCTGAGCTCCCCATTCGGAAAGCGTGGCCGGCAGACCGAAGTCGACGACGGGGCCGTTCCCTCGGCGCGCAGTGATCACGAATGCAAGGCTCGCAGCCAGGACACTGGGAATCATGATCGCCAGAACGTAGGCAGGAGAGGAGTCGGTGTCGATCAACCACGGCAAAGCCAGGAAGCCTGCAAGGTTGAGGGCGAGCACGGCGGCCGCTGATGGAATTCCCCATCTCTGACCGCCTCGGCGTTTCGCAGCCAGCGACTCGGCTCGCCAGTAGCGATCCGAGTACCCGGTGCTCTGATGATGAACAGCGTTCATCGAGGCCATGCCGGCCCAACTTGGCGGAAGATCCTCGGGGTCACTCGGACCCGGCCGGGTCATCTTCGTTCGATCGGCACACCACGAAGCACTACGACGTCGGGCACCGACAGCACCTCCGGCCCCCTGCGTGGATCCGTCGTGTAGATCAGCAGGTCGGCGGATGCGCCGTGCTCGAGTCCGGGACGCCCGAGCCAGGATCTAGCGTCCCAGCACGCAGCTCCCAGGGCTTCGGTAGCGGTCATTCCCACGCGTTCGAGTGCGTGCACCTCGTCGGCAATCCGTCCATGCCGAATGGATCCGCCTGCATCGGTCCCCGCAAAGATCGGTATACCGGCATCGTGTGCTCGTCCGACGGTCGACGCCACTCGACCGTGAAGTTCCCGCATGTGTCGCGCGTAGACCGGATACTTGCCGGCCGAAGCCGCTATATCGGGAAAAGTCTCGATGTTGATCAGCGTCGGAACAAGGGCAGTTCCGTGCTCGACCATTTGCTCGATCGTCGCGTCCGTCAGCCCGGTGCCGTGCTCGATGCAGTCGATCCCGGCCCCGATCAAACCTGGTAACGCGTCCTCGCCGAACACGTGCGCGGTGACTCGCGCACCTTCGGCGTGCGCTGCATCGATTGCCTTCTCGAGGATCGCCTCGTCCCACAGTGGGCTGAGATCCCCGACGCTTCTGTCGATCCAGTCACCGACCAGCTTGACCCAGCCGTCACCCGATCGCGCCTGCTGCGCAACAGCTTCCGGCAGTTGTGATTCGTCCTCGATATCGACGGCCAAACCCGGGATGTACCGCTTGGGCATGGCGATGTGCCGTCCAGCGCGAATTATCCGCGGCAGATCTTCGTACTCGTCGAGTTCTCTGGTGTCGATGGGCGATCCAGCATCACGCAGCAACAATGCACCGACATCACGCTCGGTCTTCGCCTGCTCGACTGCGCCGGGAAGGTCCTCGTGTCCGCCGCCGTACTTGATACCGACGTGACAGTGCGCGTCGACGAGTCCGGGGAGAATCCAGCCGTCCTCGCACAGTGTCTGCGCACCCACTACCGGTTCGACCGAGACGAGACCATCGACGATCCACAGTTCGACGAGTTCCTCGGACGGCAGCACCCGACCACGAACTCTGAATCCGACCATATCGGTCTACTTCTTGGGCAGCTTCAGCTGGGACAGGTCGATGCCTTCGAGACCCGGCGGAATTTGATCGAGGCCCTGCGGCATTCCGGACAGATCGGGCATGCCGGCGGGCATGCCACCCGGCATACCCGGGAAGCCGCCACGGATCTTCGGCTGGGTTGGGCCACGAGCGCCCTTCTTGCCTTTTTTACCCTTCTTACTGCGGACCTGCTTGCGTGCGCCCGGCATCCCCATGCGACCTGCCATGGCCGACATCATCTTCCGCGCTTCGAAGAAGCGATCGACGAGTTGGTTGACGTCGGAAACCTTGACACCGGATCCGTTGGCGATACGCAGTCTGCGGGAGGCATTGATGATCTTGGGGTCGGTGCGCTCGAGTGGCGTCATGCCCCGAATGATGGCCTGCACGCGGTCGAGTTGCTTCTCATCCACATTGGCCAGTTCCTTCATCTGGCCGGCGCCGGGAAGCATGCCGAGCAAATTGCCGATCGGGCCCATTTTGCGAACGGCCATCATCTGCTCGAGGAAGTCGTCCAGCGTCAGCTGACCCGACCCGATCTTGTTCGCGGTCGCTTCGGCCTGTTCCGCGTCGAAATGCTGCTCCGCCTGCTCGATGAGGCTGAGGACGTCACCCATTCCGAGAATCCGACTGGCCATCCGGTCGGGGTGGAACACGTCGAAGTCTTCGAGCTTCTCACCCGTGGATGCGAACATGATCGGGGCACCGGTTACCTCGCGCACACTCAGTGCAGCGCCGCCACGCGCATCTCCGTCGAGCTTGGTCAGGACGACACCGGTGAAACCGACACCGTCGCGGAAAGCTTGCGCCGTGCTCACGGCGTCCTGGCCGACCATCGCATCGAGAACGAACAGAGTTTCGTCCGGTTGGACCGCATCTCGGATACCCGCGGCCTGATTCATCAGTTCGGTATCGATGCCGAGCCGGCCGGCCGTATCGACGATGACGATGTCGTACTGCTTGTTCCGGGCCTCGGCAACACCGGCGCGAGAAACCTCGACAGGATCGGCGGCAGAGACTCCCAGCGCGTTCTCCCCGCCTCCGATGGACGTGCCCGGGTGCGGGGCGAATACAGTCGCGCCCGCGCGTTCTCCGACGATCTGAAGCTGACTGACCGCGCCCGGCCGCTGCAGATCGCAGGCGACTAGAAGAGGCGTGTGCCCCTGATCCTTCAACCACTTGGCGAGCTTGCCTGCAAGCGTGGTCTTACCGGAGCCCTGCAGGCCTGCCAGCATGACGACGGTCGGAGGTGTCTTCGCGAAGGTCAGTCGACGGGTCTCACCGCCGAGAATTCCGACAAGTTCTTCGTTGACGATCTTGACGACCTGCTGGGCAGGATTGAGCGCACCCGAAACCTCCGCACCCTTGGCTCGCGTCTTGATTCGCGTGATGAACTCGCGCACCACAGGAAGCGCCACGTCGGCTTCGAGCAGGGCAAGTCGAATTTCGCGGGCGGTGGCATCGATATCGGCAGGCGACAGACGCCCCTTGCCACGGAGGTCTTTGAGCGTCCCGGTCAACCTGTCGGAAAGGGATTCGAACACCGATTGCACTCCTGAGCCGATTGCGAATGGGGCGTGAACGTCGTGTAGAGCAGGCTCCACACTAACGCCCGGTACTACTCCAGGTCGTCGGCGAGGGTTCTACAGCGCTGTGCACGCCGGAAAACGACCTTCGAGATCAGGCGTTGAGTGCCGGGTCGGTCCATGTGACCGCGACTCCACGCATGGAGAGCCACTCGGCGGGATCGACCTTCAAACCACTCGGATCGTGGACCTCGAAATGCAGGTGCGGGCCGCTGGATTCGCCGCGGTTACCTACCGTGGCGATCTGCTGACCTGCCGTCACATGCTGTCCGGGGGTCACCGAATAATCGTTGATGTGCCCGTAGACGGTCTCGGTGCCGTCCTCGTGCAGCACCTTTACCCACAGACCGAATCCGGAGGCCGGTCCCGCAGCTGTCACCTGGCCGTCGGTCGCGGCCAAAATCGGTGTTCCGATTGGAGCAGCGATGTCGAGACCACCGTGGTGCGCACCCCAACGCGACCCGAATTTCGATGTGAGAACCCCGGATACAGGCTGGACAGCCCGCTCTTTAATGGGCTGGAGACCCCTGATCAAATCTTGGGCTGCGGCTCCGACGTCAGGAATTCCGAAGCCCTGCAGGTTCGACGTGTCCGGAAGCTGAAGTCCTTGCGGGAGCGCGATGTTCTCCGGGATCTCGATACCCGGCGGCAACTCGAAGCCTCCAGGGAGGAGGTTCTGCGGAATTTCGAACGGCATTCCCGCCGTCGGAGCTTGCGGCGCAGGGGCAGCGGCGGCGGTACCCGCCCCCAACTGTGCAGCTCCCGCCACGATCGCGCCGGTAGCCAGAACGATCGTCGCGGCACGCAGTCCGGCGTCGTTCTTCTCTACGTGTGCCCTGTGACGCCCGCGCGGTGTATCGATATCCATCTCGATCGGAACGTATATGTTCGACCGCCGGTGGGATCCCACAGTTAATACCTCATCAGTCGTCGGCGTGCATGAATCTCGAGCGTCGTGAAACGACCGGAAGTCGTACTTTCATTCGATAGCGTGAAACATAACAAATTGATCTCGCCCGCACAGACCGTAACCCAATCTTTATGAAATATCACCACTCTCTGGAGTATTCGTCTCTGACCACCCGAGCCAGCATTCAGGTCCCCTCCGGTTTCACCGTCGGTTTCGGTGGTTCGGGGGCCAGAACTACCGCGAGCACGGCACGCTCGATCTCTTCCCGAGTATCACGGCTGTCCGATCCGGCCAGATCGATGCAGAACGCATCGATGACCGCCGTGCCCAATGTCGTCACTCTCGCCCACCGGACGTGTGCTCCGCAGCGTTCGAGCGCACTGGCCAAGCGACAAAGCAAGCCCAGTCGATCCTCGGCTCGCAATTCGAGCACTACCTGGCCAGGCTCGGTCCCGTCGAACCACAGGACTCTCGGGGGTGCCTGCGCATACAGAACTGGTACCGCCGCATCGACTTCGCCGTCCAGGTTCACTGGCCGAGCATCACGTTCCTTCGCGTCGAGCATGCCGAGTAAGTCGAGTTCCCCGGACTGCGCTCGAATGATTTCTTGACGCAACAGACCGGCCTGAGGCGGCGCGCCGAACAGCGGTGCGACCGCAAAAGAATTCACCGCGGTCCCCTCATGACTCCCGAGCGACGCCGACAGCACTCGCAGCGATTGCAGTGCCAAGACGCCGGCTGCGTCGGACAGCAAGCCAGGATGGTCCGGAGCGATCACGGTTACCACGAACGTGTGCGAGCCCTCGGTCGGCTGCAGATCGACGTGAACTCCGCCCTTCTCCGCCAGAGCGATGTGGGCGGGATCGAGCGGGTCAGCGGTCGGCAAGCTCTCCCCCGCCATGACCAAGCGACATCGTCGAACCAGTTCGCGGATGAGCGAGGCCTTCCAATCACCCCACACGCCAGGTCCGGTCGCCAACGAGTCGGCTTCGGCGAGAGCGTGCAGCAGCTCCAGAAGGACAGTGTCCGATCCAAGCGTCTGCACGACCTTCTCCACAGTGGCCGGGTCGTCGAGGTCGCGTCGAGTCGCGGTGTCCGGAAGCAGCAGGTGATGAAGCACCATTTTTCTCAGCAGCGTGACGTCGGAAGGCCACAGCCCCAACCGGTTCCCGATCTGTGCCGCGAGCTCAGCGCCGACCACGCTGTGGTCTCCGCCCCTTCCCTTCCCGATGTCGTGGATCAAAGCTCCGAGGACGAGCAGGTCCGGTCGGGCCACACGTGTCGTCAAAGCACTTGCGTACGCAGCGGTTTCCACAAGATGTCGGTCGACCGTCCACGTGTGCACCGCATCGCGCGGCGGCAGATCACGAACGGCTCCCCATTCCGGAATCAACCGACCCCACAGGCCGGTCCGGTCGAGCGCCTCGATCGCGGCGATCGATCGGCGTCCTGACCCGAGCAGCACCAACAGGTCGTTGAGCGCTTCCTTCGGCCACGGTTCGCGTAGCTCGGGTGCGCTTTCGGACAAGCGATTCAACGTCGAGGCCGACATCGGCATAGCCGTCTGCGCGGAGGCAGCGGCCACCCGCATTATCAGCCCGGGATCCTTGTTCGGACGAGCGTCACGCGCGAGTACTACTTCACCGGCATGTTCGACGACACCCTCGTCGAGCGGGCGCCGAACCGGAACACGCCGGAGGCGGGACAACCCGCGACGAGGAAGGGAATTGCCGGCGGTACGGAGGCCGACATCCACCGAATAGCTGATGGTGCGAGCCGAATCGCTAAGTACCCTAGCGAGATCGAATCTGTCGCCGATGCGCAATGCCGCACCGATCTCGTCGGCGTCCTGCGCCCGAAGCTGATCGCGTGCTCGGCCTGCAACTCGGTGCAATTCGGTCCGGACATCGAGCAAACGGCCATGCGCGAAGGCAAGTCCGCCACCCGGTGACTCCGGCCCGAGCCCCGGCATACCGTCGGTGAGTTGTGCAATGGACAGCGCATCGAGTAGTTGAACGTCGCGCAATCCTCCGCGGCCACTCTTGAGTTCGGGCTCGGCACGATGGGCGATCTCTCCACTGCGGGCCCAACGAGACCGGGTTTGAGTGATCAGCTCTTCGAAGCGAGAACGGATATTCGTCCGCCATTCTCGCCGAACACCACCGATCAGCAAATTGCTCAATTCGACATCGCCTGCGATGTGCCGCGCTTCGAGCATTCCGAGAGCAGCAGTCAGATCCGACGCTGCAACCTGCAGTGCCTGCGGAACGGTACGGACGCTGTGATCGAGCTTGATGTGGGCGTCCCACAACGGATACCAGAGCTTGTCCGCCACATCGGCGACGAGCTCGGCCGGCATGTCGTCATGAAGAAGAATCAAATCGAGATCGGAATAGGGCAACATTTCGCGACGCGCCAATCCGCCCACCGCAACGATTGCGAATCCGGAATCCGGTTTGATACCGAGCTCGGCGCCCTTGGTGGTCAGCCAGAACTCGTGCAGATCGACCAAAGCTTGTCGAAGCGAAGGCGCGTCGAGACGACGGTTCCGGCTTCCGTCGTCGAGCAGCTGTTTTCTGGCTCGCACCAGATCTGCGGCTGCATCGCTGGTGCTCGTCGACACGTTGCTCTTCGAGACCATGCCCTTCGAGACGGTCGGGCCCTTCGAGACCGAAGGCCCCGACCCTGTCGCTTTCGCTCCAGAATCGGGGCCCCCTGCCCGCGACCCGTTGGGGTCAGAGTGCATCGGCGCCACGTTCACCGGTACGTACTCGGATGACCGAGTCGACCGGCGAAACCCATACTTTGCCGTCACCGATCTTGCCGGTACGAGCAGCTTCGACGATTACTTCCACGACCTTCTCCACTGCGGCGTCGTCGACGACGACCTCCACGCGCACCTTCGGAACGAAGTCGACGGAATATTCGGCACCACGGTAGACCTCGGTGTGGCCCTTCTGACGTCCATAGCCCTGCACTTCACTGACCGTCATGCCTAGCACGCCGGCTTGTTCGAGGCCTGTCTTGACGTCCTCCAAGGTGAACGGTTTGACGATTGCCGTGATCAGCTTCATTTGTGCTTCCCTTCACAAGCTCACGAATGCTCGGTTGTATTCGGAGCGACTTCTCGCCCCCTATCTTTACCCTGTCAAGCGAAGTCGTACGCAGTCTCAGCGTGCTCAGCTTCGTCGATGCCCTTGGCTTCGCCTTCATCCGACACACGCCAGCCGAGTGGCTTGAGCGCAAACGCGATGATCGCAGTGACGACACCGGTGAAGATCACAGCAGACAGAGCGATGACCGTCTGGACGACCAACTGCTTGTAGTCGCCACCGTAGAACAGCCCGGTCTCGGACGCGAAGAAACCGATTCCGATGGTGCCCCACAGACCCGACACGAGGTGGACACCGACGACGTCCAGCGAGTCGTCGTAGCCGAACTTGAATTTGAGGCCGACGGCCAGAGCGGAGAGCGCTCCGGCGACGACGCCGAGGAAGATCGATCCGATCGGGGTCAGGGCGCCTGCAGCGGGTGTGATGGCGACCAAACCTGCGACGATGCCCGAAGCAGCACCGAGGCTGGTGGCATGGCCGTCGCGGATACGTTCCACGACGAGCCAGCCTGCGATCGCAGCTGCCGCAGCAGTAGTCGTGTTGACCCAGGCCAGACCCGCGAACCCGTCAGCAGCGAAGGCGGAGCCCGCATTGAAACCGAACCAACCGAACCACAGCAGAGCCGCACCGAGCATGACGAACGGGAGGTTGTGCGGTCGGAACGCAACTCGACCGAATCCTGCGCGCTTGCCGATGATGAGCGCCAGAATCAGACCGGCAATTCCTGCGTTGATGTGGACCACGGTGCCACCAGCGAAGTCGATCGGCGGGACAGCCGCAACGAGCCCACCGTCGCCGTCGTCGGTCGTACCGAAGATCTTCGCTGCGAAGCCGTCCTCCGAACCGGAGAGCAATCCGCCGCCCCACACCATGTGTGCGAGGGGGAAGTAAGCCAGGGTGACCCAGACGCCCGCGAACACCAGCCAGGTGCCGTACTTGACGCGTCCAGCGAGCGAGCCGCTGATGAGTGCGACCGTGATGATCGCGAATGTCACCTGGAAGGCAATGTCGACGACGTTCGGGTAGCCCCAGGCGCCGGCAAGGAAGTTTCCGTCCGCATCGGTGATCGAATCCTTCAAACCGAAGAACTCGAAGGGGTTCGCGAACACCCCGCCGATGTTCTCGGTTCCATACGACATCGACCATCCCCACAGGACGTAGACGAGCGCGACGACGAACATTGCCCCGAACGACATCATCATCATGTTGAGTACGGATTTCTGCTGCGACATACCACCATAAAAAAACGCCAGACCTGGCGTCATCAGCAGCACCAACGATGCTGCTGTCAGCATCCAGGCAGCATTGCCGGAGTTGGCCAACAATTCCTCGGGACTCACGTACACCCTCCTTCTCGTGCGCACCGGATGATGCGCCGTCTGAGAGAAAGAGTGGTTTCACGAAGTTTCATCCATGACACTCTGGTGTTTCGCTCGTGTGAACGGATGGACCAAAACTGTTGCAATAACATTTCGTGCAGGCGTTTGTGGTTTTCATCGAATTCCGAAGAACCACTGAATTTTCAGAAGAACCACCGATTTCGGCCGACTACTTACCGCCCGACGTACTCCGGGCAGACATCGACCGAGCCGATCCGGTCAGCCGAGCAACGCGTCGACGAAGGCCTCGGGCTCGAAAGGAGCCAAATCGTCGGCGCCTTCCCCGAGTCCGACGAGCTTGACCGGCACTCCGAGTTCACGCTGCACCTGGAAGACGATGCCACCCTTGGCAGTGCCGTCGAGCTTGGTCAAGACCACCCCGGTGATGTTCACTACCTCGGCGAATACGCGTGCCTGCATCAGACCGTTCTGCCCCACGGTCGCATCCAGGACAAGCAACACGTCGTCGACGTGCGCTCGCTTCTCGATTACCCGCTTGACCTTGCCGAGTTCGTCCATCAATCCGGACTTCGTATGGAGACGTCCGGCGGTGTCGACAAGAACGACATCTACTCCCAGCTCGATACCTCGCGTCACTGCGTCGAAGGCAACGGCAGCCGGATCGGCGCCGTCCTTGCCGCGAACGACGTCGGCACCCACACGCTCGGCCCACGTCTGCAATTGATCCGCCGCAGCGGCACGGAACGTATCCGCGGCACCCAACAGGACACGACGCCCGTCCGCAACGAGCACGCGCGCCAACTTGCCGGTCGTGGTCGTCTTGCCCGTCCCGTTCACACCGACGACAAGTAGCACAGCAGGTGTGCCCTCATGCGGCAGCGCTCTGATCGACCGATCGAACTCCGGATGCAACTGCTTGACGAGAATCTCTCGCAGCAACGCTCGGGCGTCGGCCTCGGTGCGGATGCTCCGCGACGCCATCTGCTCGCGCAGCGAGGTCATGATCTCGTTGGTCGTGGACGAACCGAGGTCTGCGATCAGCAGTGTGTCCTCGACTTCTTCCCACGAATCCTCATCGAGGTCGCCGCCGCCGAGGATTCCCAACAAGCTCTTACCGATTGCGGACTGCGAGCGAGAGAGTCGACCGCGTAGGCGATCCAACCGCCCATCGGTAGGAGCAATCTCGTCGAGAACCTGCGCGGCGGATACCTGATCGGAATCGAGAGCAAGCGCCGGCTCGGGTTCCGGGGATGGCTCAGGTTCCGGAGACGGCTGAGGCTCCAGAGAAGGCTCAGGTTCCAGAGAAGGCTCAGGTTCCAGAGAAGGCTCGGGTAGCGGCTCGGGCTGCGGTTTCGGCGCGAGATCCGGCTCGGCAACCGAGCTTCCCTGGCTGAACGAGAATCCCCCACCGGCCTTGTATCCGCCCGACTTGTCTTTCTCGCCCTCCTCGATCTTCGGCGTCTCCGGAGAGATGAGCGATATTCGCCGACGACGCGACACCACGAGTCCGACTACGAGCCCCACGGCCAGGATGGCCAGAACGGCCGCGACGATGATCCATGCTTCGCTACTCACGCGTCCATCCTGTCAGGAACGTCTTCGCCACCCAACCGGCACCCTGGCAGGCAAGTGCACAGCGCATCACGAGAACTCAGTTCGGTGACGCAGAGCCTTCCGGCACAGAAACGTCGTCCGCCGGCGCAGAATCTTCGCGGACACGGTCATCTGGGACTGGTGCTTCCAGGAGATCCGCCTCGCTTACATCGGAGGCCGTTACGCTACCGATCGTCTCGACGCGGTTGCGGTTGAGGCGTTGCGAAATCACCGTCGTGATGCCGTCGCCGCGCATCGATACTCCGTACAATGCGTCGGCAACCTCCATCGTCGGCTTCTGGTGGGTGATGACGATCAGCTGCGATTTCTCGCGAAGTTGCTCGAACAACCCGATCAGACGTCGGAGGTTCGTATCGTCCAGTGCCGCTTCGACCTCGTCCATCACGTAGAACGGAGATGGTCGCGCTCGGAAAATAGCAACAAGCATCGCTACGGCCGTCAAGGACTTCTCGCCGCCGGACAGCAGGGACAGTCGCTTGACCTTCTTTCCTGGTGGACGGGCTTCGACCTCGATACCTGTGGTGAGCATGTTCCCGGGTTCGGTGAGGATCAGTTTCCCCTCTCCACCTGGGAACAACTTGGCGAACACCTGGGTGAACTCGCGTTCGACGTCGAACCAGGCTTCGGTGAAGACCTGCAGGATTCTCTCGTCGACATCGGCGACCACCTCGAGCAGGTCCTTGCGGGCGGACTTGACGTCCTCCAGTTGTGTGGAGAGGAAATTGTATCGCTCTTCGAGCGCAGCGAATTCTTCGAGCGCGAGGGGGTTCACCTTTCCGAGGGTCGCCAAGTCCCGTTCGGCTCGCTTCGCCCGTTTTTCCTGAGACACCCGGTCGAACGGCATCGGGGCGGGTGCCACCACCTGCTCTCCGCGTTCCTTGGCGGCCTCGTATTCACTCATCTCGAGTTCCGTCGGTGGCAGGCTCACCTCCGGTCCATATTCGGCGATCAGATCATCGAGCCCGATTCCGTGCTGTTCGAGGATCGTCGCCTCGAGCTGCTCGATTCTGAGCGCTGCCTGCGCGCGAGCAATTTCATCGCGGTGAACCGCGTCGGTGATCGACGCGAGCTGGGCTTGGAGAGCTCGTACCTGTTCCTTGACCCGGTCCAATTCGGTTGTAGCAGTGGCACGCTGGGCAGCAAGCTCGTCGCGACGAGTGGAAGCGGCAGCGACGACGCCGGCGAGCCGTTCGGCTACGCGATCGCCGGCGGACGCGACCGCCTGCGCGACCGCTGCAGCGTGCCGACGCCCGATCAACTCCCGTTCGGCCCGTGCTCGAGCCTCACGTTCCACGCGCGCAGCTCGACGCATCGAGTCCGCGCGACCTCGAACGGACTGCGCCCGCTCCTCGGCTGTGCGGACATTCAGACGTGCGTCGACCTCGACGGATCGAACCTCGGACAATGCGGCGGCAGCCATTTCACGCGCCATGATCGATTCACCCGAATCGGATCCACTGTCGGTCCCGGCCTGCTCGTCCTCGGCCAGCCTGAGCCGCTCCTCGAGCTCAGCCAACGCAGCCAGAGCCTCCTCACGACCGGTTTCGGCTCGGTTTCGTTGCTCGGTCAAGCGCGAGGATTCTGCGTGTGCCGATCGCGCCAGCTGCCCGAGGCGACCGAGCTGCTCGTAGACCGCGGCAATCGCCGCATCGGACTCGTTGAGCGCGGCCAGCGCTTGTTCGGCGGATTCACGGCGATCGGATTGCTCGGCGAGCGCTCCGGACAATGCAGCCTCGAGTTCGGCCGAATGTCGTTCTGCGGCCTCGAGTTCGACTGTCGAGGTATCGATCGCCGACTGCACCTCGATGGTGCTCGGCCGCCTGTCCGAGCCGCCCGTCACCCATCCTGTGTCGAGAAGATCCCCGGCCTTCGTCACTGCCCTGACTCCAGGTGACGACTGCACCAATGACGCGGCGTCATCGAGAGATTCGACGACTACGATGCCGCTGAGCAACGCAGTCATCGAACCGGAAAGCGCATCGGGGAACTGGATCACATCGAGCGCCCACCTGGCGCCATGTGGCAACTGGACGGTGCGCCGATTCACGAAAGGCGTGACATCGCCGAAGACGACGGCGGCACGCCCACCGTCCGCATCACGCAGTGCCAGAACTGCATCGAGTGCACTCCTGAACGATTCGGCGTGAGCGGCGTCGGCTACGGGGCCCAATGCCACCGCCACCGCCACCTCGAAGCCCGTTTCCACGCTGATGCGGTCCGCAAGTACACCGGACAGGCCAGGCTGAGAGTTCTCGATGAGCCAACCGGCTCCGTCCTTGCGTTCGAGTCCCATCTTCAGGGCTTCGATTCGAGCCTGATACGAGGCGACCTTCTTCCCTGCAACACGGTCCTCGTTCTGCAATTCGGTCACGCGCGCGTCCGCGCTTCGGAGCGCCATCACGGCTCGCTCGTATTGCGTGTCGAGACTCAATTCGCTGGCATCGAGCCCGCTTATCTGGTCTTGAACGCTCTCGAATTCTATTTGCGCGATGTCTCCGCGCTCACGAGCCTCGTCGATAGCCACCGACAGCCGAGCAACCTCTGCATCGGTGGAATCAGCCTTGGTTCGGTAGGTGTCGACCTGTCCGGAAAGCCGGGCGAATCCTTCTCGGCGATCGGCGACCGCACGCACCGCAGCCATATGAGCGCGTTCCGCCTCGAAAGCCGAAGCCTCACGTTCGGCCAACTGTTCTCGTGCAGCCTCGAGAGACTCGCGTGCGATCTCGACGGCCTCGACGAGTTCCAATTCCTCTTCGGCGACACGATCGGCCTGAGCTTCCAGTTCGTCCGGGTCTTGACCACGCCCCGTCGACGACGCCGAATCGAGATGACGTGCACGCTCTTTCGCGATTCTGATGGTGGCGTTGACTCGTTCGGCGAGTGCGGACAACTGAAACCAGGTTTGCCCGGCGGCCTCCGCGCTCGGAGTCAACCGTGCAACCGACTGTTCGAGCTCTCCGAGTGCGACATTGCCTGCCTCGAGCGTGTCCTGGACAGTCGCGTAATGCTCGCGGGCCGCAGCTTCGTCTTGAGTCTGGTTGGCAAACTCTGCGCGTCGGCCGACCAAGTCGTCGGCCGCGATACGCAGCCGGGCGTCGCGCAGATCCGCTTGGACCGTCTGCGCGCGACGAGCGACCTCGGCTTGACGACCGAGTGGCTTGAGTTGACGTCGGAGCTCGGTGGTCAGGTCGGTCAATCGGGCCAGGTTCGCCTGCATGGCGTCGAGCTTGCGGACAGCCTTCTCTCGGCGCTTACGGTGTTTGAGAACGCCAGCAGCCTCTTCGATGAAGGCTCGTCGATCTTCCGGTCTGGACTCGAGGATCGCAGCGAGCCGCCCCTGCCCGACGATGACGTGCATTTCGCGGCCGATGCCGGAATCGCTCAGCAATTCCTGGACGTCCATCAACCGACACGAGGCTCCGTTGATCTCGTATTCGCCTGCGCCATCACGAAACATTCGCCTGGTGATCGACACCTCGGAGTAGTCGATGGGCAACGCACCGTCGGAGTTGTCGATCGTGAGCGTCACTTCCGCACGCCCGAGCGGGGCACGTCCCGAGGTGCCCGCAAAAATGACATCTTCCATCTTGCCGCCACGTAGAGCCTTCGCTCCCTGCTCCCCCATGACCCAGGTGAGAGCATCCACGACGTTGGACTTCCCCGACCCGTTGGGCCCGACGACGCAGGTAATACCTGGCTCGAAACGAAGAGTCGTCGACGAAGCAAAGGACTTGAAGCCCTTGAGCGTCAGACTCTTGAGATGCATGGCGTTTCAGAGTACCGGGTGTACCCCACCTGCGCGTACGCGATCTGGAGCGCCACGGTCCGATGACGTCTCTTCATCACCGCTCGACGAAACCGCTGAGCCCACCACGCGGCCTGTCCCAGCTCTCCACGACGAGGGTTACCACGCCCGGTGTATCTCCCCCGCGAAGCAGTTCGAGGAGGCGCCCGACGCTTTCTCGTGCTCCCTCGGCGATGACGAGCACTCGACCGTCCGCGCTGTTCGTCGCATGGCCGACCAGTCCGAGTTCGAGGGCTCGGGAACGGGTCCACCACCGGAACCCGACGCCTTGCACCGAACCGTGCACCCAGGCGGTCAACCGGATCTCACTCACGAGGAGGTCGACTTTGGGACCGTTCTGTGGAGCGAGCCGATCGCCATCGACGTAGGGATCCCCATCATCAACCGTCCACGTCTATTTCGAGTGATACTTCAGCGCCTGCTTTCAATGTGCGTCCGACGGTGCACACCTTGTCGATCGCGCGCTCGACGACGATCAGCAATCGCTGCTGCGCGTCGGGGTCGAGCTCGCTGAGATCGACCGCGAGTACCTCACGCAACTCCGGGTAGCGCTCGTTCTCGCGATCGGCAGAGCCCGACACCGTCACCTTCGAGTCGTAATTGTCACCGAGGCGGCGCGACAACGGGAGATCCGAACTCATCCCGGTGCATGCCGCGAGCGCGATCTTGAGCAACTCGCCAGGGGTGAAGACCCCGTCGACCGATTCTGAACCGATCAACACCTCGGCTCCTCGCGAGCTCATTCCGGTGTATCGACGCGTCCCCGTCCGTTCGACCCACAGTGCCGTCGGTGTGCTCTCATCAGCCATGAGAGTCGATTCTAGAGTGACTGGCAGTCAGGGCAGCGTCAGGTCCGCGTATTTCGAGGTCGCGGCTGGCAGGTAGGACAGCTGTACGACGATCTGTTCATGAACTTCTCACGCCGGATCGGGGTACCACAACGCGAACATGGCAGCCCCTCTTGGCCGTACGCATCCAACGACCGATCGAAGTATCCCGACTCGCCGTTGACATTGACATACAGCGCGTCGAAGGATGTGCCGCCTTGCGCGAGAGCCTCACCCATCACTGCGTGAACCGAGGTCAACAGTCTGCGTAGAACTGGCCTGGACAAGGTCTCTGCAATTCGGTTGCCGTGAATCTTGGCACGCCACAGTGCCTCGTCGGCGTAGATGTTGCCCACGCCCGACAGCACCGTTTGGTCCAGTATGGCGCGCTTGATCTCGGTGTGCTTGCCCCGCAACACGTTCACGACGGATTCCGCATCGAATAATGGATCCACCGGGTCTCGTGCGATGTGCGCCACGGACTCCGGAACAACAGACCCGTCGACAGATTCGAGGTGCGCGATAGCCCAACCACCGAAAGTTCGTTGATCGACGAATCGAAGTTCGGCTCCGTTGTCGAGCCCTACACGTATGCGGAGGTGCTTTTCTGGCGGCACCGACGGTGGCTGCACCAGCATCTGGCCGCTCATTCCCAAGTGCACGACTATCGCATCGTCATGCGCATCTAGCGGCAGCCACAGATACTTGCCGCGACGCTCTGCCGACACGATACGGCGGCCTCGTAGCTGAGCTTCCAGGTCTCGTGCACCAGCAAAGTGACGCCGGACCGCGCGAGGGTGCAGGACCTCCACCGATTCGATGGTTGTGTTGACGACGTGCGATTCGAGGCCGAGGCGCACTACTTCGACCTCGGGTAACTCGGGCATCGGGTGTCCGCTACTCCACGTGCGGAGCGGTAGCGATGTCGGTGGCAGACGGTTCGACTGCGCCGGCGGGGGGCTCGACGTCGACAGAGCTCTCGTTTCCGTCGGAGATGTCGTTCCAGGCGGTACTCGCAGCCTTCTGCTCGGCTTCTTTCTTGGACCGGCCGACCCCTACACCGAGTGGCCTTCCGCCGATGACGACGGTGGCGGTGAATTCTTTGTCATGGTCTGGTCCGGTGGAGGAGATTTCGTATACGGGCACGCCGAGCGATTTCACAGCCGTCAGTTCTTGAAGACTGGTCTTCCAGTCCAGGCCGGCGCCCAAGCGCGGCGCTCGGTCGAGTAGGCGTGCGAACAGAGTCAGGACGACACGACGTGCGACCTCTATCCCATGCTGGAGGTGAATCGCGCCCAAGAGGGACTCCATGCCATCGGCCAGAATGCTGGGCTTGTCACGACCACCGGTCTGTTCTTCACCCTTGCCGAGCAACAGATGACGGCCGAGACCGCCTTCGCCGAGTTCGCGTGCTACCTCGGCCAAAGCATGCATGTTCACGACGCTGGCCCGAATCTTTGCCAGCTCGCCTTCGGATTTCTCCGGATGTGCGGTGTAGAGCTCTTCGGTCACGGTCAAACCGAGAACCGAATCACCCAGGAATTCCAACCGCTCGTTGGTCGGCAGACCACCACGCTCGTACGCGTACGACCGATGGGTCAATGCCAGAGTCAACAGCGGTTCAGCAAGTACGACGCCAAGAGCGGCGAGGAGCGACTCTCGGTCGTCCCCGCCGCTGTCGGCTGTCGAGCGGTTCAGGTGAGTAGAACTGCTCTTCGATGTCATGTGCTGAAGATCAGACAGCTGCTGCTACCTGTCGGCCCTTGTAGGTGCCACACGAGGGGCACACAATGTGGGGCAGAGTCTTCTCGCCGCATCCACGGTTGGGGCACGTGACAAGCGTAGGCACTGTGGCCTTCCACTGTGCACGACGCGACCTCGTGTTGGAACGCGACATTTTACGCTTCGGGACAGCCACTTCTACTTCTCCTCGGCTTCGTTGTTCACAAGTTCGGTGCTTGAAACTGGATCCACGCCAAATTTGGCTGCAAGTCCAGCCCAGCGAGGATCAACTATCTCATGATTATGTCCAGATTCCGCAATCGCCAGGTTGATGCCACATTCCGAGCACAATCCCGGACAGTTTTCACGGCAGAGTGGATGCAATGGAAGCTCCAATCCGACCGCATCCACGACGACTGGCTGTAGGTCTATCTGATCATCGACAACGCGATGAATCTCTTCCTCGTCCGTCGTGTCCTCAGTGACGCTGGACGGGTACGCGAACAGATCGGTGAGGTAGACATCCACAGCACCGGAAACGGGCTCCAGGCACCGCGAGCACTCACCTGCAGTGTCTGCCCGGACAGTGCCGGTGACAAGGACACCTTCCGATACTGCTTCGAGGCGAAGATCGAGATCGACCGAAGACCCTTTTTCGATGGCGATCGCATCGAGACCGATTCGCGAAGGCGCGACAATCGTCCGCTGGATCTCCGTCATGGACCCGGGCCGACGGCTCAGGTTGTCGATATCCAGCACGAATCCCGTGCCCGCTTCGGCACGAGGGGTATTACGACGGGTAGACACAGTAATCTTCCTGCTCAGACGATTGATTCGATCACCTTGGAGCTGTTCGACCAACGTCACCGAGATGGCGCGCCGGACGAGAACAACCTTTGGGCAACCACACAACGGTACGCACAGACTCGGACATGAGCAAATCTGACGATTTACCTGCGCGAACGACGCCCATCTCCGGACGGATCCGGGCCGTAGTCCGGGACACCCGATCCAGTCCGCAACTGCTGGCGACCTCGCCCCACAGAGCGGATAGTGCCACTGAGGAACTCCTCGAACTCCGCCAGCTTGGTATCGACATAGACGTCGCATTCACTACGCATTCGGTCTGATTCGGCATGCGAAGCGTCGATGACACGCGCCGATTCTGTGCGTGCGGCCTGCACGACCTCGGTTTGATCGACCAACCGCGCCTGCTCCTCGGCTCCGTCTGCGACCGAACGATCGTACGAGGCCTGACCCGACTCGATGAGACGCTCCGACTCCGACCGCGCCCGCGTCGTCAGCGTCTCGTACTCACGCCTTCCTGCTTCGACCGAACGCTCCGCGGTGTCGTTCGCATCGTCGACGAGTTGCTCGGCGTGAGCCTTCGCCTCGGCAACCATGCGATCGGCCTGCGATTTAGCATCGGCCAAGATTCGGTCTGCGGAATCGCGCGCATTCTCGACGGTGTCCTGGGCTTCGTCGTTGGCCGAGGTGACAGTTTTCTCTGCCGTCGCTCGAGCGTCCGTGACCAGTTTGTCCTTGTGATCGAGGACGTCCTGCGCGTCGTCGAGTTCACCAGGAATCGAGTCGCGCACATCGTCGAGAAGTTCAAGGACATCGCCGCGAGGAACAACGCAGCCGGCCGTCATAGGGACACCGCGCGCCTCCTCGACAATGGCGACGAGTTCGTCGAGTGCCTCGAATACGCGATACACCGGTAACCCCAATCGATAGAAACTACGAAGAAACGTGCGGAAAGTGCACTTCCAGTTTGCCTGGTGATTGCTGCCTGCGCGTCGCACTCGCCTCGGTGTGTCGCCCGAGCTATTCGGCGGCGCGCTCGGCGATGCGGCTCAGAAGCCTGGAGTGAACATTCTCGGGAACCATGCCTGCGACATCTCCACCGAACGTAGCAACCTCTTTGACCAGCGAACTGGACAGGAAGCTGAACGACGGATTCGAGGGGATGAAAAGGGTGTCCACACCTGTCAACCGCTGGTTCATCTGGGCCATCTGAAGTTCGTAGTCGAAATCGTTTGCCCCACGCAGACCCTTCACAATCGCAGTGAAGCCCTCCTGCTTTGCATAGTCGACGAGCAGGCCGTGCCACGAGGAGATCCGGACGTTCTTCAGATGAGCCGTAGCTTCGCCGAGAAGCTCGATGCGCTCGTCGACAGAGAACAGGCCACGCTTGCTCTTGTTGATCATGACGGTGACGATGATCTCGTCGAACTGCGCCGCAGCCCTGGTGATCACATCGATATGGCCATTGGTCACCGGGTCGAAGGATCCAGGACACACTGCTCCAGTCATGGAGCTCACGCTATCACCGTGCCAGTACGGCGATTTCGATTCGCGTCTCGCCGTACTTCTTGACCTTCCCCGCCACCAGGCCTTCCGGCCAGGTGGTCACTGCCGATCGGGACGAGCGTTCCAACACCACAAGACTTTGCGGTGCCAACCAACCGTTCGTCAGAAGTTCGACGAGCATCTGCGCCACCGCGGAATCGGCGACGGCATAGGGAGGGTCGGCCAACACGAGGTCGTAAGGGCGGTCGGGCTGGCTCGCCAACACCGCGGAGACCGGCGCACATCGAACGGACGCACCGGGCAGCCCGATGCCGGCGGCGTTACCCCGAATCACCTCTGCCGCTCGCGGATCGGACTCCACCATCACGACAGTCGACGCACCGCGTGAAAGTGCTTCCAATCCCAGGGCGCCCGACCCTGCATACAGATCGAGTACGTTGGCGCCGTCGAGATCCAGACGCGAGTCCAACGAGCTGAACAACGCCTCGCGGACACGGTCCGATGTCGGACGCGTGCCGCGAGGCGGGACTTTCAGGGTTCGGCCTCCTGCGATGCCTGCCACGATCCGGGTCATCTACAGGAGGTTACTCAGTTACAGAAGGTCACTCAGTGTCGAGTTCCCCTTTGCCGCCGTGTTCACACCCCGTCAGTCGTTCACCGAAGCTCCCTCACCGCTGCCTATCACGACGAGCAGATCCCCTCCCTCGACTTGCTGGACACCGCCGATGGCCAGGCGGCCGACCTTTCCGCCCTTCGGTGCCGTGATCGCGGCCTCCATCTTCATCGCTTCGATTGTGGCAACCGTCTCTCCCACCGAGATCTCGTCTCCCACGGCCACTGCCAACGTCACCACACCCGCAAACGGTGCCGGAACGTGACCGGAATTGGACCGATCTGCTTTCTCGATCGTCGGTGCCTCACTGGAAATCGAACGATCCCGCACCGACACCGGGCGCAACTGACCGTTCAGGATGCACATCACCGTGCGCATCCCCCGCTCATCAGCATCGGAAATGGCTTCCAACCCGATCAGCAACTCCACGCCCTTCTCGAGCTGAACACGATGCTCGTCTCCCTGACGCAGACCGTAGAAGAACTGATTCGCCGACAACCGCGACGTGTCGCCGAATTTTTCCCGATGTTCCGCCAACTCTGCGCTGGGGCCAGGAAAGAGCAACCGATTCAACATCTCCCGACGCGTCGCCGACGTTCCATCGAGACTCCGTTCCTCCTCGACCGTCAGCTCGGTCTCGGGTTTGGCCTCACTTCGACCCTCCAACGCCCTGGTGCGCAAAGGTTCCGGCCATCCGCCCGCAGGAGTTCCGAGATCGCCACGCAGAAAACCGATCACCGAATCGGGGATGTCGAACTTTCCGGGGTTCTCCGCGAACTCCTCTGCCGACGCTTCGGCGCCGACCAAGGCGAGCGCAAGATCGCCGACCACCTTCGAACTCGGCGTCACCTTGACCAGACGCCCCAACATCCGGTCTGCGGCAGCGTAATTCGCTTCCACGGTTTCGAACTTGTCGCCCAGACCCAGCGCGATCGCCTGCTGACGGAGATTCGAGAGCTGCCCACCCGGAATCTCGTGGGTGTACACGCGTCCGGTCGGAGCCATCAGACCCGATTCGAAGGGCGCATACACCTTCCGTAACGCCTCCCAGTACGGCTCCAAATCACATACTGCGGCCAGATCCAGGCCCGTATCTCGCTCGGTGTGCGCAGCAGCAGCCACGATCGCTGACAACGCGGGCTGCGAAGTTGCACCTGCCATCGATGCACTCGCTCCGTCGACGGCATCAGCGCCTGCTTCCCAGGCCGCCAGGTACGTCGCCAACTGACCACCGGGAGTGTCGTGGGTGTGCACATGCACCGGCAGATCGAAATTGCTCCGCAACGCCGTTACCAACGTCCGTGCGGCGGGCGCACGCAACAGCCCGGCCATGTCCTTGATCGCCAGCACATGGGCACCCGCATCGACTATCTGCTCCGCCAGCTTCAGGTAGTAGTCCAGCGTGTACAGCGTCTCGTTCGGATTCGACAAGTCACCGGTGTAGCTCAAGGCAACCTCGGCCAACGCGGTGCCCGTCTCACGAACCGCATCGATCGCCGGACGCATCTGATCGACGTTGTTGAGCGCATCGAAGATGCGGAAGATGTCGATACCCGTGTCGGTCGCCTCCGCTACGAAGCTGCGCGTCACTTTCTCCGGATACGGGGTGTAGCCCACCGTATTACGGCCGCGCAGCAACATCTGCAACGCAACGTTGGGGACCGCCTCACGCAATGCGGCCAGACGCTCCCACGGATCCTCGTGCAGGAAACGCAGTGCCACATCGTATGTCGCGCCACCCCAACATTCGATCGAGAGCAACTCCGGCGTCGTGCGTGCCACGTAGGGTGCGACCATCAACAACCCGGACGTGCGAACCCGGGTTGCGAGCAACGACTGATGTGCATCCCGAAATGTCGTGTCGGTGACTGCGAGGGCTTTCTGATTACGCAGATCCCGAGCGAAACCCTCCGGGCCCAACGCCAACAAGCGCTGCCTACTGCCGTTGGGAATCGGCGCCGAGAAATCGATGTGGGGAAGTTTGTCGTGCGGGTACACCGGCGACGGCCGCTCCCCGTGCGGCTTGTTGACCGTCACATCCGCCAGGTACGTCAGAATCTTCGTACCGCGGTCACCGGAGGTACGCGAGGTCAGCAGTTGCGGACGCTCCTCGATGAACGACGTCGTCACCCTCCCCGCAGTGAAGTCCGGATCGACCAGAACTGCCTGCAGAAACGGGATGTTGGTTGCTACGCCACGAATACGGAACTCCGCCACCGCGCGACGCGCACGCGCAATTGCGGTATCGAAATCTCTGCCTCTACACGTCAACTTCACCAGCATGGAATCGAAGTAGGCGCCCACTTCGGCGCCGAGTGTCGTGCCACCATCCAATCGCACACCTGCACCGCCCGGGGTGCGGTACGCGGTGATGCGCCCGGTATCGGGACGAAAACCATTCGACGGATCCTCGGTGGTGATTCGGCATTGCAATGCCGCCCCACGCAACACGATGTTCTCCTGAGCCAACCCCAGATCGGCGAGGGACTCCCCCGAGGCAATACGCAACTGTGCCTGCACCAAATCGACATCAGTGACCTCTTCGGTCACCGTATGCTCCACCTGGATACGCGGATTCATCTCGATGAACACATGGTTGCCACTAGTGTCGAGAAGGAACTCCACCGTGCCCGCGCACGAGTAACCGATTTCCTTCGCAAAAGCAACCGCGTCGGCGCACATCCGATCACGAAGCTCCCCAGGGAGATTCGGCGCAGGGGCCATCTCGATGACCTTCTGATGACGCCGCTGCAGAGAGCAATCCCGCTCGAACAGGTGCACCACGTTGCCCTGCCCATCCGCCAGAATCTGCACCTCGATGTGCCGTGGATCGATGACCGCCTGCTCCAGAAACACAGTCGCGTCACCGAACGCCGACTCCGCCTCACGCGCTGCCGCTTCGATCGATTCGCGCAACTGCGCCGGCTCGGCCACCCGGCGCATGCCCCTGCCGCCGCCGCCGGCCACTGCCTTCACGAACAAGGGGAAGGTCATCGTTTCCGAAGCCGCGACCAATTCCTCGACGTCCGCAGACGGCTCGGAGGAGGCTAGAACCGGCAGACCGGCACGCTTGGCCGCGGCAATTGCGCGGGCCTTGTTGCCCGTCAATTCGAGCACCTCGGCCGAAGGCCCGACGAACGTGATGCCCGCCTCCGCGCACGCAGCAGCGAGATCCGGATTCTCCGACAGGAATCCGTAACCCGGGTAGACCGCGTCGGCACCGCTCCGCTGTGCTGCAGCGACGATTTCCTTCACCGACAGATAGGCGCGGACGGGATGGCCCTTCTCCCCGATCTCGTAGGCCTCGTCCGCCTTGGTTCGGTGAAGCGAATTGCGGTCCTCGAACGGGAAGACAGCCACGGTAGCGGCACCCAACTCGTACGACGCGCGAAATGCACGGATGGCAATTTCGCCACGATTGGCAACCAGCACTTTGGAGAACATGCGCTAAACCTACCGCCGACAAGTCCACAAATTGTGTCCGCCATCTCGAGATATGAGATGGTTCGGGGTCTTTAACGGTGCAGAGACCCGTCAGGACTTCTCCAGATAGTCGATCCTGTCCGATCGCCATGCGGATTTCATCATCGACGCGACGCCAGGATGATCGGCCATCGTCGGATCCGACTCGAAGAGCGACCTTGCGCACGCATGGGCGTCGGCGATCACGTCTTCGTCGTCGATGAGCGAGAGCAGGCGAAGGCTGGTCACGGTCCCCGATTGTGCTGCGCCGAGCACATCGCCCTCGCGACGCGTAGTCAGATCGAGTTTGGCCAACTCGAATCCATCATTGGTCGCGGCTACTGCCGTCAATCGCGAGAACGAAGCACCCATCGGACTGAGTTGGCTGATCATGATGCACAGACCCTGGTGACCGCCACGGCCGATGCGACCCCGTAGTTGATGTAGCTGGCTGATTCCGAACCGATCGGCGTCGACGATCACCATGACCGTGGCATTCGGCACGTCGACGCCGACCTCGACCACGGTCGTGCACACCAGTACATCGATCTCGCCTGCCGTGAAGTCCTGCATCGAGGCGTCCTTCTCCTCCGCGGGCATCCGGCCGTGCAGCATCCCGACGCGGAGATCGGCGAACGGACCACCGGTGAGCAAGTCGTACATCTCGAGCGCAGATTTTGTCTCGGGCAGTGCTCGATCGTCGTCGTGGCCGGCTGCGCGTGTTCGTGGCCGCTTCCCGGTGCCCTCGGCGTCGTCGTCACCGATCCGAGAACAGACGACGTACGCCTGTCTGCCCGCGCGAACTTCCTCACGAATGCGTTCCCACGCACGATCGACCCAACTCGGCTTCTGCGATGCTGGAACCACACTGGTCTTGATCGGTGCGCGTCCGCGCGGGAGCTCGGCCAGAATGGACGTCTCGAGATCACCCAGTGAGGCCATGGCAATGGTCCGCGGAATAGGTGTTGCCGTCATCACGAGCAGGTGCGGGCTTGTGTTGTTACGCGCCTTGGATCTGAGCGCATCCCGCTGTTCTACGCCGAACCTGTGCTGTTCGTCGATGACAACCATGCCGAGGTCCATGAACTCGACCCGATCTTGGATGAGCGCGTGCGTCCCGATCACGATTCCGGCGTCTCCGGTGATTGCATCCAGCAGCGCTGTTCGCTTGGCCGCCGTCGACATGGAACCGGTCAGCAGGGAGACCTTGGTGGCGAGCTCGTGGGATCCGAGTTCGCCGGCGGCCGCCAACGAGCCGAGCATCGCCGAGATCGATCGCGCGTGCTGCGACGCCAGGACCTCGGTAGGGGCCAACAGCGCACATTGATGTCCCGAATCGATCACCTGCAGCATCGCCCGTAGGGCAACCACTGTCTTACCCGATCCCACTTCACCTTGTAGCAATCGCGACATCGGATGTCCCCGCGACAAGTCCGCCGAGATTTCCGCGGCCACCGTCAACTGCCCTGCTGTCAGTGTGAACGGAAGTCGACGCTCGAACTCCGCCGCAATCCCGTCCACACGCGGCGAACATTCGGGAGCCACCCTGCTCGACGCGTCCTGTCTGCGCGCTGCCAGGACGAGTTGCACTGCAAGCGCTTCATCGAACTTCAGACGCGCTCTGGCCTGGTCCTTTTCTTCCACGGAGTCCGGAAAGTGTATCCAACGCAGTGCGGTGTCGAGGTCCACCAGTTCCCGCTCCGAACGCACCTCCGACGGAAGTGGGTCCTCGACGGTGTCCAATTGGTCGAGAACCTGACGGACGCAGCGCATGAAAGTCCAACTCTCCACGTCCTTCGCCGCGGGATAGATCGGAACGAATGCGCGCTCGAATACCGACATGTCGACACTGCCGGACGAATCGAGCGAGCCACGCGCCAAACCGGCCAACGATCCGCCACCCACGACCCGACCTTTGGTGAGCACCGCCCCGTCGTCCTCGTCCCCACCGAGCATCACGTAACTCGGGTGCGTCAAATTCCATCGCCGACCGAAATACTTGACCTTGCCCGAGAACATTCCACGCTTACCGGGGGTGAGGACATGCTTGAGCTTGTGGGGGCTGAAGAATGTCGCATCGATCTGCTGATCTTCCGCCGCAAGAGAGACTGCAAGAAACTGCCCTTTGCGCACCTTCATCGTTCGCAACGTTGCCGACGCGATCGTCGCGACGATGGTGATGTGCTCGCCCTCCGGCGGTTCCTTCTCGCTCAGTTCGGCGCCCTGCGTCATGTAGCGGTGTGGGTAGTACCGCAAAAGATCCTCGACGGTCTCGAGCGCGAACAATTCGGCCAAGGGCCCAGCAACCTTGTCGCCGAGGACCCCGTCGAGCCGATCCGAGAGTGCCACCATCTTCCCTTGTCGTCCTTACCTTCTCGATCTCGGTTATCGTGCGCAGTTTCATTCCACGCCGAGTTGAGCCATGTCTCCTGGCTGCCCTCCGCGATAGGTGACGAATTCCACGACGGGATGGTGCTCGGCGACGTACTCGGCCAACCGCTGACCGAATTCGGCATCTGCGGACTCCCCCAGCAGTACGGTCACCATCTCACCACCCGCCGACAGCAATTGATCGAGCAGGTTACATCCGGCCGTGATCGCGTCGGACCCGATTACCACCACTTCCCGCCCGACAAGACCGAGGCCGTCACCGGGTTCACACGTCCCCACCCACGTCAGGGCCCGTACCTCGGCAATACGGACCGAAGCCCACCGAGTTCCGGCTGCCGCTTCGGACATCGTGAATGCGTCGTCCACTCCTTCTTTGGTCGGGTCGTGGACAGCAAGAGCCGCCAGGCCTTGAACCATCGACGACGACGGGAGCATCAATACGTCTTTACCTGCGTTGCGTGAAGCGACGCTGACGGCCACCAACTCCTGCGCAGACAATGCCCCGTTCGGCAGGACGAGGACCTCCGTGTGCCAAGATCCGACTATCGCCGCACATAACTGCGCGGGCCCTATATCTGTTGTGTCGCAACGAAGTACATGTGCACCCTCGGCAAGGTACAGCTGCTCGGCACCGTCCCCTGCCACCACCGCCAATATCTCTCGACCGAAAACTTCCCCACTGTCGCCCGGAGCCGACGTCGCCGTGTCACAGTTCTCCCCCGCGCCGAAGGCGGCGATGCGCACACCATGTATCCGCCCGGCACATATACCGATATCGACGGCCAGACCAGCATTTGCCGTGTGCACATGGGCGGACCACGAACCGTTGCCGTCACCGGCGACGACCACCGAATCACCGATCTCTGTCAGCGCTCGCCGCAACTCGATCGCAGCGGCCTCGTCGATGCCGGAAAGCTGGTAGAGAACCTCGTATCCGACAATCGCCTCTCCTACCTGCACCGAATCGACCCGATTTTTCGATCCAGGCGTCACGGCGCGACTGGTCTCGGTCGTCACCTGCCTGTGGTAGCGCTGTCTCGGCGGCGGCTCGACTCCGGTGACGACACCACAGAGCGCGTCGAGCATCACCAGAAGTCCGAGCGCGCCTGCATCGACCACTCCCGCTGCTCGGAGAGCCGGCAGCTGGTGACGTGTGCGGTCGAGTGCCACAGCTGCCGATTCGGCTGCGCAACGCGCCACCGCTGCGATATCGCACGGCTGACCGAGGTCCGCGACCGCACGTGCCGAACTGCCCAGCACGCTGACAATCGTCCCGTCCACTGGAACGCTCACGACGTCGACGACGAGATCGGCCGCCCGAACCAGTGCACGGGTGAGCGCGGCTCCATCGAACTCACCGTCGGCCGAGACCTCGGCGAGGGCGCGCAACAATTGCGAGACGATCACCCCGGAATTGCCCCGCGCACCAGCTATGGCGCCCTGTGCAAGCGCCGCCGCGACGGCAGCGATATCGGCATCCGCTCCTGCCGTGCGCATCGACTCCACCGCCGCACGAATGGTGAACACGAGATTGGTACCGGTATCGGAGTCCGCGATCGGGAAGACGTTCAGTTCGTTGATCTCGTCGCATCGCGCTGTGAGGCCGTCGACACATTTATAGGCCCACAGCCGCATCTCCTCGACACCCATCGAGGACTTAGGCGAGGGCGAGGGCGAGGACATGGGCATGTCGACGGCCATGGACTTCTCGCCGTGCTCGACCACGTCCACCACCTGTTCGCCCCAGTTCTCGCTGAAGAACCGGCATTGATTTCGCTACGCCACCGACGTTCCATGACCCAGCTTCTGTAGACGAGTCAGCCTAGACTCGAGCTCCTACAGGCACAGTTCGGCACTACGCCGAGCGTCTCTCATGGCGTGGAGTCTGGACGCGGTTTGGTTAATTCCCGCTACGCCCGCTATTCTTGCAGGGTTGCCCGGTGTGGTTCGGCGTACTGTCTGCTGAAGTTATTCGGAGCAACCGCCCGCACGTTAATGATCAATCATCTATCAAGGAGTTCGCGACTATGGCTGCCGTCTGCGACGTATGCGCCAAAGGGCCCGGCTTCGGTAAGTCGGTCTCGCACTCGCACCGACGGACCAACCGTCGTTGGAACCCGAACATCCAGACCGTTCATGCACAGGTTGCCCCCGGCAACAACAAGCGCATGAACGTCTGCACGTCCTGCCTCAAGGCAGGCAAGGTGGTTCGGGGCTGACTTTCGCCCACGAGACTCGACTATGGCCTCACTGCTCTCGGAGCAGTGAGGCCATAGTTGTCTTGTGGGCCAGAGTTGTCTTGTGGGCCAGAGTGGTTCGGCAAGAATTCCTCGCGATCGCCTAACGTCGTCAGGGCACCGTCGATGCCGACCGATGCGGCCCGATACAGTGCGATTGTGACGAACTTCGAAAGCACGAATCATGTCGAACTGGTTGACGGCGTCCTGAAGATCATCGTGTCTACCGATGCCGCGGGCACCTCGCTCAGCGGCGATGCCATGACCGAAGGGGCCGCGGCACTTCGGTCGGTCAACGCAGGTGATCTCCGCGTCGGATGCGTTCTTCTCGTCGGTACCGGCCCCAATTTCTGCGCGGGCGGCAACGTGCGAGCCTTTGCCTCAGCGGACGATCGCGGAAGTTACGTTCGCGCCGTGGCCGACAACTTCCATGCCTTCGTTCTGGAACTGGCGACCACCACCGTTCCCGTCGTCGCCGGTGTGCATGGATGGGCAGCAGGTGCAGGGATGAGTTTGGTATGTCACGCCGATGTCGCCATCGGCGGGCGGGCAACCAAGATGCGTCCGGCTTACCCAGGAATCGGCTTCACCCCCGATGGCGGGATGACCTGGACTTTGCCGCGCATCGTGGGCTCGGTCAGAGCGCGTGACATTCTCCTGAACGACTCGATCCTCAACGGCGAGGAAGCGGTGCGACTCGGATTACTGAGCCGGCTCGTCGGCGAAGACATCATCGTGAGCGAGGCCGAGCGGTTGGCTCGAGCGTTCGCCGCCGGGCCGACATCGGCTTACCGCGGCGCGAAGGAATTGCTGGCGCACTCGGAGCACCGGACTCTGGCGGAGCAATTGGAGGCGGAGGCCGTGTCGATCTCCGCGGCGGCGGTAGGACCGACAGGCCGCGAGGGTGTCGATGCTTTTGTCGAGAAGCGTCGACCCGATTTTTCCTGACTCGCACACAGTCAGGGAAGCCGCCAGTCGATGGGCTCGTATCCGCCGGCGATCAGTAGCTCATTGGTGCGACTGAAGGGTGTGGTGCCGAAAAATCCCCGCGATGCCGACAACGGTGACGGATGCACGGACTCGATGATGGGAGTCCGTCCCAGCATGGGTTTGAGTGTTGCCGCGTCGCGACCCCACAAGATGGCGACGAGTCCCGACGGCTTGTCTGCTTCCTCGCGCGCTACGAGAGCTCGAATCGCCTGCTCGGTCACCGCTTCCCACCCCTTCTTGCGGTGCGACGCGGCGACCCCTGGTTCGACGGTGAGAACTCTGTTGAGGAGGAGAACCCCTTGGTCTGACCATGGGGTCAGATCTCCGTTCGATGGCGTCGGAAATCCGAGATCGTTCGAATACTCCTTGAAGATGTTGGCCAGGCTCCGCGGGACCGGGCGAACGTCGGGAGCAACCGAAAAGCTCAGTCCGACAGCGTGGCCGGGTGTCGGATAAGGATCCTGGCCGACGACGAGTACACGAACATGCGCGAAAGGCCGTGTGAAAGCGCGCAGCACGTTCTCACCTGATGGTAAATAGGTGCGGCCTTCGGCAATTTCGCCTCGAAGGAAGTCACCCATCGCCGCGATCCGGTCCTCCACCGGTGCAAGTGCTGTGGCCCAGCCACTTTCGACGATTTCGGCGAGTGGCCTACCGTTCATACGTCCAACCGCCGAAGCGAGTCACGGTAGTAGGTGGCATTCGCCGCATACATTTTCACGTTGATGTCGAGGTGACCGAGCGGAACCTCGTATCCCTCGCGAACTTTCGCGGGTACCCCCAGAGCCATACGTCGCTCTGGAACTACGAATCCGAACGGAACCACCGCGCCGGCGCCGACGATCGAACCGGCACCGATCGTCGAGCCGTTGAGGACCACCGAACCGGAAGCGATCAGGCAATCGTCACCGATGATTGCGCCCTCCACGTGAGCGTTGTGTCCGAGGACGCAATTCGATCCGATGACGGTCGGGTGGATCGGTGTGCAGTGCACGACCGTTCCGTCTTGCACATTGGTATTTTCGCCGACCGAAATCGTTCCGTAGTCACCACGAAGGACTGCTCCCGGCCAGACAGACGAGCCTGCGGCCAGTGTCACAGCTCCGATGACCACGGCGTCCGGATGTACGTAAGCGTCGGGATGTAACTGCGGTTCACGGTCGCCGAGCGCGTAGATTGCCATGTCCTGCAACTTACATGTCCAAAAACTCGGCCGACCCGGGTGAAGCCGCCGACGGTGGTGGAGTCGACCTCGACTGTCAGGTCGAGAAACTCGACCACCCGTTCCCGCCCGAGAACTTCCGACCGTCGACAGTGACCCCGGCGCCCTCGCGAACCCAGCCGATCCGAATCCACCCGTCGGGGAGCGACGCATCTGCCGCGAAGGTGCCTACGAACGAGTGATCCTCTCCACCGTTGAGAGCCCAGTCGAGCGCGGACGACCCGAGATCGTGTGCGGCGTCGACGATCTCCTCGTCCAGTCTGATCGATTCGCTGTGGAGATCGATAGCGACCGAAGATGCCTGCGCGATATGCCCGAGATCGGCAATCAACCCGTCGGACACATCCGTCAAAGATGTCGCACCATTTACCGCGGCGGAGATCCCCTGAAGGTAGTCCGGTTGCGGAGCGCGATGGAATTCCACGAGGCTGCGATGATGTGCCGATCCCGCGAGAAGCACAGCGAGACCGCCTGCCGACCACCCTAACCGTCCAGCAACGGCAACAACGTTCCCGGGTTTCGCCCCTGACCGCAGGATCGGAGATCGTCCACCGAGGTCACCGAGCGCCGTGATGGAAATCACCAAACTGTCGCTCTGCACGAGATCTCCACCGACGATTCCGGCGCCTGCTCGGGTCGCCTCCCGCCACAGCCCTTCGGTCACGCCATCCGTGACGGAAAGGGACGTGTCGGCCGGACACCCCAGCGCAACGAGAAATCCGGTGCATCGCGCACCCATTGCAGCGATGTCCGCACCGTTCTGTGCGATTGCCTTCCGGCCGATATCGACCGGGCTGGACCAGTCCAGACGAAAGTGCCTGCCCTGCACCAACATATCCGTGGTCACGACGACCCTGCCGTCCGGTGCGGCGACGACGGCAGCGTCGTCACCCGGACCCAGGATCGAGTCGGCGGTCTGCACGCGCCCGCGAGTGGCGCGGTCGATAACCGCGAATTCGCCCATCTCCGCAACGGTTCGCTGCCGGACTTCGCCACGATCTTCGTCGTCGATGATCTTCCTCCTACGAATCTGGTGCGGCGGGCTTGCCACCGACCTCTGTGGTGCCTTTCAGCTGCGGCCGAGCAGAGGCCTGATAACTTTCGACGCGCACGAGAAACCACCGCGACACTACCTCGGTGTCACGGTCGAGGATTTCGGACGGGCCGATCACCAGTAGGCTGGGCTGTCGAAAGACCGATAACGACTCCTGATGACACCGAGGACGATGAATACCGACGATCGCGCGCCCGAACCCGCACCCGAGCCCGAGCCCGAGCCCAACAAGCGCCATCCCGCCGTGATCGCGACCGCGATCGCACTTCCCGTTGCCCTAATGGTCGGGTTCATCGTGGCTGCCGTATCGATATCCGGAACCTCGACGCGGGCACCCGAGGCCCTTGGTCCGGTCGAAGCTCCTGCTGCAGACAGTGCCGACTGCAGCGCACTCGTCGATGCCTTACCAACATCACTCGGCGACTACGCGAGCGTCGATCTCGCCGATCCGGCACCGCTCGCAACCCGAGCGTGGGCGCTCGACGACGACACATCCGAGCCCGTGGTCTTGAGGTGCGGCCTGAACCGTCCCGACGGATTCGATGTCGCAGCCCCTTTGCAGGTGATCAACGGTGTTCAGTGGTTCGAAGTCTCCGGCGCCGACTCGGGCATCGAGGCGAGCACGTGGTTCGCCGTAGATCGCCCGGTGTACGTGGCGCTGACCGTACCGAACGGGTCCGGACCCACGCCGCTGCAAGATGCCTCGACTGCTATTTCGAACTCACTCGCGCAGTCGCCTCTCGATCCGGCCCCACTCCGGTAGGTAATCGACTTATCTCAACCCGGTGCCGCGCGCGAGTGCGGTCTGGATGAGGGTGTCGATCAGCGTTCCATAATCGACGCCGGTCGCATTCCACATCTTCGGGAACATCGAAATCGAGGTGAATCCCGGCATCGTGTTGATCTCGTTGATCACCGGTCCTTCGTCTGTGACGAAGAAGTCGACGCGGGCCAGACCTTGGCAGTCCAAGGCACGGAATGCGTCGACTGCTGCAGAGCGGATGGATGCGCTGATGTCCTCGGTCAGAAGTGCCGGAACGTCGAATTCACACACGTTGTCGAGGTACTTGCTGTCGAAGTCGTAGAACGTGTGATCGTCGGCTGCCGCGTCGGGCATTCTGATCTCGGCCACGACGCTCGCTCGGATGGATCCATCCGGAAACTCGAGGACTCCGCACTCGACTTCACGTCCGTGAATTGCGGCCTCCACGATCACCTTCGGATCATGTCGGCGAGCCTCTGCCACCGCAGCCGGAAGCTGGTCCCATCCGACGATTCTCGTGATACCGATCGACGATCCCCCACGCGCCGGTTTGACGAACGCAGGCAGGCCCAGCGATTCCTGTTGGTCGGTCGTCAGTGCGTCGGTGCCTCGCCTGAGCACGATCTGCTTGCCGACCGGCAGCCCCTCCGATGCCAGTAGCTTCTTGGTGAACTCTTTGTCCATGCCTGCGGCACTGGCGAACACTCCAGGCCCGACGTAGGGAATGGTGGCGAGCTCGAGGAGTCCCTGTAGCGTGCCGTCCTCGCCGTACGGGCCGTGCAGAATGGGAAACACGACATCCACCGACGCCAAAATCTTTCCCGCGTCCTCCTCACCGAGACCGATGATGGCACCGCGCCGGGTGGGGTCTGCTGTCAACGCCAGAGCCGTACCGTTCTTGTCCACCGACGGCAGGGACCGTCCGTGAATGGCAAGTTCGTCGACGTCGGTGGCACCGAGAACCCATGCACCATCGGTGGTGATACCGATGGGAATCACGTCGTATCGTTCACGGTCGATGTTGTCGAGCACACTGCCTGCGGATACGCAGGAAACGGCGTGCTCGTTGCTCCGACCACCGAAGATCAGGGCGACTCTGGTACGAGGATTGCTCACGGCGAAACCGTACCGTCACCCCGAAGAGGGGCCTCGACGTGGCCCGCCGACGCTACTCGGGCTTGATCCGACGGCCGAGCAGATGATCCACTGCATCAGGGACCGACAGTCCGCTGTGGCACACGCGGTGCACCGCGTCGGTCAACGGCATCTCGACGTCGTAACTCTCCGCCAGAGCCCGCACCGAAGTGCAGGACTTGACGCCTTCGGCGACCTGACCGTGCGCTGCCGCCTGGGCACTCTCCATCGACCCACCGACACCCAACCGTTCTCCAAAGGATCGATTTCGTGACAGCGACGACGAACAGGTCGCCACCAGATCACCGACGCCTGCCAAGCCTGCAAGGGTTGCAGGTTTCGCCCCGAGCGCCGAGCCGAGCCTGATGATCTCGGCGAGACCGCGAGTCATGATCGAGGCGAGCGTGTTTTCGCCGTACCCGACTCCGCTGGCCATGCCGCACGCCAACGCGATCACATTTTTGCACGCTCCACCGATTTCGACCCCGATGACGTCCGAATTCGTGTATGGCCTGAAATACCCAGTTGCACAGGACTTTTGAACCTCCAGGGCACGCCTGGAGTCCGAGCATGCAATAACGGTGGCAGCCGGTTGCCCCTCGGCGATCGGTCGAGCGAGATTCGGGCCGGACAACGCTGCGATTCGACTCGGATCGGCTCCGGTCACCTGACTGATGACCTGACTCATACGTAGCAGTGTCCCGGTCTCGATCCCCTTGGCGAGGCTGAGCAGAGTTGCGTCGGCTGGAATCGAGTCGGCCCACACGGCGAGGTTGTCCCGAAGCGACTGTGACGGTACGGCGAGAACGACGATGTCCGCACCGTCCAGTGCTCGGCCTGGATCACTCGTCGCCGAGATGGAGGATGGCAGTGTGATTCCCGCCAGATAGTCCGTGTTCTCGTGACTATCGTTGATCGACTCGGCCAATTCCGGACGTCTGGCCCACATCGTGACGTCGGTGCCTGCGTCCGCGAGCACCTTCGCGAATGCGGTTCCCCACGATCCAGAACCGAGTACCGCTGCTTTGGTCATCGAACGCCACCTTCTTTGATCGCCAAGAAATCATGTGGACCACGCCGGACCACAGTATCTGTCCGAGGCGTTGCCGAGGCCGAACTCCACTGATACTCGAGTCGCTGACAGAATGGACCGTCATGGGAAGAGCGCACGTGGTGATTGCCGTCAGGGACCTGGTTACCGCCAAGTCTCGGTTGGCCGACTCGTTCACCGCTGCCGATCGTGCACGGCTCGTCGTGGCGATGCTTCGCGATACGGTCGTGGCCGCTCGGGCCGTAGACTCGGTTGTCGGGATCACGGTGGTGACTCCCGATCCTGCGGTCGCAGAGATTGCCGAAAGCATGGATGCGCGCGTTGCGCGGGAGCCGTCGAGCATTCCGTCCGAGGACTCCTCCACACGGCTCAACTCTGCGTTCTCCACTGCTGCGTCGGCAATCCGAGCGCAGGATGGACTCGACATCGTCGCACTCCAAGCCGATTTACCCGCCCTGCGCAGCGAGGAATTGGCGCAGGCGTATGCACGTGCTCGACCGAATGGCCGCTCCATAGTCAGCGACCATCATGGGACCGGTACAGCGGCGTTGATCCTGAAGGGCACTACGGGTCGTTTCGACCCACTGTTCGGCCCGGCATCGGCACAACGTCATCAAGATTCCGGCGCACTCGACCTCGACGGCCACTGGCCAGGACTGCGTCTGGACGTCGATACGATCACCGACGTTCGGCTCGCTTTCGAACTCGGTGTGGGTCGCGCAACGATGGAAGTGCTGCACTCGCTCGGCTGGTGACCTATCGCCGACGAAGTAGACCCGGACAATTCACCGATCCGAGTTTCACAGTCCACCCGAATGGGGGATGATCGGACGGTGAGCAACAGTGAAGGACCAGCCGCCTCCGCCGGATCGTCAGAGTCCGACGGCAGCACCGACACAGTGCAGTCGAGTGCACCGCCTACGAACCCGAAGCCAGGAAATCCCACATCGCTTCCCGCGACTACTGCGCTCGATTCGCTGAACGCCGCGGATGCACTGCCCGAGAACCGGTACCTGAACCGGGAATTGAGCTGGCTCGACTTCAACTCTCGAGTTCTGGCGCTCGCGGAGGATTCATCGCTCCCACTTCTGGAGCGGGCGAAGTTCCTCGCCATCTTCGCGTCCAATTTGGACGAGTTCTACATGGTGCGTGTGGCAGGCCTGAAGCGGCGCGACGAGACAGGGTTGTCGGTTCGCTCTGCGGACGGTCTCACACCGCGCGAGCAGTTGGCTCTGATCGGTGAGCGCACTCAACAACTCGCACACCGCCATGCTCGCGTCCTCCTCGACGCCATCCTCCCGGAACTGACTTCCGAGGGCATTGCGATCATCCGCTGGTCGGATCTCGATGCGGACGAGAGGCAGCGACTGTCCGGATATTTCCACGAACAAGTGTTTCCGGTCCTCACACCGCTCGCCGTCGACCCGGCCCACCCGTTCCCCTACATCAGCGGATTGAGCCTCAATCTTGCTGTAACAGTGAAGGATTACGCCACCGCGGGTGAGCACTTCGCACGCGTCAAGGTGCCGGACAATGTCGATCGTTTCGTCCGAGTCCGACGCGGCGACGGCAGCCATCGCATCGATGCGTTTCTGTCGATGGAGGAAGTAATCTCCGCACATCTCGATGTGCTGTTCCCTGGCATGGACGTGGTGGAAAGCCACGCCTTCCGCATCACTCGCAACGCCGACTTCGAGGTAGAGGAAGATCGCGACGAGGATCTCCTCCAAGCACTGGAGCGCGAACTCGCGCGTCGCAGATTCGGCTCTCCGGTTCGACTCGAGATCGCAGACGACATGACCGAGCACATGCTCGAATTGCTGCTGCGCGAGTTGGACGTCGACCCTGGTGACGTGATCCAGGTTCCAGGCTTGTTGGACCTCTCGTGCCTGTGGCAGGTGTACGGCGTGGACCGGCCGAACCTCAAGGACGCTCCGTTCGTCCCTGCAACGCATCCGGCGTTCGGGGAACGTGAAACACCCAAGAGCGTCTTCTCCACCCTTCGCGACGGGGATGTACTGGTACATCACCCATACGATTCTTTCTCCACCAGCGTCCAGCGCTTCATCGAGCAAGCTGCGGCCGACCCTCAGGTTCTCGCCATCAAGCAAACTTTGTATCGAACATCCGGTGACTCCCCCATCGTCAACGCTCTCGTCGATGCCGCAGGTGCGGGCAAGCAGGTGGTGGCACTCGTGGAGATCAAGGCGCGATTCGACGAGCAAGCCAACATCGAATGGGCGCGCAAGCTCGAAAAGGCAGGGGTCCATGTCGTATACGGACTCGTAGGACTGAAAACGCACTGCAAGACGTGCTTGGTGGTTCGCCGCGAAGGCTCTGTGATCCGACGGTACTGCCACATCGGAACCGGCAATTACAACCCGAAGACCGCTCGAATCTACGAGGACGTGGGCTTGCTGACCTCCTCGCCCGAGATCGGCGCCGATCTCACGGATCTGTTCAACTCTTTGACCGGGTACTCGCGAAAGACCAGTTATCGCAACCTCCTCGTAGCTCCATACGGAGTGCGCAGGGGCATCGTGGAACGTATCGAAGGCGAGATCGAACGCAAGCTGGCAGGCGGTGAGGCCGGAATTCGGCTCAAGGCCAACGCCCTCGTCGACGAGCAAGTCATCGATGCCCTCTACCGCGCATCAGCGGCGGGTGTCTCGGTTCAGGTCGTCGTACGCGGAATCTGCGCACTGAAGCCGGGCGTACCCGGTCTGAGTGAGAACATCGAAGTACGTTCCATTCTCGGTCGATTCCTCGAGCATTCTCGCGTACTCAATTTTCGGGGTGCCGATGAGTTCTGGATCGGAAGCGCAGACATGATGCACCGAAATCTCGACCGTCGCGTCGAAGTCATGGCGCAGGTGAAGGATCCACGTCTCACTCATCAGCTGGACGAAATTTTCGCGTCTGCCCTCGATCCGACGACTCGTTGCTGGGAACTGCGCGCGGACGGTGGCTGGGCAGCGTCCCCCGCCCATGGCGAGAAGGTCCGTGAACACCAACAGGAATTGATGCGTAGTCGTCGAAGCCAGGCTTCGTAATGGCAAGCCGCAGCACACCACTGCCTGCCAACATTTTTGCCGCCGGGGCGGTTCTGTGGCAGAAACCTCAGGGCGTGAACGGGGAGATCAGCGTCGCACTGGTTCACCGGCCGAAGTACGACGACTGGTCTTTTCCGAAAGGAAAGATCGATCCTGGAGAGACTGCGGTAGTGGCGGCCGTCCGAGAAGTCGAGGAGGAGACCGGGTTCGCCGCACGCTTCGGTCGATACCTGTCCAAGGTCACGTATCCCGTTCCCGGGCATAGACGGATAAAGAAAGTCGACTACTGGGCGGCAGAAGCGTACGACGGCAAGTTCGAACCGAACGACGAAGTCGACGAGCTCCGCTGGGTCTCACCGATCGAGGCATCGGAGGAGTTGTCGTACCCGATGGATCGGAAGATTCTCCGTAGATTTCTCGAGAAGCCGCCCGATACCGACACCGTCCTTCTCGTCAGACATGGGCGTGCCGGGCGACGTTCGCGATACAAGGGCGACGACACGTTGCGGCCGCTGGACAAGGTCGGACAATCGCAGGCCGACGCGCTGGTGGCTCAGCTCCTGGCATTCGGAGCTGACGGCGTCCACTCCGCCGACAGGCGCCGTTGTGTTCAAACAGTGCAACCTTTGGCCGATCGGCTCGGTGAAGAGATCATGTTGGAGCCGCTGCTATCCGAGGAGGGCTACTGGGCGAATCCCGCTGGTGCGCGCGCCCGTGCACGGGCGATCGCTTCGGCGGGTGGTGTCCGAGCGGTGTGCAGCCAGGGGAAAGTCATCCCGGATCTGTTGCAGTCGTGGGCCGATGAGGACGGCGTGAAACTCCCGCCGAACCGGAACCGCAAGGGCAGCGTCTGGGTACTCTCACTCCACGATGGTCGGTTGATTGCCGCAGACCACCTTGCCAGCCCATTGCCGGTGATTCCGGCCGAGGACTGAACCTGTCGGTCTTCACACACGAAAACAGGGCCCCGGCAGACGCTGCCTGGGGCCCTGTTTTCTGTCCGTTCGTCGACTACTGAATCGAGAACTACTTACGAGCTGCGCGCTTTGCCGGGGCCTTCTTTGCCGCCGTCTTCTTCGCTGCAGTCTTGGCCGGGGCCTTCTTCGCTGCAGCAGTGGGCGTAGCCTTCTTCACTGCAGTCTTGGCCGGGGCCTTCTTCGCAGCAACAGTGGTCGTGGCCTTCTTGGCCGGCGCCTTTGCAGGAGCCTTCTTCGCCACTGTCTTACGTGCCGCCGTCTTGGCGGGAGCTGCCTTCTTTGCGACGGTCTTGGCGGGAGCTGCCTTCTTCGCGACGGTCTTGACCGGTGCAGCCTTCTTGGCCGCGGCTGTGGTCTTGCGTGCCGTGGTCTTGACTGCCGTGGTCTTGACTGCGGCCTTCTTGGCGGCCGTCTTCTTCGCTGCGGCAGTCTTCTTGGCCGGCGCCGAAGCGGATCCACGCTTTACTGCGGGCCCGGTTGCGGGGAGCTTCTGTCCGCCGGCGATCACTGCCTTGAACTGAGCGCCCGGACGGAATGCGGGGACATTGGTCGGCTTGACGCGAACCGTCTCGCCGGTGCGCGGGTTGCGGGCGACACGCGCCGCACGACGACGCTGCTCGAAGACGCCGAAACCAGTGATGGTTACGCTCTCGCCGCGATGGACCGCACGCACGATGGTGTCGACGATGTTCTCGACAGCCTCTGTGGCGCTCCGCCTATCCGACCCCAACTTCTCGGTCAGGGCGTCAATCAGCTCTGCCTTGTTCATGGAATTCCTCCGCAATATTGTGGTCCATCGTCGGACCGACTACTACAACGGTAAACCCCAAGTCGTCAAGAGTCTATGCGCCACGCCATTTCTCATCAGGTGTCGCGCAATGTGGCAGGGCCGCAAAGCGTGTCGGAGCCTTCCCTCGTCACCCGTCGAAAGGTTCCTCGATACGTGCTGGAAGCGTCGCAGGTTTCCATGAAGGCCTTGACTTTTCGTACTCGGAGATAGCCTCGACCTGGCGTAATGTCAGTCCGATGTCGTCCAGACCTTCCAGCAGGCGCCATCTCGTGTAGTCGTCAATGGCAAAGCGCACCACCAGTGTTCCGGCCGTTATGGTCTTCGATTCGAGATCGACAAGAATTTCCAGACCGGGCTGTTCCTCGAGGACTTTCCAGATCAATTCGACGTCGCTCTGCTCGACTTCTGCCGCGAGAAGCCCCGCCTTTCCAGCGTTCCCACGAAAGATGTCGGCGAAGCGAGATGCGATCACGACCCGAAATCCGAAGTCCGATAGCGCCCACACTGCATGCTCGCGGGAAGATCCGGTTCCGAAGTCGGGGCCGGCAACCAGGACCGAGCCTCGGTCGTAGGGACTCACATTGAGAATGAATTCCGGGTCGTTTCGCCATGCGGCGAAGAGTCCGTCCTCGAAACCGGTGCGCGTCACCCGCTTCAGGTACTCCGCAGGAATGATTTGGTCGGTGTCGACATTCGAACGGCGCAGTGGCACGCCGATTCCTTGGTGGCGGATAAAGGCTTCCATCGAAAAAATCTCCTACGTTTGACGAACGATCAGGCGGCTTGGGTAAAGGAACTAATCAAGATCGGCCGGGGACGACAGCGTTCCCCTGACTGCGGTGGCAGCCGCGACCAATGGCGAGACAAGGTGCGTACGGCTGCCTTTGCCCTGCCGACCCTCGAAATTTCGATTGGATGTCGACGCCGATCGCTCCCCTACGGCCAATCGATCGGGGTTCATTCCCAGGCACATCGAGCATCCGGCTTGGCGCCACTCGGCTCCTGCGGCAGTGAAGATGTCGCCGAGACCTTCTTTTTCGGCTTGGGCGCGAACCCGCATCGATCCGGGTACCACGAGCATGCGCACTCCCTTTGCCACCGTCCGTCCTTCCAGGACTCCCGCGACGGCACGCAGATCTTCGATGCGTCCGTTCGTGCATGAACCGACGAACACTGTGTCGATCGACACCTCTCGAAGTGGCGTCCCCGCTTCGAGACCCATGTACGCCAACGCCTTCTCGGCCGAGAACTTCTCTCCCTCGTCGGTCATGTCGGCCGGGTTAGGCACCCGATCCGCCAGTGGCGCACCCTGACCGGGGTTCGTGCCCCACGTGACGAACGGAGTGAGACTGGAAGCATCGATGTGGACTTCGTTGTCGAAGACGGCGTCCGCGTCCGTAGCGAGTTCCTTCCACGCCGACACAGCGGCGTCCCAGTCGCTTCCCTGCGGGGCATGGGGCCGGCCCTTGATGTACTCGTAGGTGATCTCGTCGGGTGCGATCATCCCGGCACGCGCACCTGCCTCGATCGACATGTTGCAGATGGTCATTCGAGCTTCCATCGAAAGCTTGCGAATGGCTTCGCCACGGTATTCGAGTATGTATCCCTGCCCGCCACCCGTTCCGATCTTGGCGATGACGGCCAGAATCAAATCCTTGCTCGTCACCCCGGGCGCCAATTCTCCGTCCACGGTTATGGCCATCGTCTTGAACGGCCGCAGCGACAGAGTCTGCGTCGCCATCACATGCTCGACCTCGCTGGTTCCGATTCCCATCGCGATCGCCCCGAATGCACCGTGGGTGGAGGTGTGACTGTCTCCGCAGACAACTGTCATACCCGGCTGCGTCAGACCGAGTTGAGGTCCGATGATGTGCACGATTCCTTGATCGAGATCGCCCATGGGGTACAGGCGAACTCCGAATTCTTCGCAATTCCTCCGAAGAGTGTCGACCTGGGTACGCGAGACGAGATCCGCGATCGGCGCAAAGATATCGGCCGTCGGGACGTTGTGGTCCTCGGTTGCGATGGTGAGATCCGGCCGACGCAGCGGGCGGTCGGCCAGTCGGAGACCGTCGAACGCTTGCGGACTCGTCACTTCGTGAACGAGGTGGAGATCGATGAAGATGAGATCGGGCTCCCGCGAGCCCCCTTCACCGCCGCCTCGAACGACGACGTGCTGTTCCCATACCTTCTCTGCCAGAGTGCGTGCTGTGCCGGCCATCATTGCCACCAACCTTTTCCTGATGTGTGTCGCGCCGGTGGACTACGGGCTGGCCCACGTCGCGCTATCCCACGACATTACGTATCTCCCGCCGTGGGCGAGCACATTCCGAAATGTGCATTCCCACGATGCGAGACGCTAGTATCGGTCTATGAGACAGCATAGCGGCATCGGTGTTCTGGACAAAGCGATGGGGGTTCTCCATGCGGTTGCCGCGGAACCGTGCACGCTGAGTGATCTCTGCATAAAAACCGGGCTCCCCCGCGCCACCGCACATCGCCTGGCCGTCGGCCTCGAAGTCCACAGGCTCGTTGCGCGCGACGCGCACGGGCTCTTCCGGCCCGGGCCGGGCCTGGCCGAACTCGCGGCCAGTGCCACCGACACCTTGCTCGACGCAGCAGCATCCGTCCTGCCGCGCCTGCGCGAAATCACCGGCGAAAGCGTGCAGATCTACCGGCGCGACGGCACCGTACGGGTCTGCGTCGCCTCGATGGAGCCGCCGACGGGTCTGCGCGACACAGTTCTCGTCGGCGCCCGCCTTCCCATGTCAGCAGGCTCGGGGGCCAAAGTTCTGCTCGCTTGGGCCGATCCGCAGACACAACGCATCGTTCTGCCGGATGCAGAATTCGGGGAGCGTGTGCTGATCGAAGTCCGCAGGCGGGGTTGGGCCCAGAGCGCCGGGGAACGGGAGCCAGGAGTCGCCAGCGTCGCAGCCCCGGTTCGGGATTCGGCAGGAAATGTCATCGCCGCTGTATCGGTCTCAGGACCCATCGACCGAATCGGCCGTAGACCCGGTGCGCGTTGGGCCGCAGATCTGCTCGCTGCCGCCGAGGCGATACACAAACGGCTCTGACACGAACAGATTCGGAATCTACGATCCTCGATGCCCCGTTCTCTGATAAGCAATGAGCGTGGGAACTAATCAGCGCGCGCAGATAACAATGACCGACGTCGACATCGCGACCTTCATCGAGAGAAGCCGAGTTGCAACTCTCGCAACTATCGGAGCCGATGGACAGCCTCACCTCGTAGCAATGTGGTACGGCGTCATCGACGGCGAGGTGTGGTTCGAGACCAAGGCGAAGTCTCAGAAGGCCGTCAACATTCGTCGTGACTCACGGATCACGGTGCTCGTCGAGGACGGCAACACCTATGACACTCTCCGCGGCATCGCCATCGAGGGGAGAGCGGAGATACTCGACGACCCCGAGTCGATCTCTGCAGTCGGCATAAGTGTGTGGGAACGGTACACCGGGCCGTATTCGGAACAAGTGGCTCCGATGGTGCAGCAGATGATGAAGAAGCGCATTGCAGTCAAGGTCGTCGTCGACCGCACACGCTCCTGGGATCACCGCAAGCTCGGCCTGCCCGCCATTCCACTGGGCGGATCCACAGCCCAATACCTGTAGCAGGGGCAAAGGGGTCAATCTCCGCTCTCATTCTGCGGTACCTTTTTCTCGTCACCGACGTGCGAGGAGCGATCATGACAGAACCCAGCAAAGAAGATACGAAGAAGAAGTTTCGCGAAGCCCTGGAAAAGAAGAATCACAAGTCGGCTACCACGGTCGAGCACAAGGATGGTGGGCCGAAGGTGAACAACGCCCACGGGCCCGCAGATCATCAGCGGATGTTCCGACGCAAGAGCATCTAGATTCGTAGACGCGGACCCGCTTGCACAGAACGAAAACACCCTCTCACCGAACCGATGAGAGGGTGTTTTTCTTCGTTGTAGCCCCGACGGGATTCGAACCCGCGCTACCGCCTTGAGAGGGCGGCGTCCTAGGCCGCTAGACGACGGGGCCAGGAACTTCTTCAAACGCAACCAAACTTCGGTCACAATCACACTCAACTGTGTACAACCAGATGAAAGCTTAGCCAGCTTAACCGGCTGACGTTCGGCAACAAAATCACCGCCGAACGCTTGCTGGGGTACCAGGACTCGAACCTAGAATGGCGGTACCAGAAACCGCTGTGTTGCCAATTACACCATACCCCAATGACCTTCGACGACGTCCACACAACCAACATGTGCACTGCGTTCTGGGCCGGGATAGAGACTATCAAAGGACACCCGGGTTTCTCCAAATCGGCTGGTCAGAGTCCCGAACTACGCACTACAGCGACCTTTGGACCCGCGAAGACGACCTCGAAGGTCCTAGCGGACACTCGATCTTGTGATCAGCGCCGGTGGATGCGAGTGAAAGTTGTCGTAGTGCCGACGGGCACCGTTCATCACCTCTTCCCCACCGACGACGACGGACGCCTGTCCGGGCAGCGAGAAGAGTGCACCAATCTTGCTGAGGCCGTGTACCGAATCGAGTCCGCTGATCGCCCCAGGTGGATTTGGGAGTCCACTGCGCGCACCTATGGCCCGTTGCTGGAGGCAGGGATACGCGTCGACCGCTGTCACGATCTTTCCCTCGTGGAAGGAATCCTCGCCGTCCGCCGCGGTGAGGTCGCCCCACTCACGACCACACCAGCAGACGACAGACCGGGGTTGTTCGACGCATACGCTTATCCGAGCTCCGAATCGATCCTCGAATTGCATCGTCGACACTTAGCCGAGAGCGCGGCATCGTCCGGCCTCCGCCTTCTGTTCGCTGCAGAATCCGCCGGAGCACTCGCCGCTGCGGAGATGAGCCACGCCGGATTGCCATTTTCTGCCGACGCGCACCACCGGTACCTCGAGGAGATGCTCGGTCGGCGCCCTCGCGACGGAGACTTGCCGCCCTCGATCATCGAGCTCGAATCCGAGATCAGCGCGGTGTTCGGCCGCAGAGTCAATCCGAGTTCACACCTGGACGTCATCGCCGCTTTTGCCCGGGAAGACATCGAACTGACCTCGACGCGTGCCCACGTTCTCAGCGCCGTCGATCATCCGGCAGTTCCGCTGTTGCTCCGTCACCGGGATCTGTCGAAGTTGTTCAGTACCAACGGATGGGCATGGTCGCAGGCATGGGTTCGGCAGGACCGATTTCGCCCCGTCTATGTGCCCGGTGCGGTGGTGTCCGGTCGCTGGGCCAGTCGCGGCGGTGGCGGACTTCAAATCCCGAAGCCCCTGCGTAGCAGCGTAATAGCGGAGCCCGGCCACGCTTTCGTCATCGCTGACGCCGGGCAGCTCGAGCCACGAATATTGGCTGCGATGTCGGCCGACCCCGCCATGACCGAGGCTGCCGGTACCGAAGATCTGTATGCCCCCGTCGCACAGGCGGCCTTCGGCGGCGACCGAAACAAAGCGAAAGTTGCCATCCTCGGGGTCTTGTACGGCGCCACCTCCGGTGAGTCTCGGTCGCTTCTGACCTTGCTACGCCGCAGGTTCCCCGAAGCCGTCGAGTACGTCGAGCGTGCCGCTCGGAGCGGTGAACGCGGGGAGGTCGTCCATTCATGGCTCGGGCGCGCGTGTCCGCAGCCCTCAGCCGAGTGGTGGGCGCACGGTGACGCACATGCGCGTGGACGTTTCACCCGAAACTTTCTCGTGCAAGCAACCGCATCGGAATGGGCAGTATGCCTGTTGGCCGAGTTGCGAAAGAGGCTGGCCGCCGAACCGGGGTCCGGCGAACTCGTCTTCTTTCAACACGACGAGGTAGTCGTTCACAGTCGCAATTGTGTGAGCGCTCGCCGGCACATCGAAGACGCCGCGCTCAGTGCCACACGGCTTCTCTTCGGCGACACGGCAGTTCGATTTCCGATGGACGTCGCGGTCAGAGCTTGCTACGCCGATCCGGAGGGCTGAGATTCTTCCTCGGATCCATGCCCGTCGAAAGTTACCTCGATCTCCTCGAACCCCTTGCTGCGTTGTGCTTCGGCTTGCCCGGTATAAGTGAGACGGTCACCCTCGGTGAGGATCACATCGTCGGTGAACGGCGTCAGCAGTGAACGGGGGTAGAGCTTTTCCACCCGAACCACATCGATCTCGACGGCGAAGACGATGAGGACCGAAGCGATGTACATGAACGCCAGAAGTCCGATCACTACCGCGAATACCCCGTTGGTGATCGACGCTCGGCCGACGACATATTTGATGTACACACCGCCGAACGTCTGCAGAATCTGCCAGAGGACCCCGGCAACGATCGCCCCCGGAAGTACGTTGGAGATCGACAAGTCGCGGGCCGTCGCCAGCCGGAAAGCGACGGTGAAGACGATGGTGTTGAGAAGAATGGACGCAACCAGCACCACACTGCCGTTGACGCTGCCGAAGACACCCGCAGAACTGGCAACGTTGACGGCAGTGATAGCCAAGACGGCGACCCCGACCGTGCTGAGCAGCGCAAGCCCGCGTACTCGTGAACGAATCGGGTTCGGGGGAAGGTTCTTCGGTACTGCCCACGCAACATTCATCGCATTCTGAACGGCTACGGCAACCCCGAGCCCGCCGTAGAGCGAACCCAGGACACCGATGATCAAACCGAGATTTCCGCCGCCGATCTTGTCCGGTTCACCGACCTCGTCACCGATGATGGGAATCTGACTCAGTGCCGAATCCAGGATCTGTTGCTGCAAGCGCGGATCACCGGCCAACACGATTCCCAGGATCGTCGATCCGAGCAACAGCAACGGAAAGAGCGAGAGAAACGCGTAGTAGGCGATCAGAGCAGCAAGATAGCCGCCCTGATCGTCCACGAACTTGTAGATCACCGCCAGCGGAAAGCCGAGGACCGGGTGGCGACGCTGGACTCGGTCCACCCGTGCGGCGATAGACACCCGGTTACCGCGCCGATCAGCCGATGGAGGCGAGGGCAGCGCCGAGCCGCGCGAGCGTCTTCTCGCGCCCGAGGAGTTCCATCGACTCGTACAGTGGCGGAGAGATGTGTGATCCGGTCACCGCGACGCGGACCGGCGCAAAGGCCTTGCGCGGCTTGAGTTCCAAGCCGTCGATCAGTGCCGCCTTGAGCGTCTCTTCCAGATCTGCTGTGCGCCAGGAAGACAACTCGGTCAATGCCGTGATGGTCGCGTCGAGAACGGGTCCGGCATCGGACGTCAGGTTCTTCGCCGCCGCCGCTGGGTCTATGCCGAAGTCGCTGTCGGCGACGTACAGGAACTTCAGTAGTCCCCAGGCGTCCGACAACACCACGATGCGTGTCTGCACGAGATCGGCGGCCACGGCAAACTGCTCCTCGTCGACCTGCTCGGGCAAATGCCCCTGCTCAGTCAGGAACGTGCGCAGGCGCGACGCGAAATCCGCGGGCTCGAGCAGCCGAATGTGCTCGGCGTTGATGGCATCGGCCTTCTTCTGGTCGAATCGAGCCGGGTTCGAGTTCACCGTGGAGATGTCGAACGCCGCCACCATCTCGTCGAGCGAAAAGACGTCATGGTCGTCGGAAATGCCCCAGCCGAGAAGCGCCAGATAGTTCAGCAGACCCTCGGGCACGAATCCGCGATCTCGGTGGATGAAGAGATTCGATTCGGGATCGCGCTTGGACAGCTTCTTGTTTCCCGCGCCCATCACGAACGGCAGGTGGCCGAATTCTGGTGTGCTGTCCGCGACGCCGATCCGGATGAGCGCCTCGTACAACGCCAACTGTCGCGGGGTCGAGGACAGCAAGTCCTCTCCGCGAAGCACGTGCGTGATCTTCATCAACGCGTCGTCCACTGGATTCACCAACGTGTACAACGGAATCCCGTTACCTCTGGTGAGTGCGAAGTCCGGCACCGTGCCGGCTTTGAAAGTCGTTTCCCCACGAACGAGGTCCGTCCACGACAGATCGTGATCGGGCATACGCAACCGAACGACGGGGCTGCGGCCCTCGTCGAGGAATTTCTGACGCTGCTCGTCGGTCAGATCCCGATCGAAGTTGTCATAACCCAACTTGGGGTCCCGCCCGGCCGCCTTGTGTCGGGTCTCGACCTCCTCAGGGGTCGAGAAAGAGTGGTACGCCTCCCCCGCCTCGAGCAGCTGTCGGACTACGTCGAGATGCTGATCACGCCGGAGCGACTGTCGATACGGTTCGTACGGCCCACCGACCTCCGGGCCCTCGTCCCAGGTGAGCCCGAGCCATCGCAGTGCGTCGAGGATCGCCGCATACGAGTCTTCGGAATCACGCGCTGCATCGGTGTCCTCGATGCGGAAGACGAAAGCACCACCGTGATGGCGCGCGAACGCCCAGTTGAACAGCGCCGTGCGGATCAAGCCCACGTGCGGGGTTCCGGTCGGTGACGGACAGAATCGGACTCGTACTTCGTTGGAGGTCATAGCTCGCTCGCGTTCGAGGGGAAGGTGAAAGGTACGTCAGTTCTTGGCGGCGACGGGGTTGGTCAGCGTGCCGATGCCCTCGACCGTGACCGACACGGACTGTCCTGCCGTGATCGGACCGACGCCCTCGGGGGTACCGGTGAGAATAACGTCACCGGGCAGCAGGGTCATGACGGCCGAGACCCACTCGATGATCTCAGGGATGTCGTGCAGCAGCAACGACGTCCTACTGCGTTGTTTCACCTCGCCGTCGACCTCGGTCGAGATTTCGAGGTCGGAGGCGTCGAGCGAGGTCTCGATCCAAGGCCCGAGCGGGCAGAACGTGTCGTGCCCCTTGGCCCTGGTCCATTGACCGTCGTGCCGTTGATGGTCGCGAGCAGATACGTCGTTCGCGACGGTATAACCCAGGACCACATCGAGAGCTTTGGCTGCAGGCACGTCCTTGCACGGACGCCCGATCACGATAGCCAGTTCGCCTTCGTAGTGAACCTCGTTCGAGGTCGCCGGCAACATGATGGGCGCTCCCGGCCCGACGATCGAGGTGTTCGGTTTGATGAAGATTACGGGATCCTTGGGAGCCTCCCCGCCCATCTCGGCTACATGTGCAGCGTAGTTCTTTCCGATCGCTATGACTTTGCTGGCGAGGATCGGCGCGAGCAGACGAACGTCGGCCAATGGCCACGACCTACCCGTGAAAGTCGGCGTGCCGAAGGGATGTTCGGCAATCTCCTTGGCGGTGCGTTCATCACCCTCTCCCTCGATACTCACGAATGCCACACCATCAGGACTTGCAATTCGACCCAGACGCATGTCGAAAGTCTATCGACCTTCCATTTCGCGGCGTCCATGCCGTCCGATGCAGCGCGCGCTACGGGTGTAACGTCGCTTCTGAATTTCAGATGCCAAGATCTGAAGTCCATATAGTGGGAATCAGGAATGAGGCCATGACTGCAACAGATCGCGCGCTCGACACCGACAGCGCCCGAAAGTGGTTCATGCTCGCGCTCGGAATGCTCGCGCAGACTTCAGGAGCGGTGTTCATCAACGGAGCTGCTTTTCTCATTCCGGCTCTGCACGAGGACCGCGGGTTGAGCCTGCCCAGTGCTGGACTGCTCGTCGCGATGCCGACGGTGGGGATCATGCTCACGCTGATCGCGTGGGGCATGCTCGTCGACCGCATCGGTGAACGCCTCGTACTCGCTCTCGGGCTAGGCCTCACTGCGGCTGCCAGCTTCGCAGCGTTTTTCACCACCTCGTTCGCAATGCTCGGCTTGTGCCTGCTGATCGGCGGAATGGCGGCAGCCAGCGCAAACAGCGCGTCTGGACGCGTCGTCGTGGGATGGTTCCCGCCCCAGCGACGCGGCCTCGCCATGGGTATCCGCCAGATGTCGGTACCACTGGGCGTCGCCATCGCCGCACTGTCGATACCACCCATCGCGCGAGACCACGGGGTCTCGGCTGCCCTGTTGGTCCCTGCAGTCATCTGCACACTGGGAGCCGTGCTGTGCCTGGCCGTCGTCGATCCCCCACGCCCGACACGAGCCGATGCCGCCGAACAGGGACTACTTGCCAACCCGTACAGGGCCAGTTCTCAACTCTGGCGGATTCATTCGACCTCGATCCTGCTCGTGGTGCCTCAGTACGTCGTGTGGACCTATGCGCTCGTCTGGCTCATGACCGATCGCGAATGGTCGGCAGCCTCGGCAGGCATCTTGGTGACCGTTACCCAAATCCTCGGGGCGTTCGGTCGAATGGGAGTCGGCGCACTATCAGACCGTGTCGGAAGCAGAATGCGTCCGTTACGATGGGTCGCACTCTCGACGACCGTGAGCATGCTCGCGCTCGCGGTCACCGACTGGCTGGACTCCCCGATCTCCATCGCACTGTTGGTCGTGGCCTCGATCGTCACCGTTGCACCCAACGGGTTGGCATTCACTGCTGTTGCCGAGTTCTCGGGATCCTACTGGAGCGGGCGTGCCCTCGGCGTCCAGAACACCGGGCAGTACATCGCGGCGTCGCTCGTACCGCCGGCCTTCGGCGCCCTCGCCGCAGTGAGCTTTCCGCTGGCATTCCTGGTGTCAGCCGTCTTCCCTGCCCTGTCCGTCCCCGTAATCCCCGAAGATCACGAGAGCAACGAGTAAAGACCGAAAACGAACGAATGCCTCTCACCGCACTCAGAAGGTGCACGTGAGAGGCATTCGATGCACTCAGCGAGAGATTTACAGCTTGGCAGCGATCCGGTCGCCGATTTCTGCGGTGGTCGCAATTGCGGATCCCCGGGAAGCGAGGTCCGCAGCAACTGCAGCTTCGACTCGTGCTGCGTTGACGGAGTCGCCAAGATGCGACAAAAGTAGCGACACCGACAGAATTGCTGCCGTCGGATCCGCTTTGCCTTGCCCTGCGATATCCGGGGCACTGCCGTGGACCGGCTCGAACATCGACGGGTTGGTCCCCGTCGCATCGATGTTTCCGCTGGCTGCGAGGCCGATACCACCGCTGACGGCGGCGGAGAGGTCGGTGACGATGTCACCGAAAAGATTGTCGGTGACGATGACGTCGAACCGGCCCGGGTCGGTGACGAGGTGAATCATCGCGGCATCGATGTGCTGGTATGCGACCTCGACGTCAGCGAATTCCTTCGAGACTTCTTCCACCGTTCGCGCCCAGAGACTGCCGGCGAACGCGAGCACGTTGGTCTTGTGCAGCAGCGTGAGGTGCTTGCGCCGTCCGAGCGCGCGAGCGAACGCATCGCGAACGACACGCTCGACACCGAAGCGAGTATTGACGCTGACCTCGGTCGCAACCTCGTGCGGGGTGTTCACCCGCAGTGCTCCACCGTTGCCGGTGTACGGCCCTTCGGTTCCCTCACGTACGACGAGCACGTCGATTTCCTTGTTACCTGCGAGCGGACCGGTCACCCCGGGGTACAACTTCGCCGGACGAATATTTACGTGATGATCGAGCGCGAAGCGTGCATTGAGCAACAGGCCGCGTTCGAGAATGCCGCTGGGTACCGATGGGTCGCCGATTGCACCCAAGAGAATCGCATCATGTCCGCGAATCTCTTCGAGGACCGAACCGGGAAGAAGCTCACCGGTCGCGTTGTAGCGGCGGGCACCGAGGTCGTATTCGGTCTTCTCGACACCGGGCACGACGATGTCCAGCACCTTCAATGCCTGTTCGACGACCTCAGGGCCGATTCCATCTCCAGCGATGACGGCGAGCTTCATTGAACTCCTCGTTCTGTGTAATGCAATGGGAATGAGACGGTGCTCAGGACAGGTCGACGAGTTCGATGGTCGATGCGCCAACTGCAGTGGCAATGCTTGCACTCAGCTCCGACGGCACGTCCTTGTCGACGCGAAGCAGGATCGTGGCGCCTTCACCCTCGGTGTCCTGGCTGAGAGCTGCTGCCTGGATGTCGATTCCGGCGTCGCCGAGCAGTGTGCCGATGCGGCCGAGGCTGCCGGGCTGATCTGCGTAGTTGACGATCAGGTTCTTGCCCTCGGCCCGAAGGTCGAAATTGCGGCCGTTGATATTGACGATCTTCTCGACCTGCTTGGTGCCGGTGAGTGTGCCTGCGACGTTGAGGACGGTTCCATCGCCGTATACGGCGCGAATGTCGACGACGCTGCGATGGTTCTCACTCTCGGGTGCCTTGGTGACCTCGGCGGTGACCCCGCGCTCCTCGGCGAGTGACGGAGCGTTGACGAATGTGACCGAGTCCTCGATGACAGCAGAGAACAGGCCGCGCAGTGCCGACAATTTGAGGATCTCGACATCTTCGGCAGCGAGCTCGCCGCGTACATCCACCGACAACGAGGAGGGAAGTTCTTCGGAGAGTGCGCCGAGAAGCACGCCCTGCTTGCGGACGATCTCGAGCCATGGCGATACCTCTTCGCCGACTGCGCCACCCTTGACGTTGACTGCGTCGGGAACGAATTCGCCCGCGAGAGCGAGCAATACAGACTTCGCGACGTCGGTACCTGCACGGTCCTGAGCTTCGGTCGTCGACGCTCCGAGGTGGGGGGTGACGACGGCCTGCGGCAGCTCGAACAGCGGGCTGTCGGTGCACGGCTCGGAGGCATAAACGTCGATTCCGGCAGCGAATACATGGCCGCTGGCAATGGCGTCGGCGAGCGCCTGCTCGTCGACGAGACCGCCGCGGGCGGCGTTGACGACGATGACACCCGGCTTGGTCTTCGCGAGGGCTTCCTTGCCGATGATCCCCTTGGTCTCGGGTGTCTTCGGAAGGTGCACGGAGAACATGTCGGCTCGTGTCAGCAATTCGTCGAGGCTGACGAGTTCGATTCCGAGCTGGGCAGCGCGAGCAGCGGAGACGTAGGGGTCGTACGCGATGACATGTGTCTCGAAGGCAGCCATACGCTGAGCGAACAGCTGGCCGATACGGCCGAGTCCGACGACTCCGACTGTCTTGCCGAAGATTTCGACACCATTGAACTTGCTGCGCTTCCACTCGTGCTGACGCAGGGTGGCGTCGGCAGCGGGGATCTGGCGAGCAGCGGACAGCAACAGCGTCACAGCGTGCTCGGCAGCAGTGTGGATATTCGACGTCGGGGCATTGACCACGAGGACACCACGCTCGGTGGCGGCAGGCACGTCGACGTTGTCGAGGCCGACGCCCGCGCGAGCGACGATCTTGAGTTTCGTGCCGGCGGCTAGTACCTCGGCGTCGACCGTGGTGGCGGACCGGACGAGGATGGCGTCGGCTTCGGGGACTGCCGCGAGAAGTGCGGGGCGATCCGGGCCGTCGACCCAACGGACCTCTACGCCGTCGCCGAGTGCCTCGACTGTGGACTGCGCAAGTTTATCGGCGATCAGAACGACAGGACGGCCTGGCTGACTCACGTGAAGAACTCCTATGTCATCGGAAATGATGCTGTCGATCGGAATGAAGAATGGCGTGGTGCGGCACAAGTTTAGATGCCGAGGTGGGGCGCATCGGTGTCGCCCTCACGACCCGGGCAGAAGGGCGCCCTCACGCACTGGTCAGTGCGTGGGGCGCCCCTCTCGTCAAGCAGGTACTACCGAACGAATTCGGCTGCGATCAGGCTGTTTCCGTGATCGGACGATCGACCCAGCTCATCAGACCGCGCAGCTTCTTGCCGGTGACCTCGATGGGGTGCTCGGCGTTGGCCTTACGCAGGCCTTCGAGCTCGGTGTTGCCGTTCTCGACGTTGGCGACGAGACGACGGGTGAACTCACCGGACTGGATGTCGGCCAGAATTGCCTTCATGCGCTCCTTGGTGCCGGCGTCGATGACGCGCGGTCCGGACAGGTAGCCACCGAACTCAGCGGTGTCGGACACCGAGTAGTTCATCCGCGCGATGCCGCCTTCGTACATGAGGTCGACGATGAGCTTGAGCTCGTGCAGCACCTCGAAGTACGCCATCTCCGGCGCGTAACCGGCTTCGACCATGACCTCGAAACCGATCTTGACCAGTTCCTCGGTGCCACCGCACAGTACGGCCTGCTCGCCGAAGAGGTCCGTCTCGGTCTCTTCTTTGAACGTGGTCTTGATGACTCCGGCGCGCGTGCCGCCGATTCCCTTGGCCCAGGACAGTGCGAGCGCCTGGCCCTCACCCTTGGGATCCTGATCGATGGCGATGAGCGCCGGGACACCCTTGCCATCGACGAACTGACGGCGCACGAGGTGGCCGGGGCCCTTCGGGGCGACCATGCCGACGGTGACGAAGTCGGGAGCTTCGATCAGATCGAAGTGGATGTTGAGCCCGTGTCCGAAGAACAGCGCGTCGCCGTCCTTCAGGTTCGGCTCGATCTCTTCCTTGTAGATCGATGCCTGAGCCGTGTCCGGTGCGAGCACCATGATCACATCGGCCCATGCGGAGACCTCGGCGGGAGTACCGACCTCGAGGCCCTGCTCCTCGGCCTTGGCGCGAGACTTCGAGCCTTCCTTGAGGCCGATGCGCACATCGACTCCGGAATCGCGCAGGCTCAGCGAGTGCGCATGGCCCTGGCTTCCGTAGCCGATAACAGCGACCTTGCGGCCCTGAATGATCGACAGGTCAGCATCGTCGTCGTAGAACATCTCGACTGCCACTGGTTACTACCTTTCCTCTTGGGTTTTACGCTTGTTCGTCACTGCGGTCGCTAGCGCGACGCGGTGATCGATTTCGGTCCACGTCCGACGGCAACGACTCCCGACTGGACTATTTCCCGAATTCCATAGGGGTCCAACATCTTGAGCAACGCATCGAGTTTCGACCTCGTCCCCGTTGCTTCGACCGTGACCGCCTCGGGCGACACGTCGATAACCTTGGCGCGGAACAGGTTCACGGTCTCGATGACTTCGCTACGCACGCTCGAATCGGCTCGCACCTTGATCAGGACCAGTTCGCGGGCCACTGAAGAATCGTCGTCCTGCTCGACGATCTTGATGACGTTGATGAGCTTGTTCAGCTGCTTGGTCACCTGTTCCAGCGGGAACTCGTCGACAGTGACCACGATCGTCATCCGCGAGATCTCGGGGATCTCCGTCCCACCCACGGCGAGCGAGGAGATGTTGAACCCGCGTCGCGAGAACAATGCCGCAACTCGGGCGAGGACGCCTGGCTTGTCCTCGACGAGAACGCTGAGGGTATGGCTCGTGCTCACTTGTCGGTGCCTTTCGCTTCGCCGTGCGCCTGTTCGCGTGCCATAGCTTCTTCGATCACGGCAGGCTCGGCGCCCGCAGCCTCGTCGTCGTCGAACAGTGGACGGATGCCGCGGGCAGCCATGATCTCGTCGTTTCCGGTGCCTGCTGCGACCATCGGCCACACCTGAGCGTCGGCACCGACGATGAAGTCGATGACCACCGGGCGGTCGTTGATCGCACGGGCCTGTGCGATCACATCCTCGACATCCTCTTCCCGCTCGCAACGCAGTCCGACACACCCGAGCGCTTCGGCGAGCATGACGAAATCCGGAATGCGCTTGGCGCCGTGCGTACCCAGATTAGTGTTGGAGTAACGCTCTTCGTAAAAGAGGGTCTGCCACTGGCGCACCATGCCCAGGTTGCCGTTGTTGATCACAGCGACCTTGATGGGGATGCCTTCGACTGCGCATGTGGCAAGCTCCTGATTGGTCATCTGGAAGCAGCCGTCGCCGTCGATCGCCCACACCTCCGCGTCGGGCAATCCCATCTTTGCGCCCATCGCTGCGGGCACCGCGTAACCCATGGTTCCGAGTCCACCCGAGTTAAGCCACGTGCGCGGCTTCTCGTACTTGATGAACTGGGCGGCCCACATCTGATGCTGGCCCACTCCTGCGCAGTAGATCGCATCCGGTCCGGCGATTTTACCGACCGAGGAGATGACGAACTCCGGCGACATCGCGCCGTCGCTCGGACGGTCGTAGCTCAACGGGTACGTCTTGCGGATGTCGTCGAGATAGACCCACCAGTCGGCGAGATCGAGTGTCGTTCCGGTCGCCCGGTCCGCGCGGATGGCCTCGATGAGTTCGGTGATGACCTCTTTGCAGTCGCCCACGATCGGGACGTCCGCGTAGCGGTTCTTACCGATCTCGGCCGGATCGATGTCGGCGTGGATGACCTTGGCATTGGTGGCGAACGTGGACAACTGCCCGGTGACGCGGTCGTCGAAGCGCGCGCCGAGTGTAATGAGCAGATCACTGCGCTGCAGCGCAGCAACGGCAGCAACTGTCCCATGCATTCCGGGCATGCCGAGATTGAGCTGATGACTGTCCGGGAACGCTCCCCTGGCCATGAGCGTCGTGACGACGGGGATCCCGGTCAGCTCGGCAAGTTCGAGCAGTTCGGCGGAGCTGTTGGACTTGATGACGCCGCCGCCGACGTAGAGGACCGGTTGCTTGGCATCGGCGATGAAGCGTGCCGCCTCGCGAACCTGCTTCCCGTGCGGCTTGGTGACCGGCCGGTAGCCGGGCAGACGCATCTCCGGCGGCCACGAGAAGGTGGTCGGCGCCTGGAGCACGTCTTTCGGGATATCGACGAGCACAGCACCGGGTCGCCCCGAGGCAGCAAGGTAGAACGCCTCGGCCATGATGCGCGGGATGTCGGCTCCGTCGGTGATCAGGAAGTTGTGCTTGGTCACCGGCATCGTGATGCCCGAGATGTCAGCTTCCTGGAATCCATCGGTACCGATGAGACTCCGGGCGACCTGACCGGTGATCGCGACGATCGGAACCGAGTCCATCTGAGCGTCGGCGAGCGGAGTGACAAGGTTGGTCGCTCCGGGACCGGACGTCGCCATGCATACGCCGACACGGCCGGTGGCTTGCGCGTATCCGGTCGCGGCATGTCCGGCGCCTTGCTCATGGCGAACCAGAACGTGTCGAACCTTCTTCGAATCGAAGAGTGGGTCGTAGACGGGAAGTACTGCTCCTCCCGGAATGCCGAACACGGTGTCGACATCGAGTTCTTCGAGCGCTCGGACGACGGACTGTGCGCCGCTCACTTTCTCGGGCGCTACATGACGACGTGATCCGTCATTGGAGCCGGCCGTCGGCGTTTCGGACGTCGACGAGCTGTTGACTGTGCCCGACTTACGAGTCGTGGGCCCTGGGCGTGCGGTTGGTGCGCTCACTGCTGCTTCCTCAGGATTTTCGAGTTCTGGGCGATCTCTGGGCAAGAAAAAACCCCCGTCAGCAGTAGCTGTACGAGGGTGGCGCGTCGATGCGAGTTTGAACAACCGGCTCAGGCGTTGACGCGCCGGCCGATTACGAGTATCCAATTCCGCTTCACGTGCTCGACGGTAGGCGCGCGCATAGGGAAGAGTCAAACTCGTCACGACGCAATCCCATTATGTGAGATCGCGCAGTTGCAATGCGAGGATGAAGGGGTGTCATCCTCGCAGCAGTCCGAACCACCGGACTCATCATCCCACACCCCTGATCCGTCTCCGCAGGTCATCCGACTTCCCAAGCTTGCATTGGTGGGCGTTGTCCTTCTTCTGTTCGGCGTGTCGTTCCCGGCAGCGAGTTGGCCTGCCGCGTTCGGCTGGCTGTTCCTCGTTCCCGTGGCGGTCGCCATCTGGGTCCTCCGAGTCCGCACGACCGTCAGCGAGCAGGGCCTCGCGGTGCGTCGAATCGTGGGATCGGAGTTCATCGAATGGGACCGAGTTCGAGGAATTCACTTCCCCGACCGTCGCTGGGCTCGCGTGGTCCTGACCGACAAGACCGAGAAGTCGCTACCCCTCGTCCGGTTCGATCGACTGCCCCAGTTGGCGGCCGCGAGCGGTGGTCGAATCACCGACCCCTATGCCTCGGCCCGAGCCGAAGCCGCGAGGGATGCCGAGGATCCCGACCAAGCCCCGGACATCGCTCCAGAGACGGATCCTTCCTAGCGCGGGAGTATCTCGACGGCGCGATAATCCGCTCCGAGATCGAGGAATCGAAGACATGCCCCACTTCCGCAGACAAGGGAGCTGTTCAATACGTCCCCTGAGCGCTGAAAAACAGTGAAGGGCCCGGTTGCGCATAGAGCGCACCCGGGCCCTTCACTGTTGGAAATCTACTGGACGAGAGGGTTGGCACCGTTCAGGAAAATCCACAAGCACACGCCGCCTGCGATGCCGAGTACGAGCGCGACGAACGAGCCGAAGCGCGGACGCGTTGCCCAGCCTCGACGACCGTCGAAGGCGATTTTGCCCGGGCCGGTCAAAATGATCGCCGCCGCTGCAACACCGAGCAAGGTTTCGTATTCCACGCCGTCCGGCGCGAAGAATGCGAGGCCAGGCTCTGCTGCCTGCTTGAAGCACCACGCGTTGATGGCGACAGCGAGTACCGCGGCCCCGGCGAACGGCGTGGCCAAGCCGAGGATCAGTAGCGCACCACCCGCCGTCTCACCGACTGCGCCGGCGATGGCCAACAGATTGGCCTGCTCGTAGCCGGAGTCCTCGAGAAGAGTGCGGAATCCGTCGAGACCCGGACCGTTCCACAGGCCGATGAGCTTCTGCAGCCCGTGGACCAGAAAAATTCCGCCCACAGCCAGTCTGAGTAGGAGTAAACCGAGATCCGTCGTTCCTCTGCGCGCAGGGATCTCGACGGTTTCGGTCCGGGTGATCGGCTCGGGAACGGGCGCGGCCACCTCGGCGGCTCCACTCCCACGAGTGTTGGCCGCTGGTGTTTCGATGAACTCTGTCGGCTGCTCCGAGTAGGCACCGGCGCCGTACCGTGAATCCGGGGCGATCGGTTCGTCGTACTTGGACGGCCGAAACGACGGTATCTGCTCGGTCGGATACGACCCGGAGCTGCGCTCGCCGAAGTCCAGTTCGTCATCGGTACGCGGCATCCGATCCGATCCACTGCTAGCGGGGCCAGTGGATGTCGCAGGCGGGGTCGGAGTCGACCGAGTCGTCGGCGTCAGCTGTTCGGTCGGTTGGTCGTACGGGCTCGACGCCGGTTCGTAGCCGGTGTCGGATGCGTCGGAGTCACGAGGCTTGTCGGTCACGCACTCAACACTAGATCGCCGCGTCGCCGATCCAGGCTCATTCGACTCCGCGCGGCGGCACAAAATGCGGCCGCCTCACGATGGCCCCCTCGCTTTTGAGTACCCTTCAGATGATGAAGCCGACCCGAACTGCAGCAGCCATCCTCGCGGTGACGGCAGTGATCGCGACCGGATGCGCGCGTTTCGACGAGTCGGCGTCGACACCCTTCAGCCCGGAACCGTCGTTCGGTGCAGCGGAGATAAATCCGGTGGATCCCGATGCACCCCCGACGTCGACGCAACCCGGCGGGCAGGTGCCGCCTGCCGGGCCCTGCGTGGACCCAGACCCCAACGTCATCGCCACCTGCTTGGACTCGACGGGGGGTCTCGTGGTGTTGCCGGGTGGGATGTCCGCCTTGGTGGCCGAGCGTCGCACAGGACGAATCATGCAGGTGACTGCGGGGCAGTCTCCGATCCAGATCGCACAGATCGACGTCGACGCCCAAGGCGACGGCGGACTTCTAGACCTCGCCCTGTCCCCCACCTACGCCGAGGACGGGCTGATCTACGCCTACATCACTACCGGTTCGGACAACCGCGTCGTACGGATCGCAGTCGGCGACACCCCCAAGGCTGTGCTCACCGGCATTCCCAAGGGGAGCCAAGGCAATCGCGGCGCCCTCGACTTCTACAGCCCGAACCAACTGCTCGTTCTGACTGGGGATGCGGGAAATCCTTCTGCGGCAATGAATCCCGCGTCGTTGTCCGGGAAGCTTCTACGTGTCGAGTCCCTCACACCGTCGGCGAGGCAGCCCCCTCCTCAGGTCGCGCTCAGCGGCATCGGAACAGCAGGCGATGTGTGCCTGGATCCGATGGGCAGCATCTGGGTCACCGATCGCACAGCAGTCGAGGATCGACTGCAGCGCATCGATCCCCTCGGTACGGTGATCTCGCCGGTCTGGACGTGGCCCGACCGCCCCGGCGTCGCGGGATGCGCGGCTGGACCCGGAACCGTAGCGGTGTCACTGACCACCGCCCGCGCGATGGCAGTACTCGCCACCGATCAGGACACCGGCTCGGTCACCGCGGCTCCGACACTGCTCGTTCAGGATCGATACGGCCAACTCAACGGCGCGGCACTGGCTCCGGACGGTCAGATCTGGGCCGGCACCGTCAACAAGAACGGCGACGCCCCCGGCCCCAACGACGATCGAGTAGTCAAGATTCCCATTCCGGCAGGTGGCGGCGGGTTCGACTAGCCCTCTCCTGTGCGCGCTGTTCAATGCGGCAGTCCACATCGACCTACTCGTTGGAAGGAGTACGTCAGCGATGAATGACCACATCAATCCCACATTGCCGCTGGCGTTCGATTTGGCCTGGACTGCAACGGTATTGGTTTGGTTTCTGCTTGCAGGAGTTGCGTGCGTATCGATACTTCGCACCGAGCATCCGCGCCCTGGCGGCAAGGTGTGGTGGTGCATTTTCGTACTCGCACTTCCCTTGTTCGGTGCGCTCCTGTGGTTCTGGGCCCGACCTCGGCATGACGGTGAACAAGACCCACTCAGCGACAGCGGAAACTGAAGGCTGCTGCGGATCTCGTCGACGCAGCTCTCGATGAACGAAGCGAATGAACAGAGCAGTACTCGGTCGCTGCCCGAAAAGCGGATCCGTCCCAGATTCGTCCGGTTCTGAGGCAGTGCTTCGGTGAGACACCGAAAGAAGATCCTTTGCTGGACGGTGTCGACCACGACCGGGTAATCTCGAGGGCAAGGTAATCCCGTGCCCGACGGCTTCGTCCGTCGGCTCCTCCGAGTGCACGGGACACAATCGATGCATCGCTTCACCGACCCAACACCGGTCGAATCAATGGTCGATGTCTTGACCGTTGACATCGACAACCTGGACATCGAAGACGGAGCGGCCCCAAATCAGCACCCTGGTTCTGACCGGAGCAATCAGTGTCTACCAGCTCGGTAACAACGGCACGGCTGCCAAGCACCTCAAAACCTGGACCTCATGATCGCCGACGCCCGGCCGAGGACGCCGTCGAGCCTGCCTTCAGGAGGGTTCTCGAGGGTGTACCTCATGGGGTGACTCTTCGAGCTTCGGAGGATCCGAGGCGAGGAGGGTCGCGATCAGTGGGAGTACCAACACTGTAATCGCGCCTGCAGCAACGAGTATCGAGGCGCTGGCCGTGGACATCTCCCCCGCGTCGACAGCTACACCGGTGACCGCGACGATGAGTGGCAGGCCGGTCGTCGCGTAGAGCGCAACGCGGAACTGCTCACGGGTGGTGAAATTCTCCTGTCGATCCAACCTGGTTGCGATGAAAACCGGAACACCCCGAATCAGGACGAGAAGAGCCAGAAACGCAAGGAGAATGCCAGGTTCCGCGAGCACCGCACCGATGTCGATCGACATTCCTGAGGTCACGAAAAAGACCGGGATCAGGAACCCGAATGCCAGGCCCTCGAGTTTGGTTTCGAGCTGCTCGTCGCCGCTCGGTACGACCCGGCGCAGAATGAACCCGGCGGCGAAGGCACCGAGGATGATGTCGAGCCCGAAGATCGTCGCGATGGCGGTCAACGTGATGAGCAGCAGCATCGTAAGGCGGACCGTCGTCTGTGCGGTGGTGCCGGCGCCTCGACGAATCACCGCCAGTAGATCGGAACCTTCACGGAGCAATCGCGCAGGAATGAAGCCGACAGCAACGGCCGCAGCGACGAACAGCGCGAGAATCAGGATCGACTTCAGGTCACCGCGTGAACCGAGCAGAACGGCCATCGCGATCACCGGACCGAGCTCGCCGATCGCTCCGTGATTGATCACGGTGCGTCCAAGCGGTGTGTTCTGTAGACCACCGTCCTTGAGGATCGGCAGTAATGTCCCGAGAGCCGTCGAGGTCAAGGCGATCGCCACCGCTATTTCCGCGGTGGCCATACCCGTTTGTCCAAGCAGAAATACCGCCCCGAATGCTGCGGCGAGGCTCACCAGCCACGTAGTCAGCGCCCGACGGCCCCCTCGCCCGGTAATTTCCGAGACGTCTATCTCGAAACCTGCGAGAAGAAACAACATGCCGAGGCCGAGCTCGCGAAGCAAGTCCACTTCGGCGCCATCGACGGCGAGGCCGAGAACGTTCGGACCCACCAGCATTCCGAACACCAACAGAAGAACGACTTCCGGCAGTAATCGCCGCGGCACGAACCCTGCGGCGAGCGGCGCGAGCACCGCAATCAGTGAGATCCAGAAGAGCGATGCACCCGCCGACGGCATGGGCCGACTCTAACTCAGCTGCAGGCTTGAAGTACCAGTTCCTTCACCCGAGCCGCATCGGCCTGGCCCCGAGTCGCTTTCATCACAGCGCCCACGATCGCACCAGCAGCCTGCACCTTGCCGCTGCGAATTTTGTCAGCGACACCGGGATTCGCTGCCAGAGCCTCGTCCACCGCTGCCTGAAGCTTCCCCTCGTCCTTCTCCATGACGAGGCCGCGGGCAGCCATGACTTCCGCAGGCTCACCTTCACCGGCCAGAACACCGTCGACGATCTGACGAGCACCGTTGTTGTTGACCTTGCCGTCTTCGACCAGCGCGGCAACCTCGGCGACCTGAACGGGTGTGATCGCGAGTGCGCCCAATTCGATGCCGGCGATGTTGGCCTGTTGACTCAAGTAAGAGACCCACCACGAACGCGCGGCCTGCGGCGGTGCACCGGCGTCGACGGTCGCAGCCACGAGTTCGAGTGCGTCGGAATTGACGAGGTCCCGCATCTCTTCGTCGGAGACGCCCCAGTCGGCCTGGATCCTCGCACGGCGCAACCACGGCAACTCCGGAAGCGTGCCGCGCAGTTCCTCGACCCACGCAGCATCCGGCGCGACGGGCGCCAAGTCCGGCTCGGGGAAGTACCGGTAGTCCTCGGCGGTCTCCTTCTTGCGCCCCTTGGTCGTTGTTCCGTCCACTTCCTGGAAGTGACGTGTTTCCTGGGTGATCTCGCCACCAGCTACCAGCACGGCGGCTTGACGCCGCATCTCGTAACGGACGGCGACCTCGACGCTCTTGAGGGAGTTGACGTTCTTGGTCTCGGTGCGGGTGCCGAACTCGGTTGCCGTCTTCTCCATGAGCGATACGTTTGCGTCGCACCGGAGCGAGCCCTGATCCATCCGGACGTCGGACACCTCGAGCGACTTCAGCAGATCGCGCAGCGCGGTCACGTACGCGCGAGCGACCTCTGGCGCGCGGGCACCGGTGCCGGTGATGGTCTTGGTGACGATTTCGACCAGCGGAACTCCGGCGCGGTTGTAGTCGAGCAGCGAGTGACTCGCCCCTTCGATCCGGCCGGTGGCGCCGCCGACGTGAGTAGACTTTCCGGTGTCCTCTTCCATATGGGCACGCTCGATCTCGACGCGGAAGGTACTGCCGTCGTCGAGCAACACGTCGAGATAGCCCTCGGTCGCAATCGGCTCGTCGTACTGGGAGATCTGGTAGTTCTTGGGCTGATCCGGGTAAAAGTAGTTCTTACGCGCGAATCTTCCCCACGGCGTGATCGAGCAGTTCAAGGCCAGCCCGATGCGAATCGCTGATTCCACGGCCGCCTCGTTCACGACGGGCAACGCCCCTGGAAGACTCAGGCACACAGGACACACCTGAGTGTTCGGCTCGGCGCCGAACGCCGTCGGGCATCCGCAGAACATCTTGGTGGCTGTGCCCAACTCGACGTGGACCTCCATACCCAGTACCGGGTCGAAACGGGTCAGCACGTCGTCGTAATCGATCAGATCGACCATGGCAGCAGTCATGGACAGGAGTTTATGCGCTCGGAACATCGCGCGAGCAACCACGGGTGCCCGTCGCGCTTGGAAGGTGAGGTATGAACACGAACAAACGGTGCTCTATCCGAAGAACGCCGCTGCATCGATGTACCGACTCTCGGGCACTCGTTTGAGTTGCTTGACCGCCTCGGCAAGCGATACGAGACCGATTTCGGTGCCTCTCGCGGATACCATCTGGCCGAAATCACCTGCATGAGCAGCGTCTACCGCATTGACCCCGAATCTTGTCGCCAGCACCCGGTCGTATGGAGTGGGGGTGCCGCCGCGTTGCACGTGACCCAGAACAGTAGTACGCACTTCCTTGTTGATCCGACGCTCGATCTCCTGGCCCAGTTGGTGGGCAACTCCGGTGAACCTGACGTGTCCGAACTCGTCGATGCCGCCGTCGAGCAACGACATCGATCCTTCTTTCGGCTTGGCGCCCTCGGCGACGACGCAGATGAAATGCGAATCACCGCGCTGAAAGCGTTTACGAACCAAATCGCAGACCTCGTCGACATCGAACGGATGCTCGGGTATGAGCGTCATGTGCGCGCCCGAGGCCATCCCCGAGTGCAGGGCGATCCACCCAGCGTGACGGCCCATCACTTCCACGAGCATGACCCGCTGATGCGACTCCGCGGTGCTGTGCAGGCGGTCGATGGCGTCGGTGGCGATCGTCAGAGCGGTGTCGAACCCGAATGTGACATCGGTGCAGTCGATGTCGTTGTCGATGGTCTTCGGCACCCCGACGACGGGTACGCCTTCCTCCGACAACCAGTGCGCGGCAGTCAAAGTGCCCTCACCGCCGATCGGGATGAGGACATCGATTCCGTTGTCCTCGAGCGTTTCCTTGATTCTGTCGAGCCCGGCCCGAAGCACATCGGGATTGGTACGCGCTGTTCCGAGCATCGTGCCGCCCTTGGTCAGCAGCCGATCGTTCCGGTCGTCGTTGCGAAGTTGGACGCGTCGATTCTCGAGCAGGCCACGCCATCCGTCCTGAAATCCCACGACAGTCGACCCGTATCGCGCATCTGCAGTGCGCACCACTGCTCTGATCACCGCATTGAGACCTGGGCAATCACCACCGCCGGTCAGAACTCCGATGCGCATAGCATTCTCGCCTCTCCTCGAATCCATACCGTCCACCGTAATCTTGCCGGTTCGTCTCCGCTTCGGCAGCACGATGGGCAACATCAGCCGGGTGTGACGACTCCAGTTTCGTAGGCGAGCACGACTGCTTGGGCTCGATCGCGCAAGTGAAGTTTGCCGAGAACTTTGCCGACGTGCGTCTTTACGGTCTGTTCCGCTACGAAGAGGGCTTCGGCGATTTCGACGTTCGACAGGCCCTGTGCGATCAGTTCGAGGACCTCGCGTTCGCGGGGTGTGAGGACGGCCAACTTCGCCGGCTGCGACCGCAGCGAACCACGTCTCTTGGTCACGTCTGCGATGAGCCGCCTCGTCACCGACGGCGCCAACAGAGCCTGACCGGCCGCGACGACGCGAACGCCGCGAATCAATTCCTCGGCAGGCGCATCCTTGAGCATGAATCCGCTCGCACCGATAGCCAGTGCCTCGTACACGTAATCGTCGATATCGAACGTCGTCAACATCAGGACACGCACCGGTGGGTCGTGCGAGCCGCGCAGGATCGCCCGGGCGGCCTCCAGTCCGTTCATCTGCGGCATCCGCACATCCATCAATACGACGTCGGGTCTCAGACGTTCGACTTCGGTCACCGCGGTAGCGCCGTTGTCTGCGTCGCCAACGACGCTGATGTCGGACTGCGCGGCTAGAAGTGCGCCGAACCCTTGCCTAACCATGGCCTGATCGTCGGCGATGAAAACGGTGATGGCCACAGGCGACACCCTATGCCGACCTGTCTGACGCTGGGGCGGTGACGCGTGGCGGCAACCGCGCGACTACTTCGAATCCGCCGTCGGGGAGAATCCTTGCATCCAACCACCCCGATGCGGCCATCGCGCGATCGCGCATACCGCGCACACCATGTCCGCCGGTGCCCGATTCGATCACCGCAGGTCTTATGCCAGGTGCAGGTCCGTTGACGACCTCCATCGATACCGGGTCCTGGTCGTAGGCAAGCCGCACTCGAACTTCCGCCCCAGGGGCATGCCTGGCCACATTGGCCAGCGATTCCTGCACGATGCGGTATAGCGCAAGACCTGCTGCATCCGACATGACCGCCGGGTCTCCGGTCGATGTCCAGCTCAATCGGACCCCTGCGCGGAGGCTGCCTTCCAGCAGTGATTCGACGTCGACTGCCCCGGGTTGCGGCGCATCCGCCGCTTGTTCTCCATCGCTTCGAAGTACCCCGAGCATTCCGCGTATTTCGTTGAGCGCCTCGCGTGCGGTGGCGCCGATCGCATCGAATTCCACTGCGGCCGAAGGTGATACATCGTCGAGACGAAAGGGTGCGGTCTGGGCTTGAACAACGACCAGTGACATGTGGTGGGCAACCACGTCGTGTAGGTCGCGTGCAATCTTGGCTTTCTCTTCCAGCACTGTCCGCCGTGTTCGCTCGAGATCATTTACTTCCTCTTGCTTCGCCAGTTGTCGACGCGAGAGGATCAGCCAGCGGATCAGCAGGCCGAAGATGGTGATCGCCGTCAGGCCCACCGCCCAGCCGATCCCGTCGGATCCGGGCATGTCGGCAACGAACAGCAATACGGTCGACACCCAGGCGACCGCCACGATCGGCACTGCACATCGCAAGCTCACCGCGAACAGGAGAGTCAGCAAAACGATGATGTGCACGACCTGCCAGGGGTAGTCCCATCCCGGCTGCAGCGAAAACGCAACCGGGATAATCAATCCGGAGCCTGCCGAAACAGCCCATCCCAGTGCTGGATTCGTGCGGACCGCGACAAACGGAAACGCAGCGAGCGCCGCGACGATCGGCATGATCGGGGCTGGAACCAGATGGGTGAGAGCGAGCGTCGGCCACGCCACCGCATAGAGAACGGCAGTGATCACCACGATCGCGGTATCCACCAGCCGAATCGGACCGATATAGGAAACGACGCGCGCAACGGCGCCCGTTCGTGCGCCGTTCGTCCGGCGCGTTCTGGAGAGTATTTTTCTGCCCACAGGTGTGAACACTAGGAACCCTGACCCGAAAAGTCATCGTACTGAGGAGTGAGAAAGCACCAACCCCTAGGTATCAGCGCAACGTCGACGTTCAGGTGTCGGTGTCGGGCAGAACCAGCACCGCAGGGCGACGACGCCTGGCACAACCCGTTCATAGCGTCCTCACCATGAAGCAAACGGCCGGGACGCCCAGCGAAACAAGAAGAACGAACCACCTGGTGACGGTGGCGGCGGTGTGCGCAGCACTGGCTGCGAGCGTGGCGTTCTCGGTCCCGACGGCGAGTGCCGACGCTCCATCCGGATCGACGGTTGGCACCGAAACCACGATTGCCATCGAGGCACTGACCATGCACGACGCGGCCGACGCGGCATCGAAAGTGCCGCCCGACTTCGTCGGCGACTTCGGCTACTCCCCTACCATCGAACATGACTTGCTGGTGAATCCCGCGGGTAGTTGCTCGTCGCCGGTACCGCTGCCCGATGAGTTCGAATCTGCCTGTGCAGCGCATGATCTCGGCTACGATCTGCTACGCCACGGCGCGATTCACGGCAACAGGCTTCCCGCCTCTGCCCGACGAAGCCTCGATTCGATGCTCGCAGCAGATATGCACGCCGCGTGTGCGCAGCGGACGGAAGTTCTTTCTCGTGCAGTGTGCGACGGCATGGCCGAGGTTGCCGCATCCTCGGTTCGTTTGAACTCATGGCGTCAGCACGACGGGACACCCATTCCGGAACCTGCACTTCCGTTCCTGCTTGCCGGCGCTGTCGTTACCGCACTGTCGGCCGCGGCGCTGGGTGCCTTGTCGCTCTATCCTTCTCGTCGCGCCCGCCAGGCAGTGTCATCATGACCACGTCCGTCCGCCTGCGCCTCACTGCTGCACTTCGGTCTGCTCCCGAGCCCCGACTCGCTGTTCCTCGCGTCGCGACGTCGCTGATCGTCGGAGGCATGGTTGCTGCATCGCTTGCCCCGGGACTTCTGCCCAGGTCGTCGCTGGCACAAGCCCTGGTCACTGGAGTCCTGGCGGCCCTCGGCCTCGGACTGTCGGCTGGACTCCACCGATTTCTCCGCCGACTCGTGCCGATCGCCCCGCAGTACGGAGCCCGACGTGTGTCGGCTGCGGCAAGTGTTGTCTGGGTAGCTGTTGCAGGAGCTGCCGACGCGAGGTGGCAGAGCTCCCTGCGCTCGTCCATGGGCATGCCTGCAGCAAACCGGTTGCATTGGATCGAAGTACTGTGCGGTTCGGTCTCCGTCTCGGCGATTCTGATCGTGCTCTTTCTCGCGACCACTCGCGGATACCTACGCCTGGGAAGAGTGAAAGCGATTATCGTGCTGACAGTCCTTCTGCTCTGCTCCTACCTCATCACGGTACCGATGGCCTTCTCCAGCCTTGCCGAACGGTCCGCTGTAGCGAATTCGCTCGTCGACACTTCCCTGCCGATTCCGCGGTCGCCTACTCGGTCCGGCAGTGCCGCATCGCTGATCACCTGGAACGATCTAGGCCGTGAAGGCCGCATTTTCGCCGCGGGCGGTACCGATCTTTCGACCGTACGCGCCTACATCGGAGTCCAAGCGTCGACCGAAGTCGAAGCACGCGCCGAGTTGGCAGTACGCGAACTCGACCGCGCAGGTGGATTCGACCGCTCGCACATCGTCGTCGCTGTACCGACCGGTTCCGGGTGGATCGACGAGAATGCCGTCACCGGACTAGAAACACGGTTCGACGGTGATGTCGCCACAGTCGTGGCTCAGTATTCACATGAACCCAGTTGGGCCACTTTCCTTTTCGCACAACCGCTGGCCAAGGTGTCAGCGACGGCATTGCTCGAGGCGATATCGCGCCGCGTGAGCGAGGTACCGCTCGAGTCGCGGCCGAAACTCTATCTCTACGGCCAAAGCCTCGGGGCCATCGGAGGCAGTTCGGCCGCAGCCGTACTCCGGGAAACTACTGTGCCGACGAGACTGTGTGGAGCGCTCTGGGCAGGCCCACCTGCGCACGAGGTTGCCCCCGGAAACGCGGTGATGATGGCGAACGCATCGGACCCGGTCGTCTGGTGGTCCACCGAACTCGTCGGATCGAAACCCGATCTGAGCTTCGCCCGTCGCGACGCGCCGATACCCCAGTGGATACCGGTCGTCAGCTTCGTCCAGACGACAGTGGACCTGTTCTCCGCACTCGGCTTCCCTGCTGGACACGGCCACCGATACGGTACCGACCAAGGAACCTCGATGCCCGCATGCTGACCGATCGGTCTCGACTGATCAGGAAGCGAACCGCGACACCGAGGATCCCCGTGCGCTACTTCAGCGGGCCGCGAGCAACCTCGTATGCCGCACCGATCCGGTAGAGGCGATCATCGGCGAATGCCGGTGCCATGATCTGCAAGCCGACAGGCAACCCGTCTTCGGCCGCCAGACCCGAAGGCACGGACATTGCACAGTGGCCGGCAAGGTTGGTCGGCAACGTGCACAGGTCGTTGAGGTACATCGCGATCGGATCGTTCACCTTGTCCCCCAACGGGAACGCTGTCGTCGGCGTCGTCGGCGACAGCAGGACGTCCACCTTCTCGTAGGCGGCGTCGAAGTCGCGGGCAATGAGCGTGCGGACCTTGAGTGCCTGGCCGTAGTACTCGTCGTAGTAGCCGGCGGACAACGCGTAGGTACCGATCATGATGCGGCGCTTGACTTCTGCGCCGAATCCCTCGGCGCGCGTGATGGCCATGACCTGATCGGCACTGTTACTTCCGTCGTCACCTGCGCGAGCGCCGTAACGCATACCGTCGAAACGGGCAAGGTTCGAAGACACCTCGGAAGGCAGAATCAGGTAATACGCGGCGAGTGCATGCACGAAATTGGGGCACGACACCTCGACCACCTCGGCACCGAGACCGGTCAAAGTTGCCACGGCGGCATCGAACGAGGAGATGACACCGGATTGATAACTGTCGGAGTGCAATTCCTTCACGACGCCGACGCGAACACCTGAAAGGTCCCCTCGGGCACCTTCGCGTGCTGCCGCGACGACCGAAGGCACAACGGTGTCGACCGAGGTCGAATCGCGTGGATCGTGCCCGGCGATGACCTCGTGCAGCAATGCCGTGTCCAGAACTGTGCGCCCGCAGGGGCCGCCCTGATCGAGGGAGGACGCGCAGGCGATGAGCCCATAGCGAGACACCGTGCCGTACGTCGGCTTGGTGCCGACGGTGCCGGTAAGAGCAGCGGGCTGACGAATCGAACCGCCGGTGTCCGTGCCGATGGCAAGCGGGGCTTGGTACGAGGCCAGTGCCGCCGCGCTTCCGCCTCCGGAGCCACCTGGGATGCGTGTGATGTCCCACGGGTTCTTGGTCGGTCCATACGCCGAGTTCTCGGTGGACGAGCCCATCGCGAATTCGTCCATGTTGGTCTTGCCCAGCAATGGGATACCCGCGGACCGAAGCTTGGAGGTGACCGTCGAATCGTAGGGAGAGATCCATCCCTCGAGGATTTTCGACGCAGCCGTCGTCGGCATGTCTGTCGTGGTGAAGACGTCCTTGAGTGCAAGCGGCACCCCGGCGAGCGCGGATGCCGGCGCATCCCCGGCCGCGAGCGAAGCATCGACCTCCTTGGCAGACACCAATGCACCGGCTCCGGCGACATGAAGGAATGCGTGGAACTCGCCGTCGACCTTGTCGATACGATCCAGGTGCGCCTGCGTCACCTCCACTGCCGAGACCTCACGAGAATGAATACGCGACGCCAACTCGGAGGCGTCGAGGGCGGTCAGATCGGTCATTCGTTCTCTCCCAGAATCTGCGGGACGGCGAACCGATTCCCCTCTGCGTTGGGCGCACTCGACAACGCTTGCTCGGGGGTAAGGCCCGGCACGATCACATCCGGTCGCTTCACGTTGGTGATAGCACTGGGATTGGCCGTCGGTGGGACGTCGTCCGCTGCAACCTCCGCGACCGTCTTCACGTAGTGAAGAATCGAATCCAGCTGGCCGGCGAACTCGTCCAGTTCGGCTTCGCTGAGAGCCAGCCGGGACAGCCGGGCGAGGTGAACCACCTCGTCGCGGGAGATATCAGGCACCGCGTAGACCCCTTTCACACATGTCGAGAGCAAGCCGCACAGGTACGCGACCGTGTGCAAGCGTAGTAGCTGGCCATCCAGTCGCCGCATCCAGCGTTCACTCTCCCCGGTCGACACCGCGGTATATGTCGCCCCGGTTACGCGCGGGGCTGCAGTTCGACCTCATATCCGCGACAATGCAAGGATTGCGCGGCGCTGTGCAGATGCGGCGCATCGGGATCATGAGGGCTCCGAACTCTTCCCGCCACACGCCACCGAAAGGCTGCGACATGTCATACCTGCTCCGAGTCCAACTGCCCGATCGACCAGGCAGTCTCGGTGCACTCGCAGTCGCGTTGGGTTCCGTGGGCGCGGACATCCTCTCTCTCGACGTGATCGAACGGGGCGACGGCTACGCGGTGGACGACCTCGTAGTGGAAGTCGCGCCCGGCTCCCTGCCGGACACGTTGATCACTGCCTCGGAGAATGTGACCGATGTCCGAGTGGACTCCATCAGGCCGTACACCGGAGTGCTGGACACCCACCGCGAATTGGAACTCATCGACCGCGTCGCAGCAGCGTCCGACGATCGACTTCAGGTACTGGTCGACGGCGCACCACGGGTATTGCGCGTCGGGTGGAGCGTCGTGGTAGCCACGAAAAAGCACGGATCGTTTCGAGTCGTCGGCAGTTCGGGCGCACCCGAAACCCACGCCACCGAGATGCCCTGGATGCCGCTCACGCGTCCAGCAAGCCTCGACGGCGATGCCGATTGGGTCCCGAAGGTATGGCGAGATATGGACACGACACTGGCTGCTGCGCCGCTGGGCTCGACCGGAACAGTATTGATGCTGGGACGCCCCGGCGGACCCGAGTTCAGGCCGTCGGAAGTAGCCCGCCTCGGATACCTGGCCGGCATCGTCGCCACTGTTCTGAACTAGATCGGTCCTTCCTACTCTGGTTCGGCCGGCCGGACAGCGTCGGGCCCCTCGGTGAGCAGCGTCGTGAACCCCGCTTCGTCCAACACCGGCACTCCCAATTCGACGGCTTTGTCGTGCTTGGTTCCCGGCGACTCTCCGACGACGACGAATGCAGTCTTCTTCGACACCGAACCGGCTGCCTTGCCACCGCGAACGAGGATCGCTTCCTTTGCCTCGTCGCGCGAGTACTTCTCGAGCGATCCGGTCACGACGATCGAGAGTCCTTCGAGGTTGCGCACTATCGAAGAATCTCGTTCGTCCTCCATCCGCACACCTGCCGCACGCCATTTGTCGACGATCTCGCGATGCCAGGGCACCGAGAACCACTCCGACACCGCCGTGGCGATCGTGTTGCCGACGCCGTCGACAGCGGCCAATTCGTCTTGGGAGGCGGCCTCGATTCGGTCGAGGCTGCCGAACTCACCTGCGAGCGCTCGAGCGGCCGACGGGCCTACGTGTCGGATCGACAGGCTGACCAGTACCCGCCACAGCGGACGATCTTTCGCGGAATCGAGATTGTCCAACAGCCGGCGCCCATTGGCGGACAACAGACCCGCCTTGGTTCGGAAGATCGAGGTCTTCAGCAGGTCCTCTTCCGTCAACGAGAAGATGTCTCCCTCGTCGAGAACCACCTCCGCCGCGAGCAAATCTGTCGCGGCCTCGTATCCCAGACCTTCGATGTCGAAACGGCCACGCTCGGCGACGAAGAACAACCGTTCGCGTCGTTGGCCGGGGCAGAACTGCGAGTTGGGACACCGCAGATCGGCATCACCCTCCTTGGCGGGTGCCAGAAGCGTGCCGCACTCGGGGCAGTGGGTCGGCATGACGAACTCGGTTTCGTCACCGGTGCGGGCATCCACCACGGGGCCGAGCACCTCGGGAATGACCTCGCCCGCCTTACGGATCACGACGGTATCCCCGATCAGAATGCCTTTGCGCTTGACCTCGGAACCGTTGTGCAAGGTCGCCAAGGACACGGTCGATCCAGCGACCAGCACCGGTTTCATGTAGGCGAACGGAGTGACCCGGCCGGTTCGACCGACGCTCACCCTGATGTCGAGGAGCGTCGTGGTGACCTCCTCGGGCGGATACTTGAACGCAATCGCCCATCTCGGCGCACGTGACGTTGTACCGAGTCGGCGGTGCAGACCCATATCGTCGATCTTGACGACGAGCCCGTCGACCTCATGTTCGACGTCGTGCCGGTGCTCGTCCCAGTAGGCCACTCTCTCCACGACAGCTTCGATTCCCTGAACGCGTGTCGTATGAACGGAGACGGGCAAACCCCAGGCTTTCAAAGCCTCGTACGCGTGCAATTGCGAATCGGGTGAGAAGCCCTCCATTCGTCCGAGGCCGTGGCAGATCATCCCCAGCCGACGTTTGGAAGTGATAGCCGGATTCTTCTGCCGCAATGAGCCTGCAGCGGAATTCCGAGGATTGGCGAAGGGCGGCTTACCTTCTTCGACCAGTGATGCGTTGAGCGCCCGGAAATCCTCGAGACGAAAAAAGACTTCGCCACGGACCTCGAGGAACGTCGGGACCGGGTGGTCCGCACTTGCCGTGAGGGTCTCGGGTATGTCCTCGATCGTTCGAGCATTGAGGGTGACGTCCTCACCGGTACGACCATCACCTCGAGTAGCGCCGCGAACCAATTTTCCGTTTTCGTAGACCAGATCGAGTGCAACACCGTCGATCTTCACCTCGGTCAGGTAGTGCAGATCGACGCCGGCTTCGGCCTCGACTCGTTTTGCCCAGGTACGAAGCTCGTCGTAATCGAATACGTTGTCCAGACTCAACATTCGCTCGGGATGATCGACTGCCGTGAAGTCGGTGGCGAATCCTCCGCCGACCAGTTGCGTCGGCGAATCGGGGGTCCGAAGATCTGGATGCGCTTGTTCGAGTTCGGTCAGTTCTCGCAGCAGAACATCGAACTCACCGTCGGAGATGATCGGTGAATCGCGGACGTAGTACCGAAACTGGTGGCCGCGAACTTCCTCGGCCAGGCTCTGCCACCGTTCACGATCGGCGCCCGAGGCAGGCGTACCCGCCGACTCCCCTGATGGATTGTCGATCGAACGCTCGGCAGCAGAACGCGGTACAGCAGTCGTTTCGTCCACCCTGGAAGATTAACGGAACCAACCGACACCGTTGACGAGGTTGGCGCACCGAAAGCACTACAGGGAGTCGGGCGCATCCTGAAAGGCGTCTGCGACGTCCTTCGCCAGAGCCAGTGCCGTGCGAGCCCAGTCGGGCGTCGCCTCCGCCAGACCGCACGCAGGCACCACGGACACCTGCGTCGCGAGCACGGACCGCGGAAAACCGAGCCGGTCGACGAGCGTCGCCGCAGGTGTCGCCACCTCACGCCACTTCGGTGTCCGATCCGGGGCGACACTGGGTACCAATCCCAGCATCAGCGTCTTTCCCGCCTGCAGAAACTCACCCACAGAATCGAGATCACGTGATCGCAGCATGGAGACGTCGATTGCCGCAGCCGGCGCAGTACTCCGACGAATCAACTCGAGCGGAGCGGCAGGGGCGCAACAGTGGACGGCAACCGGGAGGCCGATACCCGCGATGACGGTGTCGAGCAGATCCAGCGCGTCGGGCTCCGGCATGGCGCGCACCGAATCCAGCATCGTCACCCCGCTCAGTGAACCTTCCAGCACCGCAGGCAGACTCGGTTCGTCGAGCTGGACGACTACCTCGACGCCGAGGCGCGAGGATATCTCCGCACAGTGTTGCCGGACGCCCTCTGCCAGCGATCCGGCGAAGTCGCGCACCGCGCCACGGTCGGTCAGCACGCGATGGGCCGACCGAAGCTCTACCTGCGCTGCCATGGTGAACGGTCCGGCGACCTGAATTTTCAACCGGCGGTCCGAGGATGCGAACCCACCCGTCTCCCACAGCTCTTCGAGAACATCGAGATCCTCGCGCAGTAGGTCCGCAGCACGCCGTCCGGTGAGCGACTTACGCTGAGCCACACGATAACCCGAAGTTCGAACATCCAGTTCGACGTCCGCCATGATGGCACCCGTACGACCGATCATGTCGGCTCCGATACCGCGGGCGGGAAGTTCTACGAGATGAGGCAGAACCGGCAGCTCCCCGAGGGCGATGGCACAGGCCTCACGAACGTCGACGCCGGGCCACGATCCGATACCGGTCGAGAGGGAGCTGAAAACGCCCGCGGTCACACGTTCTCGGAACGAGTACCGGAGATCGTGGAGCTCCCGATCACGATGTCTCCCTCCACATCCCGGCGATACAGAACGGCAGCCTGTCCCCGGGCAACACCAGTGAGCGGTGCGCGAAGTGTGATGTCCATGCCTCCGTCGGCGCTTGCCTCGGCTACGGCGTCGGTCAGCCCGCCGTGCGCACGAACCTGCACGACGCACTCGATCGGCCCGATCGGCGCGGTCCCCTGCGTCCACACTGCGCGCTCACCGGTAATAGCCCACACATCCAGACGCGTTGCCGAGCCTACGATCACGTTGCCACTCTCGGCTTCGATCGCCGTCACATAGCGCGGCTTCCCGTCCGCCGCAGGCCCCTCGACACCCAGGCCTTTGCGCTGCCCGATGGTGAATCCATGTATGCCGTCGTGGTCGGCCAGCTCGGCGCCGGTGTCGGCGTCGACGACCTTGCCCGGCCGGATTCCGATCGTGGCACCGAGGAATGCTCGTGTGTCACCCGACGGAATGAAGCAGATGTCGTGGCTGTCCGGCTTGTCGGCGACAGCGAGTCCCCGCTCGGATGCCTCGGCGCGGATCTCCGATTTCGGTGTGTCGCCGATCGGGAACATCGCGCGAGATAGCTGGCTCTCAGTGAGAACGGCAAGTACGTACGACTGATCCTTGTCGGCATCGACCGCTCGACGCAGGACACCATCGTGCAATTGCGCATAGTGACCCGTTGCGACGGCGTCGAAGCCGAGTGCCAGTGCACGGTCGGCCAGCGCGGAGAACTTGATCTTCTCGTTGCAGCGCAAGCAAGGGTTGGGAGTCTCGCCTGCAGCATAGGATTCGATGAAATCGTCGATGACGTCTTCTTTGAATCGGTCGGCGAAGTCCCAGACGTAGAACGGGATACCGAGGACGTCTGCAGCGCGGCGTGCGTCACCGGCGTCCTCCTTCGAGCAGCACCCACGTGAGCCGGTGCGAAGCGTCCCGGGCTCGCTGGACAACGCCAGATGTACACCGACGACATCGTGTCCTTCGTCGACGGCCCGTGCCGCCGCCACCGCCGAATCGACTCCGCCACTCATTGCTGCCAAAACACGCATCAGCGATGTCCTCCCCGAGCTCCTACGCTCGCAAGTCCCGCAGCGCGGGCACGTTCGATTACTTGAGGCAGCGCCGCCAGGAGGGCGTCGATGTCACTGTCGGAAGAACCGGCTCCCAACGAGAACCGCAACGACCCCCGCGCAGTCGACGGGTCCGCTCCCATCGCTGTCAACACATGACTGGCGCTTGCAACGCCTGCCGTGCACGCAGATCCCGTCGAGCATTCGATCCCGGCGGCATCGAGCAACATCAACAGCGAATCGCCCTCGCAACCGGGGAAAGTGAAATGTGCGATGCCTGCCAGGCCACCTTCGCCTGCGGCGCCGTTGACGATCACATCGGGATCGATCGCGCGGACTCCGGCGATCATGCGATCGCGCAGCCGGGACAGTTCCCCGTGCCGCTGCTCACGATTGTCGACGGCATCCCTCAGCGCTGCAGCCATGGCAACGATAGAGGCTGTGTCGTGGGTGCCCGATCGAACGTCACGTTCGTGGCCGCCACCGTGCAGCAGCGGAACGCAAGGAACGGTCCGGCCTAGAAGCAAAGCTCCGGCGCCCTGCGGGCCACCGAATTTGTGAGCCGCGATACTGAGCGCGGCCAGCCCGCTGGCAGCGAAATCGACCTGCAGATGTGGAACTGCCTGAATGGCGTCACTGTGCATCGGCACATCGAATTCGCGAGCAACACTCGCAAGAGCTCGGATCGGCATGATGGTGCCGACTTCGTTGTTCGCCCACATGACGGTTACCAGCGCGGTCTCGCTCGCGGTTACGTCGAGTTCGGCGCGTAATACGTCGGGATGCACGCATCCGGACGCGTCGACCGGCAGCCACGTGACCTGGGCACCCTCGTGCGCGACGAGCCATTCCACCGCGTCGAGCACGGCGTGGTGCTCCACGGATGCGGCGATGATCCTGGTCCGACGGGAGTCTTCGTCACGTCGGGCGGTGAAGATTCCCTTCACCGCGAGGTTGTCGCTTTCGGTGCCACCTGAGGTGAAGATCACTTCCGAAGGCCGCGCACCGAGGTCTACAGCGATCGATTCGCGTGACTCTTCGACACGGCGTCTGGCCGCACGGCCCGAACCGTGCAAGGACGACGCGTTGCCGACGGTCGAGAAAGCAGCAGTCATCGCCTCGATCGCGGCGGCGGACATCGGTGTCGTCGCTGCGTGATCGAGGTAGACGGGGGGACTCGTCGAGTTGATAGCAGCCGAACTGCGGGCAGATGGCATAACGATTACCAGGATAGCGGGTCGTCGCGGTTGCCCTTCGCACGCGATACCGGGAGCGGAGTGCATCAACTGTGCACGGGCGTGGCCTTCGGATCGATGCCCGCGCGCTCGATTATCGGATGCAAATGCCGGTCGTGCACGTCATCGGCCCTGACCGAGTCCTCACATCGACGCGCGAGATCGCGTCGATCGTGTCCTGGGGCTTGCGGGGCTACCAATGCGACCTCCGCAACTATGCCCTTCAACCGAAAAATACGCCCAATCGATTTACCGATGGTCTCGTCCCCGACGAAGCACGTCGATGTCGTCGTCCGGTCACCAACAGTGTCGACATATCGCAGACGAACTGGCTGCACCCAGGTCTCGGTATCGATCGCGGCCTGGAACATGGCGGGTCGGAACGATCCGTAGGCAAGTCCACACCAGGTAGTTCCCTCGGGAAACACGATGACCGTGCCACCTTCGCGCAGCGTGGCCGATACCTGATCGACTGCCCCGGGAAGTGCGCGAAGCTTGCCTCGATCAATGGGAATCACCTTCATCGACCGCGCCAAGAGTCCGAGGACGGGCCAGTCGACCAGATCTGCCCGAGCGACGAATCTGGCGGGGCGAATCGCGGTCAACACCAAAATGTCGGTCCAGGAGATGTGGCCGGCGACCATCAGCGAACCGTTCCGAGTGCGCGAGGCCTCACGGTCGGATCGAAGATCCTCCACCCGGAGACCGATGCCGACCGCCGCCAACAACAATCTCGCGCCGATTGTCGCCGCGCCTCTTCGGACACGCGGCCAGAACAATCCGATCAGGATCAGCAGCGGCAGCAATCCGATAGCGAACAACGCCGATACGGCGCGCACCACCACTCCGAATCGCCGGATGGACTCCGGGCTGCGCGGAATGCATCGGCCTCCGCACGGACTCGACGGCATCCACGAGTGCTCGCTCACGCGCTCGACTTCCTCTCGAACGTTCCCGCAGCACTACGAAGCCTGTCCAGGTAGCGCGTATTCGCTTGCTGCAGACCGAGGAGCGCAACGAAATCGGCAACTGCGAACGCCGGATCATGTGCGGGTTCCCCGCACACCGTGGCACCGAGCCTCAGATAACCCTTCAGCAGCGGCGGAATCGCCGTCCGGGCAGGGCTGGCTATGTCGTCGAGAGATACTCCGTCGACGACCACGGGGTTGTGTGGCACGGCCCGCTGATCGAGGGGGGATCCATGCCGATCGAGGAGGAAATCACGCACCCCCCGAACGTTCGCACCGGGAAGTTCCGCATCCCCGCACTGCATGGGTACCGACACACAACCCATCACCCACTGCAGCCCGGTGACTTCGAGATAATGCAGTATTCCGGCCCACATCAAACCCAGAACGGATCCCGATCTGTGGTCGGGATGTACGACGGCTCGGCCCATTTCGACGACCCGGGCGCCCATCGGATCCAGCGCAGTGATGTCGAACTCCGTCGCGGTGTAATACCCACCAGCCCGGATAGCGGCGTCGGGAGGGAGCATTCGATAGCACCCGACGAAGGAGTCGCTCCGATTGTCGCGGACGAGTATGTGGTCGCAGTATTCATCGAATCTGTCGAAGTCGCGTCCATCGGAATCACTGGGCATTCGAAAGCCCGGTTCGGCTGCGAACACGTCGTAGCGAAGGCGCTGCGCTGCTTCGCGGTGGTTTTTGTCGGTTTCCATCACCACCGTGTATCGGTCGGTGAAGGGAGCGGTCGAGATGTGCGAAGTCATGACTGAGGTGGCCATGATGCTGTGTCTAACGACTCGGTGCGGCGTCAGCGCATCCAGCGGGTAACGCGTCCGAAGCCGTTGTATGAACTCGTTCTACTGCGAACTGATGTTCACAGAAGAATGTCCCCGCAGTCGCGAGGACGGCGGGGACATTCTTAGATGGCTACAGAGCCTGTCAGCCCTTGTGCTTCTTCACTGCATCCTTGAGTTGCGGTGCAACGTTGAAGAGGTCGCCCACGATGCCGTAGTCGGCAATCTCGAAGATCGGTGCCTCTTCGTCCTTGTTGATCGCGACGATCGTCTTCGAAGTCTGCATGCCGGCGCGGTGCTGGATGGCACCGGAAATCCCGAGAGCAATGTAGAGCTGCGGTGAGACGGTCTTGCCCGTCTGGCCGACCTGGAACTGGCCCGGGTAGTAGCCGGAGTCGACCGCTGCGCGTGATGCGCCGACGGCGGCACCGAGCGAATCGGCCAGTTCTTCGATGACGCTGAACTTGTCTGCACTACCGACGCCACGGCCACCGGAGACAACAACCTTCGCCTCGGTGAGTTCCGGACGGTCGCCACCGACGATTGGGTCGCGCGAGGTGACCTTGGTCACGCCCTCTTCCTGGGCTGGAACCTCGACGGTCTCGCGTGTTCCGGCACCGGCCTTCGGCTCGGCTTCGATTGCACCGGGGCGAACCGAGATGACGGGAACGTCACCGTTGGCCTTGGCCTCGACGGTGAACGCGCCACCGAAGATGGAGTACACGGCGCTGCCGTCACCGTTCACGGCGACGACGTCGGAGTGCAGCCCAGATCCCAGGCGCGCAGCCAGACGGCCTGCAACCTCTTTGCCCTCGGCGCTTGCTGCAGTGATGACTGCTGCCGGGCTCACGGACTCCGCGAGGCTCGACAGGACATCGATCTTGGGTGTGAGAAGGAAGCCGTCGATGTCATCGGACTCGGCGGCGTAGATCTTCTCGGCACCGGCCTCTGCCAATGCGTCGGCCAGCTTGTCGGTAGTGCCGGCCGGACCGGTCACGACTGCCGACGGCTCACCCAGTGCGCGTGCAGCGGTGATGAGCTCGAGACTGACCTTCTTGAGCGTTCCCTCTGCGTGCTCGACGAGCACAAGTACTTCTGCCATTTCTTGCTCTCCTCTTGTGGTCTGCGTTGCTTCGGGTGTGTGCTCAGATAATTTTCTGGCCCACGAGGTACGCCGCGATCTTGTCGCCACCGTCGCCCTCGTCGGTGACCCGCTCGCCCGCAGTCTTGGGAGGCTTCGGAGTGGACGAAGTCACAGTGGTACCGGCGTTCTCGACGCCGACAGTCTCGGGATCGACACCGATCTCGGCCAGCGTGAGCGTCTGCACAGTCTTCTTCTTCGCTGCCATGATTCCCTTGAAGGACGGGAATCGCGGCTCGTTGATCTTCTCGGTGACGCTGACGATCGCAGGCAAGGTGGCTTCGAGGCCGAAGATGCCCTCGTCGGTCTCGCGCTCACCGGAGACCGTGTCACCGTCGATCGTCAACTTGCGAAGCTGAGTCAGCTGGGGAATACCGAGGTATTCGGCGATGATCGCCGGTACTGCGCCGGTACGACCATCGGTGGCCTCGTTGCCCGCGATGATGAGCTCTGTCGGCTCACCGTTTTCGAACTCGATCTGACCGAGCGCAGCCGCGAGGGCCCAGCCCGTCTGGATCGCGTCCGAGCCGTGAAGGGCCGGGTCGTTGAGGTGGACAGCGCTATCGACACCCATGGAGAGTGCTTTGCGGATTGCGTCGGTCGCGCGGTCGGGGCCTGCGGACAGGACCTTCACCTCGCCACCCTTGGACTCCTTGATGAGCAAAGCTTCCTCGACTGCGCGCTCGTTGATCTCGTCGAGCACTGCGTCGGCTGCTTCACGATCCAGAGTGAAGTCGCCGTCCGTCAGCTTGCGCTCGGACCACGTGTCGGGAACCTGCTTGATCAAAACAACGATGTTCGTCATGGCTCTGCGTCGACCTCCTGGTCATGTTCCGCTGTATCGAATATTCGTTCGGTGTTAATGCAATGCCGCTTCGGTGCAGCACCGCAGTGCAGTTCTTACGACTCTGCCGAAGATTACCCCATACAAAGTTACTGGCGGGTAACTTACGACGTTTCCCGATTGACCATACATCCGACCGCACCGAACCAAGTGACCACTCTCCGCCGAACCGATCCCGTAGGCACTAACCTCTCGTCGGTGAGCGATTCTTCGAACGCAGCCTCGGCAGCGACACCCACGGTGATGAACCCTGTCCCAGATGCGGCTCAGCCGCTGCCAACAGATGCGGCTCAGCCGCTGCCAACAGATGCGGCTCGGCCGCTGCCTCTCACCGGGGAACGGACGGTCCCCGGCATAGCAGAGGAGAACTACTGGTTCCGTAGACACGAAATTGTGTACGAGCGCCTGGCGAGCCACTGCGCCGACCGCACGGTCCTGGAAGCTGGATCGGGAGAAGGCTACGGCGCCAACATGATTGCCGCGCTCGCGAAGACCGTCATCGGGCTGGACTACGACGCGTCCGCCGCAGCGCATGTGGCTTCTCGTTATCCCCGAATCGCGATGCTGCGCGGCAACCTCGCGCAGTTGCCCATCGAAGATTCCTCCGTCGATGTCGTCGTCAACTTTCAGGTCATCGAACATCTTTGGGACCAAGCGCAATTTCTCGACGAGTGCTTTCGCGTGCTGACTCCCGGCGGCCTGCTGCTGATCTCCACGCCCAACCGCATCACGTTCTCCCCCGGCCGCGACACCCCACTCAATCCGTTTCATACCCGCGAACTGAACGCGACCGAACTCACCGAACTCCTCGAATATGCTCGTTTCAGCGTCGAGGAGCTGACCGGGGTCCACCATGGCGGCGCCCTGCGCGCACTGGACGCCAAACACGGCGGTTCGTTCATCGACGCGCAGATCGAACGCGCACTCGCAGGCCAGCCATGGCCTTCGGAACTGACTGCTGACGTCGCTGCGGTGACGACCGCGGATTTCGATCTCATTCCGGACGATATCGACGCCAGCCTCGACCTCGTTGCGATTGCGGTGAAACCTGACTCGGCACACGTGGGTTCGGTAAGCGGGTGAAAGAACCCGGGATGTTCTCCCTGGTACTTCATTCCCATCTCCCCTGGCTCGCCAACCACGGCCGGTGGCCCGTAGGTGAGGAATGGCTGTATCAGTCATGGGCTGCGTCGTATCTGCCGTTGACCGAGATGCTGACCCGACTGGCAAGTGAGGGACGTCACAACCTGCTGTCATTGGGCATCACACCGGTGCTCGCAGCGCAACTCGACGACCCTCACAGCCTCGCCGGCATGCACCACTGGCTCGGCAATTGGCAACTGCGCGCCCACGAGTCGACAGATCGGGCGCTCGCAATCCGCGAGCATCGAGCTGCCGCGTCGGCGTTGGACACTTTCGAGACACAGTGGCGTCACGGCGGTTCTGCAGTCATTCGTCGACTTGTCGATGCGGGCACCATCGAACTTCTCGGTGGCCCACTCGCCCATCCCTTCACTCCGCTGCTGGATCCACGACTGCGCCAGTTCTCACTGGCGGAGGGGCTCTCGGATGCGCAGACACGCTGGGGCACGAGGCCGAACGGCCTCTGGGCACCGGAGTGCGCATACACACCGGGCATGGAGGTCGAATACGACGCTGCAGGGGTCACCCACTTCATGGTCGACGGGCCGGCGTTGCGCGGCGACACGACCGTGGGACGGCCCGTCCGAGACTCCGATGTCGTCGCGTTCGGGCGGGATCTTCAGGTGAGCTATCGGGTGTGGTCGCCCAAATCCGGATACCCGGGGCACAGCGCCTATCGCGATTTCCATACCTACGACCACGCGACCGGACTCAAATCTTCACGGGTGACGGGTCGAAACGTGGACTCGGCGGACAAGGCGCCGTACGACCCGGAGCTCGCATCTGCGGCCATCGATCGCAACGTGGTGGATTTCGTCGACGCGATACGAAAGCGCTTACGCGCCGAATCCGCCCGTGCCGGAAGACCGGCCCTCGTGGTGGCCGCGTTCGACACCGAACTGTTCGGCCATTGGTGGTTCGAGGGTCCGGTCTGGCTCGAACGGGTCCTGCGAGCACTACCCGAAGCCGGAATCGACGTCGGCACCCTCGACGATGCGCGATCGAGGGGTTACGTCGGGTCCCCGGTCGAACTGGCGGACTCTTCATGGGGCTCGGGCAAGGACTGGCGGGTCTGGGCAGGAGATGCCGTCGAAGACTTGGTCACGCTCAACGCCGAAGTCGTGGCGGCCGCGCTCGATACCGTCGACAGCTCTCGCGACAACGTATCGATTCCAGGACAGCCCGAATTGCGTAACCGGATCAACGACCAGATGCTGCGTGAGACACTGATGGCGGTAGCCAGCGACTGGGCCTTCATGGTCAGCAAGGACACCGCCGCTGGCTATGCCCGCGAACGAGCGCACGTACACGCGCACGCTCTCCGGGAAATCGCCGACGCGGTGAACCAGGGGCATGACGCGGCAGCGAAGCGGCTCGCGGCGCAGTGGAACCGAGCGGACGGACTGTTTCCTGCGCTCGATGCCCGGCGCCTACCAGGTGGTCGTCGGTAGGCCACATGCACACTGAACACGGGGCTGTACGGAGGGGAACGTCGAAGTGAAGATTTTGATGGTGTCGTGGGAGTACCCACCGGTCGTCGTCGGTGGGCTCGGTCGACACGTCCATCATCTCGCCACCGAACTCGTGCGCGCGGGTCACGAGGTCGTCGTTCTCTCGCGCCGTCCCACCGGTACCGACGCATCCACACATCCGACCTCGCACCATATCGAGGACGGCGTTCTCGTGGTCGCGGTGGCCGAGGATCCGGCCCATTTCGTCTTCGGTGAAGACATGCTGGCATGGACGCTGGCGATGGGTCACGCCATGGTTCGGGCAGGGATCGCGTTAGGCAAACCCGGGCTCGGTGAAGGCTGGCAACCCGACGTCGTCCACGCACACGACTGGCTCGTCGCTCACCCCTCCATCGCCCTCGCCGAGCACTACGACGTCCCGCTGGTGTCCACCATCCATGCCACCGAGGCCGGAAGGCACAGCGGCTGGATCTCGGGTCAGGTCAATCGGCAGGTGCACTCGATCGAATGGTGGCTCGCCAACGACTCCGACGCCGTCATCGCGTGCTCTGCGTCCATGAAGGACGAGGTGACCCGACTTTTCGACATTCCAGACGCCGCAGTCACCGTCATCAGGAATGGGATCGACATTCGTGCGTGGAACTTTCGGCTACGGGAGCCGCGGACGACACCGGCGACACTGCTCTACGTCGGGCGACTCGAGTACGAGAAGGGCATTCAGGATGCCATCGCCGCACTCCCCCGCATTCGACGCTCTCACCCCGGCACCACGTTGCACATTGCCGGGGAGGGAACACAATTCACTTGGCTCGCGCAGCTGGCAAGGACCCACCGCGTCGCCCGTGCGGTCTCTTTCCTCGGCACCCTCGGTCACGCCGATCTACTCGGCGCCCTCCACAGTGCCGACGCCATCGTGCTCCCGAGCCGATACGAACCTTTCGGGATAATCGCGCTCGAGGCTGCGGCAGCAGGCACACCGCTGGTTGCATCGACCGCGGGTGGGTTGGGCGAGGCGATCGTGGACGGGCAGACCGGGTTGTCGTTCGAACCGGCGGACGTCGCCGGGCTCACGGCCGCCGTCCGGAACGTGCTCGACAACGTCGATGCGGCCCAGGCGCGTGCTTCGGCGGCGCGAGAACGCCTCACCGTCGATTTCGACTGGAAACACGTAGCCGAATCGACAGCGCAGGTCTATCTTTCGGCAAAGCGCAAGGTTCGGTTCCCGCTTGCGCGGCCGAACATCGTCGAGCGTGCGCTACCCGAACGTGGTTGAGTCGTCCCGAGCCGCCTCGGCCGCAGTGAGCGCCTTCTTGCGGGCGATGTCCTCGAGAGCGGCGATGTACTCGGCGCGCTTGGCCGCGCCCGCTTCCCAGTCCACTTTCCGATTTCGCACGACCTTGACGGGCGCGCCCACAGCAATGCTGTAGTCGGGAATATCGCCCTTGACGACGGCGTGTGCACCGAGGACGCACCCTCGACCGACGCGCGTCTCCCGCAGCACTGTCACCTTGGCCGCGATCCAGGTGTCCGGTCCGATCCGCACCGGCCCCTTGACGATTCCCTGATCCTTGATGGGCATCGTGACGTCGTCCATCCGATGGTCGAAGTCGCAGATATAGCACCAGTCCGCGACCAGTGTCGACGCACCGATCTCGATGTCGAGATAGGCGTTGACGACGTTGTCCTTGCCGAAGACGACTTTGTCACCGATCCGCAGCGATCCCTCGTGGCTCCTAATGGCGTTGCCGTCGCCGATGTGAACCCAGCGACCGATCTCGAGCCGTGACAACTCTGGAGTCGAGTGGATTTCCACGTTCTTACCGAGGAAAACCATGCCGCGCAGGATCACGTGCGGGTTCGCCATCTTGAACCGGGCCAGACGGTAGTACCGGACGAGGTACCACGGCGTGTACGCCTTGTTTCGGCGGATCCATCGCAGTGAGTCGAGCGTGAGGAACTGTGCCTGGTCGGGGTCGCGTCGTCTCGAACCACGCCACCGCGTACGCAGCGGTGCGTTCCACATGCTCGTCATAACGCTTCACCCTAGTTTCGGTGCTCTCGCAATCCAACTTGGCCGCCTGAGCCTTCCGACGGCCGTTGATACGTGGGACACCACGGGATCGCCAGAGAGGCCGCGACGCGAGATCGACACCTCGGCCGCGATAGTCTCTGTCCCGACGAGTGCGGCGCCTCCCCCCGGCCCCTCCCTCGAAGATCATGAGCAGAGACCGGACACGAAGGAGATCACAAGGTGCTTGGCGGCAGAGCGGACCGCGTGCGAATCGCGACCCTTGCGATTGTCGGCATCTTGACCGTCGGCGCTTGCTCGAGCGGTGCCGGGACCATCGACGCGTTCGCGCCAGGGGGTTGGCCCGTCGCACACGGCGACGCACGAAACAGCAACACCACCGAACACACCGACTTGTCCGCGGTCTCATTCGCGTGGTCGCGTCCGCTCGGTGGCGCCGTGGTGTCGCCGGTATCCATTGCCGCGAGCGGACAGATGTTCGTCTCGACCTACACCGACGCCGGGTGCAACCTCTTCTCGTTCGATATCGATTCCGGTCGCAAGCGCTGGTGTAACCGACTCGCGCCATCCGTCGCCGTGTCCACCCCGCTCGTGGACTCGGTAGCGAACGTGTACGTCGGCGAGGACGGTGCGTTTTCCTCCTTCAACGATCACGGTCAGTTGCGCTGGCGCACACCGGTCTATGGCGTCCCGCGCACCGCCCAGTTCCTCGGTGACGGAAGCGTGCTCGCGGTGACGCAACTGGGTCAGGTCAACGTTCTGAACACGCAGACGGGACAGTTGACCGTCCCTATCCACGACTTGATCGATACCCCCGACTTCCTCGAATCCCCCGACACGAACTTCCTCGCACCCGACTCCGGACTTGCCGACTGCGCAACCGGATCGGCGTCATGCCCCGTCGGTGCCGCCCCTGCGGTAGACCTCGAATCGTCCTCGATCTATCTCGTCCTGTGGCGGCCCGGTGCGATTGCGCCACAGCTGGCCTCACTCCATTACGACGCCCGTGCCACCCCGGCTCTGACCGAGCGGTGGTCTTCGGAGTTACTCCCGGCAGGGGTGACCTCGAGTCCGGTCCTGTCACAGGACGGCTCCACCGTGTACATCGCCGACGTCGACGGCCGAGTCGGCGCCTACAACGCCTCGGACGGCACCGTGAAGTGGACGCAGGGCGCAGCCTTCGGCGCTTCGGGATCGCCGTCGGTGTCCTCCAGCGGCTTGATAGTTCCAACGGGCGGGGACAGCGGCATGCAAGCCTTACAGGACGAAGGAGATCACGCCACGCTCGTGTGGTCGCGAAATGACCTGCAGCAAGCCGGGGTTCCAGTTCAGAGCGCGGACGGTACCGTGCAGACGGTGGTCCGCCGCGGCGAAGAATTGGCACTCACCAGCATCGATGCCCAATCCGGGAATACCAATTCCGAGCAGATAATCCCGGACGCAACGGGTTTCACCGTAGGCACCTCCATCGGACCGGACGGTCAGGTCGTCACCTCGACCTACCTGGGCGAGATTTTCACCTACGCGTCCTGACCGTCGCGCCCGGTCTGCGTGCCTCGCAGATGAACGCGACCCCCGCCCGCTCGACTCGGGTGATGATCACCGACAAGGCGGTCTCCCCTCGCAGCTTGAGTTTGGGTCGCAATAGGGCCGGGTCGACGTCCACGCCGCGCACGAGAATCTCAACAGCTCCACATCCGTGAGCAGTCAGAGCTTGGCGCAACGTCTTCTCCGAGTACTTGATTCGCTCGAGAATTCGAAATCCGTTGACACCGTCCGGCACCGAATCTCCGGTGAGGTACGCAATTCGGGGATCGAGTTGCCACAGTCCGTGTCTGGCCGCATAGTGTCGAACCAAACCTGCGCGGACGACCGCCCCGTCAGGGTCGACGATCCACGCCCCTGGAGCTTCGACCTCGATGTCATCGGGCTCTGCGTCGGTGATCTCGTAGGACGATCCCGTCGAGGAGAGAACCGACGCGCGTCTACGTACGTCGGGCCGCGTGAGACCGGGCGACCACAGACATGCCTCTCGGACCCCGGAATCCAGTGATGTCACCTCGATCTCGCCGGCGAAGTCCAGTCGGTCGAAATCCAAACCGGGTGCACATTTGACGACCAGATCGCGCCCGGCATACGCGTCGAGAAGCGCCGGGAGCGGAGGTTCGAGTGCCGCGGGATCAAGTGTTCGCCTCCCACCGCTGCGGCGTCCTGGATCGGCAAGGATCACCGTCCCCCTCGTGGTCGGGGTCAAGGCGTTCGCGCGCAGCAGGGCCGCGTCAGGCACGTTGTGCGCGGCCATCCGCAACCGCGTCGGATCCAGATCGCTGCCGATCACCGTGTCGTTGCCGGCACCGGTCAAGGAGGCCAATTCGGTGCCGATGGAACACGTCACATCGTGCACTGCTCTACCTGCCAAACGGTCGGCCCTACGATCGGCGACAAGTGACGGTGTCGCCTGTTGAACGGCATCGTCGGTCAACAACCACCGGTCGGCATCGGTCAACTTCACGCGAGCACGACGACGAAGCGTGACCGTTTCCACGAGAGCTGCGACATGATCGGCGTGCGCCGACCTGATCGCCCCGATGTCGGCCAACATCGACGCGGATGTCAACGCATAACGGTCGACATCCGCCAGCGCAGCAACGCCGACATCGCTGAGGAGATAGTCGATGTCGGCGTCGCCGAAAAGATAAGCCATGTGCAGTACCGGGGTGAACGCTGGATCAGTCCGACTTCACTCCGGTAATCATCACGTTGTAGAAGTATCCACGCGGAACGACGTGCGTGAGCACCTTCTCATCGAGCCAGCTCAGTGTCTTCCAGCTACCGAACGCGAACTTGGCCCAATTCCAGCCGAGCTTGTCTGCAGGCACGGCGGCCTCGAAAGTGCGGACCGGCCAGCCGAGCAGAGCAGCTGCAAATTCTTCGGTCCGAGCCTGGACGTCGACGGCGCCTGCCGACACCGCAATGTTCTCGAGATCCGTGGGATCGAATGTATGCAGATCGACAATTGCCTCGAGCGCCGCTGCGCGGGACGACTCGTCGAGCTCCTCCTGCGGCTTGCGCCAACTGCTCAGGAACGGCAGCTTGGTTGTGCGAGTGGTCGCCTCCCACGTCAGCCGACCGAGCCAGCGGGCGTAGAAGTTGCCTACGGTTGTGGGTTCACCGGCGAACACGAAACGTCCACCCGGTTTGAGCACTCGCAATACCTCACGAAGCGACTGTTCGACGTCGGGGATGTGGTGCAGAACCGCGTGGCCTACGACCAGATCGAACGTGTTGTCTTCGTACGGAATCGTCTCGGCATCGGCGACCCGACCATCGACGTCGAGATTCAGATGGCCTGCGTTGCGCAACGCAACCTTGACCATCCCGGGAGACAGGTCCGTCACCGAGCCCTTCTCGGCGACACCGGCCTGCATCAGGTTGAGCAGGAAGAAGCCGGTGCCACAGCCGAGTTCGAGTGCTCGTCCGTACGGCAGTGCCTCCTGCGCGCCGGCTTGCCCATTGACAGCCTGATCGAATCGGCCGCGCGCGTAGTCGATGCAACGCTCGTCGTACGAGATCGACCATTTGTCGTCGTACGTTTCGGCTTCCCAGTCGTGGTAGAGCACCTGGGCGAGCTTGGTATCGGACCGTGCCGCCTCCACCTGCTCGGCGGTGGCGTGTGGGTTGGGCGTCGGGTCGCTCGAAGCGTCGGGGACGGCTCGCAGGCTGGTGTCAGCGCTGCCGGTCGACGAATCTTTGCCGTCGTGGGGGCTTGCAGTCATGAGGGCAGCCTACTATCCGGTAGGAAATGAACAAGTTCTAGTTTCTTGTATCTTTTCACTCCCCGGTGAACGCGGCTTTGCCAGGTCCGTTCGCTATGAAGGATTCCATCCCGATCGTGCGATCGGCCGTGGCGAAGAGGGATGCGAACTGGCCGGCCTCGATCTTCAAGCCAGTGCTCAAGTCGGCGTCGAGCCCCTGGTCGATCGACGCTTTGGCTGCTGCCAACGCCCTGGACGCGCCTCCGACGAATTGGGAAGCCCACTTTCGCGCCGCGTTGTACACCTCGTCCGGGGCCACGACCTCGTCGACGAGACCGATCCGCAGTGCTTCCTCCGCACCGACGAAACGGCCTGTGAACACGAGATCCTTGGCCTTACTCGGCCCGATCAGGCGGGCGAGACGCTGTGTGCCACCGCCGCCGGGGATAACGCCGAGAAGCACTTCCGGCACACCCAGTTTGACGTTGTCTCCGATGACTCGGCGGTCCGCGCTCAGCGCTACCTCCAGTCCCCCACCGAGTGCGTAACCGGTGACCGCGGCGACGACCGGTTTGGGGATGTCGGCCAAGGACCCGATTGCCGACTGCAGATCACCGGCGATGTCGCTCATCTGACCGAAGGTGAGCGTTGCCATCTCTTTGATGTCTGCACCGGCCGCGAAGACCTTCTCGCCGCCGTACACAATTACCGCCTTGACCGAAGAATCGACGGTCGCCGCGCGGGCCGCTGCCCGCAGTTCCTCCTGGACCTGCCGATTCAACGCATTCATGGGTGGACGAGCCAACCGAATGGTTCCGATACCGTCTTCGACCTCTAAAGTTACGAACTCAGCCATGGGAACACACGCTACCTGTGCGATCGGTCTGCGAACTCAGGGGTAGGCGACGCGACCGACCTAGGGTTTTCTACCCGACCATGGATGCGCGCTGTCCGCGTAGTACCCGTCCTGGCCTGGGAAATCCACCCGAATCTTTCCGTCGACACGATATAAATCGGGTTGGATCGGCGCAATATCGGGCGACGCGTCGAGAATATCGGCGATCGAGTCGAAGCCTTCGAGTCCTGACAGCTGGCTCCACGTCGGGGGCAACAAGATCGTCTCTCCGCGTCGCCAGTCCGCCAACGCTGCCGTCGACGAACGCCATCCAACCGATGCCGCTTCACTGGTCGCTCCGTCTGCCTCCTGGCCGTCCGGAAGCACTGCCACGAAGAATCTCGTGTCGTAACGACGTTTCTCTCCGATCGGAGTGATCCAGTTCGACCACGGCCGCAGCAGATCGGCTCGCAGAACGAGCCCGTTGCGGGTGAGAAACTGGCCGAACGTCTGCTCCCGCCGCTCCAACTTGCCACGATCTTCTGCGAAACAACTGGTATCGGCAACGGTCGAGTCCGGCGTAGGGCCTGCGAGAAGAACTCCGCATTCCTCGAAAGTTTCGCGAGCTGCAGCGCACACGAGCGCTGTCGCTTTGCGCTCGTCGACACCGAACCTTTCCCCCCACCACGCCGGCCCGGGGCCGGACCACGCCACGTCGGCGTCCGCGTCGGACAAGTCGACGCCACCACCCGGAAAGACGGTCATGCCGCCGGCGAACGCCATTCCACCGACGCGTTCGAGCAGAAACACCTCGATACCGAGGGCACCATCTCGAACCAAGATGACGGTCGACGCGTCGCGGACGGGGACTTGCTCGGGCACCGACACACCAGTTGATGTCATGTTCGAGAACCTACCCGGCACCGAACCTGCCGCCTTCAGCGGCGATGCTGACCGGGCGTACGGGCTCGACGGGCGAAGAATCGACCGTCGACTCGATCGAGCGCAATCGACTGGCTGAACGCCTCGGTCAGATTCTCCGCGGTGATGACGTCCTCGAGAAGCCCCTGAGCAACGACCCCACCTTCTTTGAGCAGCAGTGCGTGACTGAAGCCAGGTGGTATTTCCTCGACGTGGTGGGTGATGAGGACGGTTGCCGGTGCGTCCGGATCTGCAGCCAGGTCAGCCAACCGCGCGACGAGTTCCTCGCGGCCGCCCAGATCGAGCCCTGCCGCCGGCTCGTCGAGTAGCAGCAGCTCCGGATCGGTCATCAGTGCTCGTGCGATGAGCACCCGCTTGCGTTCGCCCTCGGACAGCGTTCCGTAGGTGCGATCAGCCAGATGCTCGGCGCCGAGGCTTTCCAACATTTCCACTGCCCGCTCGGTATCCATCTCGTCGTAACGCTCACGCCAGCGGCCGAGCACGCTGTACCCGGCCGAGACCACGAGGTCGATCACCGTTTCGTCTGCCGGAATCCGATGTGCCAACGCGGACGACGAAAGGCCGATTCGAGTTTTCAGTTCGGCGACATCGACCTTCCCCATCACTTCACCGAGAACGTGAGCCGTTCCCGAGGTCGGGTGCACCTCCGCGGCCGCAATGCGCAGGAGCGAGGTCTTGCCGGCCCCGTTGGGCCCGAGTACGACCCATCGTTCGTCGAGTTCTACCTGCCAGGTGACGGGACCGACGAGTGTTACCCCGCCCCGCCTGATGAGAACGTTGTTGAAATCGATGAGCAAATCGGGATCCGGTTCAGACACGTGTCTATCTTGTCCCACATTCGTCGGGCTTTCACGGCAGGATCTGCAGGCGTGTCGTCCAACCTTCATCTCGCCTGGCGCGAAGAGACCCCGCCGCCAGGATCGCCGCTACCCCTCGGGGCAACTGCCTACGCGGGTGGTACGCAATTTGCAGTCCACTCCCCCGACTCGGACGGCATCGAGGTATGTCTGATCGATCCGGATGGAGCCGAGCGAAGGGTCGAACTACGCAGCCGCACCTTCGGGATCTGGCATGGCATCGTTCCGGACGTCGGACCGGGACAGAGGTATGGGTACCGGGTACACGGCCGCTGGGATCCCGCCGCCGGACGCCGCTTCAATGCGCACAAGATTCTGATCGATCCCGCCGCCCGTCGGATCACCGGAAGCCTCGGATCGGCTCAGGCCCTACTGCCTTACGACGAGGATCCGTTCGGACACCCCAGCACCATCGATTCACTGGGGTCGATCCCACTTTCCGTCGTCACCGGCCGATCCGCTGTCGACACCGGTTCTGCTCCGGACGTCCCCTGGGATCGCACGGTGATCTACGAGATGCACGTCGGTTCCTACACAGCAAGAAACCCGGCCGTTCCCGCGGCACACCGCGGGACGTATCTCGGACTCACCGCACCCGCAGTGCTCGAACATCTGACCCGCCTCGGTGTGACCACCATCGAATTGCTCCCGGTTCAAGCGATGCTCACCGAACCAGGTGTGCGCGCCCGCGGCAAGCGCAATCATTGGGGCTACTCGACCGGCGCCTACTTCGCACCCGACCCCCGTTTCGCAGCGGTACCGGGAGCCGAGATCGACGAGTTCAGGGCAATGGTGCGAGCACTTCATTCTGTCGGAATCGAGGTCGTCCTCGACATCGTCTACAACCACACCTGCGAATCCGGGGTCGACGGCCCCTCGATCAGCTGGCGTGGGCTCGATGCCCCCGGCTACTACTTGTTGGACGGACGTGGCTACGACGTCGACCTCACCGGGTGCGGCAACACGCTCGACTCGGCGTCACCTGCCGTGGTTCGGATGGTGTGCGACAGCCTTCGATATTGGGTCACCGAGATGGGTGTCGACGGGTTCAGGTTCGACCTCGCCAGCACCCTCGGCCGGCCAGGAGGCTGGCGATTCGATCCACGTGCTCCGCTACTGACTGCGATCACGACCGATCCGGTTCTGTCGCGGACGAAGCTGATCGCCGAGCCATGGGACGCGACCGGTGCGGGGTACCAAGTCGGCAGTTTCGGAAGTCTGTGGTCAGAATGGAACGATCGATACCGCGACACCGTGCGCCGATTCTGGGCTGGACACACTGGTGTTCGCGAACTCGCCTCCCGCATGGCAGGTTCGGAAGACATTTACGGCGGGGGTTCACGCAAGCCTTGGGCATCGATCAACTTCGTGACGGCACACGACGGCTTCACCATCGCCGATCTCGTCTCTTTCGCAACCAAACACAACGAGGCGAACGGTGAAGACAATCGCGACGGGACCGACAACAACTACTCCGTCGATCACGGAACGGAGGGTCCAACCACCGACCCCGCCATCCTGGCCGAACGCGGTCGTCATGTCCGCGCACTCCTTGCCACGCTGACGCTCTCGACCGGCACTCCGATGCTCCTCGCAGGTGACGAGCTCGGCCACACCCAGTTCGGCAACAACAACGCCTACTGCGTTCCCACCGATGCACCCGCTGCCCAATCGTGGGCGCTCGACTGGTCCAACGTCGACGACGACCTGATCGCCTTCGTCGCCAGACTCCTCCGAATCCGTCGCAGCGCTCCATCACTGCGTCAACAGGAATTCTTCACAGGCCGTGACACTCCGTCGGGCCGGCCGGATCTGGTCTGGTTCGGTGCCGATGGCGCAGAGTTGACCCCGTACTCGTGGAACGACGACTCGGTACGCACGTTGCAAGCGTGGGTGGACGGCGCAGACGTTCGGTCCTACGATCCCGACGGGCAGCCCGTCCGTGATGCAAGTTCGCTGTTGATCGTGCATTCGGGTGGACCGACCGACATCGAGCTGGCCTGTCCTTCCTGGGCCGCAAGCAGATTCGTTCCGGTGTTCGACTCGTCCACTGCCACCGGGGTTCCCGCAGATACGACGTCGTTGCCCGCCGGATCGGCCATCTCCCTTACGGGTTCAACGGTCCTCGTACTGCGCAGCGACGGCAGGTAGCGCATGAACAGTTGAACGAGTGGCCCGATCCCCAAGGCGTACAGCACGGTTCCGAGACCTACGGTTCCTCCGAGCATCCAGCCGGTTGCGACGACGGTCAGCTCTATACACGTACGGACGAGGCGAACCGAGAGCCCCGTTCGTGCGACCAGTCCGGTCATCAGGCCGTCCCGTGGACCGGGACCCATTCCCGCACCGATGTACAGGGCCGTCGCGAACGCGTTGACGACGATGCCGGTCGCCATCATGACCGCTCGGACGGCGATCGGGTCGAAGGTCGGGAGCCATCGAATCGACAGGTCGACTGCTATCGCAATCACCACCACATTGCTGATGGTCCCCAGTCCTGGCTTCTGTCGCAATGGAATCCAGGCGAGCAACACAGCGACTCCGGTCGCTGCGGTGATCGCTCCGAAACTCAGTGGCACGTGCAGGCTCAGGCCCTGATGCAGTACATCCCACGGATCGAGTCCGAGACCGGCGGTGATCATCAGCGCCATCGAGAACCCGTACAGACACAGACCCACGTAGAGCGCTACGAGTCGTCGCCCGAGGTGGATCAGGCGAGCACGGGCGAGCATAGAGACGATCCAAGACATCCATCGAGTGTCCGCCAGACTGGTAGCGGCACAAACATCCAGTGGCGAGCCGGTGGACCCTCTACCGATGTCAGGGTGATGCGAGTGCGATGACGGTCATCGAACCGGGGGCTACTTCGGTGAAGCCGGCATCGCGGACGGCCACCGCGCCTTCACCATCTCCATTGCCGTCGACGAGCGCGCGAGCGCTCGCCCATTGCTCTGGATCAGCGTCGCGGACCGAACACTCGAAACCCTGCTCTGCCCACGCCCGAGCTTGCTCGACACTCATCGCGGCCGCCAACAACATCGACGCATGCGCTACCTGGGCAGCAGCCTTGCCTACTGTCATGTCCAACGACCGGTCGATCCACAACACCGGCACAGCGGGTCGAGGCGGTCCCGGATCGTCGTGCTCGAGATCGGTTCCGACGATCTGCAACTTCTTGATTCGCGAGTCGAGATCGCCGACGCGTCCGGGAACAAACGCGCGGGCCTGGGCTGCGCCGACTTCGGCGGTGACACCGTCGACTGCGAGAGCCGCTTCCCATTGGGCGCCGCGGGCGCGGCGAGCAACCTTTCGGATGCGTGCCGAAGTCCACGCCCGGAACTGCTCGTCCCACTCGCCGCCGGGTCCTGCGCGTTCATCGAGGCAGATCCGCACCGTTGCGATCGCCGCCGCTGCCAATAGCTCGCTGCGCATCGGCGGGTCCGCTTTGGAAATATGAAGCACGAGTGGCATCGCGAGAACATCCGCCGGGTCGGGCGGGTCTTCCCTGCCCCCATATTTGAGGGCCAGGACGGCGTGACGCTCGGCGAAGGTACTTGGCGGAGGAACTGGCTCGTCCGCCGGTTCCGTCACGGGTTCGGTCATGGGATCGGGACGCGTCGGACGCCACCGTCGATGGCGTCCGCAGCCTCGATTTCTCCACGCGTCACACCGAGCATGAAGAGCACCGCATCGAGATACGGATGCGAAATCGCGGTGTCGGCAATCTCGCGCAGCGCAGGCTTGGCATTGAACGCCACGCCCAACCCAGCTGCTGTGAGCATGTCGATGTCGTTCGCACCGTCACCGACAGCAACCGTTTGCTCCATCGGAACCCCGCACTGCGCTGCAAAATCCCGCAACGCTGTCGCCTTAGCTGCCCGGTCGATGACCTCGCCGACCACCCGACCGGTTAACTTGCCGTCGATAATCTCGAGTGTGTTGGCTTTGACGAAATCGAGCTCGAGTTCATGTGCGAGACCGTCGATGACCTGACGGAATCCGCCGGAGACGACGCCACAGTGATATCCGAGTCGGCGCAGGGTGCGGATGGTGGTACGAGCACCCGGCGTCAACTCGAGCGCGTCACCTACCTCCTCGATGACCGAAGCATCCAGGCCTGCCAAGGCCTCCACCCGCTGGGTGAGGGACTCCGCGAAGTCGATCTCACCACGCATTGCAGCCTCGGTGACGGCGCGGACCTCTTCTTCGCGGCCGGCCTTCGCTGCCAGCATTTCGATGACCTCACCCTGCACGAGAGTGGAGTCGACGTCGAATACGATGAGACGTTTGGACCGCCGAGAAATTCCGCTGCGCTCCACCGCGACATCGCATCCAACTCCGGCAGCGATCTCGGACAGACCGGTCCGAAGTCGGCGGTCTGCGTCGGGAGTCGTGTCGGTCGCCGTCACCTGAAGTTCCAGTCCCGTGACCGGGTAGTCGGCGATGCCACGAATCGAGTCGATGTTAGCGCCCTGGCGTGCCAGTTCACGCGAGATGGTGCTGAATGCGCGTGCTGTGACAGGGCGGCCCAGAACGACCACCACGTGGGTAGCCAGCGAGCGCTTGCCGACAGGGTCCGCATCGATCTCGACGTCGACGTGCACACCCACCGTCGACATGGCTTCTTCGAGTTCTTCCTGCAGGTCCTCGGGATCGTTCGGACAGGTCAGCAACACGCCCAGCGTGAGCCGTCCACGGATGACTACCTGCTCGACGTCGAGCAGACTGACCTCGTGCCGTGAGAGCGCAGCGAATAGAACCGAGGTGACACCCGGCTTGTCCGGACCCGTCACCGTCACGAGTACAGCGGTGTCCGATGACGCCACCGATTCTCCCTTCACACGACCCGCTCTGCAGAGGAGTCGAAAGTTGATTGGCCTGCCAGGTGATTGTTGCAAGCGAAGAGCCCCACCCGGATACCGGGAGGGGCTCTTCAGGTCGATCGGGTACTTACTTGGGATCCGTATCGCCCGAGTGCTCGTGATCGCTGGTGGCGAGAGGAGCTCGACGCGCCTGCTCGAGAACCTCGGTGGTATGCCCACCGTGACTGCCCGGACCCACATGAGCCTCGGCACGCAAGCGATCCACCATGTGCGGGTAGTGAAGTTCGAATGCCGGACGCTCGGAACGGATTCGCGGCAGTTCCGTGAAGTTGTGCCGCGGCGGTGGGCACGATGTGGCCCACTCCAGCGAGTTGCCGTAACCCCACGGGTCGTCCACAGTGACCACCTCGCCGTAACGATAGGACTTGAAGACGTTCCACACGAACGGCAATGTCGAAGCGCCGAGTACAAACGCACCGATGGTCGAGATGATGTTGAGCGTGGTGAATCCATCGGAGGCCAGGTAGTCGGCGTAGCGACGCGGCATGCCCTCGTTACCGAGCCAGTGCTGGACCAGGAAGGTGCCGTGGAAGCCGAGGAATGTCAGCCAGAAGTGCCACTTGCCCAGCGTCTCGTCCATCATTCGGCCGGTCATCTTCGGGAACCAGAAGTAGATACCCGAGAACGTTGCGAACACCACCGTGCCGAAGACCACGTAGTGGAAGTGCGCCACTACGAAGTAGGTGTCGGTGACGTGGAAGTCGATCGGCGGGCTGGCGAGCAGGACACCAGAGAGGCCGCCGAAGAGGAAGGTGATCAAGAAGCCGATAGCGAAGAGCATCGGGGTTTCCAGTGTCACCTGACCTCGCCACATCGTGCCGACCCAGTTGAAGATTTTTACACCGGTAGGCACCGCGATCAAGAACGTCATGAACGAGAAGAACGGCAACAGCACCGCGCCCGTGGCGTACATGTGGTGAGCCCACACCGCGATCGAGAGAGCAGCGATGGCAATCGTTGCGTAGATCAAAGTGGTGTATCCGAACATCGGCTTACGCGAGAAGACCGGGAACACCTCGGACACGATCCCGAAGAACGGCAACGCGATGATGTACACCTCGGGGTGGCCGAAGAACCAGAACAAGTGCTGCCACAACAACACTCCCCCGGTCGCCGGGTCGAACAGATGCGCACCGAGATGTCGATCTGCTGCCAATCCCAACAGTGCCGCCGTCAACAGCGGGAAAGCAAGAAGAATCAGAATGCTGGTGACCAGGATGTTCCACGTGAAAATGGGCATCCGGAACATCGTCATACCCGGTGCACGCAAGCAGATGACCGTCGTGATCATGTTCACCGCACCGAGAATGGTGCCGAGACCTGCGATCGCGAGACCCATGATCCACAGATCTGCACCGACACCCGGCGAGTGCAATGCACTCGAAAGCGGGGTGTACGCGGTCCAACCGAAGTCAGCAGCACCACCGGGGGTGATGAATCCTGCCGAGGCGACCAACGCACCGAACAGGTAGAGCCAATACGAGAAAGCGTTCAACCGCGGGAACGCCACGTCCGGCGCACCGATCTGCAGCGGCAGGATGTAGTTGGCGAAGCCGAACACGATCGGCGTCGCATACAGCAACAGCATGATCGTGCCGTGCATGGTGAACAGCTGGTTGTACTGCTCGTTCGACAGGAACTGCATCCCCGGTACCGCCAGCTCGGCGCGCATGAGCAACGCCATCAAGCCACCGACAAGGAAAAACGCAATCGATGTCACGATGTACATGATCCCCAACACCTTGGGATCTGTCGTCGTCACCGCCTTGTGAACGAATGAACCCTTGGGTCCCATCCGCGGCGGAAAAGGCCTCACCGCTTCCACAGCGGGAGTGGGCCTAGGCGCTAGGGCAGTCACTGATCCTCCTGAATGCGCGTCGTACCTCGAACCACGAGGCGACGTCCTGGTGTCTTGCGCTCCACGAATCGTAGACCGTCCCACAGAGCAGCGCCGAACCGGTCCTACCGTGTGTCGTATTCGATTGTACGAACCCTCCGGACAACGAAACCAACCCACCCTCACACCACCATGTGAAGGGATCGACGGCAGTGGACCGATATGGTGTGAGCGCATCCCACTCCCGTTAGGAACGCACGAGTTGTCCACTACCTCAGGCCTGTCGACCGTGACCTCGACTTCGCGCGCCGGGCTGATTCTCGCCATCGGCGTCGCCCTGTTCACGGCCGGGTGCTCCACTCCCCCCTCGTCCTCGGACGACCCGTCGACCATCGTCCGGAGCACGACCAACATTGCCGGAGCGGGTGTCGTCGGCAACGACCGCAAGACTGCCGGTCTGTGCCCTGAGGCTGCTCCGCTCGATCCCACCGGTATAGAAGGATCGGTGCGACCGGTCGGTCACACCGAAGGAATCAGCGAGGTTCCGGCCGATCCCATGCGGATCGTGGTGCTCGATGCAGCTTCGCTCGATGCCAGCTGCGCGGTGGGAGTCTGGGAACGAGTCGTCGGTGCGGCGACGCTCGACCCCGACTTCCGTGGGGACGGTGACCAAGAGCTGTATCTGGGACCGGGCATAGCGAGAGTTCCGAGCGTCGGAACTGTCGGCGCGCCGGACATCGAGGCGGTCGCCACTCTCGCCCCCGACCTCATCATCGGGTCCGATTCACTGGGCCCGGATACTTACGCGGCCCTCAGCGGTATCGCACCCACCGTCTTCACGAGCTCCGATGATGGCTGGAAGGGGACCTTCCTGCAGTCGGCTGCTGCCCTCGGACGTGGCCGGACCGGATTCGACGAACTCGCTCGATTCAGTGCCGACGCTCAGCAGGCCGGCCGCGACGTCGACGCCGTCCAGACCCAAGCCTCCCTCGTGCGTTTCCTTCCTGATTCGATCGTCACCGATTCCACGACGTCGTTCGCCGGGCAGGTACTCGCCGAGATCGGCGTTCAGCGCCCACCTGCGCAACGCGATGGTGAAGTCGACATCGCCCCCGACGATCTGCTCGCGGCCGAAGGCGACATCGTCTACGTGCGCTTCGACGGTGACGAGGGCGAATCGTTCGGAACCGAGGTCTTGCGCAGTGATCCGTGGCTGGAGCTCGGATCGGTGAAGGACGGCCGAGTGTTCGCCGTAGACGACACTGTGTGGTCCGGGAGCGGTATCGTCGCCGCGCGGGCGATTCTTTCGGACGTGAAGAACTCCCTCAACGCATACGCTTCTTGAGGTGCCGGTACCCGAGTTCGTCCTCTCGCTCCGACGACGAGTGGGTACAGCACCACTCTGGCTCTCCGGTGTCAGCGCAGTTGTCCTGGACGACGACGACCGGATACTCCTCACGAGGCGACGCGACAACGGTCTCTGGGCAGTGGTGTCGGGCATTCTCGAACCCGGCGAGGAACCCGGACCCGCGGCGCTACGTGAGATCAGCGAGGAGACCGGGATCGATGCGGAGCTGATTCGGTTGACGAGCGTCGATGTCACCGGGCCGATCACCTATCCGAACGGCGACCAAGCGCAGTACCTGGATCTCACATTTCTCGCCCGGCGCACTGGAGGCGAAGCGCACGTCGCCGATGACGAAAACTTGGCAGTGGAATGGTTCGAGTCCGACGCGCTACCGGAAACCCTCTCGGAGACCTCACGTTTGCGGATCGACAAAGCACTCGACGACTCGGTCGAGGCCTGGTTTCGTACTTGATCCACCCGGCTATCGGGTGTGTTCGGCTACCGGCCGGTTGCCGAACACACCACACCGTCCCCGGGGTCAGAAGTCCCAGTCGTCGTCTTCGGTGTTGACGGCCTTACCGATGACATACGACGAGCCCGAGCCCGAGAAGAAGTCGTGATTCTCATCGGCGTTGGGTGAAAGCGCCGACAAGATGGCTGGGTTGACGTCGGTTTCGTCTTTCGGGAACAGCCCTTCGTATCCCAGGTTGTTCAGTGCCTTGTTCGCGTTGTATCGCAGGAACTTCTTGACGTCCTCGGTGAGCCCGATCTCGTCGTAGAGATCCTGGGTGTACTCGACCTCGTTGTCGTACAGTTCGAACAGCAACTCGAACGTGTAGTTCTTGAGTTCTTCGCGCTCGGCTTCGGTGACCTTCTCCAGACCCCGCTGATACTTGTATCCGATGTAGTAGCCGTGCACAGCCTCGTCACGGATGATCAACCGGATCAGGTCGGCGGTGTTGGTGAGCTTGGCTCGTGAGGACCAGTACATCGGCAGGTAGAAGCCCGAGTAGAACAGGAAAGACTCGAGCAGGGTCGACGCGACCTTCCGCTTGAGTGGATCGTCACCGTGATAGAACTTCAGGACGATCTCGGCTTTACGCTGCAGGTTGACGTTCTCCTCGGACCACCGGAACGCGTCGTCGATGTCTCGCGTGGAGCTCAGTGTGGAGAAGATCGAGCTGTAGCTCTTCGCATGTACCGACTCCATGAACGCGATGTTCGTGTAGACAGCCTCTTCGTGCGGGGTGATCGCGTCGGGAATGAGGCTGACTGCTCCGACTGTTCCCTGGATCGTGTCCAGCAGGGTCAGTCCGGTGAACACCCGCATCGTCAACTGCTTCTCGACTGCATTCAACGTCTCCCACGAAGGGATGTCGTTCGACACCGGCACCTTCTCCGGCAGCCAGAAATTGCTGGTCAGGCGCTCCCACACCTCCGAGTCCTTGTCATCCTGGACGCGATTCCAGTTGATGGCCGAGACACGATCGATGAGCTTCACGATGCTTCCTTTACTACCGGTGTAACACTGCCGAATGTTGGCTTATCTGAACACTACCCGTTGTGGTGGGAGGTAATCCTCGACACAAGATGTGTGTCGTAGTTCCTGTGCGTACTCGCAGCCACGCACAGGAACTACGACGACGAAAGCTCTACAGCATGCAGGAAACGCAACCATCCACCTCGGTGCCTTCCAACGCCAACTGACGCAGACGGATGTAGTACAGCGTCTTGATCCCCTTACGCCATGCGTAAATCTGCGCCTTGTTGATGTCGCGGGTCGAGGCGGTGTCCTTGAAGAACAGCGTCAACGACAGACCCTGATCGACGTGTTGCGTTGCCGCAGCGTAGGTGTCGATGATCTTCTCGTACCCGATCTCGTACGCGTCCTGGTAGAACTCCAGGTTGTCGTTGTTCAGGTACGGCGCTGGGTAGTAGACCCGCCCGATCTTGCCTTCCTTGCGGATCTCGATCTTCGCCGCAACCGGGTGGATCGAGGAGGTCGAGTTGTTGATGTAGGAAATCGACCCCGTCGGCGGCACTGCCTGCAGGTTCTGGTTGTAGATGCCGTGTTCTTGCACCGATGCCTTCAGTGCGGACCAGTCGGCCTGCGTCGGAATGTGCACACCAGCGTCGGCGAACAGCGCCGCGACGCGGGACGTGGCAGGCTCCCAAACCTTGTCGGTGTACTTGTCGAAGAATTCACCCGATGCGTATTTGGAGTCCGGGAAACCCTTGAAGTATTCCCCGCGCGCGATCGAGAGCTGGTTCGACGCCTGGATGGCATGGAATACGACGGTGTAGAAGTAGATATTCGTGAAGTCGATGCCCTCGGTGGATCCATAATGAATCCGCTCGCGCGCCAGATATCCATGCAGGTTCATCTGGCCGAGGCCGATAGCGTGAGAGTCGTTGTTCCCCTGCTCGATCGACGGAACCGAGAAGATGTGGGTCTGATCGGACACGGCCGTCAGGCCGCGGATCGCCACTGCGATAGTTTTGCCGAAATCGGGCGAATCCATTGTCTTGGCGATGTTCAGCGAGCCGAGATTGCAGGAAATATCCTTGCCGACATGGCTGTACGACAGATCGTCGTTGAACGTCGACGGGGTCGAGACCTGCAAAATTTCCGAGCACAGGTTCGAGTGAGTGATTTTGCCCTTCACCGGATTGGCCCGATTCACGGTGTCCTCGAACATGATGTACGGGTATCCGGATTCGAACTGCAGCTCGGCGAGTGTCTGGAAGAACTCGCGTGCCTTGATCTTCGTCTTGCGGATCCTCTTGTCGTCGACCATCTCGTAATACGTCTCGCTGACGTTGATGTCCGCGAACGGTACCCCGTAGATCCGCTCGACGTCGTACGGCGAGAAGAGATACATGTCTTCGTTCTTCTTCGCCAACTCGAACGTGATGTCCGGGATGACGATTCCGAGTGAGAGCGTCTTGATACGAATTTTCTCGTCCGCGTTCTCACGCTTGGTATCGAGGAACCTGTAGACATCGGGATGGTGCGCATGCAAGTACACAGCACCTGCACCCTGACGCGCACCGAGCTGGTTCGCGTACGAGAAGGAGTCCTCGAGTAGCTTCATGATCGGAATGACGCCCGAGGACTGGTTTTCGATTCGTTTGATCGGCGCGCCGGCTTCGCGAATATTACTGAGCAGCAACGCAACTCCACCGCCGCGCTTGGACAGCTGCAGCGCGGAGTTGATCGATCGGCCGATCGATTCCATGTTGTCTTCGATGCGCAGCAGGAAGCACGAAACCGGCTCACCACGCTGCTTCTTACCGGAGTTGAGGAAGGTGGGCGTAGCGGGTTGGAAACGGCCGGCGATGATCTCGTCGACCAGATCGGTGGCAAGAGCTTCGTCACCCGCACCGAGAGTCAGGGCAACCATGCAGACGCGATCTTCGAACCGCTCGAGGTAGCGCTTGCCGTCGAATGTCTTCAACGTGTACGAGGTGTAGTACTTGAATGCACCCAGGAACGTCGGGAAGCGGAACTTCTTCGAGTAGGCGTGGTTTATGAGGAACTTGACGAACTCGCGGGAGTACTGATCGAGAACCTCTGCCTCGTAATAGTTTTCCTCGACCAGGTAGTCCAGCTTCTCATCCAGATCGTGAAAGAACACGGTGTTCTGGTTGACGTGCTGCAGGAAGTATTGGTTGGCCGCTTCGCGGTCCTTCTCGAACTGAATCTCCCCATTGGGGCCATACAAATTCAGCATCGCGTTCAGCGCGTGATAGTCGAGATCACCATCCGCGCGGACGGTTGTCTGGGCGGGTGCTGTATCGGTGATTGTCGGTGCCACGGCGGGTGCTCCACTTTCTTCGTGCGTCTTGTACTGCTGAACTCGTACTGATGTCAGTAGGTGTGCGCCGCTCGTCGCGACTCCCGCTCCCAGAAATCGCCGAGCCCGTCCCGAACGCGATCTACGTCTTCGGGGGTCCCCATCAATTCGAAGCGATAAAGGTAAGGAACAGCGCACTTCTGTGAAATGACATCGCCCGCAAAACAGAACGAGTCACCGAAGTTGGTGTTACCAGCTGCGATGACTGCCCTGATCAAGGACCGGTTGTGCTTGTCGTTGAGAAACTTGATCACTTGCTTGGGAACGTAATTGGTGTCACGGCCGGAAAATGTGGTGCCACCGCCGTAGGTCGGGACGATCAGAACGTACGGCTGGTCTACCCGAAATTCTTCCGGCCGGTGAATCGGTATCCGACTCGACGGAAGATCCAACTTGGTGACGAATCTATGTGTGTTCTGCGACGCACTCGAGAAATACACCAGTGGGTGCGTCGAGCCAGGAAGCCGAGCCGAATCGAGACCGGTGAACGTCACACCTGCTCATCTCCGTCTTCTGTTCAAGCAACGCTTGCGGTGAGCGACTTGATGCGATCGGGGCGAAACCCCGACCAATGAGTGTCGCCGGCAACGACGACCGGCGCCTGCAGGTAGCCGAGCGCCATGATGTAGTCGCGGGCCTCGGTGTCCTGCGAAATATCGATGACCGAGTATTCGATGCCCTCTTTGTCGAGGGCACGGTAGGTGGCATTGCACTGAACGCAAGCGGGCTTTGTGTAGACGGTGATGCTCATGTGGTTCCCTTCTCACTGTCCAGCATCGCGGAGTTCACCGAGATGCTCGTAATGCACTGCGGAATAGCTTTTCGAACTTCTTTTTCGTCTGTGTGCCGATTCCGGATGCGAACCCGGATTCGAGCAGTTCCGAGCGGGATTTCACGGGCTTCGTACCGGTTTTCTCGGCGGGGAGCGTTGCGGCCTCTCGGTTGTTCAGACACTACACCTAGTGTCCGACATATAGCTAGAACACGAGATGTTGCGAACAACATCCATGACATTCGCTGGTCACGCTCTCGAGATGGGCCAAAAAAACAACGTCGGCTCGGCGTGTCGTGCATCACATGTTTCCCTGGTGCGCATACGCCCTGAAACCGAGAACAAGCCCCACACGTAACCGCAAGCCGGCGCGCGGCACCCGGAGGGTGAATTCTGCAACCCGTGGACAGCGGAGAGCCCCCGAACACACAATTCGGGGGCTACTCCGCGATGCCTCGACAGAGCAGTTCGCTCCAGGATCGAGGCGCTTCGAATCAGGCGTCGACGAGCTCGTGCGAAGCCTTGACCAACTCGGCCACCACAGCGGAAATCTGCGCCGACACCTCCGCGTTTTCACGGGGATGTGAGGAACCGAACTTGTCCATGGTGCCGCCGATGGTGAGCACGACGTCCTCGAGAACCTTTCCGCCCGCAATGCCGACCGACTTACGTGTGTCGTCATGAGCCCACTTGGCCCCGTTACCGCTCGGCGAGGCGGAGATGACAGCAACCGGCTTTCCTTGTACGGCACCCACCCCATACGGACGAGACAGCCAATCGATGGCGTTCTTCAAGACCGCAGGAATGGTGCCGTTGTACTCAGGGGTGACGAGGAGAAACGCGGTGGCCCCCTCGGCTGCTGCACGCAGACCCAGGGCAGCGGCAGGTACCTTGCCCTCTACGTCGAGGTCCTCGTTGTAGAACGGCACATCCGCAAGTCCTTCGTACACGACCGCTTCGGCACCCTCTGGTACGAGCGCAGCGGCGGTGTGGGCAATCTGCTTGTTCACGGAGTCGATGCGAAGACTGCCGACGAGAACGAGTACGTGCGCTTGCGACATGGAAGAAGTTCCTTCGAAAGTTGGAGTTACGGCCGGTGTAAGTGCATTCCTATCACCCAAACGGACCGTAGTCCATTTGCCTCCCCGGAGCAGGTATGGTTGCGCTTGTGACCGACTTCTTGCTCCCCATTGCAGGCGAGGAAACCGAACGCTGCGATGCAGCACGTAACCGCCGCCTCCTACTGGATGCAGCCACCGAACTGGTCGCCACAGTCGGGGCGGACGCAGTCACGATGGACGCACTGGCCGCCCGAGCCGGTGTGGGCAAGGGCACAGTATTCCGCCGATTCGGAAGCCGAACCGGGCTCATGCAAGCGTTGGTGGACCATACCGAGAAGGAGTTGCAGCACGGCTTCCTGTTCGGTCCCCCACCGCTGGGCCCCGGGGCGGATCCGATCGACCGATTGGTCGCGTTCGGGCGCGCCCGGTTGAACCTCGTCGAGGTCCAAGGAGAGGTCATGCGCGCAGCGGAAAACTCACCGGAACTGCGATATTCGGCTCCTGCGCACAGGGTCAACTACACGCACGTTCTGAACCTCCTCCGAACTGCCCGCGTGGAGGGCGACCTCGAACTCCTCGCTTACGGACTCCTGACGCCGCTCGAAGCAACACTCGTCCTGCACCAATTCCGTGACCTCGGCATGTCGATGCAGCGGCTCGCCGACGGGTGGGAAGACCTGGTCCGCCGAGCAACCCGTCAGGAGAGCCCCTCCACCGCAACCGCAGCGCGGTGAAGTGCCGCACCGTACGACGGACCGTGTCCGGCTGCGTGCACAGCCAAAGGATGCAACTGGTGCAACGGAATACGCCTCTCCCAGCCCTCGCGCAGTCGAAACACCGACTGATAACCGTCGACGATATCGGTCAGAAGTGGACAACCGAACAGTTCCAGCATTGCCAGATCGGTTTCACGGTGACCGCCGTGCGCTGCCGGATCGATCATCACCGCGGCGGAATCGGTCCAGATGACATTTCCGGTCCAAAGGTCTCCGTGAATGCGGCTCGGCGACTCTCCATCTTCGGCACAGCCCGCACGAACTCGCTCACACGCACGCTCGATATCAGCCGCCTGACTCGGCGTCACGTTTCCCACCTCGAGCGCTACCCGCAGGAACGGAAGAACCCTTTCCTCGACGTAGAACGAGCCCCACGATGGGTGTACGACGCTCGACATCGGCCTTGCACCGATGAAAAGCTGACCGTCGAAACCATCTGGAGGACAACCGAACCCAGGAGCTCCACTGCCGTGAACGGTGGCGAGGCCGGCCCCGAACGCGCGGGCCGCGGCCTGCGTCGGCGAGCCTGGATCAAGTCGGGCCAGATCGATATGTGTCGGTCCGACGTCCAGCACATCGACTGTCGCGCCGCCGCCCGCTCGTAACCATGCAAGCCCGGCTGCCTCGGCTGCAAAGAAGTCGGGGTGGGCACTGCGATCGGACTTCGAAAAGGTCTTCGCTGTCATCACGTGCAGTGTACGGAGCACACCTAAGATGGCGTGATGGCTCTCATCCGTTCGGAATTGCGCACTCGAATTCAACGTGAACTCGCGGTCCAGGCGACCATCGACCCCGCCTCCGAGATCACCCGACGCGTCGACTTTCTCAAGAACTACCTCCGTTCGACACCTGCCACGGGGTTCGTGCTCGGCGTCAGTGGCGGTCAGGACAGCACCTTGACCGGAAAGCTGGCTCAACGCGCGGTCACCGAACTTTGCAGCGAAGGCGCCGAAGCAGGATTTCTTGCTGTGCGTCTCCCCTACGGCGTGCAGGCCGACGAAGACGATGCATCCATCGCACTGTCGTTCATCGATCCCGACCGGACCGTGACGGTCAATATCAAAGCATCGGCCGACGCAGCGGCCGCCTCGGTGGCGGACGCCCTGGGCAACGAGGCGGTTCGCGACTTCGTGCGCGGCAACATCAAGGCTCGTGAGCGCATGGTGGCGCAGTACGCGCTCGCCGGCGAACTCGGTTACGTCGTGGTCGGCACTGACCATGCAGCCGAGGCGATCACCGGATTCTTCACCAAATTCGGCGACGGCGGGGTGGACATCACACCTCTTACCGGACTGACGAAGCGTCAGGGCGCCGAGCTGCTGCGAGAACTCGGTGCACCGGAGAGCACGTGGAAGAAGGTGCCCACGGCGGACTTGGAGGACGATCGTCCAGCGCTTCCCGACGAGGAGGCCCTGGGTGTGACGTACGCGCAGATCGACGACTACCTCGAAGGCAAGGACGTAACCGAAGAGGTCGCAGCGAAACTGGAGAGGATGTTCTTGAACTCCAGGCACAAGCGCACGGTTCCCGTCACACCGTTCGACGATTGGTGGACTACCGAGAACTGAGCCCTCGGGCTAGCCGCCCGCGAACGGTGGCAGGATGTCGACTCGCTCACCGAACGTCGCTGTGGGATCACGCGTGAGATCGTCACCGATCAAAAACGCAGACACGCGCAGAACATCGGCCACCTTTCCGCCGTGTCTGTGAGCTACCGCAGCTTTCAACGCCGCGATATCACTGCCCATGGGCAGGTCGAATGTTTCGGCGGCACATCCCGACGCGTCCGCCGCACCGGCGAAGTAACGAACCTCAACCACCTATTGCTCCCATACTTCTCGTCGGTGGGACGAAACCTTCGGCATCGATTCCGTGTCCTGCCCACTTGTTCCACATTGCGCCACGCCACAGTGCGGCGAGTTCGTCGTCGGTTGCTCCCCCGCGCATGGCCGCCCGCAGGTCGGTTTCCTCATCGCTGAACAGACACGACCGCACTGTTCCTTCGGCAGTGAGCCGAGTTCGGTCGCAGTCGGAACAGAAGGACCTGGTGACGGACGCGATGATGCCCACGGTGGCGTCGGTTCCGTCGACTGCCCACTCCTCGGCCGGCGCAGACGGATCCTCGCGACCGATTTCGGTGAGGTCGAAACGGGTAGCGAGCACATCGAGCAGTTGCTGCGCGTCGAGCATGTTGGAACGCGCCCATTCGTGATCGGCGTCGAGCGGCATCTGCTCGATGAATCGAAGGGCCACGCCTTCGTTCAGGCACCACTCGAGCAGGTCACCTGCACCGTGCAGCGTCTCCGGCATCAGTACGGCGTTCACTTTGACAGGGTTCAATCCGGCTCGCTTCGCTGCCCGGATTCCTGCCATGACGGACGGCAGACGATCGCGTCGGGTGAGTTCGGCGAAATGCGCTCGGTCGATCGAGTCGAGTGAGACGTTAACACGGCTCAGTCCTGCTTCGACGAGGCTCTCCGCCCGATGCTCCAAACCGATGGCGTTGGTGGTCATCGCAAGAGGAATGCCGGGCACTCGCTGTGCGCATCGAGCGAGAATGTCGGTCAGATCGGCCCGCATGAGCGGTTCACCACCGGTGAAGCGCACTTCTTCGACGCCAAGCCGATGTACCGCGAGGGACACCACTCGCGCGATTTCCTCGGCAGTGAGCAGGTTCTCGGCTGGAATTACCGGCAGACCTTCTTCAGGCATGCAATAAGTACAACGGAGCGAACACTTTTCGGTGATAGACACCCGCAGATCGCGCGCCACCCGGCCGAACCGGTCCATCAGAACCGGTACATCGGGCCGGTCGTCAACCGTGAACACCCCAGGACTCTTCGAAGATCCGGTGTTATTCGAAGAGTCAGGGCCCTTTACCGAGGGGATACCGAGTCCGACGACACTGCTGACGGTCATGTGCACCCTCCTTGTGAAACAAGAGCGAATCCTCGCTCCGACAACGCTACGTGGTCCAGTATGCCGTTCCTCACAGAACGCGGGGCCTCGGCCGCCCCCAATTTCGAAAACACGCACGCCTAGGATCGAATATATGAAGATCCGCGCCAAGTCGGCCCCGAAGGCGAGCGGAGCATGAGCGCGGCCTCGGTCGAAGACCATGCCGCTCACGTCCGACGCCTACTCGATCCCTTGAAGACACGTACCGCAGAGTCGGTCCCGCTGAGCGATGCACTGGGCCGTGTCGCCTACGCGGACGTCGCTTCGCCGGTCGATCTTCCACTGTTCAGGAATTCGCAGATGGATGGATACGCAGTCCACTCGTCTGCGATCACCACGGTTCCGGTGACCATGGCAGTGGCGGGCACAGTGGCCGCGGGTGCGACGGGGCCTGGCGCACTGCAACCCGGGACCAGCGTCAAGATCATGACCGGCGCCCCGGTGCCGGAAGGCGCGGACACCATCGTGCCCGTCGAGCACACGACTGCAGGTGACGAGCATTCGGTAACGATCGAGGTCTCCCGGCAACCCGGCGACTACGTTCGCGAGCAGGGAAGCGATGTCATCGCTGGTACCACGCTGATCCACGCAGGCCAGCTTCTCGAACCCCGTCACATCGCAGTCCTTGCCGCAGTCGGCTTGTCGCACACGCAGGTTCGCAGTCGTCCACGGGTTGCCGTGATCACCACCGGAGCCGAACTCGTCGAGGCAGGCTCGTCGCTTCGGCTCGGCCAGATTTTCGATTCCAACGGCATCGCACTGGCATCTCATCTTCGTAGCAACGGCGCCGAGGTCACGGGCATACACCGCAGCTCGGACCAGCCTGCGGACTTCCGTCGAATCGTCACCGCTGCTGCCGCCGAATCAGAGCTCATCGTCACCTCCGGCGGGGTGTCCATGGGCGATTTCGAGGTCGTGAAGGATGTGTTGCTCCCACTGGGCGGACAGTTCGGGCCGGTTCGGATGCAGCCAGGCGGACCTCAAGGGACAGCCGTCGTCGATGGCATTCCCGTATTGAACTTTCCGGGCAATCCAGTGAGCACCGTCGTCTCGTTCCTGGTGTTCGCACGTGATGTGCTGCGTGACGCAGCAGGCTTGCCGCCGGTGCCGACCCGGGTGGCGAAGTTGGCGACAGACGTCACCTCGGTCGCAGGCAAACGGCAGTTTCTGAGAGGAAAGGTCGAGGGAGAAACCGTGACATTGATTGCCGGAGCAGGTTCGCACCTCGTTGCCGCGATGGCATGGGCAGATGTGTTGGTGGACGTGCCCGTCGAAGTGACCGAGATGACCGCGGGGTCCGAAGTGACAGTGGTGCCGCTATGACCCGTTTTTCTCATGTAGATTCCGAAGGCCGCGCCCGCATGGTCGACGTATCGCACAAGTCCGACACCACCCGATTAGCTGTCGCTGCAGGTGAACTGGCGACCACTGCCGAAGTTGTGTCCCTCGTCCGCGCCGATGGAATGCCGAAGGCAGATGTGTTGGCCACGGCTCGAATCGCGGGCATTTCCGGGGCCAAGAAGACCTCGGAGCTGATACCGCTGTGCCATCAGCTGGCACTGTCTTCGGTGGATGTGCGCTTCGGATTCACCGAAACGACGATCACTGTCGAGGCAACGGCAAAGACCACCGGCCCGACTGGAGTGGAAATGGAGGCGCTGACGGCCGTCGCCGTCGCGGGTCTCACTCTCCACGACATGGTCAAGGCCGTCGACCCGTCCGCAACCATGAACAACGTCCGTCTGCTGAGCAAAGAGGGCGGAAAGCGTGGGCGATGGTCTCGGGGCGTCGAGAAGACCCACGAAACCACCTGCGCTGGAACGAGATCGGCTGTCGTGCTCGTCGCGTCGACCGGTGGTGCGCGAGGCACCCGTGAGGACACCACCGGACCGGTGATAGCGCGGTGGCTGCAGGAGCGCGAGTTCACTGTTCGCGGACCGCTGGTATTTGCCGACGCCGATATCGCATCCGGTCTGGACGACGCATTGACCGGTGCGCCGTCACTGGTGATCACCACTGGGGGCACGGGCGTGTCACCGACCGATGCCACTCCTGAGGCGACGCGAGCAGTTCTCGATTGCGAACTCCCAGGGATCGCCGACGCGATTCGGGCCAAGGGGACGACCGTCACTCCTCATGCGACCTTGAGTCGTGGACTGACCGGGCTCGCAGGAACGACCGTCGTGGTGAATTTACCTGGGTCCCCCGGGGGCGTGAAGGACGGACTCTCGGTTCTCGGGCCAATCCTCGACCATCTGCTCGCGCAGGTTGCCGGTGACGGTCTGCACGCCGAAACACAGGAAGGCGAATTGCCGTGAACGAGCCTTTGGCGAAGATCTCGAAGGATCGGATCGATATCGACATCGTCGAGACCGCAGTCGCCGGGCCGGAGCACGGCGCGGTCGTACTCTTCAGCGGTGTGGTGCGCAATCACGATGGTGGACACGCTGTTTCCGCGCTCGAATATCAGGCACATCCTGATGCAGAGAAATTTCTCCGTGCGTGTTGCGCGGAGGTGGCGGCAGAATCAGGGTTGCCCGTCGCGGCAGTACATCGTGTCGGGGACCTAGTCGTCGGCGATATCGCACTGGTCGCCGCGGTCGCGTCCCCACATCGGGCGGAGGCCTTCGCGACGTGCGCCACGCTGGTCGAACGCATCAAGTCCGAAGTTCCCATCTGGAAACGACAGCATTTCGCCACGGGTACCTCGGAATGGGTCGGTCTCTGACTGCTGCAGCAGGGCGTCTGTTCACGCCGGCTTCGAAGTATATCGATGGACCGGTAGCATCGCCGCTCGATCGGTCGGGTCCCCGGTGCGACGAATACAGTCGAGCAGGCGCACCTCGATGAATTCTTCATCGATATCCGTTCCGATCAACACCAGTGAGGTCGCTCGCCGCTCGTCGCGTCCCCAGGGGGTCGATTCGAATCGGATGTGACGACCGACCGTGCCGAGTACGTACTTTCCCGCGTAGCCATCCACCCCGAAATACACGAACCCTTTGGCACGGTATACCTCTCCCGATGGATTCTTCAGCACCTCGATGAAGCGGCGCGGATCCATCGGCTCTTCGGTCTCGAAGCTCGTAGTCGTATAGGCGGCGTGCAGATGCTGAGAGTGATCGCCTAGATCCTCGTCCTCGTACAGCACCTCGTCGAACGACAATTGCCGTGCCGAGCTTCTGTCGTCAGCACGTGTCGGAACATCGAAAAGTAACGCTGCGTCGACACGGCCATGTCTGGTCACCATGATTGGGACGTCTCCGACCGTCTCACGGACACTGTCGAAAACCGCGGCCGTCTCGGCATCGTCGAGTCGGTCGGTCTTGTTGAGCACCACGAGGTCTGCGAGTCGGAGGTGTTGTTCGATCTCGGGATGCCGTGCGACGGTGGCGCCGAATTCGACTGCATCGACGACTCCGACAAGGCCTCCGTAGACGATCGCCGAATTCTCGCTGGCAAGCACCATCCGAATGAGGCTTCTCGGCTCAGCGATGCCACTGGCCTCGACAACGATCACGTCGAGTGCCCTCGCGGGCTCGGACAGAACGTCGAACATCGAATCCATTTCCTCGATGTCCACGGCGCAGCAAATGCACCCGTTGCCGAGGGACACCATCGAATCTACTTGACCGGCAACCATCATCGAATCGATATTGATGGAGCCGAAGTCGTTGACGATGACTCCGATGCGAATCCCTCGATTGCGCCGAAGCAGATGGTTGAGCAACGTCGTCTTGCCTGCACCGAGAAATCCCGAGACGAGAATTACGGGAATCCTTCGGTCTCCGAGTGCACGCGCCACGAATCGTGAGGTTACTCGGTTGCGAGCATCTGCTTCAGCAGGCCCTGCGCGAAGTTCGACACAGATCGAACGTTGTCGTCGGTCACCAGATCCGACAATCCGTCGATCCCGACGGAATCGACGTAAGGCGCGATCCCCGCAAGCAAGCGCGCGAGCGGACTCCCCCCGGACGAACTCGGGGCGGCTTCGAGCTTCGGCTTACCCGCCGCAGGGGTCGCCGTGGCCGAGTCCGACGGTGCTTCCGGTCCAGTCTCCACGGATAGTGCCGCGACAGTGGTGTTCGGTCCCAGAAGATAGTCGATCAGCCCGGTGGAGATCGCGATGGCGTGCTTCAGCTGCCCCTCCGGGCTTTCGAGCACAGCCGCGTCGTCAGGATTGGAGCCGTTTCCCATCTCGACGAAAACCGAAGGCACAGCGGTGAGTGCCGGCCCGGCGATGTCGGAACGCTCCTGCAGTCCGTCGACTACCCCCGCGTAGTTGGCGGCACTGAACCCGGCTCGCTCGTACGCGTCGCGCATCAGATTCGATGCGGCCCGACCACCGTCCGACTGGGCCGCGTTGGCAGCTGCGTCGGGAATGGGGAGCGTGGGAACGATCAGGTGGAACCCGTGCTTGTCCGCATCGGTGCCCACAGCCGTCGAGTCCGCATGGATGCTGACAGCGACGTCCGCTCCGGACGCACTGGCCGCCCGCGCTCGATCATCGACACAGCCGCCCCAAACAGAGTCGTCGGCACGGCTCATGACGACCGAGGCGCCCAGGCTTTCCAGACTCGATTTCACCAGCTGAGCGACGTTCCAGTTGATGGTGTGTTCGGGAACGCCGTCGACGGTAGTCATCCCTGATGTTTGGCAGTCCTTGGTGCCGCCACGGCCGTCGTCGACCTGCGCAGCCAGATTCTCGGTGTGGCCGGCGCCTTGGTGACCGGGATCCACGAAGACCGTCTTGCCGTCGAGCTCCACACCCGAAGGGGCGGCCGACGCTGTTGCAGGAATCATCAGCGCGCCTGCCATCACACCTGCGGACAGCACGCCGAGCACGGAGGTTCTGTTCATCAAGCAGTTCGACACACTCTGACAAAGAGCGTGCCACTCCCCTTTCACATTGAGAATCAGCAGCCTCTGTGGCATACACGAGTATCAACAGACACTTTCGTCACAAGTGAAGCAGAGAGTGGGGCTGATACGGTCGCGCGATACCGCCAGATCCGAATCTGCAAGCGGAATGTGAGCAAGTCGACACCGAACCGTTGCAGTAGGAGTAGTGAACCGGCCACGGAGTAGTGCATCTCGCGGTAGAACAGGTTCATGACGTTCGTGATTCTTCAACCCTGCTGCAACGACGCATCGTGCGTCGATGTGTGTCCAGTCGACTGTATTCACCCCACCCCGGACGAACCTGGCTTCATGACCTCGGAAATGCTGCACATCGATCCGGATACCTGCATCGACTGCGGTGCATGTGTGGACGAATGCCCCGTCGACGCCATCCGCGCCGACCACGAATTGGAGCCCGAGCAAGAGCGATACCTCGGGATAAATGCCAACTACTTCCAATTTCACCCGATGCAGAGCAGCGGGTACAACACGGTTGCGTCGCCCTTCAAAGGCGTCGACTTCACCGGCCGCAGAATTGCCATCGTCGGATCAGGCCCTGCGGCGTTCTATGCCGCCACCGAACTCGCATCCATCCGCGGTATCGAGGTCGAGATGTACGACCGCCTGTTGACCCCGTACGGGCTGGTTCGGGCGGGCGTAGCACCCGATCATCCAGGCACCAAGGCTGTAACCGATCTCTTCCGCGCGGTCGGCGGCAAAAAGTCGGTACGAATCCATCTCGGCGTCGAGATCGGCTCGGATATCTCTCACGAAGAACTCCTCGAACACCACGATGCAGTCATCTACGCGACGGGCGCCTCCAACGATCGACGCCTCGGGATTGCAGGGGAAGATCTTCCCGGCTCTCACGCAGCGGCCGAGTTCGTCGGGTGGTACAACGGCCACCCCGACTACGCCGACCGCAGCTACGACCTGACCAGCGAAAGAGCAGTCATCGTAGGCAACGGAAACGTCGCCCTCGACATCGCTCGTGTTCTGCTGGTTTCGCCTGACGAACTCGAGAACACCGATATCGCCGACCACGCGCTGGAGGCATTGCGAGGCAGCAAGATCCGCGAGGTGGTAGTTCTGGGACGGCGTGGGTCAGCCCAGGCTGCGTACACGAACCCCGAATTGATCGGGTTGATGAATGCTGCCGACATCGACATCGTGTTGTCAGCCGACGAAGCCGAACCGGACCCCGCCACTTTGGCAGCTCTGGAATCCGGCACCACCGAACCCTCCACCGCGTTGAAGGTGGAACTGGCTCGCGAAATTGCAGCCGGAGACGGCCAAGGCGCAGGATCCGACCCGAACCGGAAGCGCATTGTGCTCCGCTTCTGTGTTTCTCCTGACGAGATACTCGGAGAAGAGTCGGTCACCTCTGTTCGTCTGATACACAATGAACTTCGAACCGACGAGTCCGGCACGGTGAAAGCCCAGCGAACCTCGACCGAAGAGATGCTCGACACCGGTCTGATTCTGCGTTCGGTCGGTTATCACGGAAGCGAAATACCAGGCGTGCCGTTCGATTCCGGTGTCGGCGTGATTCCTAACAAAGATGGCCGCGTGATCGATAATTCAGGCGAAGCGGTATCCGGAACCTATGCAACGGGCTGGATAAAGCGCGGGCCCACCGGCGTAATCGGAACCAACAAGAAGTGTGCGGCCGAGACCATTCGGAGCCTTCTCGAAGACATCGCTGCGGACCGACTTCCTCATGCCCGCGCGGATCGAGCGGAACTCGACCTATTGCTCGAGAAGAGGGCGCCCGACGCACTCGACTTTCCTGCATGGGCACGCATCGACAAAGCAGAGGTTTCGGCTGGCAAAGACACTGGGCGTCCTCGCGTGAAGTTCGTCGGCTTGGACGAGATGAGGCTCGCAGCTCAGCCTCCGAGTACAGATCTTTCCTGATCCCAATTATTCGGCTCCCAGAGCTTGGGCGATATCGTAGATTTTCTACTGGACAGATGAATACATGAACTTCCGATACACAGTCGCTGACATGGATTATTCGAGTGTTCGGTCGTATAGTTTCCTGAGTTCTACTTGGATTCATCCCGATTGATCATTGGAGACCTCCAGAATGGCCAAGAAAGTTTATGTTCAACTGGTCGACGATATCGACGACAAGCCGATCGACTCCGGCGGAGAGCACATAAGCTATTCCGTCAACGGCGTCAGCTACGAGATCGACCTCAGCGACAAGAACGCCAAAGAGTTCCACCGAAAGCTGGATTACTACATCGAACACTCGGCCCGTGTCGGCGGTAAGCGGGCCAAGAGGACCGTCGGCGCCACCTCGACCGGTCAGAAGCGCGATGCCAATCAGACGAAGGCTATCCGCGAGTGGGCAAAATCCAACGGATACACCATTTCGGCTCGGGGCCGAATTCCGTCGGACGTCGAGAACGCCTTCGACGCTGCTCACTGACCGGTCTCGGCACTCGGCCCGGCGACCGAGGCTGCAGCAAGTCGGAACAAGGAAAATGGGGGCCACCAAGAGGTGGCCCCCATTTTCCTTGTTCACCGCCACAAACAGCGCAAGCCCTGACCAGGATCACCGGTCAGGGCTTGCGTGTACTTCTTCTATCAGGACGAACTCGGTGGAGCTAAGGGGACTCGAACCCCTGACCCCCACACTGCCAGTGTGGTGCGCTACCAGCTGCGCCATAGCCCCGTGCTTCACACCCGCACTGTTCTGCGGTTGCTCGAACGAAGTTACACCATGGCCGCATACTGCGACAAATCCGCTGCTGGAAAGCAAATGTCCGGTCAGCCGATCGATTCGATCCAGGACGAGTCGCGGAGAGCATCGACGACCTGACCATCGACGAGAACACCGGGGGTTCCGGCCGCGCCGGCCGCGGACAGGGCTTCACGGGCGCTCGCCGCGTCTGCTGCGGCCACATCGGTCATCGCCCCGGACAGAATGCACTGCGCGGTCGCCTCTCCTGCGCCACTCTTTTGGGCGAGGTCGGCAAGTTCGGTGTCGGTGCGGTCGGAATCACCGTTTTCTTCGGGTTGAAATTCTGCGCCGAACAGGCCTGCGTGAAATGCCGAATAAACAATTGCGTTTTCGGATGCGGCGACACAATGCGATGCAGCAACGGCCCGACTCGAGTAGCTCCCGCTCGCCGAAGAAGCGTCCAGTTGAGGAAGCACAACCAGGTGATACCGAACGGCTATCGCACCCTCGTCGATCTTCTGTGCCAACTCCTGGCCGTGCTTGACTTCCAGATCACCGCAGAATGGGCACATCGGATCTTCGAACAGATCCACGACCGGCGCGGCATTTGCTGCTGCTAGTTGGACGACGCCATCGGGAAGAATGGTCAATTCCACATCTGGATTTTTGACCGTTCCGTAACCGTCATTACGCGGGGTGTCACTGCCGCGCTGCCACATGACCGCCACGACGACGACCACAGCGACCACGAGTACCGCCACCGCGGCCAGAACGTACGTAGAGGTACTGGACGTCGGTTGTGGGGTGTACTTCGCACTCGATGTTCGTTTTTGGCTCACGGTGCAAATAGTACGGAGTGCTATCCAACGGACGCGCGAGGTGCCGGAAACAGTTCATTGCTTACGGGCAGCTGCTTTTGCCGCACTCGCCGTATCCGTTACGAACAGCCACCACACTGCCGCCGCGATCAGAATTGCACCGGACATCACGAAGGCCGTTCCGTAGGAGTAGTACTCGACCACCATTCCGGCGACGATGGGACCGAGGATCGCCCCCACGTCGGACGCCATTTGGAACGTCGAGAGAACCGGGCCACCGCGTGCACGGGAGCCGATGATGTCAGCCACCGAAGCCTGCTGCGCCGGTGTCATCAATCCCGACCCGAAACCCGCAACGAAGGAGGCGATCATGAACAGGGCCAGGTTATCGGTCAGACCGATGGTGGCAGTTCCCACGCCCGCAACGACAAGGCCTGCAACGACGAACGGTTTTCGCCCGCGGACGTCGGACAACCGCCCGGACGTGATCAGCACGAGTGCATTTCCGACGGCGAATACCGCCAGCGCCACTGCAGCCACCGCAGCCGAACGGTCGAGAACTGCGACGACGAACAGCGGAACCAACGCAACGCGCACACCGAACACTGCCCACCCCGTTGCGAAATTCGAGGAAAGAGCAGCCCGGTATGCGGGCACTTTCAACGCAGCGCGCAGCGACATGATCGGTACTGCAGAATCGTGCTCGGATTCGGTCGAATCGACATTACCGAGGCTGAAATAGACGACAGCAGCAGCGATGATCAGAGCGATTGCGTAGATGATGAAGGGCGCCCGTAAACCCAATCCGACGACCGCGCCGCCGACGAGCGGGCCACCGATCGACCCCATCAGGAAGCTCGTCGCGTAGAACCCCGATACGCGTCCGCGGCTGTCTGCCGGGCTCATTCGGATAAGAAGGCCCAGAGCGGACACCGTGAACATTGTCGAGCCGATACCGCCGAGACCCCGAAAGATCAGGAGCTGCCAGTAGGTTTGGGAGAAGGCGCAGGCGCCGGTCGATGCAGCCACGATCAACAGACCTGCCAGGTACACCGGTCGCTCACCGAGCTTCTGCACCAGGAGTCCACTGGCAGGCGCGAACAAGAGTCGCATCGCCGCGAATACGCTGATGACCGCCGATGCAGCGACTACACCGACACCGAATTCGGTGGCGAACTGTGGAATTACCGGTGCGACGATGCCGAATCCAAGAGCTATCACGAAGCTCGCCGAGATCAGGACCCATATTTGCGACGGCAGTGCGCCACCCTTCACCTCGTCGGTGGGTTTCGACGCTGTCACGATCGGTCGAGTGCCTGCGACACCAGTTCTCTCGCAGCGGTCTGAACCTGCGCGAGATGATCTTCGCCCTTGAACGATTCGGCGTAGATCTTGTAGACATCTTCGGTTCCCGATGGACGGGCAGCGAACCACGCGCTTTCGGTGGTCACCTTCAGTCCCCCGATCGCGCCGCCGTTACCGGGCGCGGTAGTCAATGTGGCCGTGATCTTTTCCCCCGCGAGTTCGGTTGCGGTGACCTGATCAGCAGAGAGCTTCGCCAGGACGGCCTTTTCCTCTCTTGAAGCGGGCGCATCGACCCGCGCGTATACGGGACTGCCGTACTGCGCCGTGAACTCGGCGTAGCGCTGGGACGGCGTCATGCCCGTGACAGCGGTGATCTCCGAAGCGAGCAACGCAAGGATGATGCCGTCCTTGTCCGTCGTCCATACCCGTCCGTCGGTTCGCAGGAACGACGCTCCCGCCGACTCCTCGCCGCCGAATCCGAGACCGCCGTCGAGGAGTCCTGGCACGAACCATTTGAATCCGACAGGGACCTCGAGCAAGTCTCGGCCGAGGCCTGCGACGACACGATCGATCATCGAAGACGACACCAGAGTTTTTCCGACTTTGCAGTTCGGCGACCAACCGGACCGGTGCGTGAAGAGGTAGTCGATTGCAACTGCCAGATAGTGATTGGGATTCATCAGACCACCGTCCGGTGTCACCACTCCATGACGGTCCGAGTCGGCGTCGTTTCCCGTGGATATGTCGTACGAGTTCCGTGCTGCGATCAACGACGCCATCGCGTTGGGAGACGAACAATCCATTCGGATCTTTCCGTCGGTATCGAGTGTCATGAAGCGGAAAGTCGCATCGACGAGCGGATTGACGACAGTGAGGTCGAGGTTGTGACGCTCGGCGATCGCCTGCCAGTAGTCGACACTCGCACCACCGAGCGGATCGGCGCCGATGCGCACCCCGGCGGACCTGATCGCGTCGAGATCTACGACGTTCGGCAGATCCTCGACATACGTTCCGAGGAAGTCGTACTTGTCCACCGAGCTACTGAGTGCGGTCGACAACGACGCACGCTTCACACCTGCCAGTCCACCGCGCAGAATCTCGTTCGCACGGTCCGCGATGACGGACGTGGCGTCGCTGTCCGCGGGACCACCGTGCGGAGGGTTGTACTTGAATCCGCCGTCGCGCGGCGGATTGTGCGAAGGTGTCACGACGATGCCGTCGGCCTTGGCCGACGATCCGGCCGAGTTGTAGCGCAGAATCGCGTGACTGACTGCGGGCGTCGGCGTGTATCGATCTCCAGAGTCGACGAGTACCGAAACATCGTTTGCGGCAAGAACTTCCAACGCTGTGGTCCACGCGGGCTCGGACAGCGCGTGCGTGTCACGGCCGATGAACATCGGGCCGGTGATGCCCTGCGAGGCGCGGTATTCGACGATTGCCTGCGTCGTTGCGAGAATATGAGCCTCGTTGAACGCCGTATCCAGACTGGATCCACGGTGACCGGACGTCCCGAAAACGACGTGTTGGCCCGGATCCGACATGTCCGGAGTACGCGAGTAGTAGGCCGTGACCAGCTGGGCTACGTCGACGAGATCCTCGGGCAAAGCAACCGAACCAGCTCTATCGTGCGCCACGATGCGCCTCCTTCTAGTGTCCGAGTCAACCCGGGGTCAACAGTAGTTGGCTTGCCCGGACTTGCGTCGGTGCACCTACGAACTGCTCTTTCGAGAAGGCGGAAGCGGTACGAAGTAGCTCGTGCGACGCTGATACTCGCTGTACCCGTCTCGATTCGCCATCGACTTCTCCAGTAATCGCGCTCCGGTGGCGAAAACCAGAAAGTACGTCATCGCGATCGGTGAAAGAAGCGTGAACACGCCGGGCCAGGCGGACGCTCCGATGAGGAAGATGCCCCACCACACGCAAGCGTCACCGAAGTAGTTCGGGTGACGTGTCCAGGACCATAGGCCTTTATCCATGATCTTGCCCCTGTTGGCCGAGGCAGCTTTGAACGCACTCAACTGTGCGTCGCCGATGGCCTCGAACGCCAACCCGACAGACCACAGCGCGACTCCTACTGCCGCTACGAGCGCAATGGACCCATGCGCGACGGCCGAGACCTGGACCGGGAGCGAGACGAACCACAGCGCGATGGCTTGAGTGAAATAGATCTTGCGCAGCGCATACAGCGTCGGGTTGCCCGGTGCCCTCGAGAGCATTTCCTCGTAGCGGGGATCCTCCCCTTTGCCGCGGGAGCGACGAAACATGTGCAGCGCGAGACGCATACCCCATAACCCCACGATCGCGGCAAGAAGTAGTCGACGCCAGAGTTCACCCGTACCCACTGCAGCTGCAACGAAGGCAATCAACACGAAGCCGGCGCCCCACGTCACGTCGACGACGTTGTGCCTGCCGATTTTTGCGCCGATCAAGGCGGTGACCAGCATCAGCACGGCCGTAGCGACAAGGCTGGATCCAGAGACGGCCAGGAACCCGGTCCAGTCGAAGGTCGTCATACCGGCTTACCAGCCCACTGTGGGCGAACAGGTTCGAGTTCGACCCGGCCTCGGGGGCCTGGGCGCACAGCCAGGATCTGATCGACCCCCATCCTTCCGTCACGGAAAGCCATCCCGCCGCCGATGAGGTAGAGCCGCCATACGCGGGCAACCTCCTCACCGACCAACGCAACCACCTCGTCCCACCTGCTTTCGAAACGATCGGTCCACGAGTCGACCGTACGGACGTAGTGCTCACGCATCGCATGCACGTCACGGACCTCGAGGCCCGCTTCCTCGATCATCGCGACGGTACGACCGACCGGACGCATGTACATGTCCGGCGCGATGAACGACTCGATGAACGCACCTCCCCCCGGATTGTCACCCTCCTTTCGAGACATCTGCTGAATCAATACGCGACCACCGGGCCGGACGTTGTCGAACAACGCTGCGGTGTAGAGCGGATAGTTCGATTCGCCGACATGCTCGCCCATTTCGATCGAAGCGACCGCGTCGAACGGCCCGTCTGATATTTCGCGATAGTCCTGGATCCGTATCTCCACCCGGTCCGCGAGACCACGATCGGCAATCCGCTTGTCGATGAACGCCTTCTGCTCGCGCGAAATCGTCACACCGACCACACGTGCGTCGTAGTGCTCGGCCGCGTGCAGGCTCAACGAGCCCCAACCGCACCCAATGTCGAGAAAACTCTGTCCCGACGAGCGATCGAGTCCGATCTTGCGGCAGACAAGATCGAGCTTGTCCCGCTGTGCGTCTTCGAGGGTGTAATCATCGGCGTCGGAGGTCCAGTAGCCCGACGAGTAGGCCATGCGCGAGTCGAGAACGAGTTCGTAGAAGTCATTGGACAGGTCGTAGTGATGACTGATCGCCGCTCGATCTCTCATCAGCGAATGCAACCGGCCCTTGACCACAGCCTGTGACCCCGGCGGAGGCAATGGCCGCCCGAAAACTCCGAGCTCGCGTGCCAACGCCGCCAACCGAATCAAAGCTGCGGGCCGCGGCCTTATCGCAGTCCAGTTTCGCGATTCCACCTCGGACCAGACGTGGTCGAGTGCAACCGCGAGATCGCCCTCGACGTCCAACTCCCCCAACACATACGCCTGTGCCGCACCCAGCTCGCCCGGGCTCCACAGTAAGCGCCGCAGCACATTCGGGCTGTTCAGCTTCACTCGAGGAGCATGCACCGGTCCCGCGGCGCTACCGTCCCATGCCTCGACTCGCACCGGAATCTCACCACCGACCAATAAACCGATCAAGTCCGCAAGACGTGGTGCGACCGATCGAGAAGCCTGTGTTTTCGCTGCGCTCACTTCTCCCCCTTTCGATCCAATACGATCTGCTGCACATCGAGATATCCGGATCGGAACCCCGCCTCCGAGTAACACAGGTAGAAATGCCACATTCGATCGAAGACGCTGTCGAACCCGAGCTCCGCGGTGTCCGAAGAATGAGCACAGAATGCCTCGTCCCACATTCGGAGCGTGCGAGCGTAGTGATCACCCATCGACAAACGCTCGCGGACGCGGAGAGTCGTCTGCCGCTCGGTCACATCCTCGATTGCACGCACCGACGGCAGAAACCCACCGGGAAAGATGTACTTGTGAACCCAGGTGTAGGTGTTGCGGGTTGCGAGCATGCGGTCGTGCGGCATCGTGATTGCTTGAATCGCAACGCGTCCCGACGGGGCCAGCACGCGGTCGATGGTTTCGAAATACGTTCCCCAGTACTCGTGTCCCACCGCTTCGATCATCTCGACCGACACGACCGCGTCGTATTCGCCGTCGACCGAGCGATAGTCGAGCAGATCCACCTGAACACGGTCGGAGAACCCGGCGGCGGCAATCCGCTTGCCCGCCAATTCCTGCTGCTCGATGGACAAGGTCACCGAACGAACCGTTGCCCCTCGTGCGGCCGCAAGAATCGCCAATTCCCCCCAACCAGTACCGATCTCCAGGACTCGGCTTCCGGCGCCGACGCCGGCGCGATCGAGCAAGCGGTCAATTTTTCGCCGCTGCGCAGCAGCAAGCGGTTCTCCGTCGTCACGTGTTCCGGTCTCGCGAAACAGACCACTCGAGTACGTCATCGTCTCGTCCAGAAACAGTTCGAAAAGCTCGTTGGACAGGTCGTAATGACGCGAGATGTTCGATCGCGTGTTCCTCGTCGTATTTCGTTCTCTGCGGGGCGGTTTCGGAACATAGAGACCTCGCATCCGCTGAAGCGACTTGGGGATGAGCGATGCCATGCGGGTAGCAAATACCTCCAGCACCGCGGTCAGATCTTCGGCATCCCAGTCGCCCGCCATATATGCTTCACCGAATCCGATCAGACCGCTCTCGCCGACGCGCGCAGCGAAGTCTTTCGGACGGCGGACAACCATGAGCGGCGAGGTATCGATTCCACCGCCGAGGATCGTACCGTCGTCCATTCGAACCCGAATCGGCAGCCTACCAACGGCTCGGCGAAACAGGAAGCCAGCGACCGACGCCGCAACCTGGGCTTTCAGGCCCGCCGGCACATGCACGATACCTGGCCACACCTGTCGATCGATTCCTGACTTCGGATGAACAATCGTTGTCATCGAGATGCCTTTCCTACAGCTGGAGCGCTCGGCCGGGAACGCAGGGGAAGTCCCCTCATCCACAATCGAATCCCCTGCCAGCGAATCTGAATCACTACTCGAAGCGGGGCCATGGGTATGGCCAGGGCGGTCCGGATTATCGCGCCCGTGTCCGCCGTCATGCGCTTTCCGGTCACGGTCGCAACGAACGGCGGTTGGTTTTCACGTTGCAGAACGATGGACAAGTGCAGCCTCTCGTTCGGTTCCGGTAACCGCATTCGATACTCGCCGTCGACATCGTTGAACGGAGAGACGTAGAACTTCTTCGGCGTGCGGGCCGATCCGTGTTCGTCGACATCGAGTAGGTAGGCGTGAGACTCCTTGTAGGTGTTGTGGACCTCGGCGACGATGCAGACGAGAGCCCCGTCGGGGTCGTGGCACCAGAACACGCTGAGGGGGTTGAACGTATGGCCGAACACCCGACTGTTGGCAAGCATGGTGATTCGGCCTCCGTGAAGGTCGATTCCACGTTCGGCAAGGTAGGCGTCGATGTTCTCGCGGATGGTCCGTTCGGGATCACCGATGTGATCGCGGGCATCGAATCCGGCCAGAGGTTGAACCCACGTGCGCAACCGAGGCATATCGTCGAGATCTACGAACCAGCTGAAGCTCTTGTACCGAAATCTGTTCTTCAAAGGCGCCGTACGTACGTGCTCGATATCGGTGGAATAGATCGAACTGTTTGCCGACCTTGGCTTGGCCGAGGAGTCCGCAGTCGTCATGTCCACCGACCTCCGAGCCGCTCAGCCGCGACCAGGCCCGATCGCGCACCGTCCTCGTGAAAACCCCAACCGTGGTAAGCCCCAGCGAAAGCTACTGTGTCACTGTTCAACTCAGGTAGCCTTCGCTGCGCCGCCAGGGAGTCAGGGGTGTACTGCGGGTGCTCGTACAACATTTCATCGAGAACCGATGTCGGAGCAACGGAACCTGCGGCGCCAAGGGTGACGAGGTAGCGGCCGGGTCCGTCGAGACGTTGAAGGCGGGTCAAGTCGTAGCTGACCAGAACGTTGTCCGGGCTGGCTCCACACTCCGGTATCCGATAGTTCCACGACGCACGGGCCCGAGATGCCACGGGCAGGACCGACTCGTCGGTGTGTAGCCGAGCCTGATTCACCGAGTAGGGCATCGCCCCGAGAATTTGATGGTCGAGAGCAGTCGGTTCGGCAAGGATCTTCAGTGCTTGGTTCGGATGCACCGCCACCACAGCCGCGTCGAAACGTCGCAGAACATCCGAGCCGTCACGAATGTCGACGCCGTCGGCGTGCCGGTAGACCGCTCGCACCGGGGTCGAGAGGTGAATGTCATCGATGTGTTCAGCGACTCTTCGAACATATTCGATCGACCCCGACGTGACGGTTCGCCATACCGGGGATCCAGTGACGCTGAGCATTCCATGATGGTCGAGGAAGGTGAACAAGTATCGAGCCGGATAGTTCAACGCGACGGCGGGATTACACGACCAGACCGCCGACACCACGGGAGCCATGAAGTGGGAGGAAAAGTAGTCGGAGAACTCGTTTCGCGCGAGGAAGCTCCCGAGCGTTTCGACGGCGGCAGCGGATTGCGAGTCGATCGCGGCCATCGCTTCACGATGAAAGCGTTTGACTTCGAGCAGCATAGACAGATAGCGGGGGCGAGCAAGAGTACGCAGCGACGGGACTATGCCCCTCATCCCTTGTCCGCCGGAATACTCGAGTCCACAACCGTCACACCGGATGGACATACTCATGTCCGATTCCTGTGTCGGCACGTCGAGCTCGCCGAACAGCCGCAGCAGTGTCGGATAGGTGCGGTCGTTGTGCACGATGAACCCAGTATCGACCCCGACTCGCCCTTTCGTTCCGTAGACATAGTGGGTGTCCGCGTGACCGCCGAGCCGTGCATCCGCCTCGAACAAGGTGACGTGGGCGGATTTCGACAACACATAAGCCGCCGTCAGCCCGGCAATTCCGCTTCCGACCACTGCCACCGATCGGCGCGTCATTTTTCGATCCCAGCTCTCCGCGATCCGACATAGTGCGAGGATTCGTTCAGTGCCATAGCCAGGACGGCACTCTTCACTGTGCGCACCCACATGTGTGATCGCCGAATCATGAAGTGACCACCCGGCATGTCGACGAACTCGGCATCGACTCCGCGCCCGACTGCGTGCACCACTTCCGTGCGCGCCTTGCTCGCATCGGTCCAGCTGTCGGACACCCCATGCAGAACTCGAATTCGCTGGCAGACTCCGATTCCCGCCAACTCTCCGCCGTCCGGCCACCACGGAGCCAACGCCACCAGCCCGTCGACCAACGGATCGTCTGCTATTGCAGCAGCAACCCGGCCTCCCATGGAATGGCCGACCACCACCACGCGGACGCCCGGATACTCGCGATGGATGCGGATCAATGCCCACCGCGCATCGCGCACCGGGCTCCGCTCGACACCATTCCAGCCGCGATACCGGTATTGCAGTTGTTGCACGACGATGCCTTCACTCCGCCCGGCTCGACGGAGTGCCCACGTGAACTGCCTCATCCGCAATCCGGAGAGATGCCACGGTCGACTGCTTGCGTGGCTGGCGACCTTGCCGCCGTGCAGAACCAGCACGACGCAGCGGTCCTGCCCTTCCGAGGGCGCCGAGGCGTCGGTCCACAGTTTCGGCTCGAGCCGTTTGTCCATACCCACTATTCGACGCCGTCGCCGCTCTGGGTTGGGTGCACCGAAATTCGGAACTAATCCGGGCGGCGTACACCCTCAGCGAGGTCGATCCCGAACAGAAAAGCGCCGGGCCGTAGAGAGCTTGTGCTCTTCTACGACCCGGCGTTTACGTGGAGCTGCCGGGAATCGAACCCGGGTCCTCTGCTGCATTGCCAGGGCTTCTCCGTGTGCAGTCTGCTATGCCTCTACTTGGATCTCCCGATCTCGCAAACAAGCCAGGATGACGATCCCAGCCACTGTTTGATTTTCCTCATCACTCCGTGGCCGAGTGAATCGGTAAGCCCTCTAGCTGATGCCAGTACCCGGACCGAGGGCAAGCCCGGACTGACAGACACGCAGTCGCTACTTAGGCAGCGAGTGCGTAGTCGCGCTGATTGGAATCGGCGCTTATATTTTTGCGATGACGCTTACGGTGGTCTCTCGCCTGCACCGACACGCTTCCCCTGACTCAACATACAAAGTCGAAACCGTTCAGCCCCGTATGTTCCGAAGCACTGTGCTCCGGCTTGTCAGTGTAACGCGTGCGCCGAGCAGAATCATCCCGATACCCACCGTGGTGTGTCAGGCGCGGTCGACCTGCCGCACAACCGCCTGCAGCGTACGACCCAGCACAACCTTGCGGGCCGGCAGAGACCCGTACCAAAACACCCTCCCTGCGAGTCCGCGTGGGAAGAAGTAGGTTCGCTGTTCGAGTCGAGTACCACCGCCCGCCGAGATCACCTGGTACTGCATCCGCGCGTCGCCCGGCAGTGATGCGGTAGACCGCAACCGAACCTCACCCGAGTTTTCCTCTTCACGATCCTCCCGACGCCAGCCCTTCAATTCGCCCGATTCGACAGCGCCTCGCAGTCGACTACGAATCTCACTCGGCCCGCTGCCGAGAAATACGCTGCGACTGTCGCAGTAGAGGACCTCCCCGGCCCACGTCGGATCGGTCGGCAGTGGATCGGACGGTTGCGCCGAGTCGGAGTCGGACCACGTCGTTTCGGTCTCCCCTTCCTCGATGTTCCGCAGCGCGAGACGCACGGACTCGCGATAAGAAGTCAGACCGTCTGCAGGTCGAGGGATGATCGAATCGACGTCCATTTCGTGTGCGACGGCGTCGAATTGCAAAGATTCGATGAGTGGCATGGCCAGTCCGCGCGGGATCGGGGTGACCAATCCGATCCAATGGCCGGCGAGACGCGGCGTCAACACCGGCAGCACCACCATTCGACGCTGGCGCAGCCCGGCAACCCCCGCGTAGATGTTCATCATTTCGCCGTATTCCATGACGTCGGGGCCTCCGACGTCGAACGTTCGGCTTTCCTTCAGATCGGCCTCGGCGGCACCGATGAGGTAGTGGAGCATGTCTCGCACCGCGATCGGCTGAATCCTGTTGTGCACCCATCTCGGCGTCGTCATGACCGGTAGACGGTTCGTCAGGTGCCGGATCATCTCGAAGGACGCCGATCCCGAACCGATCACGACACCGGCCTGGAGCACCAGGGTAGGGACCGAGGATTCGATAAGGATCCGACCTACTTCAGCGCGAGATTGCAGATGCTCCGACAGCTCGCCGTCGGTGGGGTGCAGTCCGCCCAGGTAGACGATTCTTCCCACTCCGCTTTCCGCGGCGACGTCGGCGACGTTCTCAGCGCCGGTACGCTCGGCATCCGCGAAATTGTCGTGGCCCACCGAGCCCATCGAGTGAACGAGGTAGTAAACGACGTCCACATCCGCGAACGCAGCCTTCAGGGAATCTCGATCGTTGAGATCACCCTGCGCGATCTCGACGTCTTCTGCCCACGGAACACCATCCAGCTTGTCGGGGTTACGCGCCAACACTCGCACTGTGTAACCGGCGTCGAGAAGCCGCGGAGCGAGGCGTCCTCCGAGATAGCCCGTCGCTCCGGTGACAAGCACGCGAAGCGGGGTCGAGTTGATGTTGGCGGTCATCAACCCCTGATACCCCCGTAGTGGGTGATTCAACCGGGATCGGCGGGACAATCATGTGCACCCAGCCGGAATCGGATCATCATGCGACGGCGATCATTCCCACCGCGCCGAGAGCTATGACCATTCCGATCTGCTGCAGACGACCAACACGCTCGCCGAGCATCACCATCGCTAACAGCACCGTCGCGGCCGGATACAGCGACGCGATGACGCTGACCAGCGAGAGCATTCCGCCCTGGTAGGCGTAGAGCAGTGCGGCGTTCGCGACGACGTCGAGCACACCGACGAACGCCGCGAGTTTCAGGACACTTCCATGCGGGGCGGAAAAGTGGCCGGTCGCCAAGGCAACGCTCCACACCACGGCGGTCGCCGAGGCTCGCGACGCGGCCAGTGGCCACAGACCCGCCCCGTCGCCGATCTGATGGAGACAGATGAACGCCAACGCGAAAGTGATGCCCGAGCCGACCGTGAGCCAGGCCACTGTACGGGTGAATTTCATGTCGCGACCGCCCGCGACCTCACCGGTCGCCTCGTCCGGCGATTCTTTACTCACCAAGACGACCGCAACGAGCGCGAGAGCAATTCCGCAGAATGCGAGTATGCCGGGTCTTTCCCCGATCATGAGCCCAGCGAGCACCGGAATACCGGCGACGAGGACGGCCGTCAGCGGCGACACGACGGCCATCGGTCCCGAAGCCAGGGCGAGATAGAACCACCACACCGCAAGTCCCCCGGCGACCCCGGACGCCAGCCCCCACAACATCGGAACCAGCGACACGGTGCCGCCGACGAATGGGGCTATCAGCAAGACGACGACCAAAGAGAACGGGTACGAAACGATGACGACTCGAAGTGCGGCTACCCGCCTCGATGCGACTCCTCCTACGAAGTCGCTGACTCCGTAGCCGACGGCTGCGACGAGCGCGAGCAGGATTGCTGTCAGCGCATGCCCTTGATACGGCGTCCGAGTTCGCGCGTCACCTCGCGCTCGGCGGTGCGGCGCGCGAGGTCCTGACGCTTGTCATAGTCCTGTTTTCCTCGGGCGAGGGCGAGTTCGACCTTGACCTTGCCATCGGAGAAATACATCGACAGCGGGACGATCGTCAGGCTGCCTTCCTTGACCTTGCCCGCGAGACGTTCGATTTCTCGCTTGTGTAGCAAAAGCTTCCGAGTGCGCCTCGGTGCATGGTTGGTCCAGCTGCCCTGCGTGTACTCGGGGATGTGCAGTCCACGCAGCCACACCTCACCGTCGTCTACGGTCGCAAAAGCGTCGGCCAAGGATGCTTTACCGTCGCGAAGACTCTTCACTTCGGTTCCGACAAGGGCGACACCGGCCTCGTAGACATCGAGGATCGCATAGTTGTGTCGCGCTTTTCGGTTGGTCGCGATGGCCTTACGGCCCTTCTCTCTCACTGCAGGGCCCTTTCTCGAGCGCGGGAAGGCGTGTGCGCTCGTGTACACAGCCGCTCCAGCATAGAACCGATGCGCAATCCGTTTTCTTCCGGCCGGAGCGGAGCCTGCGGAGTGAGCAGGATTGGACCGAGCGGAGCCTGCGGAGTGAGCAGGATCAGCCGGAGCGGAGCTATTCTCTGACGTAGAGGCGCAGCGTGATGTATGCGGTCACGGCCGCCATACCGATGCCGACGAGTGCGAGGAACGGCGACACCAGCAGCACGTCACTGTTGGAGATGCGCGCGAGAATGTTGGCTTCGTATACGTCGGCGAGGACGTCGTCGATGAAGATGTTCTTGGCACCGAACAGGCCCGCAATGGCAAGCCCTGATCCGATGATCGCGGCGACGACGGCCTCGAGCAGGAAGGGTAGCTGCGTGTACCACCGTGTTGCGCCGACCAGTCGCATGATGCCGACCTCGGTACGCCTGGTGAAAGCAGCAATCTGAACCATGTTGGCAATCAATAGAATTGCAGCGATCGCCTGAACGATGGCAATAGCGAAGGCAGCGTTACGTACTCCGTTCAACACGCTGAAGAGCCGCTCGACCAGATCGCGTTGATTGAGCACGCTCTGCACGCCTGGACGATCGGCGAAGTTGTCGTTGATGACACCGAACCGCTCGGGATCGCTCAACTTGACTTTGAACGACGCCGGGAAGCTGTCCGGGCTCACCAACTGTGCCAACTCGGGTTGGTCCTTGAAGACCCGCTCGGTCGCGTCCTTGACCGCGTCATCCCGATTCAGGTATTCCACGGACACGACTGCGGGGGTCGACTCCAGGTCGCTACGCAGCGCTGCGCATGTGTCCTGGGCGCACTCAGGGTCGGTCGCGGAGATGTCGTCGGTGAGGAATATCTGAACCTCGACGCGATCGAGAAAGATCTGTTGCGTTTTTCCTGCCATCTGCACAACCAGCAAACCGCCGCCGAAAAGGCCGAGCGAGATTGCGGTCGTGAGAATCATGGCGATGGTCATGGTGATGTTGCGGCGAAGTCCGGTCAGAACCTCACTGAAAATGAAACTTGCGCGCATCGCGGAATCCGGGCCCTTCGGTGTGTGCGGTCGAGAAAGTCATGTGAGCCGGCGCTGCCGGCTGGAGTGGAGCCTGCGGAACGACCCGCTGTCCAGAAGTGGAGCCTGCGGAACGACCCGCTGTCCAGAAGTGGAGCCTGCGGAACGACCCGCTGTCCAGAAGTGGAGCCTGCGGAACGACCCGCTGTCCAGAAGTGGAGCCTGCGGAACGACCCGGGGATGCTATCTGCCCACGCCGTAGACCCCGCGAGCCTCGTCTCGCACCACTCGGCCGTTGTCCAGTTCGACTACGCGTCGGCGCATCGAGTCGACGATGTGATTGTCGTGGGTAGCCATGAGAACTGTCGTGCCGGTTCGGTTGATCCGCTCGAGCAGCATCATGATGTCTTGGCTGGTGTCGGGATCGAGGTTTCCGGTCGGCTCGTCGGCCAGCAGAACGAGAGGTCGGTTGACGAATGCGCGTGCGATCGCGACGCGTTGTTGTTCGCCGCCGGACAGCTCGGAGGGTAAGCGATCGGACTTGCCGCCGAGCCCGACCAGTTCGAGGACCTCGGGCACTGTCCGCTTGATCATCGAACGCGGCTTGCCGATGACTTCGAGGGCGAATGCGACGTTCTCGACGACGGTTTTCTGCTGCAGAAGCCGGAAGTCCTGGAAGACACAACCCATGCTCTGCCTCAACCGTGGAACCCGCCGTGACGAGAGCCGGTTGACGTGAAAGTCCGCTACGTGGATGTCTCCTGAGGTCGGGCTTTCTTCCTTCAGGAGGAGACGCATGAACGTCGACTTGCCGGAACCCGAAGGGCCGATGAGGAAGACGAACTCGCCCTTGTCCACGGATACGGTCACGTTGTCCAGTGCAGGCCTGGTCGACGTCTTGTACGACTTGGACACATTCGTGGTGCTGATCACGGCTCGCAGTGTAGTCCTTACCGGCGGGTAGCCGACCGAAGCGAGGACCGCGATTCGAATGTCATGGGGTGCTCGACGGGGCTGAGGGGGCGGGCGCCTGCGGATATAGCGATCGTAGTTGCGGAGGAACGGTAATACCTGGCAAATAGGTCGGAACCTGCGTCGTCGCGCTCCCCGATTCTCCGGTTGACGACCCGGGCCCTCCCTGCTGTCCCGGCTCCTGCTGTTGCCCTGGCTCCCCCGGTGTGCCGCTTGTGTCCGAGGGGTCCTGCGATGTAGTGGAGTCGACGCTCGACGACGGCGGGACGCCGGTCGACGGCGTCAAGGATTCGGGAACGTAGCTCGGAAGACGGTTCTGGTATTGACCGGTGTCGATCGGAGTCGGGCCGTTCACCGCACTTTCCGGCTCAGGCCGTACCTGACCGTAGAGCAGCGCGGTCAGCACGAAGCAGATTCCGAGCGCCACCGTCGACGTTCGGGCGCGCCCGAAGAGTCGCGACGGGATCTTCCAGTGGCGAGTCGACCGATCGGTGTCGGTGTTCTCTTCGGTCACCTGTCCGCCCCCCGGTCACCTTGGGCCGAGTCGGGTGCGACTCCGGCGGTCGAGACGTCCGGGGCCACGCTGATTCCCTCGGGCTGCAACGCTGCTGCCACCCGAACACGCAATTCGCGTCCGACCTGAAATTGCTTGCCTGGCAACGTTCTCGCTACCAGACGCACATGCACCAGATCGACCTCGATGCTCTCCACACCCATCACGGTGGGCTCGTCGAGCAATAGCTTTCGCAGTCGGGCATCGGCAAATGCAGCGTGCCCGACGCGTCGCAGAATTTCGTTGACGTGTGTCAGGTCGGCGGTGGAAGGAATCGGAACGTCGACCACCGCGCGTGCCCAGTCTTTCGACAGGTTGATCGCTTTGACGATCTGCCCGTTCGGGACGGTGATCACTTCACCGTCCACGCTACGAACCCGAGTGACACGCAATGTGACGTCCTCGACGGTCCCCTCGGCATCTTCCGCCGAACCGAGGACGGCGATCTGTACGACATCACCGAACCCGTACTGCCGTTCGGTGATGATGAAAAATCCGGCGAGAATGTCCTGCACTACGCGCTGCGCGCCGAAGCCGAGAGCTGCGCCCAGGACTGTTGCGGGTGCGACGAGCGAGGTGACGGCGAAACCGAACCGTCGGAGAACTTCGATGGTGACGAGTACATAGACGATGGTGACGGCAACCCAGGTGATCACTTGAGCGAGCGCATGCCGATGCTTGGCTGCCTCGGACCTGACCAGCGCGTCACTGTGCTGGTAGTTCGAATCGATGCGCGTGGTGATCCGCGACCCGGCCCAGCTGATCAACCTGGCCACCAGCATGCCGCCGAGTATGTACAGCACGATTTCCAAACCGCGACCGCTGAGCCAGAGTCGAAGATCGGGAGGCAGTCCGAACGATAAGGCGCTAACCGTCGTGGCAGCCATCATGCCGATTTACTCCTCCCCCCGCATACGCCAGCGAATCCCGGCTTCCAGGAAACCGTCGATATCACCATCGAGCACAGTGGAGGGGTTGTTCACCTCGTATTCGGTACGCAGATCCTTGACCATCTGATACGGATGCAGAACGTAGGACCTCATCTGGTTACCCCACGAACTTCCACCGTCGCCCTTGAGCGCATCCATCTCTGCACGCTCTTCTTTGCGCTTGACCTCGAGGAGCTTGGCCTGCAACACCCGCATCGCGGAGACTTTGTTCTGCAGCTGCGACTTTTCGTTCTGACACGTCACGACGATGCCGGTCGGAATGTGTGTCAATCGGACCGCAGAGTCGGTGGTGTTGACGGACTGACCGCCCGGACCGCTGGACCGGTAGACGTCGACGCGGATGTCGTTCTCGGGAATCTCGATGTGATCGGTGGTCTCGACGACCGGCAGGACCTCTACCTCGGCGAAGGAAGTCTGACGTCGTCCCTGGTTGTCGAACGGGCTGATACGAACCAGCCGATGCGTTCCCTGCTCGACCGAGAGTGTGCCGTACGTATATGGGCCCTTGATCGCGAAGGTCGCACTCTTGATGCCCGCTTCCTCGGCGTACGACGTGTCGTAGACCTCGACGCCGTAACCATGCTTTTCGGCCCAACGGATGTACATCCGCATGAGCATCTCGGCCCAGTCGGCCGCGTCGATTCCGCCGGCGCCGGAACGAATGTTGACGAGCGCGTCGCGCTGGTCGTATTCACCGGACAACAGGGTCCGCACTTCGGCGGCGGCAATGTCTTCTCGCAGAGCGGCGCGCTCGGCGTCGGCATCCGCCGTTGCGGACACCTCGGCCTCACCTTCTTCACCCTCGGCCAGTTCGTACAGAACCGGGAGGTCGTCGAGCCTTTGCCGCAGTGCCTCCGCACGACGCAGTTCCGCCTGGGCGTGCGAGAGCGCACTTGTCACCTGCTGAGCGTGGTCCTGGTCGTTCCACAGGTCCGGCGACACAGCTTGATGCTCCAGCTCGTTGATCCGTCTGCGCAGCTCCTCGATGTCGAGGACAGACTCGATCGTGGTGAGGGTGATGTCGAGTTCGGCTAGGTCTGCGGAAACGTCAGGATGCACGAGAGTCAAGGTTACCGGCACCGTCGATGGCACGGAGACCGCCATGCCCGACGCGACCCCGGACTTCCGACCGCATCGATTGACGAAGGTGACGGCGACTCCGTCGACACCTCTAGTCTTGTTCGCGTGACCGACTACGCTGCCGACCTCCGACTCGCGCTTGCTTTGGCCGACGAAGCCGACTCCATCACGCGGAATCGATTTCTCGCCCTGGACCTCGAAGTCGACGACAAACCGGACCTGACCCCGGTCAGCGACGCGGATCTGGCCGTCGAACAGCAACTTAGGTCCGTGCTGAGCGAGCAACGCCCCGATGATGCAGTGCTCGGTGAGGAATTCGGCGGTGATGTTGCGCTGAAGGGAAGACAGTGGGTCATCGACCCCATCGATGGCACCAAGAACTTCGTTCGCGGCGTGCCGATCTGGGCAACACTCGTCTCACTGCTGAGCGACGGTGTCCCTGTGGTCGGTGTCATCAGCGCGCCGGCACTGAACCGGAGGTGGTGGGCCTCGGAGTCCGCAGGCTCGTTCACAGCCTTCGACAACGGCTCGCCCCGGCGACTCGGTGTTTCGGCTGTGCGGGAATTGTCTTCTGCCAGCTTGAGCTTCGCCAGCCTCTCGGGCTGGTTGGAGCGTGGGGTACGCGAGGAGTTCATCTCGTTGACCGACGATGTGTGGCGTGTGCGTGGCTACGGCGACTTCCTTTCCTATTGCCTGGTGGCCGAAGGCGCGCTGGATATTGCGGCCGAGCCGGAGGTCTCGTTGTGGGACCTGGCTCCGCTGGACATTCTCGTCCGCGAGGCCGGTGGCAGGTTTTCCTCGGTCGACGGCCGACCCGGCCCCCATGGAGGCAGCGCCATCGCGACCAACGGACTTCTGCAGGACGAGGTAGTTCGCCGCCTGAGCTGAGACAACGGGGGGTGACAGTGCTGTGGTGATCGGAGGGTGCCGCACTATGGCTGACGTGCGACGACAGCCAACAACTTACTCAGGAGTAGACAGCTATCTTACTCGGGAGTAAGATAGTGCGGGTCCGAGCCCGACACCGAGAAACAGCTGGTGATCATGAGCAAGCAAGACAGTGTGATCGAAACGAAGCGCAAAGCGCCTCGCGACACGTCCGCGGTTGGCCTCAATCCGTTCAAACGAGATGCCATCGGCACCGCCATGCGCGTGCTCACGGCAATCACCGGATCCGAGCTGGCAGAGAAGTACAACTTCCGCCAAACCATCGACCGCGTCACATACGAGAGCACCAAGACCGGGTTCAAGACCCTGGGAGCCGCAACTCGTAAGTTCGCGAAGGCGACCGGAAACGACAAGCCCAAGCGCCTCGACGACTCCGCGGCCAAGAACCTCGAGTATTTCGATCTGACTCCCGACGACGAGCAGCGCATGATCGTCGAGACGGTCAAGGAATTCGCCGAGGAAATTCTGCGGCCCGCAGCATTCGAGTCGGATGCATCCGCATCGTCTCCAGAGGACCTCGTTCGCAGATCCGCCGAACTCGGCATCACGTTGATCAACGTTCCGGAGGAGCTGGACGGCGCAGCCTCCCAGCGCGGTGCCGTCACCAATTCCCTGGTAGCCGAAGCACTGGCGCACGGAGACATGGGGCTGGCACTACCCATTCTTGCGCCCAGCGGCGTCGCCGTTGCACTCACCCAGTGGGGCACCGACGCCCAGCAGAAAACCTATCTTCCCGCATTCGTCGGCGACAAGGTGCCCAATGCAGCCGTCGTAGTCAACGAGCCTCGCGCATTGTTCGACCCATTTGCATTGGCCACCAAGGCAGTTCGTTCGCCCAGCGGTTTCAAGCTCAATGGCGTCAAAAGTCTCGTTCCCGCGGCAGCAAGTTCCGAATTGTTCATCATCGCCGCCGAACTGGAGGGCCGTCCGGCCTTCTTCATCGTCGAGTCCGACTCCAAAGGCCTTGTGGTCGAAGCCGATCCGAGCATGGGCCTGCGAGCCGCAGGCCTCGGACGGTTGATCCTGACCGACGTTGCCCTTCCGGAATCCGCTCTGCTCGGCGATGGCGATTCGGACCAGCATGCGCTCGACTACGCGAACGCTATCAGCCTCGCTCGCCTTGGTTGGTCCTCCCTCGCAGTCGGTACCAGCCAAGCCGTTCTCGACTACGTCATTCCGTATGTCAACGAGCGTGAGGCTTTCGGTGAGCCAATCAGCAATCGCCAGGCCGTTGCCTTCATGGTCGCCAATATTGCCATCGAGTTGGACGGCATGCGCTTGGTCACCCTCCGCGGTGCTTCGCGCGCAGAGCAGGGACTGTCGTTTGCCCGCGAAGCCGCTCTCGCACGTCGTCTCGCATCGGAAAAGGGTATGCAAATCGGTTCGGACGGAGTTCAACTCCTCGGCGGGCACGGCTTCACCAAGGAGCACCCGGTAGAACGTTGGTACCGCGATCTTCGCGCCATCGGCACTGCCGAAGGCATCGTTCTCATCTGACTCGCGCCCACCTTGAAGAAAATGACCCAAGGACACACACGATGATCAATCTCGAACTACCCAAAAAGCTTCGGGCACAGGCGAATCAAGCGCATCAGGTGGCGGCCGAGATCTTCCGTCCAATCTCGCGCAAGTACGACCTGGCCGAGCACGAATACCCGGTCGAACTCGACACCATGGCGTCCATGATCGAGGGAATGTCCGACGCAGGCAACGATATCGGTGGCGCAGCAGGTGGCCGTCAAAAGGACAGCGAGTCCGCACCGAAGCCCAGCAAGACCGCCAATGCCAACGGCGGAAACATGTCCGCACTGATCAATGTCATCGAAACCTGCTGGGGCGACGTCGGATTGACCTTGTCCATCCCCTATCAGGGGCTCGGCAACTCGGCGATCGCAGCAGTATCCACCGACGAGCAACTCGAACGGTTCGGCAAGGTATGGGCTTCCATGGCCATCACCGAGCCAAGCTTCGGATCCGACTCGGCAGCCGTGACCACAACTGCAGTTCTCGACGGCGACGAGTGGGTTCTCAACGGCGAGAAGATCTACGTGACCGCTGGTGAGCGTTCGAGCCACATCGTTGTATGGGCGACGGTGGACAAGTCGAAGGGACGCGCAGCGATCAAATCGTTCGTCGTACCGCGCGATGCCCCAGGGCTGAGTGTTGCTCGCCTCGAACACAAGCTCGGAATCAAGGCCTCCGACACAGCAGCACTTCTCTTCGAGAATTGCCGGATTCCGAAGGACAATCTCCTCGGAAACCCGGAAGTGGATGTCGACAAGGGGTTCGCGGGCGTCATGCAGACGTTCGACAACACGCGACCACTCGTAGCCGGCATGGCGATCGGTGTAGCCAGGGCTGCCCTCGAAGAGCTGCGGTCGATTCTGACCGAGGCTGGTGTCGATATTTCGTATACCACCCCGGCATACAACCAGCATGCCGCTGCAGCCGAGTTCTTGCGGCTCGAAGCGGATTGGGAGGCATCTCACCTCCTGGCACTTCGAGCAGCCTGGATGGCCGACAACAAGCAGCCGAACTCGCTTCAGGCTTCGATGGCCAAAGCGAAGGCCGGCCGTTCGGCAACGGATATCACGCTCAAAGCCGTCGAACTGGCCGGGACATCTGGGTACTCGGAACGACTTCTTTTGGAGAAGTGGAGCCGAGACTCGAAGATCCTCGACATCTTCGAAGGAACGCAGCAGATTCAGCAACTGATCGTTGCCCGTCGAGTACTGGGAAAGACGTCGGCGACGTTGAAATAGTCGTTCCAAACAGCATCCCTCCGAAGAACCCGTGGTCGGCTCGAGTCGACCACGGGTTCTTTGCGTCCCCGCAGAAGTATCGTCGGTAGATGTGTGGCGGGATATTTTCTGTCGCAGTGTCGAAAACGCTGAACGCCGTTCGTCGTCACCATGTAAGACAACGAACGTGCCGAACAAGGCACCGCTGATACAAGGAGACGAACATGAAGTACATGCTGCTGATCAACGCGCCGAGCGCAGATTTCGATAACGGTTGTTCGGTGGAGGACTGGATACAGTTCGGTAAGGAAATGCAGGATGCGGGCGTGTGGGTTACCGGCCACGCTCTCGCAGATCTCACGACGGCGACAACAGTGCAGGTCGACTCATCCGGGCAGCGCAGCATCACGGACGGACCGTTTGCGGAAACGCGAGAGGTATTGGGCGGGTTCGAGGTCATCGATGTGCCGGATCTGGACGCCGCACTCGATTGGGCCGAACGATGCCCGGGTTCTCGCGGCGGTGGTGCGGTGGTCGTACGACCGATCGCCGACTTCTGAGACTGTCGTGATGAGCCACAGATCGGCATTCTCCCTCGAAGCCGTGTTCCGCGAAGAATACGGGCAACTCCTGGCAACGCTCGTGGGGCGATTCGGCGATCTGGATTTGGCCGAAGACGCTACCTCCGATGCGTTGGAGGCTGCGTTGAGTCGGTGGCCGGTCGATGGCGTCCCTTCGAGACCCGGCGCTTGGCTACTGACGACAGCCCGGCGCCGGGCGGTGGACAGACTTCGACGCGATCAGGCCTACGCCGCCAAACTCGCCGTACTTCAGGTTGAGCAAGATCGCGCATTTCTGTCACCGGTTTCCGGTCCCGTCGACGGCGGTCTGCCCGACGAACGTCTTCAACTTTTCTTCACGTGTGCGCATCCCGCGCTGGCACCGGACGATCGGATTGCGATCACGCTGCGCACTCTGGCCGGGTTGACTACAACCGAAGTTGCTAGGGCCTTCTTGATTCCTTCGTCGACGGCCGGACAGCGAATCTCCAGGGCCAAGCACAAGATCCGGGTCGCGCGGATTCCCTTCCGCGTCCCGGATCGACACGAAATGGCGCAGCGGCTGCCGGGGGTTCTGCAAGTTGTGTATTCGATCTTCACCGAGGGTTATTCAGCGTCGTCCGGCGAAAACCTGATCCGCACAGATCTGGCCGAAGAAGCGATACGGCTCGGCCGGATTCTACACGGTCTGCTTCCTGCCGAGCGTGAAGCTACCGGGCTGTTGTCACTCATGCTCTGCACTCACGCCCGGCGTTCGGCACGCGCAGGAAAAGACGGTGAGATCGTGATGCTAGGAGAGCAGGATCGCCGGCTATGGGACCGCGAGATGATCGATGAAGGGCGGGCGTTGGTGGTCCTCGCTCTCACCGGCGGCTCCCCCGGACCGTACGGCGTTCAAGCAGCTATTGCGGCCTTGCACGACGAAGCTATCGACGCCGAGAGCACGGATTGGCCTCAGATCGCAGAATTGTATGGCGTGCTGGCGACGATCGCGCCGTCGCCGATCGTCTCTCTCAACAGGGCGGCAGCTATCGCTTTGTGCGAGGGCCCCGGCGCCGGCCTCGAATTGATGGAAGCACTGTCTACCGAGCCGTTGCTGAAGAACTACTATCCTTACCTCTGCGCCCGAGCGGATCTCCTCGCACGACTCGATCGCTGGTTGGAAGCTGCTCGATGGTTCGAATGCGCATTCGGCCTCGCTGGCTCCGAACCCGAGAAAAAATTTGTACAGCGCAGACTGTCGGCATGCTATCGCAACGCATCGTCGGCTCCAGAAGACACGCTCGAGGTTTGACACTTCTCCGCAGCTGAAGATCGAACACCAGTACGACTACGTGATCGACGCTTTCCCCTCAGAGTGAACTGAATCACACTATGATCGAGGCCGCAGGGTGCCGGTCCACGGTCTTCGACCCGCCTGCAAGCGAAGCAGTTTCGGCACGACGCACGATCTCGAGGGGATGATCATGTCGGTGAAGCAAAGCATGGTTCGACACCGCACGCTGTCACACATTATCGAAGGAGCCGGTGCAGTACGCGTCATGAATCGAGCGGGACTCATTCCGTTTCCGCGACTGGATCGAGGAATCGCATCGATCCGTGCAGTAGGTAAGTACGGACCCTTCGCGGGTCCGGTCCACGCACACGCCGCGGCGGGCGTCACCACAACCGCTCTCGTCGACGAGATGGGGTCGATGTCCTACATCGACCTCGAGCAGCAGTCCAACGCGCTCGTCCGAGGCTGGATGAACGCAGGTGTCGGAGCGGGATCCGTCATGGGTGTGATGGCTCGCAATCACCGGGGGCTCGTGCTCACCATGCTGGCCGCCGCCAAGGGCGGCATCCGGCTCGTCATGATGAACACCGGTTTCGCTCCCCCACAATTGGCCGACGTCGCAGTCCGCGAGCAGGTCGGCACCTTCGTGTACGACGAGGAGTTCGCCGCTGTCGCGGCGGTTCTCGCACCCGAGGTGAAGGCTTTTCTGAGCTGGTCGGACTCGTCGAATCCCGCAATCGCCACCCTGGCCGACGTGGCGAACGGGCAATCCACCTCGGCCGTCCCTGCACCGACGACGCAAGGAGGGTTCGTTCTACTGACAAGCGGCACGACCGGAACGCCGAAAGGCGCTCCCCGAAATCACACGTCCCCGTTGGCGTCGGCGCAGTTCCTGGATCGGGTTCCACTGCGCCGCGGACAGACGATGGTGATGGCAGCTCCAGCATTCCATGGAACCGGCGTCTCGCAATTCGCGCTGGCCCTGGCGCTGTGCAACACCGTGGTGATGCATCGAAAATTCGATCCAGAAAACACTCTCGCACTCGTCGCTCGCCATTCCGCGGACTCATTGGTGTTGGTTCCGACGATGCTGCAACGGATTGTCGACCTCCCGCCCGCTGTACTCGCGAAGTACGACACATCCTCTCTACGAATAATTTTCGCGGCAGGATCGGCCATCTCACCCGACTTGAGCCGTCGCGCGACCGAGGCGTTCGGGCACGTTCTGCACAATCTTTACGGATCCACCGAGGTCGCAGTTGCGACCGTCGCAACCCCCGAGGATCTCGCTGTGGCGCCCGGCACCGCGGGTCGGCCACCGGTTACGTGCCATGTCGAATTGTTCGACAACGACGGACTGCGCGTAACCGACGTCGGAGCAGTCGGCCGGATCTTCGTCTCGAGCGGACTGAGCTTTTCCGGCTACACCGATGGACGTGACAAGGAGCGGATCGACGGAATGCTGTCCACCGGCGACGTCGGCCACTTCGACGAGAACGGCCTACTGTTCGTCGACGGACGCGACGACGACATGATCGTCTCGGGCGGTGAGAACGTATACCCACTGGAGGTGGAGAACTTACTTGCCGAACGTGCGGATGTCGTCGAGGCAGCCGTGGTCGGAGTCGCCGATCCGGATTTCGGACATCGCCTCAAGGCCTTCATCGTTCCAACGGACAACTCGACACGAAATGCCGAAGAAATCGTGAGCTACGTGAAGTCGAACTTGGCTCGGTACAAGGTTCCACGCGAAATCGTGTTCCTCGACGAACTACCCAGAAACGCTACCGGCAAGATCCTGCGGCGCGCGTTGACGGAGTATGCCGGCCCGGTTGCCGGCGAACTACGGACTACGGACTACGGACTACGGACTACGGACTACGGACTGAGAAGACCAGGTAACAGATCGACTGGATGCCGAACCGACCGAACGTAGTCCAGAAAGAACTAAAGCCGGTACCTGTGATGGGTACCGGCTTTGGTTCTTAGTAGCGGGGACAGGATTTGAACCTGCGACCTCTGGGTTATGAGCCCAGCGAGCTACCGAGCTGCTCCACCCCGCGATGCAGGAACTAAGTTACCGGACGGTCTGGAACGAAAGCAAATCACTGCGCTCCCCGATGAACCGAGACGGAGAAGTTCGGCTCTTCGTCTTCGCCTCAACCTCACCATCGCACCCTTACCGTCATACCCAGGAAGAGAAACCCAGCCGTGCGGTCTCACCTCGCTCGTCCAGGACATCGACTCCAAAACCTGCTCAACACGCCGGCCCCGTAGACCGAATACGGTGCCCTGAGTCACTCGAACCACGTGATCTATAGCACATAACGAGCACATAACGAAGTGGATACGAAATGGTCCCGACCCCTCCTCAGCAGGGGTTATTCCGTGATTCGTCCCAACAGGTGGACGGGCGTGCCGGAAATTCTTGGTGTGACGTCACGAAAATCCTCGACTACCTTCGCTCTCGGTCCTAAAACACAGGGCCAGTACCACCCCCGCCGCTAGCGTTGCTCTGCCCCGCGGGGAATGGATCCCCGAATACGAACGGGGGCAGAGCCGCAACACGTGCGAGTTACTCGTACACAGCGCCTTGGACACGTATTACTCGCGAAGTCCAGCACGGCCGGTTGTGTCAGCATGCGCGGAGAGGATTTATCCCACATGTCCAATGGAACCAATTTCGGCAAGCGTGCACTCGGATGGGCGACCGTCACCGGCGCCGTCGTAGCAATCCCCCTCGGCCTCTCGATGGGCACTGCGAACGCTGCAGAGCACAACTGGGACGGTGTCGCGGCGTGCGAGAGCGGCGGCAACTGGAGCACCAACACCGGTAACGGCTACTACGGTGGCCTGCAGTTCTCGCAGAGCACCTGGACCGCCAACGGTGGAAGCGGATCACCCCAAAGCGCATCCAAGGCAGAGCAGATCCGCGTAGCGGAGAACACCCTGCAAAGCCAGGGACCCGGAGCTTGGCCGGTCTGCGGTCAGAACCTGACCACCGGTGTCTCGGCACCGGCACCCGTTGCCGAGGTCGCGCCTGCACCAGCAGCGCCCGTCCAGGAGGCACCGGTCGAGTACATCGCCCCGGTCGAGCCCGTCGTCACACCGGAACTGCCTGTTGCGCCGGAGTACCAGGCAGCCGCAGAGCAGTACGTCGATCAGGCCACCACCGTCGCACAGCAGGGCTTCGACACTGCGTCCAAGCTCGCCGAGCAGTACGGAGTCAGCGCACAGTTCGAGCAGCTCGTTGCAGCCAACTCGCCGATCTTCAGCGCGATCGGCCGGTAGTCGATCGGCCGATCGGCATGCTGACCCGTCAGCGCTGATCGACGCGACATAGCTTCGCAACAGACGCGAACGGCGCCGTCACTCTTATGAGTGACGGCGCCGTTCGCGTCTGTTCTCGTCTTCAGATCTCTGTCACCGATGTCACTGTCACCCGGTGGCTGCGAGTACCCAACAGTCCGGGTACTCGCAGCTACCGTCAGCTACCGCCGTTGTTATAAGCGTCGATAGCTTGCTGAAGTGCGTCGAAGGCAGTTCCCAACCGTCCGAGATCACCGCTCTGTTGAGCGGTGCGTACATCGGTCAGCGCACTGTTCAATCGCTGCACAGCGGCTTGACTCGGCTGGCCTTGCGCCGGCGGCGCAGTGGCCGGTGGAGGAGTCGCCCCTGCCGTCGCACCTGGCTCGACAGTGGGCTGGGGATTTTCGGGATCACCACCGGGTGCGGTGGCCGCAGTTCCAGTGCCCGAGCCGAAGACCTGATCGAGCGCCTCCGACAACGTCGCTGCGTATCCGACGCGCACACCACCTCCCGAACCAGGTTCGCGGTAGCTCACCAACACCCTGGTCAGCTGTGGGAACGTCGACGTGGACGCAGTATTTCGCTCCGTGTACAACGGTTCCACGTACAGAATGCCGCCGTCGGCAATCGGTAGAGTCAACAGGTTTCCGTATTGGATGTTGTTGGACTGCTGTAACAGGGTTCTATCGGAGGCAACTCGGGCATCCGACGTCATCGAGTTCTGTGCTTGTTGCGGACCCTGCGTCTGAGTGTCGGTCGGCAATTGGAGAATCGTGAACTTGCCGTAATTGTCAGGGTCCGAACGCACCGATATGTACGCCGACAACAACTCCCGATCGAATCCGACCATGGCACTGGTCAATCTGAACGATGGCTTGCCGGTCTCGGGATCGCCGATCAATACATAGTACGGAGGCTGATTGAGATTGGTGCCTCCGTCGACCGTCGGATCACTCGGAACCGACCAGAACGCGTTGTTGGTGAAGAACTCGTTCGGATCATCGACGTGGTACTTGGCGAGCATTTCGCGCTGAACCTTGAACAAGTCCTCCGGATACCGGAAGTGAGACCGAAGGTCGGCAGGGATGGAAGATTCCGGTTGGACCGAGTCCGGGAAAACGCCCATCCATGCGTCGAGCACCGGATCCTTGTCGTCCACCTGGTACAAGGTGACCGAGCCATCGTAGGCATCCACCGTCGCCTTGACGGAGTTACGAATGTACGAGACTTCTTGCTTGGGAAGCGGCCGACCTGTCGTCGATTCCACACTGTCCGCAGTAAGACCGTCCAACGACGCACGCTGCGCGTAAGGATAGTTCTCCAACGTGGTGTAGCCGTCGACTATCCAGACGATCTTTCCGTCCACGACAGCTGGGTAGGAGTCACTGTCCGTGGTCAGCCACGGGGCGGCCTTCTGAACACGCTCGCGGGGATCACGATTGAACAAAATCTTGGAATCGTCACCGATAGCTCCCGAGAACAGGATGTTCCGCTCGGCGTACTTGGCTGCGAAGGCCAACCGGTTGAACCAGTTGCCGACCGATACGCCGCCCGCACCGGAATAGGTGTAGCGAGAGGTATCGGTGTCGTATTCGCGATCGCCGCTCGAACCGCCGGTACCGACGATGGCGTAGTCGGGATCGGCCTGTGCAATGACCTCGCCGTAGTAAATGCGAGGCTGATCCACAGGAATGACCTGATCGGTGCCCTGCGAAGCAATGTCACTGACGGTATAGATCGGGTAACCGCTGTTGCTGTTGGATCCCTCAGCAGTCGGGTCCTGCACCGCTGCGTTGACGCGGTTGGCCGGAGCCGCCACGAAACCGTTTCCGTGCGTGTAGACCGTGTGCCGGTTGATCCAGTCCGTCTGGTTACCAGTGAGACTCTCGGGCGACAGCTCACGTGCCGCGACGATGTAATCCTGAAGCTGGCCGTCGATCTCGTACCGATCGACATCCAGCGATGTTGGAAACCCGAAGAAGTTCTTCAGCTGTTGCTGCTGAGTGAAGGTGCGAGACAATACATTCGGGTCGAGCAGACGCGTATTCGCAATCGTGGTGATGTCCGCCGGGCTTTCCCGTGGAGACTGCGAACCTTCACCCGAATAGTCCTGATACTCGACGTTGTCGTCCCCGATACCGTAGGCATCTCGGGTAGCAGCGATATTCCTTTCGATGTACGCCCGCTCCTTGACTGCAGCGTTGGGACGAACCGAGAACTGCTCCATCAGCAGCGGGAACACTGCACCGACGAGGATCGACGACAGCACCAGCAACGCAGTTGCAAGCGCTGGAACCCGCAAATCGCGGAGGAAGATCGCCGCGAAGAAAGCTGCGGCACAGATCAATGCAATGGCCAACAGAATCAGTTTGGCCGGGAGTACAGCATTGATATCGGTGAAGCCTGCACCGGTGAACGTCGGCTCCTTCCGACTACTGGACAGCAGCGAGTATCGGTCGAACCAGTACGCAATTGCCTTGAACAGAACGAACGAACCGGCGAGGACCGCCAACTGAATACGCGCGGCCCGAGTGAGCGCGCCCTCGCGGCCCGCCAAACGAATGCCACCGAAGATGTATTGCGTCACCAAGTTCGCGAAGAACGCGACGAGCGTAGAGACGAACAACCAGTTCAGAACGAACCTGTAGAACGGAAGGTCGAACGAATAGAAGCCGACATCGAGACCGAACTGTGGATCGGCAACTCCGAAATCGCCGCCGTGCAGGAACAACTGGACCGTGACCCAGTTGGTCTGCGCGATGAGACCGGAGATGAGACCGAAGATCAAGGGAATTCCGACGCCGAACAGACGGAGTCTGCTCATGACGGTCGTTCGGTACCGAGCAATCGGATCGTTCGGCCCGGCAACGGGAACGAAGACGGGACGGTTCCGGTAAGCAAACCAAATCGACAGAAATACGACTCCACCGACCAGCAAGCCGACAACCAGGAAGATCACCAGGCGAGTCAGCACTGTCGTCGTGAAGACCTGACGGAAGCCGACTTCGTCGAACCACAGCCAGTTCGTGTAGGTGTCGATAAGGCGTGGGCCGATCAGCAGCAACGCTGCGAGGACCAAGGCCAGGACAAGTAGAATTCGGCTCCGCCGCGACAGCGACGGTAGTCCGGAGGGGGCCCTCATGCCCACGTGCCACACTCCAACTTCGGGCGGTACAAATCTGTACCGCAGATGGCTTCGGCGGCACACATTGTGCGCCGCCATGTCCGATTTGAGAACCACTGTACGGAAGACCCCATCGACTCGCTCACACCCGTCGACTCTTTCGTAGCCCTGCGAGGTGCATTTTCTGTTCGGTGGGAGGATGAACACGTGAGCGATTTCAGCGACGACCTGTACGGCGACGGCATAGACCACGAAAACGACCCCGAAGAGCTGGGTGCCGCACTGGCGCGATGCGCGCACGAAGTGGCAGATTTCGTCGATGCCGAAGGGTGGGGACAGCCACCGCAACTGTTCGCGCTGGTCCCGACCTCGGTATTGGCGGCCGCAGAGCCTGGACTACTGGAAGAACTGGCCGATGGTTCGGCGCTCACTCCCATTCAGCAGCATTCGCTTCCCGATGACATCAAGGGCGGTTCGCCGGCACTGGACGAGTTTCTCGCCACGACCAGCTGGCCGGAGGGCGTCGTCGGATGCGCACTCGTCCAAGAAATCGTCGTGCTACCACCCGCGGCTGAATCAGCGCTCGACGAAGCACTCGTGCCGTTGCTCGCGAACAGTGACGCAGCAGACGAGGCAGCGCGGCTCGCCGCTCGGACCCACCCCGATCGCAAGGACGGCCGGCTCATCGCCGCAGTGATCAAGGACGGCCCCACGTTGACGCTGCTACAGCTGCAGCCTGACGACGACGCCGACCCCTTCGCCCCGATCGAACTGCTCCTCTACGACAACCTCGCGCCCAATGTCGTGCACGCGTTGTACACGACATTCGACAATGTGGAAGAGGACTGAACCGGTCGACGAAAACTGAACTGGACCAGTCGGCCTCGTTCAGCAGGCAGGTGCGTCTCCCCCGTCGCCGATCGCCTGCAGTGACTCGATAGCGCCGTCGAGCGAGTCGACCCTGACCAGCCGGAGGCCGTCGGGGACGTTCTGTTCGGCCTCGTCGCAGTTGCTCGACGGAACCAGAAATGTCGTCGCACCAGCTTCCCTTGCGGCGATCAGCTTGTACGGGATGCCGCCGATCGGTCCGACCGTCCCGGCGGCATCGATGGTGCCGGTGCCTGCCACGAAGTCACCGTTGCTCAGTTCGCCGGGGCTGAGCTTGTCGACCACCGCGAGACTGAACATCAGTCCGGCAGAGGGTCCGCCGACGTCCGCAAGGTTGAACTTCACGGTGAACGGGACATCGGGTTTCTCGGCCGGTGTGACACCGAGATACCCCTTTTCCGGGTCGTCCGGTCGAGCCCCCAACATCACGGATTCGGTTCGTTCGCCGTCCTCGTTCGACACGACGATCTCGATGACGGCACCGGGTGCTCGAGCACTGACGGCGTCACGAACCCCCGCAACGGTGTCGGCGGGCACACCGTCGATCGAGACCAGGCCTTCACCTTCGGTCAGCTTCCCGGCCGCCGGCCCGTCGGCGGCGACCGATCCGACCGTCAGCACCACAGGCAACCCCAGGTGGTGCAGCGCAGCGAGTTCTGCGCTGGCCTCCGACTGCTCGAAATCCGCCTCGTTACTCTGCTGAACTTCTTCCTTCGTTTTGTCCGGTGGATACACCTCTTCGCGCGGCACAAGTCCCTGCCGTCCACTCACCCAGTAACCTAACGCCTCGAAGATGTTCAATTGATCGCGCACCGCGACGGTGGTCATGTTCAGATGCCCGGTGGTGGGGTCTACTCCCACGCCGTCGATCTCGACTACAGGCACCCCGTCTGCATCACCGAGGGTGTTGTAAGTGGGCCCCGGACCGAGCGCGGCGAACGGAACGGTGACGACCGTCCCCGCGACGCCGAGTACGACAACGGGCACGAGTGCGGCGACCAGAGTAGCGATCCTACGATTCACCCGACAAACAGTAGAACCGATCGAACGACGGCCGGTGCGAGACCCCTCCTTTCCGCATTCTCGGCGACCAAGGGCGCGTGTTCGCCGACAGCGTGATCACCGTTGATACCCTCGAGCGCTGCAGCCTTGTACCGTTGACCCATGAGCAATTTTGGTTTCGAAAGCTCCGACGAGGATCCGGACAAGAAGAAGGATCAGGGCGGAAACAGTACGCCCGGCGGCTTCGGATTCGGCAGTGAGGGTTTCGACCCCGCGGCCCTGGGCCAGATGCTTACCCAGTTCGGGCAGATGCTGAGTGGAATGGGCGCCCAAGGACAGGGAGGCGCGAATGCGGGGCCGGTGAACTACGACCTGGCTTTGCAGCTCGCTCGTCAGCAGATCGGCACGATCACGCCGGTGGCTGCGGGTAAGTCCGAGGCAGTCGCGGACGCCGCGCACCTCGCCGAACTCTGGCTCGACGGCGCTACGACGCTTCCTGCCGGGGCGAGCAAGACACTTGCGTGGACTCCCGGCGACTGGCTCGACAACACCATCGAAACCTGGAAGCGGTTGTGCGATCCAGTCGCAGAGCAGATCTCCGGAATGTGGACTTCCGGTCTTCCAAGTGAGGCTCAGCAGGCGGCCGGGCCGATGATGGGCATGCTGACCCAAATGGGTGGGATGGCGTTCGGGTCTCAACTGGGTCAGGCTCTCGGCCAGCTCTCCAAAGAAGTGCTGACCTCTACCGATATCGGCCTTCCGCTCGGACCGAGCGGAGTCGGAGCGTTACTGCCGGAGGCCATCGCGGCGTTCTCCGAAGGTCTGGAACAACCCGAACGCGAAGTTCTCGTGTTCCTGGCTGCCCGCGAAGCTGCCCATCACCGGTTGTACAGCCATATTCCGTGGTTGCGGCAGCGCGTGCTCGCCACGGTGGAAGAGTATGCCCGGGGTATTCGGATGGACTTCTCGGCAATCGAGGAGGCAGCGGCAGGCCTCGACCCCGCATCCCTCACCGATCCGTCGAAGATCGAAGAGATTCTGCAGCAAGGCGCGTTCGAGCCACAGACGACGCCTGAGCAGAAGCACGCGCTCGAACGCCTCGAGACCATGCTGGCGCTGGTCGAGGGCTGGGTCGAGACCGTCGTAGGTGAAGCACTCGGCGAGAGGCTTCCGGGCGCGGGTGCGCTCGGCGAGACCATTCGACGGCGTCGTGCATCGGGTGGACCGGCTGAACAGACCTTCGCAACATTGGTCGGTCTCGAGTTGCGCCGCCGCAAGGTTCGCGAGGCGAGCGAGCTGTGGCGTCGACTCACCGCCGCGGCCGGCATCGATGGACGCGACGGTGTGTGGTCTCACCCCGATCTGCTGCCCGTATCGGCGGATCTCGACGATCCCGCCGGATTCATCGACGGTGTCGTGGGCGGCGGATCGAGCAGTTTCGACGACCCGATCGCACAACTCGAAGCTACCGAGGCGCAGGAACGATCCGAACGTGAAAAGAGGGACGGCGACAAGTCCTCCTAGAAGTACACGCCGGGAGAAACGCAACCGGGAACTGGGTGGATCGAAAATCTTCGATCCACCCAGTTTTTCGCTCTATCCGCTGTTCAGCACGTTTGTAGCCTGTGGATAACCGACGGTTCGCGACGTAGCGGGACCGTGCAGGCCTGTCATCGTTTCGATTCATGAGCAGATCAGCGATCCGTCGACCGAAGCTTCGTGTATCGGCGTTCGTACAACGGAACGGGACCGTTCGTGTCGGTTGGGATCCCGACCGGTCGTACATCCTCACTCCCCCACCCGGGGTCGAACCGAAGGTCCTGCTCGATATCCTCGGCCAGCTCGACGGCGCCCATTCCCGTGCACACGTGGTGTGGTTCGGGTGCACAGTGGGATTGACTGGCAATTCGATGTCCACTCTCCTCGCCGAACTCGACGAGGCCGGGCTACTGAGCGAGGGAGTCCGTCCATCGACCGACGGAGCTCCAACCGGTGTGGTCACCGTCCACATACTCGGACGAGGACCGCTGTCGGACGCCTTGGCCTCGGGTCTGACCCCTTCGTCCGCCCTCGTCGTCGTGCGTTCGAGTCTCGCGCCTGCACAGTTGCTGACAGTGGACGACGCCGGATGGCCCTGCGACATCGCCGTGCTCGCCGACGATATGGCACCCGATCCACGCGTGATCACTTCGCTCGTGCGTTCACGCACTCCACACCTTCAGGTCCGAATCCGCGACGGCAAGGGGATCGTCGGTCCGTTCGTCGACCCCGGCAACACCAGTTGCCTTCGGTGCGCGGAGTTGATTCGCTGCAGCTTGGATCCACAGTGGCCGCACGTCTCGGCACAACTGCTCGGTCGTGTCGGTGAAGCCACCAAGCCCACCGTCCTGGCAACGGCTGCCGTTGCGCTCGCCCAGATCGAAGCTTTCGTCGCCGGGCATGAGGCGGCGTTGCGGGACAGGTCGTTGGAGCTCGATCTCGTGGCGCACACCATGGACTCCCGCCACTGGGTTCGGCATCCAGGATGCGACTGCGCCCTCGTATAGCAGTCACATGTGTGCTCTCACCTGCTAGGTGGGCAAGAAGTTCTTCGTTCAGCCATGATGGGCATGTGTCAGACATTCCTCGCCGCGGCTCAGCCCGAACTGCCAAGCTCGCACGAATTCCGATCGGTATCGCCGGGCGGGCGGCGGTGGGCTTCGGGAAGAAGCTTGCCGGCGGCAATCGCCAAGAGATCGACAGCGCGCTTGCTGCCAAAGCAGCCGAGCAACTCTTCGCGGTGCTCGGTGAACTCAAAGGTGGCGCAATGAAGTTCGGGCAGGCGCTCAGCGTGATGGAGGCCGCCGTCCCGGAAGAGTTCGCTGAGCCGTATCGGGAGGCGCTCACCAAGCTCCAGGCGGATGCACCGCCCCTACCCGCAGACAAAGTTCATCGGATGCTCGACCGGCAGCTCGGAACCACGTGGCGATCCCGTTTCGTTTCTTTCGACGACACTCCGGTGGCCTCGGCGAGCATCGGACAGGTTCACCGGGCGGTCTGGTCCGACGGACGAGACGTCGCGGTCAAGGTTCAGTACCCAGGCGCAGACGACGCTCTGCGTGCCGACCTGAAAACATTGTCGCGTTTTGCCAACACATTCAGCGCCATCTTCACCGGTGCGGACGTCAAACCTGTGCTCGAAGAATTGATAGCTCGGACCGAGGACGAACTCGACTACCGTATCGAGGCATCGAACCAGCGGGCTTTCGCGCAAGAGTTCGACGGCGACCCACAATTCGCGGTACCCCGCGTCGTCGCCAGCGCACCGAAAGTCCTGGTCAGCGAGTGGATGAGCGGCACACCACTGGCCACCATCATCGCAAGCGGAACAGCGGAACAGCGGAACGACGCAGGAGCACTGCTGGCATTGTTCGCTTTTGCGGCTCCGGCAAGGGCAGGTCTGCTGCACGCCGATCCACATCCCGGAAACTTCATGCTGCTGCCCGACGGTCGACTCGGCGTCATCGACTTCGGTGCGACCGCCCCGATGCCCAACGGGTTGCCGCCGGTGCTGGGCAGGATGGTTCGGTTGGCGCGCGAAGAACGATTCGACGAGTTGGTCGAACTGTGTACCGACAATGGATTCGTCATTCCCGGGCGCACTGTGACCGCGACGGAAATATCGGACTATCTACGGCCGTTCACGGATCCGATTCGCACCGATACATTCCACTTCACGCGCGCTTGGCTTCAGAAGGCAGCAGGTTCTGCAGCTGAATTCGACAGTGCCCAGCTCAAAACTGTTCGCGCACTGAATATGCCTGCCGAATACATCATGATCTTCCGTGTTCTCGGTGGCCTGGTGGGTATCTGTGCACAATTGGACGCATACGCGCCCTACATGTCGATCTTGACCGAATGGATGCCCGGCTTCACCGACGACGACGCTCGGTCGAGCGAAGGCTGATCGGACCGACGCAAAAGCCGGGCATCACATACCGATCTCACGCAACCTCCAGCTGATTGCTCCTGTCTTTCCGCGGCCGGCCACGCGGACGTTTGCGGGCAATGACGACACCCTGATCAAGTATTTCGCCGCCCCACACGCCCCACGGCTCGGCGCGATCGAGTGCTGCACTCAAACACATGCGGCGGATGGGGCACTCGACGCACAGCTCTTTGGCTCGCTCCAGTTCATGCGGACTTTCCGCGAACCACAAGTCGGGATCGTCTGCCCGGCAGGGTACTTCGACTCCGAAGACAGTGCCGTTATTGGTCGATATCGCTGGTTGCTGCGGTGACGGAGCGATACGTGCTGCGCTCGGATGTGAATCGGTCGAACTCTCGACCTCGTATCGGCATGTCGTCCGGGTTATGACGGTAGACACGTCATTCTCCTCTACTTTTCGTACGGCGTATGTGCGGTTCTGCGACTTATGTGCGAACCCTGGGCCGAACGTTCGAGTCAGGAGGGGGTCTTCTCGAACAAAAATGGCCACGGTCCGCATGAGCGGGTCCGTGGCCTTTGGAAGGCGATTCTCGAAGCGTTCCTATCGAGGCTTTCCTCGATATCGACCTTCGCTCACGGACACACTCTGTGCTCGGCGATGAAATGCTGCCGCGCCTGCGGGGCGTACTGCTGCGCCCCAGGCCTGGACTGGCCAGTTCGCGGCAATCGTGTCGATTCCCGCCGGGGTGGCACCGGCGGTTGCATCGGCAGCAGCGAGGTAGGCAGAAACACAAGCCATAGGCACGGACTGAACAGCGTGCGTGTCATCAGCAACGACAATGTGATTCGTCATCGTTCTCCCACCTCCTCTTCGACCAATGGATAATTCATTCACCAAGTCAATATTCTTCCCGCTCGCGGCCTACCACGGGCGGTGGAAACAGACTAAACCCCACGCTTCGAATGGCACAAGCTATTTTCTACCTGCAGTTCTGCGGTCGCGACCCGACCTACTTGGCCGAGGAATCACGAACCACCGTCAGCACATCCTCACCGAACCGCTCGAGCTTCTTGGCGCCGATGCCGGGGATAGCGACGAGACCGCGATCGTCCTGTGGAAGCTGTTCTGCGATCGCCGTCAAAGTCGTGTCACTGAACACAACGTATGCGGGCACCTTCAACTCGCGGGACTTGTCCAGTCGCCACGACTTCAACGCGTCGAGAAGTTCGACATCGACATCCGACGGATGGCTTTCACATCTACCCAACATCGTTGCGGCGGAACCGATCAACGGTTTTCCACATAGACGACACTTGGGGCCGGATTTCTTGGTAGCGGGTACTGCAATCCGAGACGCGGGTGAGTCCTCCGGAATCAACCCGTTGAGAAAGCGAGATCGACGACGCGACTTCCGTCCGCCCTCGTTGCGGGCCAACGCCCACGACAAGTGAAGATGCTCCCTCGCGCGCGTGACACCGACGTAGAGGAGTCGCCGCTCCTCTTCGATGGCAGCATCGTTGTTCGAACTCGGATCATTGCCCAGCGCGTGCGAGATGGGAAGCGTTCCGTCCGCAAGTCCGACGAGGAACACTGCGTCCCACTCGAGCCCCTTCGCTGCGTGCAGGGAGGCAAGGGTGACGCCCTGTACAACCGGTGGATGCCGCGCCTCGGCACGCGCTGCAAGTTCACCCAAGAGACGATCGAGGTCCAACTCGGGATCCTGCGCCAGCAATTCCTCGGTCACCTGAACCAGACCGCCGAGCGAAGCCCATTTCTCACGCGCCTGAGCACCTGCTGGTTCCGTTGTGGTCAGACCGAGCGGGGCGAGAACAGCGCGCACGAGTGAGGGCACACCCTTACCAGACTTGGACTCCATCGGCAGATCGTCTCGACCCGATGCTGTCCGCAAAGCGGAAATACCCTGGCGAACTTCAGGTCTGTTGAAAAATCCTTCGCCGCCTCGAACCTGGTACGGGATCTTCATTTCCGTCAACGCCTGTTCGTGAACCTCCGATTGAGCGTTGATCCGATATAACACCGCGATCTCCGAAGGTGCCACGCCCGAAGAAATCAATCTCTTCACAGCGCGGGCGACTCCATCGGCCTCGGCCGGCTCGTCGTCGTATTCGAAGAACTCTGGTTCCGGCCCTGACGGGCGCTGCCCGATCAACTGCAACCGAGTGCCGGCGATGCGGCCTCTCGCTGCGCCGATGACTCGGTTGGCCAACGACACGACCTCGGGTGTCGACCGGTAGTCGCGCTCGAGTCGGACGACTGTGGCGTCGGGAAAACGTCGGGAGAAGTCGAGGAGGTAGCGCGGGGTTGCACCGGTGAAGGAATAGATAGTCTGATTTGCATCTCCGACGACGGTGAGATCGTCACGTTCTCCGAGCCAAGCGTCGAGAACTCGCTGCTGAAGCGGCGTCACGTCCTGATACTCGTCCACCACGAAGCACCGGTATCTCTCGCGAAATTCGTCGGCGACCGCGGAGTGCTCCTCGAGAGCAGCCGCGGTGTGCAACAGCAGATCGTCGAAATCGAGCAACATGCCGTCGCCGCCGTGAGTCTTGAGGTCCTCGTAGCCGGCGTAGACCGAGGCGACCTTCGACGCATCCATGGGAACTTCTCGATGCAGACGTGCCGCTACCGCGGGATAGTCCTCGGGTGCAACGAGCGAACCTTTGGCCCACTCGATTTCACCCGCCAGGTCCCTGATCGAATCGGTGGACGTCGATACACCCGCACGATGGGCGGACTGGCTCACGAGTGCGAACTTACGATCGAGCAGTTGCCAACCGGTATCACCGACAACTTGCGGCCAGAAGTATTTGAGCTGTCTGAGCGCGGCAGCGTGAAAGGTCCGCGCTTGCACCGGTGGACCTTCGCCACCGACCCCCAACTCGCGGAGTCGGCCACGCATCTCGCCTGCCGCGCGTGCGGTGAAGGTCACCGCAAGCACCTGGCCCGCCGAGACGTGCCCGGCAGAGACCAGGTGCGCAATCCGCCTGGTTATGGTCCGAGTCTTACCTGTTCCTGCACCCGCCAGAACACACACGGGGCCACGTGGCGCCGACACGGCAGCAGACTGTTCGGGATCCAACCCGGCGATCATCGAGTCCACTGGCATGCCGACCATCATGTCAGGAGGCACCGACGGTACATGGAGCGCGGTTCCGGATGCCGGCTACCCGCCTACTGCCATGGAACAATCGCACACCGGACAGTGTTGAATCTCCTCGTGACTACTTCCGAAAATCAGGCCCCACTCACCGTCTACTCCACGACGTGGTGTGGCTACTGCCGCAGGCTCAAGACTCAACTGGACGAAGCCGGTATCGAGTACAAGGAGATAGACATCGAGCAGGATCCGACGTCGGCCGAGTTCGTGGGCAGTGTCAACGGAGGCAACCACATCGTCCCCACCGTCCTGTTCGCCGACGGCACGACTGCAACCAATCCCTCACTCGCGGCAGTGAAGAGCGCTTTGTCGATGTAAGGCCTCCCGGCCGGGACCGCTAATCGACAGCGGCCCAGGCCTCGAGCATTCCGCGTGCGATGGAGATCGATCCGGGGAGCAGCAACCGTGAATCGGACTCTGCTGCCCAATCCCCCAATTTCAGAGCCGCTCGCACTTCCTCGCGATCGAACCAGTGGGCCTCTACAATTTCGCCGTCCAGAAATTGCAGGGGTACTTCCGGGTCGCCGACTGCCGAGAAGCCGATCATCACCGACCGGGGAAACGGCCACGGCTGACTTCCCAGGTAGGTGATATCGGACACGGTGATGCCGACTTCTTCGGCGATTTCGCGGACGACACATGTTTCCAGAGACTCGCCCGCCTCGACGAATCCCGCCAGAATGGAAAACCTTCGCTCGGGCCATGTCGGTGCGCGAGCGAGGAGGACCCGGTCTGCGCCGTCGTGAACCAGACAGATGACCGCGGGGTCCGTGCGAGGAAACTCCTCGTGGCCATCGGACGTGCTCGTCCTCGACCATCCTGCGGCCGACGGTGTGGTCGCCGCCCCGTCGATGGCGCTGAAGCTGGCTCGGGCGTGCCAATTGAGGATGGCGAGCGCCGTGGTGAGGATCGACAACTCGATCTCGTCGAGACGTTCTCCAATTGCCCGTAGATCCCCCAACTCTCCGCTCAAAGCGCCTACGCGCTGAGCCCAAAGATGTTGGCCGTCTCGAACTCCGAGAAATACCGCATCCAACGCAGGCTCGGCCGCAACCTCGGAGGCAGGTGTGTAGACAAGGCCTGCTGCGTCGATTCGGAGCCGACCTCGGTGATCGATCTGAACGACTTTCGCCGTCGGCCAGCCCGCCCGTAGAGCTTCGGTATCTTTTCTCGACTCCTCCGCCCGATCGAGCGGCGACCGTGACAGAAGCGGGGGTTGAGCAAGTTCGAATCGTGGCACAACCACGACACTATCGTGGAGGGCGTCGGACCCTGCCGTAGGACCGGAGCGACTACGCCGGGCGAGTGCAGGCTCGCCTCCTCGACATCCCGTCGTCAGTCTCCGACACGACGAATGTAGAGTAGCCGGTCGGTCGCCTCGACTGCATCGACCTCGGGCGATCCGACACGGAAGAGCTTGCCGCTACGGACAACCCCCAGAACTATGTCGGTCAGGTGGCGAGGAGAACCCCCGACCTCGTCGCGTTCGACTTCGCGTTCGGCGATGGCAAAGCCCGCCTCGGGAGTCAGAAGATCCTCGATCATTTCCACGACGTTCGGCGTCGTCGTAGCGATTCCCAGCAGCCGGCCCGCAGTCTCGGAGGATACGACCACCGAGTCTGCACCGGATTGCCGCAGCAGGTGGGTGTTCTCGGCTTCCCTGATCGCCGCGACGATCTTCGCTTTGGGCGCGATCTCTCGCGCGGTCAGTGTGACCAGGACCGCGGTATCGTCCCGGTTGGTGGCGACGATGATCGCGGCTGCGTGCTGTGCACCGGTCAACCGCAGAACATCGGACTTGGTAGCCGAACCGTGCACGGTCACCAGCCCCATGCTCGACGCAGATTCCAGCACAGCTGGATCGGTATCGACGACCACGATCTCCGACGCAGGAACACCGTCACCCAGCATGGCGTCCACAGCCGTGCGGCCCTTGGTTCCGAAGCCGATGACCACGGTGTGATTGCGCACTTTGTGCCTCCAACGCTGAATTTTGAATGCCTGTCGAGAGCGCTCGGTGAGTACTGCGAGCGTCGTGCCGACCAACAAGATGAGGAAGAAGATTCGGAGCGGGGTGATGACGAGAATGTTCACCAATCGAGCCGAAGGCGTGATCGGGGTGATATCGCCGTAGCCGGTCGTGGAGAGCGAGACGGTTGCGTAGTAGAGAGAGTCCAGGAACGAAAGTTCGTCGCCCTGCGCGTCTTGATATCCGTCGCGATCGAAATACACGATCAACGCAGCCAGGAGCAACGCACCGAGCGCGACGAGAATACGTCGATAGATCGCCCGCCACGGGCTGCTCTGTAGCTCGGGCACCCGGAGCACACCCACGAGTGCAAAGTCGGGTCTGTCGGTCAACGTGTCCCCGGCGGTCAAACGCGCTCGTAACCTACCTGCCACGTCGGCCACCTATGTCGATATCATCCACGGCTGGCAGCGTAACCCTGTTCGAGCGCTCCGTAGTACCGCTGCCGAGAGTTTCACCGATACCCATGTGGCACGGTGTACCCATGAGCGAGCACAAAAGCCAGGCTGCAGCAGTCCGCCTAGCAGTGATATTGGGCGGCGCGGGCGTTCTCCACTTCGCCACACCCCAGTACTTCGACATTCAGGTGCCTGCCGCATTGCCGGGCAAAGCACGGACCTACACCCAGGTATCCGGCGTAGCCGAACTCGCCGTCGCTGCGACGCTTGCGGTGCCACGGACCAGACGCCTCGGGGGTGCACTGGCCGCCGCGCTGTTCGTAGCCGTATTCCCCGCGAATATCGACCTTGCACGACGGTATGTCCGTAATTCGAAGACTTCTCCCGTCGTCAAGGCTGCCCTGATAGCCCGGCTTCCACTTCAAATACCGTTGGTGACCCAAGCACTGGAGGCACGCCGTAACGCATCCTAGGTCGACTCGGAAACCTATGCCTCACTGCCCAAATCCACGTGCGCGGTTCCGTCTATGAGCGTGGCGAGCGCCCGCGCGTCCGGCAGGTCGCTCGGCGCGACAGTACGGCCGCTGCGCACGTAGTGGAATGCCGCCCGAACCTTATCGAGCGGGACAGGGTCCGATTCGGGGCGTGCGGCGGACATCAATTCGGCCCAGGCGATTCGATAGGCCGCCAACTGCATGACCACCGACTTCTCCTCGGTGGCTGTCGGTTCCTTACCGGTCTTCCAATCGATGACAGTCCAGCCTCCGTCCGAATCAGCGAACACCGCGTCGATCCGACCGCGCAACACTGTTCCCGCGACCGACGTTTCGAAGGGAACCTCGACTTCGATCGGGCTTCGGAGCGCCCAAGTGGACTCGAGAAACGCGTGCTGCAGAGTCTCCAGATCGATGTCGGCCGCCGCGCCGTTGTCCGCAGAGCCGGGAAGTTCGTCCAGATCGAGTAATCGCGTTGCCCCGAACCGCCGTTCGATCCACGCATGAAATGCTGTCCCGCGCCGCGCGAGCGGGTTCGGTGGGAACGGTAGCGGTCGCCGGAGCCGTTCGGCCAAAGCATCGGGATCCGCGGCGAGGTCGACCAATTGGCTGACCGAGAGATTCTCGGGCAACGCAACGGTCACCGTCGGATGAGAGCGTTCCTCACGCTCAGCCAGAAGTGCATTTACATCGGCTGCCCAATTCTCAGGATCGGCGGCGCTCTCGAGGTCCGCCTCCCGGGGTGGCGTACGTGCCGAGAGCGCCGCGATCACCGAGCGCGCACCGTTCTCCACGGCAGGCCGACGCGCACCGAGTGGGTCGCGTGGCCAGATCGCTGAATACGGTTCTGCGCTCAGCGGATTGGCGGTACCGCTTTCCGGTGTTGGGGCCCATCCGTCGATCACCGCAACCGGCTCGGATCCTGTGGCGGCGGACTCGTCGACGAGCTTCTTCAGCTCGTCCAAGAACGGGGACGGACCGCGAGGCTTGGAACTGCTCTCGTCCCACTGGTGGCCGGAAACGAACAGCGCACGCTCCGTTCGGGTAAGCGCAACGTAGAACAATCGTCGATCCTCGGCGAGACGGCGACGGGCCAGCGCGTCCTTGTGCCGACCGACAGCTTCTTGGAGATCCTTTCTGCTGTACAGCTCACTCAGATCCAACACGGGCACACCGTCGGAACCCTCCGCATCGAGCGCTCTGTCTCCGCGGAGGGCAGGCGGTAGCTCGGCCATTGCGCCGAGCCAGGTCGACGATGCAGTCGACGACGGGAACACGCCCTTCGAGACATGAGGGACAGCAACGACTTCCCATTCAAGACCCTTCGCCGAGTGCACCGTGAGCACCTGCACACGATGCGGTGACACCTCGACCTCGCCGGGGGCCAAACCGTTCTCGACTGTTTCCGCGGCCGCGAGGAAAGAAAGGAACCCTGTGATCGTTGCCTTGGGGTTGTCTGCGTAATCGGCAACGACACCGGCGAACTCGTCGAGATGTTCCCGGCCGACGTCTCCACCAGTTGTGAACGGTGTACGTGCCTGAGCCTCGGTCCCGATTCCCATCAGCCGTTCGATGTCTGCGACGAGCTCGGTCAAAGGCTGACCGATGCGCTCACGCAACGTGTGCAGTTCTGCGGCGAGTGCAGTGATACGGCGTCGGCCCACCTCCGAATAGTGCTCTGCTGGGCCTGGATCGGCGATTGCGTCCGCCAGACCCGCATCTTCGGAGTGCTCACCGGGCAACGAGCTCCCGAGCGCAGCGTCCAGTTCGGCGGCATCCTCGACGCGTCCCACTGCTCCATAGCCGGACCTTATGCCCAGTTCTCTGGCCCGGCGAGAAAGCGCACGAAGGTCTGCGGCACCGATTTGCCAGCGGGACCCGGTGAGAATCCGCATTGCTGCGCTACCTGCCAACGGATCGGCCACTACTCTGAGCATCGCGATCACGTCGGCGACTTCGGGGATGTGGAGCAGGCCGCCGAGCCCCACGACCTCTACCGGAAGGCCTCGTTCACGCAGAACCTCGGCAATCGGTTCGGCGTCTGCGTTGCGCCGCACCAGCACTGCAGCGGTGGGGGGTGTACGTCCGTTCTCGGCTGCGGACCGATACTCCCCTGCTATCCGGTCGCCCACCCACTCACGTTCACTGAGCACTGTGTCGGTGACCGTCAATCGAACATCACCAGGGGTGGCCCCTGGACGTGCGCGAAGTGTCGGCACACTGACTCCTGTTTGCCGGAGCGGCGCCGTGACGAGGTTGGCCAGCTCGAGTGCCTCCGGTGGGTTGCGCCAACTGGTCGACAGCTCGAGCCGCGGGGCAGGTGCACCTCCCGCCAACGGAAAATCCGTCGCGAAGCGCGGAAGGTTGGCCGCCGAAGCTCCACGCCAACCGTAGATCGACTGCATTGGATCTCCCACTGCTGTCAAGGCAAGGGTGGAATCGGAACCTCCTCCGAACAGTGAAGACAGCAACACTCGTTGAGCGTGCCCGGTGTCTTGGTATTCGTCGAGCAGCACCAGCCGGAATCGTTCTCGCTCGGAACGGCCTACCTCAGGATGCTCGGCAGCGACTCGTGCAGCCATGGACATCTGACTCCCGAAGTCGAGTGCCCCCTCACGTCGAAGTGTCTCGGCGAGGCGGCTCACGAGGGGCAACAGCGCAACTCGCTTATGTTGCGCATCGAGAATGTCGAGAAGTTCTTTCGTGGGTCCGCCGCGCTGCCCAGCACCTGGCGCGAGAGTGTGCACGAGCTTGTCCAGATCTGTGTGTGCCTGTCGCAGATCATCGGGATCGACAAGATGCTCGGCGAGTTGCCCCGACAGCGCCAGCACGGTCTCGGTGATCGAGGTCGGGTTGCGGTCGGTATCGAGGTCTCCGTCCCAGGTGCTGACGACACGGTGGGCGAGTTGCCACAGTTCGGTTTCCGAGAGCAACGTGGCAGAAGGCTCGATCGGCAACAGGAGTCCGTGCTCGGTCAACAATCGTCCGGCGTACGAGTGGTAGGTGCTGACCTCTGGTTCTCCGCTCACGATGCGGTCACGCAGCTGCAGACTGGGGTCGAGTGCCCGCACGACATCCGATCCCGCGAGACGCGCCAAGCGAGCCCGGATCCTCGACGTCAGTTGCTGCGCAGCCTTTCTGGTGAAGGTGAGCCCGAGAACGCTGTCCGGGTCCACGAAGCCGTTGGCAACCATCCACACCACTCGGGCCGCCATCGTTTCGGTCTTACCGGCGCCGGCTCCGGCGACCACGAGCGTCGGTCCGAACGCAGATGCAATGACAGCGGCTTGTTCGGGGGTCGGTGGATGCTTCTGACCGAGAGCGCTCGCCAGTTCGATCGGATCGATTCGAGCTGAACCGACATCGATCGGAGCCCGATTCTTGGAACGAGCCATCATCGGTCGGTCACCTGTCTGCCGGTCTCGTGCGCTGGGCAACTCGATTTCACGGGGCAGTGTCGACACCCGTCGTTGACGAAGGCGACGAACGTCGGCCCCTGTGTTGCGGACGCGGCCTCGTGCACGGCATCACGCCACTGCTCGAGGACCTCCGGTGTCGGCGCCTGCTGGATTCGCTGCGTCGCCCCGTCCTTGTTGTGGGATTTGGCCACGAACACCAGACGCGCTCCTCCTGGTTCTCCCGCCGGCTCACCTTCGATGGCACCCGCCGCTGCGGCGACCTGATACGTCGCCAGCTGACTATGTCTGCGGGCGTCTTCCTTCGACATCACGGTCCTGGCAGTCTTGACGTCGATGATCACGGGCCGTCCGTCGACATCACGCTCGAGTCTGTCGATCCGTCCACGAAGAGCTACCGACGGTTCTCCTTCCGACCGTGACTCCAGAATTCCGTCGACCTCGACTTCGACGCCTATTTCGGTAAGTTCGCCGCGAGTACCGCGAAGCCATGTCTCGAAGGTGTTCAACATGGCTCCGGTTCTGTCCAACTCATGCCGCGAATACCATTGCGAACCCAGGTCCACACCATCCCACGCAGTTTCGAGTGCCCGCCGCACCTGCTCGGGTGGCATATTGCCTGCCACGGCCTGCACGAGGGTATGCACGAGGGTGCCGGTGACGGCGTGCGTATTGGCGCCGTCGTTTCCGCCGTGCCGATCGAGCATCCAACGCAGAGGACACGTGGTGAGCTGCTCGACGGTGGAGGGTGAGAGAGGTACCGGCCCGTCCGCGAGGACCCACAGCGGAGAGTCGGTACTGACTCCACCGATACCGAACCACTCTTTCGGGTCCGCTCCTTTCACACCTGCCTGTACTAGCCGAGCAAGTTGCTGCGCGGCCCGGTCGTGTTTGGCTGGATCATCTTCTGCGACAATCGGATCACATACCGCACTGCGTAGTTCTGCGACGAGCATCGGCAGTGCCAGGATGCGACCGGACACGTATGCCGGCGGGGCTTGGGACGCATCGAGATCCGGCTCGCCCCTCCCCTGTAGCTCGTCGATGAATCGAGACCTCACCAGATCGGTGTCTCCAGTACTCGAATCCACCGCGGTCACCAATAGCACCGATCGCGCGCGCGAGCAGGCGACGAAAAAAAGCTTGCGTTCCGCTGCCAGCAGGGGTGCAGTCTTCGACAGCTTGTCATCGATGAGCTCGCCGGCATCGGCAATTCCGGCAGCGAGATCGACCAGAGCCTCGGTACCCAGAAGACTTCCCCGCGAGCGAAGCCCCGGCCACAAGCCTTCCTGAACGCCCGCGACGGCGACCAGTTCCCATTCCCGACCAGCTGCTGAGTGCGCACTCAGCACCGTGACGGCGTCGGGTTGCACGGACGAACGGATGGAGTTGGACGTCGAAATCTGTTGTCCGGAGATGTAGTCGACGAAACCTGCTAGTCCCGCCTGGGGTAACCGGTCGACATACGAAGCGGCTGATTCGAACAACGCGACGACGGCGTCGAGATCTCGATCGGCCTGCGCGCCAGTGGATCCCCCCCGCGTCGAGCTGGCAGCCCAGCGCCTCTCCAAGCCCGATGCCTGCCACGCTGCCCACAACACGTCCTCGACTCCACGGCCTCGGCGAGCGGACGCTTTACGGACGACACCGAGTACCTTGCGCAGCGGCGCGGATTCGACATCGGACAACGCTGAGACAAAGCGGGCACTGGGGACGGCTGACGGATCGCGGTCCTCGGAGTCAGTGGGGATCGCAGTACCGACGATCACGGTGCGCAACAGTTCGGCAGAATCTCGTTCGCCTCCCGAGGAGAGCTCGATACGGCGTATCCCGCGGCGCAACCTGCGCAGGCTCACCGGATCCGCACCGCCGATCGGGCCGGACAACAACGCCAAAGCGTCTTCGCCGTCGAAGGATTCATCGACGATCGCCCGCAGCACGAGCAGTAGACCGACCGCCCCGTGTTGCCGATGCACGGGAATCTCGGAGGCAGGCGTGACGATCGGTACACCCGCGGACTGCAACGCCCGTCGCAAGGGCGCGATCGTCCTGGGCACGGATCGCACTACGACGGCCATGTCCGACCAGGGCATTCCGTCGTCGAGATGTGCTCGTCGCATCGTGTCGGCGATGAGGGCCGCTTCCTTTGCCACTGACGGCAGGGTCTGCACCAGGGTGCGAGTTGGACCGTATCTAGGCCCTCCCACCGCTTCGGCACCTCGGTGTCTTCCAGTTCCGGAGAGCCTGCCCGCGATCGGTCCGGTGATCTCGGCAATCTCTCTGCTACTGCGGAAGTTTCGATCGAGGACGATCCGCCGCTCCGAACCAGGCTCTGCAAGATCGGCGACGAACGAAGGATCGGCACCACGGAAAGTGAACACGGACTGGTCCGGATCTCCGGCTATTACCGTGCTCTCGGTGTTGATGCCGATGAGCCGAATCAGCTGCGCCGCCTGGGGGTCGAGATGTTGGGCATCGTCCACCACTAGATGTCTGATCCGAGCGCGCTCGGACGCCAGCAACTCGGGGTCGGTGGCGAACGCCATGAGCGCGCTGCCGATGAGCTCGGCAGCATCGAGGCCAGGAGCCGTCGCTCCCGCTGCTTCTACTCCGACAGCGCCACGCAGCAACATCGACTGCTCGTACCTGGCCGCGAACTTTCCGACCGCGACCCACTCGGGACGCGTGTGCCGACGTCCGAGCTTGACGAGATCTTCCGGGCCGAGGCCACGCTCGGCCGAGCGGAGCATCAAGTCACGAACCGCGGTGACGAATCCCGACATACCGAGAGCAGGACGCACTCGTTCGGGCCAATCGGCGGCCCCGTCTTCGATGTCTCCCCGCAGCATCTCTCGCACCACTGCGTCTTGCTCGGCACCGGTGAGCAATCGTGGTGGTGGATTGCCGTAGATGGCTGCCTGCAGGCGGAGGACGGCGAATGCATACGAGTGAACGGTCCGAACCAGTGGCTCGCGAGTTGCACGTGGCGCCTGCTCCCCGGCGAACAGTCCAGCCGTTATTTCCTCCCGGACCGCCGTGGCAGCGCGCTTCGATTGCGTGAGTACCAGCACCGATTCTGGGTCGCCACACACAATCCGCGACACTGCGTAGTCGGCGACCAGTGCGGTCTTTCCCGTACCCGGGCCACCGAGTACTTGCCACGGGTTCCATCCGGGCGATCCGTTCGATGCGGCTCGAGCCGCATTCTCATCGCTGGAAAGAAGGCGGGCAGCGGGCCCAGTCCAGATGCGGCGAGGGGACTTCGTCTTGGGCGCCCGAACGAGTGTGGTGGTACCGCCGCCGATGGCCGGTACTCCGCTCGGATTCGCCGTAGTCATGGAGAAGATTCGATCATGCGCCACCGACAGACCCTCACCCGCGCGTGTTCGATGCTCGAATTCTCGTCCACGTGATGTTGGTCGGCCGCGATGCGGCATAGTGTCAGCAGTGCCAGAATTGAACTTTCACCAGTACGGCCCGGACACCGGACCCGAGATCCTCGCAATCCATGGGATGACCGGCCACGGTGCTCGCTGGGGTGACCTTGCCGACAATTATCTTCCGCAGGCCCGGGTGCTCGCTCCGGACCTGATCGGCCACGGCCGTTCGCCTTGGACGCCGCCGTGGGATATCGGTGCGCAGGTGGATGGGCTGAAGACGCTTCTCGACAACCATGCCCACGGTCCTGTTCTCGTCGTCGGCCATTCGTACGGGTGTGCGTTGGCGGTCCACCTTGCGGTGAAGCATCCCGAGCTCGTCCGCGGGCTCGTTCTGCTCGATCCGGCTATCGAACTCGACCCCGTCGACCTGCTCGAAGTGGCCGAGCTGACTGCGGTGCATTCCGACTACACGGACGCCGCGGAAGCAAAGGCCGAGAAGATCAACGGTGCTTGGGCCGACGTACCGCAGGCGCTACTCGATCTCGAGGTCGAACAGCACCTCGAGACGATGGACAACGGCCGCGTCAAGTGGCGGACTTCCACCGCTGCAATAGTCGCGTCCTGGGGTGAACTGGCCAGGCCGCTGCTGGTACCGCCGACGGGTACACCGACCGTCGTCGTTCAGGCAAAGAGGGTGCAGCCGCCGTACGTCAGCAAGGAACTGAAGGCCGCATTCCGCACGCAATTGGGCGAGAATCTCACTCTTGTCCAGTTGGATTGCAATCACATGGTTGCCCAGGCGAAACCCAAAGAGGTTGCCAAGTTGGTCCTCGAATTGCTGTAGATGGCTGCGATCACGGAGAAACACGTCGAACGGGTACGCGAGATCGTTGCCTCGGTTCCGCCGGGAAGGGTTGTCACCTACGGCGATATCGCAGCGGCCGCAGGATTGTCGAGTCCTCGAACAGTCGGGTGGATCATGCGCACCGATTCGGCCGACCTACCTTGGCACCGGGTCGTGCCCGCCAACGGAAGACCGGCCGCGCATCTGGCGACACGGCAACTCGCCGAGCTACAGGGTGAGGGCGTCGAGATTCGCGACGGCCGTGTCGATCTACGAACTGCCCGCTTCGATCTGGGGTGAACAACTTCAGACGATGTGCTCGACGGCGGGCGCATCGCCCCGCAGGCCGAGATCTCCGGTTGCAACTTTAGCCAGTACATCCACCGCCGCAACGATTTCCGAAGCGGATCGGGTGAAGGGAATGCGCAGCTTATCGTCGAAGGCATAGCCGGTTCCAAATCTGGTTCCCGAGACGAGAAGCAGATCGCGGGTGGCTGCACGACGAACCAGATCCTGCGAGGACAACCCCTGCGGCAGTCCGCACCACAGCGACAACCCCCCGTCGGGAACGCGAAATGTCCAGTCAGGCAACTGGGCCACCACCCGTGAGACGAGCAGATCTCTGCGCTCACGTAAGCCTGCAACGCGCTCGGCGACAATATTGTCGAACATCGCGAACAATCGGACAGCGGCGGCTTGCTCGACCATGGAGACCGACAATTGGCGACGGTTGTACACCCGAGCCATACGGGAGATCAGCTGCTGATCCGATCTCACCCACCCGACCCGGAGCCCACCCCACACCGTCTTGCTCAACGATCCTATCGAGATGGTTGCCGTACCTGGAACGGGAACTCCGAAGGGCTCGAGGGGATCCGAATGATCCAGTGTCAGATCGGCGGCGACTTCGTCCACGATGGTCAACACGCCGTGCCGAGCCAACGTCGCCGCCAGCCTGCGCCTGCCATCGGCTGTCATCCGGTTGCCCGACGGGTTCGAGAAGTCCGGCATGAAGTAGGCAAGCGTCGGGGCGTTCTGGCGCGCGGCACGATCCACGTCCTCGACCAACGCGTCGGGGTTACCCGCGTCGACCGCCACCGGGACAGGAAGGGCGCCGAAGCTCTCCAATAGTTCCGGTGCCCCCGGGTATGTCGGGTGCTCTATCAAGACGCGGTTGCCGGGTCTGACGAACGTATCCAGCACGAGATGCATTGCGTCACCCGCACCCGAGACTACCAGCACCTGGTCCGGAGTGGTGGGTAGACCACGATGGGAGTATCTGTCCGCGATGGCTCTGCGTAGATCCGAGGTGCCCGGTGGTGCGTAGCCGTGCCCTGACATGGTCTTCGCCAGTGCCGACACCGCGTCCACAAGAGCAGCCGCAAGGAACGGCGAGGCCTCCGGCGCCGCATTGACGAAATCGAGAACGCTCGAACCCTCCGAGCCCATCATCGATACCCAGGAACTCTCGTTGCTGGGGACCGCGACGAAGGTGCCTGCCCCGTGTATCGCTGCCGCCCAACCTTGCTCGCGTAATTCCCGGTACGCAGAGGTGACCGTCACACGGCTGACGCCGAGTTGGGCCGACATCACCCGCTCGGGCGGCAACCTCTTGCCCGCCGGGACGGTGCCGTCGGCAATGATTCCTCGCAACTGATTCGCCAACGAACGGTAGAGCGGCAACCCTTCGATCTTGACCGACCCCATCAGCCCCGCAAGCGTGCGCGCATCCACCTCGGACTGGGAACCGGTGGAATCAGTGGAATCAGTGGAATCAACCGACGAGCCGACGCGGAATGACATCAGTCCAGTTTCACACACAGGCCCTAGTAAATCTCGGCTATCACAGTCCAATAATGAGCCATGTTGATAATAGGACTGCTCCTGTTGCTCCCTGTTGCCTCGTTGGCCTGGCTTCCCGTCATTGTGCGAAGTGGTGGTCGGTGCGGCCTCGACGGCCCACCCCGTAGTCATCGTCTACCCGAATCGACCTCACGCACTAACCTCGGGCTTTCACGCGAATTGAGCTCGACCGAGTGTCAGTTCAGAGGAATGGTGCCCTGAACTGGGAAGATTGAACTTGCGAAGGTAACAATCCAGCGAGTTCGAGAGGCACCATTCCGGTGAGTA